>CAXSGP010000014.1:12488-39799 GCA_964236955.1 uncultured Oligoflexus sp. | reverse complement strand
TCGATCGCGCGCTCGAGCGCGTGGACGTCGCCGTCTATCAAACGATTAAGGACACCGTGGAAAATAAATTTAATGCCGGCACCATTCGTTTTGGATTGGCAAACGATGGTGTCGACCTAGCCTTTGACGAGTTTAATGCCAAGCTCGTCGACGCCAAACAAAGAGCGCAGATCGCTCAAATCAAAAAAGACATTATTAGTGGCAAAATCAAGGTTCCCGATTACTACGCGATCAAAAAATAGTATGTCATCGATCTGGGATAGGGCCTGATTATGATTCAGTTCGGGAATGCTTCGCTGCCACCTGCCGTAAAAGTCAAGGAGCTTCGCAAGGCCTTTGGTCCTTGCGTTGCCAATACCGATGTAAGTTTTGAAGTCCACAAGGGCAGTATTCAAGGCATACTCGGTGAAAACGGTGCCGGCAAAACCACTGCCATGAAGATGCTTTACGGCGTTATCCCACCTGACCACGGCGAGATCTGGATCGATGGCATCCGCCGCGAATTGCGATCCCCTCACGATGCCAAAGCCCTTGGGATCGGAATGGTCCATCAACACTTTATGCTGAGCGAGGCGCAAACCGTTCTCGAGAATATAGTCCTCGGCGAAGAACCGACCTACCCGGCTCTTTCCCGCCTCGCTCCTGTGCTTCAGTTATTGAATCTCAACGCAGCCAGAGTCCAGCTCCTGGCCCTGATGAATGCTCATGGTCTGGACGTTCCCCTCGATAGTGCAATAGCAGATCTTAGCGTCGGGGCCCGCCAGCGGGTGGAGATCCTTAAGCTCCTCTCTATCGATGCCCAGATATTGATATTTGACGAACCGACCGCAGTCCTCACGCCCAAGGAAGTGGAACGCTTCTTTGAGCTGTTGCGGACCTTGGCCAAAGCTGGCAAAACGATTCTGATTGTCACACACAAACTGCGGGAACTCCTGGCCGTCACCGATGCCATCACGATCTTTCGGGCCGGGCGCGTCCTTTGCACCGTCGAAACCAAAAACACGGACGCTGACACCCTTGCCACCCTCATGATAGGGGCGCGGATAGAGCCGGTTAAAAATTCACGGCTGGATAAGAGCAGCGGGCAGCCTGTCCTTGAGATCGCCGATCTGCAGCTGGCATCAGGCGATGCTCGAAAATCTGCCGGCAGGACTTGTTCCCTCGTTTTGCATAAGGGCGAAATCCTCGGCATTGCCGGTATAGAAGGCAACGGTCAGAGCGAACTTGTCAAAGCTCTCCGTCATCCGCGCGAATTTCTAACGGATCATAGCGTTAAAATTTTAGCTTTTAGCGGCCGGGATATGCGTGCGATGGCCACCTCCGAATTAACGGCAGCGGGCCTCGGGTGTGTTCCCGCCGACCGCCATCATGAGGCTCTTCTTCTCGATAGATCGGCTGTTCAGAATTTTCTTCTGGGATATCAAAAACGAAAGTCCTTTCGCTTTGGCCCGTTTGTCCGCTGGTCAACGGTAAGGCGGGCCACGGTCCAGGGGATGGAAAATTTTGGAGTCGTACCGCAGCTTCCCGACCTTAGCCTCCGGAATTTTTCAGGGGGAAATCAGCAAAAACTGATCATCGCTCGCGAGGTTCATCATCGCCCCAAACTCCTCATTGCCGTCCATCCCACCCGGGGCGTGGATATAGGGGCGATACAGATCATTCATAGAAAGCTCCTGGAATTAAAAGCCCAGGGGTTGGCGATCCTTCTCATATCCTCGGAGCTTGACGAAATCATCGCCCTCTCCGATCGTATCGCTGTGCTTGAGAATTTTGGTATCAGCAAAACTTTTGAAGGCGGCACCTGCAATGAAAAGGAGCTGGGTTTAGCCATGAGCGGTGCCAATACTCCCGATGGGAGACAAGCCGATGGGTAGCATTAGGGTTTTAAGGCACTCCGCGCTTGCGCTGTTCCTTGGTTTTGGGATTGCCGCCGTTCTCATCAAACTGATCGGCGAGGACCCAGGGGTCGTCGCCAGGGTATTCTATCAGGGGGCTTTAGGAACCGCCTATGACCTTGGCTTAAGCCTTTTTCACGCTGCCCCTTTGGTTCTTACTGGGCTCGCGGTCAGTATCGGTCTCAGAGCACGGCTCTTTAATATAGGGGTCGAGGGTCAATTGACCGTGGGCGCGTTATCTTCAGCATTGGCCGGCATCTATGGGCCTGACGATGTGTTCCTCAATCGTACCCTCGGCTTTGCAGCCGCTTTGCTCGGCGGGTTTTTATGGGGATCCCTGCTCGGATATCTAAGGTCGCGACGTCAGGCCCATGAAGTTGTCGCGGGGATCATGCTCAATTTTATCGCTTATGGAATCACGGGTTGGCTCGCATTGAACTATTTTAAAAGCACTACGAGTCAGAATCCTGAAACCCTCTCCATTTTACCCAAGGCTCATATTGCACCGTGGGCTTATTTTCAAGAGGCCCCCGTCGGCTGGCATATTTTGTTAGCCCCTCTCGCGGCACTTCTGGTATGGGCTTTTTATCGCTGGACCAGCGCGGGATTTGCGATGGAAGCCAGCGGCGACAACCCTGAGGCGGCTCATAACGCGGGTATTTCCAATGCCTCCCAGCAGTTCTGGGCCCTCGCGCTGGGCGGTATGATGGCAGGAGTCGTGGGATTTATCGAAGTCTATGGCAACACCGGCAAATTCGTGCTGGGCTTTTCGCCTGGGTACGGATTCATGGGCGTTGCCGTCGCTTTGGTCGGTAGGCTTCACCCTATCGGCATTCTCATGGCGGCGGTCCTATTTGGGGGATTGCACAAAGGGTCTTTGGATCTTGATTTTGAGACGGAATGGGTGACGCGGGATTTCGCTCAAATTCTGCAAGCTATCCTTATCCTCTTTATGAGCTGTGAATCCCTTATTCCGCTTGGATTGCAGCAACGCCTGTCACGACTTAAAGGGAGGCTTTATGGAAATCGCGATTGATATTCTTTTGTCCAGCATAAGGATGGCAACCCCCCTTTGGTTTGCGGCTATGGGCGGGCTTCTCGCGGAACGTTCGGGGGTCATAAATCTTGGGCTGGAAGGCTTGATGCTGATCGGAGCTTTTACGGGTGCCGCCGTCGCTCATGGCTTGGGATCGTCGTTTTTGGGCTTCATCGCCGCGGGTTTTGCTGGGGCTTTATTGGCCATTATTTTCGGATTTTTTACTTTGTCCCTACGAGGCAACCAAGTTGTGATCGGTATGGGCATCAATTTATTGAGCGCCGGCGTTACCCCTTTTCTCAATAAATATTTTTTCCATGTCACCAGTTCAACGCCAAGCCTTACCCTTGAGCAAAGGTTTTCCTTCGGGCCAACGCTTGGTGCCCTCGGACTGGTGGCTGCCATGACCCTGTGGATGCGTCGAAGCGTAGCCGGACTTTGGGTTCGGTTTGCAGGGGAACATCCCCTTGCATTGGCCAATGCCGGGCTACGGGTGTTGCGAATCCGATGGGTATGCGTTGTGGTCTCAGGAGTTTTTGCGGGCTGGGGCGGCGCTGTGATGTCGACTATGCTGGCTTCCGCCTTTTCCCGGCAGATGACGGCAGGAGCTGGATTTATGGCTATTGCCGCGATGATCTTAGGGCGATGGTCACCTCTGCCGACAGCTTTGAGTTGCCTTTTATTTGGCATGACCGATTCGATTCAGTTTCGTCTTCAGGGATTGCTGTCGGGTTCCCATACGGCCTGGCTTATCCAGCTCATACAAATCTCTCCTTATATCGTGACCCTTTGTGTTCTTGCTGGTGGGATTCGAACCTCAAAGGCTCCCCGGGCATTGGGTCAGCCTGGATTTTAAGCCTTTTTTTCTAGCAATCCTATACTGGGGAGCCTTGCCACGCTCCGCTCCTGCGTAGTCGGCGAACTCGATAAGCTAAAGTCTCTACCTGGCCATAATTCTAGAGGTAAAATATGTCGAGTTAAGCTTATTTACATCGTGTGGCAACATTACTTTTTGTAGGATAGCTTGGCTTCGAATGTGAATAAACGCCAGGCAGTAGAAGCTGTTTATTGCTATTTTAGCCGAGACTTCCCGGCGAAACGCCTTCCGAGAAATTCCGCTTCCGAGCCAAGCGTGTTCTCGTAAAGGCGACTTCGCATGGAAGGGCGCGACTATGAGTCTATCGCGCCCGGTTTTCTATCAGTCAGTGGTCGGTCCGGTTGATGCTGCGGAAATTCCTGTTCCCGCGGGAGCGCTAGGCACGCTGCTACCACCGAGAAGGCCACCGAGTAGACCACCGCCTTGATCACCCCCGCCGAGTAGGCCGCCTAGTAAACCACCGCCTTGATCACCACCACCGAGAAGACCGCCTAGTAAACCACCGCCTTGATCACCACCACCAAGTGCTCCACCAAGTAGGCCACCGAGCAGACTGCCGTTCCCTCCGATCAGATCATTAACCTTACCAAGGAGGTCACCCAGACCCAAGAGTCCCGACAGAGGGTTATCCAACAGATGGGCTACCGAGCAGAGAAGGTTTCCTAGCAGTTTGCCACCGGCCGAATCGGCAATCACGTTGAGATCAACAGGCGCAAGGTCGACCACAGCTCCCAGCGCATCAAGATTGAGGGCATCCAAGTTGAGTTTGACAACATCGCACTGACCCGTAGGTGCCGACACTGCAATTGCGATTTGCTGTATAGTTTGACTAATCGTTGTTGCCGCGCCCCCGCCTACACCTTGAGCTGTGCCGGTAAGCACGCCATCGGCAACCAACTTGCCGTTATCGTCCGTAGTAAGTTTGGTGACTTCCATAACACCATTAAAGATAGTCCCGTCTGCCAGAACACCAGACACAGGCACCTTGAAAGGATTAGGCTGCTGAGCAGGACTTGAAGTCGTCGAGGTTTCGGCCGGGGGAGTTATGGCCGGCGGACTTACGGATTGAGGAGCAGCATCCGAAGCCCGGGTAACAGTAGCAACGTTTAGCGCAAGAACCGATAGACCGACAAACAATGTATTTGGTTTCATGATGAATCCTCTTCGATTGATGAATGATGAGCACGGACATTCCGGGCGCAGATTGAATAAAACCGATCCCTTTCGAAAAGGGAACATGGGTAATGTCTGAATTTTCGCATTTAAAGACTGCAAACCCAGCCCGGCCCGCAGATGCGAATTCTTTAAAGAAATTAATGCATCACCGGCAGCCTCGAGCGGTAAAAATACGGAAGGGTAATTATCCTTTGATTCACGTGCCTACAAAAAATCCCGGAATTCAAAGTACATAATATTTTTTTAGCGTTGAGATGATGAGAATTTTGCGAGTCTAAGGGGGGAGTAGCATAGCCGCTTTCAAGGGGCCTGACTTTCGCAAGTTTCACAGGCTGCATTAATTTTACCAGATGAGACGCAGGTATATCCTGCGTGAGTTGGCCGCCGTCATTCGTCGACTGGAAATTTGAGTCCTGTTGATTACGAAAACTTGACAAACCTGAGAGCGGCAGCTTAAGTGGCGAGCCTGAGCAAGTGGAAGGCCCGCTAAAATTTGAATTACCCTCTCCTATGCGCTAGAATCAGCCCAAGTATCGAACCCTCAATGCAAAATCCAGAAGAAAATCCTAGAACATCCCCGAATAAAAGAATCCCAGAGGTACAACTTGCCAATTTCCGTTACTTTCACTAAAACCAGCAAACGCCTGTTAATCCGCTTCTATAATGCCAACGATTATGAGCTTTGGAAGACGACTCATGAACAGATGCCCGAGGCTCGCAACCAATGGGATCTCAAACCCGATCCTGAATTTGAAGCAAGTCGGGCTGCGTTCAAAAAAATGCTCCGCTTAGAGGAAAAAAACAGAAAGACGGAACGCTACTATTTTATTGCCCTCGATAAAAAAACAGGCCAACCCATAGGTCATGCCATTCTCTATGATATCCGCAGACATATCTTTCAGTCCGGAGGCATTGGCTACGGTATATATAATAGTTATTGGGGCCAGGGATACGGCCGTGAACTCGTTGAGGCAATGCTTCAGATTGGCTTTTCGAGCCTCAAATTGCATCGTATCGAAGCCTGCATCGAGCAAAAAAACCGACGCTCCCTAAAACTGGCCCAATCGCTGAACATGGTAAGGGAGGGAATTCGTCGGGGCTTTGTTTACACCGGGGGGAGTTGGAAGACTCTCGTTGTTTACAGCCTTTTATCTGACGATCTAAAAATTGCCTTTAAATTCCCTGCCAAAAGCCCGAAATGAGGAATGCGGCTCACCGAGGGCTAGGGGCGATACAGCTCAAGCCTTGCAAAGAGGCTCAGCATCAAAGCCCCTATTCTATTGCTATCGGCAGAATTTTGAAAAATGGCCTGGTTAAACTCCAGCTCAAATCCGGCATAGATCTCTGCCTTGAACCGCGCCCGCAGGAAGCGGGTAAAACCATCCGATTTGCCCAGATAGGGATAATTCCTACGACTTCGCCACGGAAACCCCACCGCTCTCAATTGCTCCCCATACACCTCAGCCCAGTGCTTTTCACTGCTGCGGCCAGGGTCGTAAAGTAAACCCAACTCGGCATTCCTCGTCTCACCATCCAAAATCGGCGTGAAAGAGTGAAAAGCAAAATGCAAGACCTTGAGATTTCGCGAATGAAAGCGTTCGATCGCCTCGACTATGGAATTCCGATAGGGATGATAGTAGTCGTTGGCGATCTGCTCCTTCTCCTGTGGACTTTTATCCCGAAAGGAAGGACCAAATACCTTGGGATGCTGTATCGAACGATTGCAATCAATAAGCAGCCGGCTGATTTCCGTGAAAAACAGCGGCGCGTTTTCCGACTTACTCACAAGTTTTGCCAGATTTAAGGCGCCTTGATCCCAGCCCCGATGGGTCGGGAGCAGCGCTTTCGTCGCCTCATCGATCTGATTGCAGTAGACCTTGGGGATTTTATACCCGGCATGTTCGCAACTGATCAGCAGCACCCATTGATCAGGCATAGAATTGACCGCTCATGAGACTTTGCGCTAGCTTTTTATATTCCGACCTGATTGCTTCATGATTTGGCTTTTCACCCAGATTGTTCAGAATACGAGTCGATAGATTACCCTTGGCCAGGAGTCTTTCGGCCACTGTCTTGAAATCTTTGATTTCGTAATCCCTAGCCACAAGCTCATTCAGAATTTTCCCCCATAGGTTCCGCATTGTAATCGGCCTGGACTCACCAAAAGCGTTGAGGACAAAGGCATTGTGGATAGAAAAATCGAGACCCTGCTCCGACGCTTCCTTGAAGATCACCCTCAGCTCGTCCTCGTCGGCCTTTTTTTGCTCAGCATAGGCTATCCAGCGCTCGTCAACCAGACTCTTTACCAGCGAGACGACCAAGGCGATGATAGCGAAGTCAACGATCGGTGCCTCCTGAATATCGAGGACCCGGATTTCGATAGCGTGCCGTTCGAAGCGGGCGATCGCCCCACGGCTGTTCAGCCATTCCTCCCGCAGAATTTCGTCAGGGTCGGAGGGCGCAATATCCTTATAGATCTTGTCCAAAATCTCTTTATTATAATCGGCTTCGGTAAAAACCCTTTCCGGGATGACTGAGCCAATAATAGAGGGAATGCGCCGCTGATTCGCCATGTAAAAGCCAAGGCGGCTGTCCTGAGCGCCGGTGATTTTGCCCTCGACCAAGGGCGAACTCGCGGCCAGTGCGGGCAAAAGCGGAAGGACGATACGAACGGCGGCATGCAGGCGCCCGAACTCGGCGTCATCGGCGAAAGGCAGATTGATGTGCACGCTTTGCAGATTCGACCAGCCATGACCGCGACAATCAAAAATGCGATTATAGCTCGCATAGATCTCGTTATTGCCATGCGGCCAGAGCTTGGTCTCAAGATCAGGATTCATCCAGGGATGCATCGCGGTCGGGAGCAGACAGGCATTCCATTTTTCCAGAACGCCGTTGATGGCGGTAATCTGCTCTTGAAAATCCTTTTGCATGAGGACCAGATCTTTTTGCGGGCCATTGCATTTGAATTCTATGACATGCAGCACGAGCTCGTTGGAAATATCAATGCGTCCGAGCGAAAAATCATTGCTTATTTCACCGGCCAAACTCTCGATGACCTGGTCACAGATCGGCATGACATCGAGACTATCGCGATTCACTATCATATATTCCATTTCGATGCCATAAGCTTCGAAGAGATGAAGGAGGCGACTCATTCGGAATATCCTTTCGTTTTCTGCTCAAGTCGTTTGACGAATACGCTGATGATCTCATCGTAGAGATGATGTTTGATCACTTTGTCTTCCACGCCCGCATCGATGCTGGGATTATCGTTGACCTCGATAATATAATATTTACCATCTTTTTCTTTTATATCAAGGCCATACAGGCCATCTCCAACGGCTGCCGCAGTGCGAAGGGCCAGGGTGATGAGCTTCGGGTTCATCTCCTCCATGGGAAAGGTCTCGGCATGACCGTAGTCGAGCTCGTTCTCTTTCTTGTTATAGATCTGCCAATGACCGCGGGCCATGAAATATTTACAGGCATAGAGCGGTTTGTTGTCGATGATACCGATGCGCCAGTCGAAAGGCGTCGGCATGAATTCCTGCGCGATCACCAGGTCCGATTCCTTGAGCATGACCTCGACTTTTTCAATGATCTCTTCCCGTGTCATTGCCTTCAAAACACCCTGCGAAAAAGCACTGTCGGGTTGTTTGAGCACGCAGGGAACCGGCAGTTTCTCAAGCAGCTGCTCAAGATTCTTCCTGTGAATGATAAAGGATTTGGGTGTGGGAATATGATGACGCTTTAAAAGCTCGGCGAGGAACACCTTATTGGTGCAACGCAGGATGGATTCCGGGTCGTCGATAACGACGAGTCCCAAGGCCTTGGCTTTTTGGGCAAAACGAAAGGTATGATGGTTGACGTTGGTCGTTTCTCGAATAAAGAGGGCGTCATATTCGGCGAGCCGGCGCAGGTCGTCAGGCCCGATGATATCGACCTCTATCTGCTGATTTTGGGCGGCCTTGATAAAGCGCGCGATCGCCTTGTCATCCGAAGGCGGCAATTCCTCAAGGGGATTTCTAAGGATCGCGAGACTGTAGCGGGCAGATTTCACCGGCTTACGCAGCGTGGCATTCTTAAAGTAGCTTTCGGCGAAGTAGATAAGGTCGACCTTGTGCGAGCGCGGCACATCCTTGAGGCTGATGGGCCCGATCGAACTTAGGAGCCATTTATTTTTCTTTGAGAACTTTGCCCGAATGAGCGGCGACGCAAAATATTTATAAAGCTCGGCGGCTAGCTTGTCATACTTGCGGGCAATATTTTTGCCGAAATAGATCGACAGCTCGAAGGTATCGGATTTGATGTCGGCCAGAGACTTTTGCACCAGCGCATCGAGGTTGTCTGAGGTGATTTTGACGAAGGCCTTGGTCTTCATCTCCTGGATCGTACTGAGCGAGGGAATAGGCTTCTGACCGCGCGCAGCAGCCAAAAGAGAAACATAATAACCGGATGTTTGATAGCGGTAGGACCGGCAGAGATTAAAAACGCGATAGTTCTTGGATTCTTGAAAATGCTCTTCGATAAAATAATCAATGTCGCTTACAACCTCAAAGTCGCCCAGTTGCCTGGGCCACTCATCGACTGATTCAACGACGATGAGATTCTTCATTCAGCGGGCTCTCTTTCTGTTTAATCACAAGAAGGTTCGCATCGTAGGTCATCACTCCCAGAAGGATCGCGCAAATCAATCGGGGAATGGAGACGGTGTAGGTTTGAATATCTGAGATGTTGTTAGGGAAATAGGGATCGGTGATCTGCGCTGTTCTTGCTTCCATATCGATGCCTGTTATCAGCACGAAATGACCCGCAGGGCGTCCTCTGATGTCGTCGTTTGCGGTGGTTTTCGGATCCTCCCGCATGGTCTTGTAAAGATAGGTCGAACTGAGACCGGCGATCAAAGGCCGACCGTCCTGGAGAAGCGACACCAAAAGGTTTGCCGTCAGATCCTCAAAGCGGAGGATGCCGCCGCTTTCTAAAAATTCAAGGTAGCCATCGCTCGCGTTGCGCAGCTTACGATTCTTCTTGGCCTGTCTTTGAAGTTTCAGCTTGGCGATCAATTGTGGGGAATTCATGTCGAACCAAGAGGGATCGAAGATATTGACATTGAACGACCAGATCTCAGCGCTATAGCCCCTTTTCAAGGAGTGGGCGCCGAGCTTGGACGCATACGTCCCACCCTCTTCGAGCATCGCCACTTCGCTGATAACGCTCTCGAGCGAGATGCCATCGGCATAGAAGCCATAGATCGACTGCAGGCAGGTCGGACCGCAGGTAACATCGTCGGGTTGTTGTCCCAACGGAATCTTCAGCTTGATCGATCGTTTCTCAGTTCCCATATTGCTTCCTACAAAAGGTGAACCGTCCACCTCGGGCTTGTTGCCAGAATTCCTGTAACCGTCTTCGATAAAAAAAGGGGACCTATTCTGGAAATAAACTTCTTAAAGGTTAAGGTCAACCTGTCAGTGGGATCTTAGCATTTGGCTATTTTAACAAAAATGGGTTTTTTTTGAATCGCTTGGAGAGGCTAGGGATTGGTGGGAATAGTTGTCCTCGCGGAAAAAATTCGTAAATTTTCTCAAGCCCCTTCTATAAGAGCTGCCTGATTGAGAGACTGATGAAAAGCGATTGCTTAAAACCCTGATTGATGAAGCAACCGCGAATTACCCTCTCCCAGCCTGGCGGTCGGAGCAGTCGGCAAGGATTTTAGCCGGGAATTTGCCGAGTCAGAGCGTGATTGCAAGTCTTTGGTCCTGGCTGTATAAGAAAGGCAAAATTAAGGGGAAGGGGCAAGACGGTCATGCTTATACAAGATGCTTTGGCAGGGAAACACGCACTGGTTTGCGGCGCATCCCAGGGAATAGGGCAAGCGTGCGCCATCGAGCTGGCCAAAGCAGGCGCCCGTATCACTATACTCGCACGCAATGCGGAGTCCCTTGGAAAAACGCTCACTATCCTTGCCAAACATGGCTCCGGTCACAAGGCCGTGCGCTGCGATCTGGGCGATATGCGCCAGCTAAGCGGCATTCTCCCCACTCTTGCCTTCGACGTCGACATTTTGGTCTGCAATAGTGGAGGCCCGGCTCCCGGACCCCTCGTCGATGCTGAGGCCAGCGCCTTGGAAGCAGCATTCACTCAACACGTCTTATCGAACCTTGCCTTGGTTCAGGCCTGCAGTCCGCATATGAAAAAGCAAAAGTATGGCCGCATCATCAATATCATTTCGACTTCAGTCAAAATCCCACTGCCAAACTTAGGCGTATCCAATATTGTCCGTGCCGCCACCGCCAATGCCGCAAAGACCTTTGCCAATGAACTGGGCCCCTACGGAATCACCGTCAACAACATCTTACCCGGATATACCAAGACCCAAAGGCTCGAGCAGATCATCACCAACAATCAGGCGAAGACAGGGAACAATCGGGATGAGATTGAAGAATCCTTTTTGAAAGACATACCTTTGAAACGGTTTGCGGAGGCTCAGGAAACCGCCTATGCCTGTGCTTTCCTCGCTTCGCCGTTCGCCTCCTACATCAATGGCATCAATCTGCCGGTCGATGGTGGAAGGACGGGCTGTCTATGAAGTTCGACCTGTTCTTTGCCATCTGTCAAACCGAAGTCGATGGCTACATGCCGACAGAGCGCGTGATGTTCGAGCAATTTTTTGATCAGCTCAAACTCGCTGACGCCTTGGGTTTTGAAACGGCATGGATTGCGGAAACCCACCTTTCCTGTGAGATTCAAAAACAAAACGCCGATGCCGTTATCCCCCATTTTAAGGGGGAAATAGGCCTTAATACCGATATTCTGCAACTGGCCCATAAGGCTTTCGGCATGACCAGACGCATCAACCTCGGTTCGGCGATCCGCAATATTCTTTGCAACGGCGGACCGCTCGCCCATGCTGAGGCTGTCAAAACTTTCCTGACCCTTCATTCGCTGGACACGAGCGAAACACGAAAGCTCTTCCTCGGCTTTGCCGCAGGTCGTTTTCCCTTTTCCAATCGCCCCTATGGTATCAGACCAAGAAATGAAGTCGAGGCTCTCGGTTGGAATGTGCTTAAAGGCACCCTATTTCAACAGGCTGTCGAAATTTTCATGCGCGCCCTGACCAATGAAACCTTTAGTTCGGCCGATCTGAAGCCCTTGCGCCTCAGTCCTGCGCAGTTTCGTGATCCGAAGGATTGGCAAAAGGTCCAGACCGCGAACCGGACGCTGGCTTTTCCCGAGGATGAACTTGGAATCGAGATCCCCCCGTTCTGGGACTTCGAGACTGTAGGCGTCATACCGTTTGAAGCGCCACTCGATCTCCTGCAGCTCGTGGCCGGTTCCCATGATCCGGCTGTGCAGATCCTCGCCAACGAGTATCTGCCGACTTGGGTATTCAACCTTTCCATCACGCCGATGGCGACGATCGAAAGCACGCATGAGCGTATGGGCAGGCATTTTCACAAAGCCGGCGGTCCGTGGGATCGCTCCTATATGCCCAGAACCTCGCTTATCTTTATCAATGGCGATGATCAGCTCTCGGCCGAGCGTCAGCGCGAGAAGGCAAAACAAGCCGCTCACAGCGCCCTTGAAAACTACTGGCGGGCCATGGAAGGCACTCTCGATCCGAAGAAGGTTTCGGAAGCCGTGGAAAACGCGGTCTATGGCAATCCCGAAGATGTCGCAAGGCAATTGGCGGACAAATACCACGACGATGATAGGCTGATGCTCTGGTTTGATTTCAACAATCATGATAACAAGGCCGTAAAATCCAGTATGGAAGCCTTCTGGAACAAAACGCGACCTATCCTTCAAAAGGCTCAACATGATCGATAATAGCTGGGTTCCGCTGGTCGACTACCGACGCAACGGTGTTCCCGAGGTGACGGTGCATGGTGCCGTGGCATGGTTTAAAGGCAAAAATCTCTATCATTCCTATGGCGGCAACGTGCTTTGCTACGGCCGCTCGATGATGAAGCCGGTGCAGATCAAGGTGATCGCCAAAGAGCTTGACGCCCATTTAAGCTGGGAATCCAAAGCCGTTTCGATAGCCTCTCACAACGCCGAACCTATTCATTTGGAAGCCATCAAAGATATCCTCAAACCTTCCGAGTACGGGCTTTTGCAAACGCCTCTGGCGCTGCCCCTAATGCAGTTCGGCAAACAGCTGAGGCGACCGCGCCGCTGGTATCATACCTGCTCGGGAAAACATGCGGCCATCCTAAGAGCCTCTGCCATCAATCACTGGCCGCGTATCGGCTATACCCTGCCGCAGCATCCCTTTCATCAGGTCTACGTGGAGAAGGTGAAAGAGATCCTCGGCAGCGATCTGCATTCCAGCATAGTCGCCAAGGACGGCTGCGGTTTACCTACCCTCGCCATGACTGTAAACGAACTGGCGGCGCTGTTCGCGGATCTGGCCGTTCGTAAAGATGAAGACTGGATCTGGGAAGCGATGGTAAAAAATCCCGATCTTATCGGCGGCTTTAATCGCCTCGACTCCACCATCCTTAAATCCTGCGGGCAAAGGGTTATCGCCAAGGAAGGTGCCGATGGTCTACTCGGCTTGAGCATTCTTCATCCCGACTATCCCGATGGTCTCGGCGTCGTCATTAAGATGGCTCATGGCTGGGATCCCCGCGGCACATGGTACGTGGCAAGATGGGTGCTTGGCGTTTTGGGCTTTGATTTGCGCAATCCCTATCCTCTCGAACGGCAAAAGGCTTTCATCGTCGAAGATATCATTCCTCCCGACCTTCGTCATGCGATGCAGGACGTCAAGGCCTGGGACGAATGGGATCCTGATCAGGATCGTTGGGAATTTGATCCCGACACTTATGTGAAAGGCTGGCAAGATGGATCCCATTCTGAATTTCATTGACGGTCGCTTGGTAGCTCCGATCGAGGGGGCCTATCTCAACAATTATGGCCCACGCAACGGTCAGATCATCGGCATGATCGCCGATTCCACCGCAGCGGATATCGATGCCGCGGTCACGGCCGCATCGCGAGCTTTCCCCAAATGGAAAAGACTGAGTCGATCCGAACGCGCGGCATTTCTCTATCGCATCGCCGATCGGATCGAAGCCCGGATCGAAGATTTCGCCAACGCCGAAAGCCTCGATCAAGGCAAACCCGTTCATCTTGCCAGACAGGTGGATATCCCGCGCGCGATCGAAAACTTTCGGTTCTTTGCCGGGGCCATCCTTCATCAGCAGGAAAAGGCTTTTCGAAGCAGCGAGCAGGTGCTTAATTATACCCGGCGCGATCCCATAGGCGTCGCCGGACTCATTTCCCCCTGGAATTTGCCCCTTTATCTTCTGACGTGGAAGGTCGCACCGGCCCTGGCAACGGGCAATACCATTGTCGCTAAACCCTCCGAACTCACCTCGCTGACGGCTTCGCTTCTCGCCGCCGTTATCAAGGAAGCGGATCTTCCGAAAGGCGTCTGTAATTTTGTTTTTGGACGCGGCTCGCAGGCTGGCGACGCTCTGGTCGGACATCCTAAAGTCCCCTTGATCTCGTTCACCGGAGGCACAGCAACGGCCGAGGCGATCGGGCGCCGAGCCGCTCCCCTTTTTAAAAAAATGAGCTTGGAATTGGGCGGTAAAAATCCAGCCGTGATCTTTGCTGACTGCGATCTGGAAGCCGCGGTGGCAACGACGATTCGATCGTCCTTTACAAACCAAGGTGAAATCTGTCTTTGCACTTCGCGCCTTTTGATCGAGGAGTCGATCTTCGATCGCTTTACAAGCCTTTTTATCGCCAGGGTCAAAACTCTAAAGGTCGGCGACCCAAGACTGACGGAATCGTTTATGGGGCCGCTGGTCAGCGCCGGGCATCGCGAGAAGGTCATAGGTTTTGTCGCGAGGGCTAAAGCTCAGGGTTTAAAGGTTCTCGCTGGCGGTGAAACCATGCAATTGGAAGGGGAACTTGCGGGAGGCTATTATTATCCTCCCACTGTCCTCATCGCGCCTGATACGGAAGCAGAGATCATGCAGCAGGAGGTTTTCGGCCCGGTGGTGACCCTGACTCCGTTCCGCGGTTACGACGACGCCATCGTAAAGGCTAACTCGACCCGCTACGGCCTGGCTTGCACAGTCTGGACTAAAAGCCTCGATACCGCGCATAACGCTGCCGCCGACATTGAAGCAGGACTCGTCTGGATCAATAGCTGGATGCTCCGCGATCTGCGCACGCCGTTCGGTGGCGTGAAGGATTCGGGTGTCGGGCGTGAGGGTGGAGACTATTCGCTCGATTTTTATACGGAAGAAAAAAACATCTGTCTGCAGCTCTCTACGCCAAGAGATTGAGAGTGCAAAGAGGACTCTATGACCAAAGGATTCATCATCGCGGGCGTGCTTGCGCCTCACCCCCCTCATCTCGTCTATGGGGAGAACCCACCTCAGAACCAGGCTCGTTCGGAATGCGGATGGGAAGGTTTGCGCTGGGCCTATGAACGCTGCCGCGCCAATATCAAGGCTTTAAAACCAGATGTGCTGGTGGTTCACTCCCCACACTGGCCAACTGTCGTTGGCCATCATTTCCTTGGATTGCAGCACTTCAAAGGGTTATCGGTAGACCCGATTTTCCCGCATCTCTTTCGATATTCCTATGAGGTCACAGTCGATGTCGATCTCTCCATGCAGATTCGCGACGCCTGCGCGAAGGCGGGAATGCACACAACAGTTGTCAAAAACCCCAATTTTCGCCTTGATTATGGCAGTATCATCGCTCTGCACCTGATCAATCCGCAATGGGATATTCCCGTCGTTCTCATCTCGTCGAACCAGGCAGCCTTTTATTTCTCCAATGAGGTGGGCGCTCAAGTTGCCAAAAGCCTTGGCGATGCAACCCGAGAGGCGATTGAAATATCCGGCAAGCGGGCGGTCTTGCTGGCGTCTTCGTCCCTTTCCCACAGGCATTTCGTGCATGAACCCGATATCCCGGAAGACATGAGCTTTGAGCGCATTCATCATCACGGTCAATATCTTTGGGATATGAAAGTGATCGATATGATGAAGCAGGGCCAATGCCGCGAACTCCTCGACATCATGCCAGAGTTCATCGAAATGGCGAGCGCGGAAGTGAAGGTTGGCTCGTTAAACTGGATGCTCGAAGCCATGGAAGTACCCGATTATCCTGCAATTATCCATGGCTATGGAACTGTGATCGGAACCGGAAATGCTGTGGTGGAATGGAATGCCAGTCAGAGGGGAAGCCAATAATGGAGAACTCACTTATCTCAAAAGCCTATATCGTTCCAGGCCTGCCGCATATCCTGCTCGCTCCAGAAAAGTCGCCTGCCTGGGGTCGGCTCCATGCCGCTTATAAGGTGCTTCGGCAGGACATTGAGCGTCAAGAAGCTGATCTTATCCTTTATTTTTCGAGCCAATGGCTTTCAATATTAGGCTACACATTTCAGGCGGACCCTTCACCGGAATGGCTTCATGTCGATCAGGAGTGGCACGAGCTTGGATCTATTCCTTATCGCTTTAGTATCGATACCGAATTTGCCAGAACTTATGCCGGCGAAGTCGAGCAGCTCGGTTATAAAACCCGTCTGGTCAATTACCGAGGTTTTCCTATCGATACCGGAACTATCGTCGCCCAAAAACTCCTTAATCCCGACAATCGTCTCCCCGCCGCGATCGTATCCTGCAATATGTACAGTGAAAAGGAAGAGACAACCCGCATCGGTCAGGCAGCGGCCAGAGCCCTCAAGTCTTCAGGCAAAAAAGCCGTTGCGGTGCTGGTGTCCAGTCTTTCCCATCGCTTTCATGTCCATCCCATCGACCCCAAAGAGGATACTATATCCTCGAAAAAAGATGATGAATGGAACCGCAAGATTTTAGATATGCTCGGTGCGGGCGATATGGAAGACGTGGCCCAGACTGTTCGGGAATTTGCCCGCCAGGCCAACGGCGATCAAAAATCCAAAGGAATATGGTGGCTCAACGGACTGCTCGGACAAAGCAATAACTTTGATGGCAAAGTCTTCGCCTATGAACCGGTTTGGGGCACAGGGGCCGCTCTCGTAGGCCTTGAGCCAACCAAGCCGGTTCAAGCGGTAAAGCGGGACGAAAACCTCAGTTCAGAAGAAGGCAGCCAGGCGGAACTCGTCGAGGCATTGACCAATTTTGATTACCTGGCGACGCCGACTCGAAAAGCCAAAATTTCTGTCGCTGGCAAAGAAGCTCCAAGCCCTGAACCCTTGGCAAGGATTCTGCCTGTCCCTATGCAAAGACCGGAAGCTCCCTTGCGCCCAGCCGATTATGAAATCGTTAGCAAAGGCAGTGCCGAGCCGGTCGGCACCTATCCTCATGCCAGACGTTATGGCGATTTACTCTTTCTGTCGGGCATCGGCCCAAGGCAGGCGGGAAGCAAAGAGATTCCGGGTATCACCTTTGACGCCGAGCGGCGGGTGATCGACTATGACATTCGGGTGCAGACCCGAGCCGTGATCGCCAGCGTCAAACGCATCCTTGAGGACGCTGGCAGCTCGCTCGATCGGATCATCGACATACAGGTCTTTCTCACCAATATGAAGGCCGATTTCCCGGGCTACAACGAAGTTTACAATGAAGCATTCCAAACTATCCGGCCAACCCGCACAACGATTGAAGTGGGCGCCCTCCCGACTCCCATCGCAGTCGAATTCAAAGTCATTGCCCGGCCTTGAGCCAGGAGGAGCGCGCTATGGAATATTTTGATATCTCACCGCCTGTTGGGCCTCAAACACCGGTATTTCCGGGTGATCAGGAGTTTGAACGGGCGATTACGATGGATATGGCAAAGGGCGACACTATCGCTTTGTCGTGGGTTAAGACCACGCTTCATATCGGTGCGCATACGGATGCACCCAGCCATTACCATAGGGATGGAGCCTCTATAGAGGCGCGGGATCTGAGCTATTATATCGGCGATTGTCAGGTGATCGACGTGAGCCATGTGGGACCCCGACGCTTGGCCGCTGCGGATTTTGCAAATATTCCAGTCACGGCGAAACGAGTCTTATTCAAGACCCTTTCCTTTCGTCATGATCAAAGATTTCAGATGGTCTTTACGTCCCTTGCGCCCGAGTTGATCGACTGGCTTTCCGAACAGGGCGTGCGACTGGTTGGGCTCGATACACCTTCCGTAGACCCGGCTGATTCCAAAGAACTGCCGTCGCATGCGGCTCTTTATCGAAATGATCTTGCTGTATTGGAAGGAGTCGATCTCGATAGGGTTCCTGCCGGTCTTTATAAACTTGTGGCCTTACCCTTGAGGCTGGTGGGTGCGGATGCCTCGCCAGTTCGGGCTGTGCTGCTGCCTCTTTCGTTTTAGCCTTTATTAGGGAAAGAACCGGCTGAGACAGAGGCTGCGCCTTCAGTCGGTTCTTTCTACATTTTCATCCGCGCCAATGCTCTCCTCTCATCGACAGATAGAATTGGGAAGAGAGGAGTCCTGGGGATGACCTGCAACCACTGGTGCCGCAGGTCGCCAAAAAAAATATTCTTAAGAGACGTAATGCACGACGCCGGCATCCAAACCTGCCGCAGCACCGACAAAGAGCACGGGGGAATTTTTAGGCAGCTTTTTTTCTGTGAGCTGATGAAAGCCAAGGCCAAAGGTCGCGGAGTGGACATCGCCATAGGATTCATAGAGAGATAGGGTTGATTGAGGGTCGAATCCGACTTCCTTTGCAAGGTCCTGAGCAAAGTGTAGATCCAATTGGGAGCTTATTAAGCGGAAATCCTTTGCCGGCTTCTTCTTTTCTAAAAGGTAATCCTTACAAAGTCTGACGGCTAGTTCCCGAGCCGCCGCTATATAGTCGGGCGCGCGTTCGATCGTCATAAGGTTACGACCATCGGTACCCATGTTGCGGAATTCAAGGTAACCGTTGATTCCGCCCTTAGCATGGGGCTTGGAACGGAAGGAAAAGCCCTGAAAGCCGCGCTGAGGATCGGTATTTTTGGCAATAAGAATCGCCGAACCCATCGTGGAATAGGGAAAACCCTCGACATTGCGTTGGGATGGATGAGTTTCACCGCTGACGATCAATACATAACGAGCCGCATCGCTTTGCAAAAAGGAATCGGCGATTTTCATGGCATTGAGGGTACCTATTCCGCCATTCATGAGATCAAAGCCAAAGGCGGCTTTGCCGGTACCGGCCTTTACATAGTCAAGATTGATGCCTAATCTTTTTTGTATCAGCATCACGATACCAGGCTCGATAGTGTTTTGGTCACGATAAACGCCAGTATTGATGAGAAGATCGATGTCTTCAGCTTGAATATTGGCTTGTGCAATGCATTTTTTAGCGGCTGCGATCGCGTTTTCTATGGAACTGTTTACCTTGGGATCCTGGTGAATTCCAGTTGCCAGAATGATTGCTCCCATTTTATGCCTCCAAATTGCTGATAGTTACCGAGAGAAATCCTGTCACAACTCCCGATGCGGCGGGGACGATAAGAATTTTTTCGCCTTTTTTGATTTTGCCATTTCTTAATGATTCAGCAAGCACAATAAAGTGGGCGGTGGTCGCGGTATTACCGAGATAATCAACAGTCCGTAGCGAGGACTCGGGGAGCGGGGAACCGAAATACTCAGCACCGTATTTGCTGAAGTTATGGATAGCGCGGGTCCCCACCTGATGATGAATGATGTGGTCGAATTTCTCGGTGGACAGGCTGCCACCCTTCTTTTTATAGTAGTCAAGCTGAAAGGTAGGCCACAACTGGACTCGATCCTTCTTGTGCATCTCGGCATTGACCGTGTAAAGACACAGGCCTTCGGTTTCTATACTTGGCATCCCCAGGCATAGCTCGGCATATTCGGAACAGCCCATGATCTCGAAATAATTGATGCAATCCTGATCATTTTCCGAAGCATCCAAAATCAAGGCACAGCCTGAATCCCCGACCGTCATCGATCCAAACTGGGGATCATTCGCTCCGGAGATTTCCATCGCCGCAGTTTCACTGATTGGGGTGATGAAATCACCGCTGATGATCATGCCTCTCCTGATAGTACCGGCCTTGATCATACGCTCCAGTAGCAGAACCCCTGTGAACATGCCGGCACAGGCGTTCGACACATCAAAATGCATCGCCTGAGGTGCCCCGAGCTGGTATTTGACGGCATGACTCATCGGGGGTTCAAATTGAAAGTGGCGCTTTTTACCATCGGTGAATCGGGTGATATTGCCAATTATTATGACATCCAGATCTTCAGCTTTATATCGGGAGCGGCTCAGGCAGTCTTTGGCAGCAGCGATTGCCATGGTGAAGGAATCGTCATGATCATCATCGGCCCAACGGACGGATTTGATGCCGGTGATCCCTTCCATGTCGAAGGCTGGCGGATTTTTCATTTTCGCCAGTCGGTCCTGCATACTGAGTTCTCGAGAGGGAAGGTAAGTTCCTATGCTTTCAAAGCGAGCCTTCATAAGCGCAATCCTTTACTAGATCGGAGGTGGCGAAAAGAAACAGAGGGATAGGATAGTCGTCATCATTGACTACGACTGGCTTCCATTATACCTCGGATGTCAACATACCATTGAGCAAAAAATATAAGTTTGCCGAATTGTGCACTTCCTAAGCTTCTTCAGTAAAATAATCCCTCAAGTTTTTGCCGCCCACAGCCGAGTAGTACGGTGCCTGAGCGCCTGTTATCCATTTTAGCAAATTAATTCCTTGCAGGCTTGGGTCTGCGTTGGCTTTAAAGTCCAATGTAATAGTGTTAAGATAATTCAGACAAACTCGATCCATTGCACAATTTACCAAAGCCACGGCGCGAGTCGAGTGAATGGCCATTTTTCTTAGCCAAGCTTATATGCAAAGGATAGTATATGAAAAGCATCCCATGGTCATGGCTGTGCCTTCTGCCTTGCCTCATAACCCTGATTTCATGCAAAACATCGAACCGATCCCGCCTTCAAAGCGTTTGGTTCATGAGTGATAGCCAAGCGAAATTCGTCTACTTTGAAGATGATATGTTCTTTGTCAATGCCTGTCCCGCCACTGAAGAAGTTCAAGTCGCTCTGGATAGTGAGAATAATATCGCCAAGGCCAAAATAATTTGCAATAAGTCGGTCACCACTCTAACCCCCATGGCTCTAAAAGATGCGATAGCTGCCGAGCTTCTTGGACCTGCGGGCCAGGATCTTTTGGGTACGAAAAAGCAACGAGTCGATCAGCTTAGCTCGTATATCAAAGATCTCAAGCAGTCGATCGCTAATCTTAACAATGAAATCGATCAGGTCGAGTTTGATGAAATTAAAGCCGTCATGACTGCGACCCGTGAGGAAGCGGCCCAAACGCTTCGGAAAGCGGAAGAGGAAAGCCTAGCGCTCGTAGCGGCAAGCAATGACCCTGAAAAACTGAAGCGGATCGATATCAATTCCACCCTTTCCCTTCAGTCTGAACTGGCAACGACCGCGGATCAGCAGGCGGCAATTTTTACGGCAATGCTCCGCGATGTAAAGATGTATAGGCTAACCGACAAGCGCGATAGTATTTTGATCAAAATAACCGAAGCCCTGGCTCCGACCTGCAGCTTTGGATTAAACGTCAATGCGCCTTCAACAGTTCGGGTTGGAATTGAAGATATCAAATACGAATGCCAAGCCGATAATAAACCAAGAATATTATCAACCACATGTGCTTTGGAAGGCTATGAACGCATCGATAATTACTGTGTTTTCACCGGCAAGAATATGAAGATTTCAAGCCTTGCAGCCGCCGATAATGGATTGTGCGCGGCGTCCCAGGGCGGACGCCTTAGCTGCTGGGGCCAGACCGGTGCCTTTCCGATGACGGCCAGTATGATATCGAACCCAGTTGGTCCCGTTTCGAGTTCAGTAGTATTTGCCGATAAGGTCGCTTTGTCGAACGACCATATCTGTACCCTGGCCAGCGATGGCAGTGTCTTAAGATGCTGGAACAATATCGATGCGCCACGGGGCATTCCTTTCAATCAGGTAAGCAGCGGCAGCGGTCATTTTTGTGGCGTAACCAGCGCAGGTTCTGTGAATTGTTGGGGCGAAGGGGCCTATCATCAGACCACTGGTCCGACCGCACTTGGAACCATCCAATATCTATCCACCAACGGCAACGTAAATTGCGCCATCGATAGCGCCAGCGCGATGGAATGCTGGGGCGAGCGCCTTGAAAACGTCGGATACATCAACAAAGTGGCCCCGACAGGAATAGGCGAAGTGCTTTCCGTTAGCGTAGGCCTTCAGCATATTTGTGCTCTACTCAAAGATCGCAGCGTAAAGTGCTGGGATACCAATTACACTATCGCTCAAACACCTCCTGCTGACCTAAAGGATGTTCGCCTCGTGCTTGCAGGCTACTATGAGAGCTGTGCCGTAACCACCAGCGGTTCACTTCGATGCTGGGGATTAGCCTCTACAGTGAGCGACTATACCCCTGCTCCAGCCCTGCAGGACGTTCACTCCTTAACGGCGAGTCGTAACGGCAACAATATCTGTGCTATTTATGGCAGGCAAAATCAGGTTTCATGCTGGGGCAGTCGCTACTACAAAAGCAGCTATTCGATTGTTCCGCCCAGCACCCTGGCCGATGTGAAGGAAGTCGTGATCACATCCTCCGGGTATGCGTGCGCAGCTCAGAATTCAGCCACGGTAACCTGCTGGGGCAATGAGCAAAACATCGACAAAAAGGCTCCTAAAGCATTTTCTATCAAAAGCAATTGATAACAGGGGAGATGAACCATGCGAAATAGTCAACTTGCAATACTTTGTTCGCTCGCTGTTAGCAGCTCATCATGCAAAACTGTTGCCCGTGACAATGACCTGAGTACCACCTCTGAAATTTCGATTCGCCTTCCCGGCGAAATCAAAGGACAGGAAGCTCTGGTAATCTTTACCCGCATGGATCGCGTCACCACACCTTTTCAGTTACGAGGCAGAGATCTCAAGATTAAGTTGTCAAGCGGTACCTATAGCATCGATATGGTGATCTATGGGCCCGATGGAGCCATCGAATATACCTCCTGTGACTCTGGGCGCGCTTATGTTTTTGTTCAACCCAAAGAAAATGCGCTAGTAGACATCTGCAAATCAGGTGAAAATACCATCATTCAGGGCGAGGATCATACCGCAGTGCCGGCTACTCCTCTTCCGCCCGCGGTTGAGGTGCCGCTTCCCCGACCCGGCCCACTCCCCCTTCCTTTGCCTATGGATACGGCCCCAGGAAAGCCCATGCCGATGCCACAGGTTCCCCTTCCGACTCCCCCGCTTATGCCTATGCCCCCAAAAATTTCGATTAGTGACAGCTGCTTTGGTCAGGTCGTTACAGGCTATGTGGAAAACTCGGACATTATTTTGAAACCCGAAGGCATCATCAACAATAGGATTATTGAATTAACGAAATATCCAAACTGCTCGGTAACATTGGATATAGATAAACCGATAGGCAAAATTTACGTTCCTTTCGCCTACAAATTAACTTTCCAAGGCGACGCGGATTTTTATAGCAAGAATTTTTGGTTCACCGCAGAAGGTCAGGATGCTAACGGTATCCGGGTGCAGCCCTGCGAAGGATTTGTCTTCAATGCGGCCACGAATAGCCAAAAACCATTTGTCTGCAGCTACTATGACAAAGCCCCTGAGGGTTCGCGGGTGGTCCCCCCCAAGAATCAGCCTTTTTTCGATAAATCCTGTGCGGCGGCATCGACCAAACTCAAATTTAATTTTTCAATTGGTGGGCCAAGCCGGGCGGTTATCAATAATCTCGTGATTTCTGAGCTCCGTATTCAATTGCCGACCATCGAATCCTGTCCCTAGAAATTGAAATAAAGCGGAAGCCGAAAAAATGGGCACCTTGGCCCGTTTTTTTCGTGAAAATCATCCTGAAAAGTCCGCAAAAACGCCAGCTGGCCTCAATCCTCCTGCTGCTTTAGAAAGCCATTCACCGCCTTTGCCGCCTCACGTCCCTCAGCAATGGCCCAAACCACAAGCGACTGGCCGCGCCGGGCGTCCCCGGCTGCAAAAACCCCTCGAACATGAGTCGCGTACTGCGTGCTTGCAATATTTCCGCGCGGATCAAACCTCAATCCCAATGCCTCTGCCAGCCCGCGGCGCTCGGCCCCTAAAAAGCCCACTGCAATCATCACCATCTGACAAGGCCAGGACTTTTCGCTGCCCGGAACGGCCTCACTCACTTTGCGGCCCTGATCATTGGTGAACCAGGCTAATTCCCGAGTTTTTAAACTTTTGACGTGACCCTGCCCGTCCCCTTCAAAGGCCACAGTTTCAAGCGACCAGTGCCTGTCAATTCCCTCTTCATGCGAGCTTGAAGTACGCAGCATATGAGTCCATGCCGGCCAGGCCGATTCTTCCGGACGCTCTGCGGCACGTGGAAAAGACGAAAGCTTGGGGGGTTGCGTCATAATTTCAAATTGCACGAGGGATCGAGCCCCCTGGCGCCGACTCGTTCCCACACAATCCGATCCCGTATCACCACCCCCGATCACGATCACGTCTCTGTCGGCGGCGAAGACAGTTTTTTCCGAGGGAATCGAATCACCCAGCACGCGTTGCGTCGATTGGCTCAAGAGTTCATCGGCAAAATAAATGCCCTGGAGTTCGCGCCCGGGAATAAGGACATCACGCTTTTCCGCAGCCCCTGAGGCCAACAAAATCGCATCAAAATTCTCTTGCAGCTCAGCCGCTGTGATATCGCGGCCGACGTCGATGCCGCAGCGGAATTCGATACCCTCCTCCTCCAGCAGCTTGATGCGGCGCATCACCTTTGATTTTTCGAGCTTAAAATCGGGGATCCCATACATCAAAAGCCCACCGGGACGGTCCGATCGTTCAAACACAACAACCGAATGGCCAGCCCGGTTGAGTTGCTGGGCTGCCGCGAGCCCAGAAGGACCTGAGCCAATGACCGCCACCTTTTTACCGCTCCGATAGAGCGGCCGCTCCGCAGTGATCCAGCCCTTTTCAAATCCCATGTCGGCCAATGCCATCTCGATGCCTTCGATCGCCACCGGGTCATCATTAATCCCTAGAACGCAGGCTGATTCGCAGGGCGCCGGACATATCCGGCCGGTGAATTCAGGAAAGTTATTGGTACTGAGTAGAGCCTCCAGCGCGGCTTTATACTGAGCCTCGGTTACGAGTTGGTTCCAATTCGGGATCAAATTCCCAAGCGGACAACCATTGTGACAAAAAGCGACGCCACAATCCATGCAGCGGGCTGCCTGTTCCCGCAGTGGCGCTTCTTCATATCGGCTAATAAATTCTTTAAAATGCTGAACTCTTTCATGCACAGGCTGTTTTTTCAACGGACGACGCGGGTAGTCCAAAAATCCTCTTAACTCACCCATGCAAACCTCCTTGCTCAAATTCACGAACCGCACGATGGGGTTTTGCTGCGGTCTTACGCATGGCCCTATAGGCACTTGGGATGACGGTCAGAAAATTTTGTTTCTCCTCCGACCAGCGCTCGAGTATACGCCTTGCATTAGGGCTTCCGGTTAGGCGTGCATGCTCTTCCAGTTGTTCCCATACCAGGCTCTCGTCTTCGATTTCGATACCGCGGCTAACACTGAGCATCTCACCATTGATGTGCTGCTGAGCCTGTCGATTTTTATCGTAAACAAAGGCCAGGCCGCCACTCATCCCTGCCCCGAAGTTACGGCCGATCGCGCCCATGGCAATCACACTGCCGCCGGTCATATACTCACAGCCATGATCCCCGACCCCTTCCACAACCGCATGCGCTCCACTATTGCGAACGGCAAATCGTTCACCGGCAGAGCCTCTCACATAAAGTGCACCCGAAGTTGCACCGTAAAGGGCGACGTTACCGCAGATGATCTGCTGGTCCCCTTGTATGGAGGGCGGTGGGTAAACAGCGATTACGGCTCCCGAAAGTCCCTTCCCGCAATAATCATTCACTTCCCCTTCCAGTCGAACGCGAAGGCCATGCACCGCAAAAGCCATAAAACTTTGGCCCCCAATTCCTTTGAAGTTGAGATGAATGCTATGCGTCGTCAGTCCCTTCGCCCCAAATTTTCTGGAGATCGCCGACGAGAGAAAAGTTCCAACCGATCGCTGCGTATTGATTAGATTCCGATCGATGGAAACATTTGAGATCCCGTCCAGAGCGCGCCGACTGGCTGGCAGTAAATCCTTCGCATCGAGACTGTCCAGGATAAAATGCTCCTGCCGCTCCTGTTTGCAGCGGGCCGCATTCGATTGAGGCGGCGTCAGGAGCGCGGCGACACTGATTCGATCCAAACGCGAATCAGCTTCAAACGGCTTCTTTTCCAGAAGATCGACCCGACCCACCAATTCTTTAACGGTAGCCACGCCCAGTTCAGCCATGATCTCGCGCAGACCTTCGGCAAGGAGAAAGACATAGTTTATCAAATGCTCCGACTGGCCCGCGAAGCGCCCCCTTAATACGGGATCCTGCGTGGCTATTCCTACGGGACAGGTATTAAGATGGCATTTTCGCATCATTATGCAGCCCAAAACAATCAGGGCGCCCGTGCCTATACCCCATTCCTCAGCACCCATCATGGTCGCGATTGCGATATCGCGTGGTGTGCGCAACTGTCCATCGACTTGTAGGGTGACACGGCCGCGAAGCTGATTGTCAACCAGGGCTCGTTGGGTCTCGCTGAGACCCAGCTCCCAGGGAAGACCCGCATGACGAATCGATGAAAGTGGACTTGCGCCCGTACCCCCTTCATAACCACTGATAAGAATCGCATCAGCTTTGGCCTTGGCCACACCAGCGGCGATCGTTCCCACCCCAACCTCGGAGACAAGCTTTACGCTGACACGCGCTTCATGATTGGCATTTTTAAGGTCGAAAATAAGCTGCGCCAGGTCTTCGATGCTATAGATATCATGATGCGGCGGCGGGGAGATCAGAGTGATGCCGGGCGTGCTATGACGAACCCGTGCAATCTCGCTATCGACCTTATCGCCTGGCAATTGCCCACCCTCGCCGGGCTTGGCCCCTTGAGCCATTTTGATTTGCAGCTCGTCGGCATTGACCAGATAATGATTGGTGACGCCAAATCTCGCGCTGGCGACCTGTTTAATCGCGCTTCTCTTCAAATCACCATTAGAAAGCTTTATATACCGCTCGGCATCCTCGCCGCCCTCGCCCGAATTACTCCTGGCCCCAATGCGATTCATGGCGATGGCGACAGTCTCATGCGTTTCTTTCGAAATAGACCCAAAACTCATGGCTCCTGTGGCAAAACGTTTGACGATATCCGTGACGCTTTCCACTTCCTCCAAAGGAATGGGTTTAAGACCATTCTTAAAGGTCAAAAGTGAGCGAAGATTGAT
>CAXSGP010000014.1:0-12478 GCA_964236955.1 uncultured Oligoflexus sp. | reverse complement strand
GCATCAAGATGGGCGCAGAATGATTTAAACTCCTCTCGACTGTTGATACGCGTGGCTTTTTGCAGACTCGCGATCATGTCGGGTTCATGCAAATGCCGTTCGCCGTTTTTTCTCCAGGTATAGAGACCGGGATCGACCAGCATTGTGTCCTGGGCTGCAAATGCCGTCTCATGACGGAGGCGAAGATCCTCTTCAAAATCGCTGAGGTTAACGCCTTCAATTCGGGTGGGAGTCCAGGGGAAATACTTATCAACAAAAGCCTGGGTGAGACCAAGGGCCTCGAATATTTGCGCTCCGCGATACGACTGGAGAGTGGATATGCCCATTTTCGACATGATTTTGAGCAGACCTGCCTCGACCGCCTTGCGGTAATTGGAGGCTCTTTTCCAGGGGTCAATCGCGATTTTAGCCGTGGCCTCGAGGCGTTCAACGAGCTCAAAGGCGAGGTAGGGGTGCACGGCAGCGGCCCCGTATGCGAAGAGCAAGGCAAAATGATGAACCTCGCGCGGCTCGCCACTGCTTACGATCAAACTCGTCTTAGCCCGAAGTCCTTCGAGCATAAGGGAGTGGTGCACATACGAGCACGCCAGCAGCGCGGGAATTGCCACGTGCTTGGCATCGACTCCCCTATCACAAAGAACGAGTATCTCGGCTCCATTCTGCACAGCGGCGAACGCAGTTTTCCGAAGCTCCTCCAGAGCCGTGGCCAAAGGTATCCCGGCCTCAAAGGTGAGCGTCAGACTCACGATGGGCAGTTTTTTCTGACTCAGAAGTTCGGTCATATCCGATTTGGAAAGAATAGGATGGTTCAACCGGATGATTTGGCTTTCATTGGCCGCAAAAAGATTAGTTTCAGCGCCAAGTGCGGAGCTGAGTGAGGTCACGAGTTCCTCGCGAATAGCATCGATAGGAGGATTGGTTACCTGAGCAAAGAGTTGCTTAAAATATTCATAAAGCAACGGTCTTTGATTGGACAGGACGGCGATCGGGACATCGACCCCCATGGAACCCACGGGTTCTTTGCCTTCATTCGCCATCGGCTGAAGGATGATGCGCATATCTTCGTCAGTATACCCGAAGGCGCGCATCAGGCTCGTGCGCGGTTTTTCATTATGGGCCTCTTCGAGCCATTCGCCATCGGTGAGTTCGGATCGATGCTCTTTGAGCCAGACTCCGTAATTATACTGGCTGGCAAGCTTGGCTTTAATATGCTGGTCCGGGATGATTTCACCCGCTTCCATGTCGACCATAAAGATCCGGCCGGGACTGAGGCGTCCCTTCAATACGATTTCCTCGGGTCTTCGATCCAGGACACCCGCCTCGGATGCCATGATCACATGCTCATCGCAGGTCACCCAGTAGCGACCGGGTCTCAGGCCATTGCGATCCAAAATCGCACCGATCGTGCGACCATCGGTGAAGCCTAAAAAAGCGGGGCCGTCCCAAGGCTCCATACGATAGGATTGATATTCATAATAATCGCGTAAGGCGCTAGGCATTTCCCCATTTTGTTCCCAGGGCTCGGGCACCAGCATCGTGATCGCCTCAGGCAGACTCCGGCCCGTATGCAAGAGGAACTCGAGCGTGTTGTCGAGCATCGCCGAATCGCTGAAGCCCGGCACGCATATGGGGGCGACCTGCTCCGCAATAAAATCCTCATCATCACGGAGAAGCGCAGTCCGGGCGTTCATCGCACTCATATTTCCGCGCAGAGTGTTGATTTCCCCATTATGGCAAAGCATGCGAAAGGGTTGCGCCAGGGGCCAGGCTGGAAGTGTATTCGTGCTGAATCTCTGATGCACCAGGCTGAGAGCGGATTGAAAGGCAGGATCCTTCAGATCAACGAAATAATCCGCAAAATCGTCTGCCTTCACCAGACCCTTATAACAAACAGTACGAGTCGACAAACTCACGACATAAACATCGTGCTGCTTGATTCCATAACGTTCGACAGCCGCACGTTCGATGTCTTTACGCAAGAGATAGAGCCGCCAGTCGCTCTTGTTTTGCCCGGCTTCGACATCACTGAAAAACAATTGGTAAACCGCCGGTTCGCTAGCGCTGGCGATAGGTCCTAAAACTCCTGAATTCACGGGCACCAGGCGCTGCCACAGCACCCTATAACCGCGCTGGCCGGCAAAGACTTTCATACGTGCGATCCAGCCTTCCGATTCGGCCTTCGGGAGAAAAACCATTGCCAATGCATAATCATTGGGAAGGTTGACACCTTCAGCGAGCGCCGCCTTAGTCAAAAACTCTCGGGGAATCTGCAGCTGGATGCCAGCTCCATCGCTGGTGATGCCGTCAGCCGCCCGTCCACCCCGGTGATCCAAACGCTTGAGTATCTCAAGGCCATCCATCACGATTTGGTGAGAAGCCTGCCCCTTTAGATGGGCGATGAAGCCCACGCCGCAGGCATCTCTTTGAACGTCACGAGGATCATCTAACCAGCGGGCATCAAAATTCTTTGCGTCCATAAAACACCTCGTGAGATCGGATCGGCTGACTTATATCCACAGAAACTGCATAATATATTAAGAAGACTTTTCTGAGCCGAGTATATCGAGCGCTTAGTTCCCACTGCAAGTTTTAGATCCTAAACAAAGCTGAATCTTTGGGAAACTTTCGATATTTACTACATTTTCGTACTATTTACCTGTATTTCGTGACTAGCTGGAAGCCTTTTCCTATACCGACTGAGCCGGGGAAGTGAGAACGGTGCTAGTGTACGCTGAAATGAAAGATGGGTTTTATTCATTTTTTATAAATAAAATAAATTTTAATGCAGCTTATGCATCTTGTTAAACTGCAATGCATTTTTTCCAAAATAGACTTAAAATAGAGCTGAAGCCTATAGCCTCAGCCTTATCAAGGATTTTTAGGTCAAATGGGGAAAGCGACAGACTATCTTTAGGCTTTCTCCGCCCACGTATCACGAAGTGTAACCGTTCGGTTAAATACGGGATTGGCCGCACTATGATCCTTTTGATCCGCCGTGAAAAATCCAAGACGTTCAAACTGAAACCGTGTTTCTGGCGCCGCTTGTGCCAAAGCCGGCTCGATATAGGCCGAGGTACGAAGCTGCAGCGAATCGGGATTGATCTCACCAATAAAGTCAGCATCGTCCAGGGCCGCTGGATTTGCCACTTTAAAGAGCCGATCGTAGAGGCGAACCTCAGCTTTTATGCCTTTGCTGGCATCGACCCAGTGAATGATACCCTTTACCTTGTGACCATCTTTGGGATTTTGACCACCCTTGGTATCCGGATCATAACTGCACTTGAGCTCAATGACTTCACCCTTGGCGTCTTTGACGACCTCATCACAGCGAATCACATACGCATAGCGTAGCCGTGCGTCTTTTCCCGGACTCAGGCGGTGAAAGCCCTTGGAAGGCACTTCCATGAAATCATCACGCTCGATATAGAGAACACGGGAGAAGGGCAGATCACGCTCACCCATTTCGGCTTTTTGCGGATGATTGGGGACGCGTAGAATCTCGCCCGATTCCTTGTAGTTGGTGATCGTCACCTTGATCGGATCAAGAACGGCCAGGGCACGCCGGGCATTATCATTAAGATCGTTGCGGATTTCCTCTTCCAATATGCTCATGTCGATGATCGTGTCTTTCTTGGACATTCCAATCCGCTCACAGAAGTTCTGCAAGGCAGCCGGCGTATAACCGCGACGGCGCATCCCACGAATCGTCGGCATGCGGGGATCATCCCAGCTGCTTACGGCTTTGCTATCGACAAGCTTTTTGAGTTTGCGTTTGCTCGTCACGGTAAAGTTGACATTCAAACGAGAAAATTCAATCTGCTGCGGCTTATAAGTCATCTCACAATTATCGACAAACCAGTCGTAAAGCGGCCGATGATCCTGGAATTCCAGGGTACAGATGGAATGTGTGATGCCTTCCAGGGCGTCGTTCAAAGGATGCGCGTAGTCGTACATCGGATAAATGCACCAGCTATTGCCGGTGCGATGATGCTCAAGGTGCCGAATGCGGTAGATCGTTGGATCGCGCAAATTGATATTGCCCGAACTCATATCGATCTTGGCTCGTAGCGTATAGGTTCCATCAGCAAATTCGCCCTTGCGCATACGCCGAAACAAATCGAGACTTTCCTCGGAGCTCCGCCCGCGATCCGGACTGGCTTGCCCAGGCTCGGTCAAACTCCCTCGAAAAGCTTTGACCTGCTCAGCATTCAGAGAGCAGACAAACGCCAAATTTTTCTTTATAAGGAGTTCGGCTTTTTCATAGAAAACTTCGTAATAATCGGAAGCATGGGTCAAGAGGGACCCCCATTGAAAACCCAACCACTCAACGTCACTTTTGATGGCGTCTTCATATTCCTGCTCTTCTTTGGCCGGATTGGTGTCATCAAGCCGCAGATAGCATTTGCCGCCGGCATATTCGTTCGTCAAACCAAAGTTAAAACAAATCGCTTTCGCGTGCCCTATGTGCAGATAGCCGTTCGGTTCTGGCGGAAAACGAGAGACAACGCGCCCTCCATGTTTTCCACTCTTCAGATCGTCATTGATAATCGTACGGATAAAGTTAGCGGCTGGGGTTTTGTCGATCTCGTTCATGAAAAAAATCACCTTTAAGAAAAGCCGTTGGCGAGCCCAGACAATAGCAGAATCTTATTCCCATCAGAACGCGTCATTTATACCGACAAAAGCTTTCAGCAGAGTCCTGATACAGTAAAAGACCAGCTAAAACGCTGGTCTTTCTCGAAAGTTAGACTAGAAATCCAGCTTATTTCTTGCCGTTGAGCAACGACATCAATTTCTCACGCATATCAGGATTTTCCAAGGCAGCATGAAGCTTCCATTCCAGGGGAGTGATCTCATCGACCTTCGCATCCCACCATTCTTTAGGTACGGTTGCCAGGGCTTCGGCCACAATATCACCCAGCTCAAAACTCTTTAAGCCACGCTCCTTAAGGGTTTGCTGAAAAGCAAAGAGAAGGCTTTGCTCATCTTCGACCAGAGTCAGACGCAGCTTTTTCCCGCCAGCCTGGGCTCCGGCACGACCATCCTGATCGAGACTATCGTCGAGCGCTTCGAGGTTCTTTTTTTTCTTCGGGATGCCGTCCTGAGCGACTTCTGTCATCTTATAAACTCCATTCTATGAAATGACCGCGTTTTTAAGTCAAAAACGATGCTTATAAAAAAAAATACAGCGTTACTTTATTCTCATGCTCTTCAATATCGCAAAGTCAAGGCAGCATCACCTTATATATATCCATGCAAGCAAAATTTAAATTACCATACATTTGAATGGATGTACTATTTTTTTTATGGATCTTCGCCAGGTCGGACGTCTTTGGTCTTTTGCAAAAAACTGGCGGACCTTGTTTGATATACGGGGCTTTGCTGGCGGAGCGAGCCTCGCTCATTCTGTAAAATACTGTTATGGCTCTCCCAATAATATTCCTCCCACCTTAAGTATTTTTTTTAGCATCCGACAAGATGGAGGAATTTATGTGAGGGTAATAATGAAAAAGTATATCGTCCTGGCAATCATGCTTCAGAGCCTGCTTTTAAGCGGGATTCCCACAAGACTTGACGCGGCGCCTAAGAAATCGGGTTCGGGCATGGTCAAGAAGAAAAAGAAAACAAAAGCCGCGCCAGCGCCCGGCAAGGGTGATTTTAGCCCCTTAAACTTTGCGCCTTTCGGCATAGGACAATTCGTTCAGGGTCGCCCCATCATGGGCGGCATTCTAGGCGGTGGCCAGGCGGCAATGCTCTTTCTCTATCTCGATCGCCAAAAACAAGTAAGCGCTTCCAATTCTGATGCATCGGCGACCATAGCTGAAATCCAAGCCTCCGGCGAAGCGGCTGATACAGAGACAGCCGATTATCTGGCAAGAAACGCCGCTTATGTTAAGAAAACCAACACCGAGGCCACACTTTGTCTCGTCGGCTTCTTTGGTCTCTATGCCGTCAGCGTCTTCGATGCCATCTACGATCCATTCGGTGGCCGCAAAGCAGAGAAAAAAGCCGCGGAGATCGATAATATGGACGATGACGCCGCGAAATGGGTTGCCGAGGAGAGTCAATATCACTTAAAATCCAAACCGCGCTTCAGCATGTTCGCGTTACCGACAACGGAAAACACCAAGGGTACATTCGGACTTTCGCTGCAGAAGTCATTCCGCTAAGGAACAGTCGTCTGTACCTATCCTTGTCGCCATGTTAATGACGATAGTATCAGCATTACCCCGAGTATGATTTGAGGAGCCCTCAGGGACTCCTCTTTTTATTTTATAAGCAAAAATTATTTCGAACTCATCAAGGCAGGAACTCACGCGTGACGTTAAAGACCTGCTTTTCAAGAATAACGACGTTATCTTCGATGCGGATACCTCCGCAGGGCATCAATCTTTCGATAAGAGTCCAGTTGAATATCTTAGTGAATTCCCCATGACGGTAAGGGTCGAGAAGCATCTTTATGAAATACAGGCCGGGTTCGATGGTAACTGTAGTTCCGACCTCCAGCGGCCGGAGGGAGCGAAGCTTTGGAAAGCGAGGATCGGGCTCTCCTATCTGTCCATCCCGAGTCGTCTGTCGACCGGCGACATCATGTACGAAGATGCCAAGCATATGCCCCAGTCCATGCGGAAAGAACGGCAAAGTCAACCCGGCTTTCAGGGCCCCAGGCCCATCAATCCCCAAAAGGATTTTGTGATCGACGAGGAGTTCGGCGATTCGCTCATGGGTATTCAAGTGCAAATCATTCATCGGCATATGAAGCCGGATGGAGGCGCAGATCTCCTTTTGCATCCTGGTCATATCATCAAGCAAAGCCCGAAATTCCTCGGGCGCGTCTTCGGTCGCATAGGTCCGGGTGATATCCGAAGCATAGCCGCGAGCGTTGGCACCCGCGTCAATCAACAGAACGCGCCCGTTATGAACGTCATCGCGTTTCTCCGCATAGTGAAGAAAAGCGCTCTTTTCATTGAGAGCGATGATGTTTTCGTAAGGAAGATCGATCTCGCGGCAACGCGTTGCCTGCAGATAAGCGAAATGAATATCGAGTTCACTGCCGCCCTGACGAAAGGCGCGCTCGGCTGCGATATGACCCTTCGCGGCGATACGGGTGGCATCGACGAGACATTGCTGCTCATAGGGGGTTTTACTAAGGCGATTCCAATTGAGGCGGGCGGTGAGGCCTTCGACGTCGACCTGCAATTCATTCTTAAGGGCCATGGCCCGGTCGGGACCATGATAGGCGGTAGCACCCTTGCCAGCTATGCCTTGCCACAGATCTTCGACCTTATCACATATTTCTATCTGAAAGGCGTCGATCCAGAACTCCTGGCCGAGGGGCTTCACCTCATACCAAAAATCAGCAGGTTTATACACGCGAAGCAAAGGCTTTTGGCCGATGACGATCCTGAGAAGGTGTTGGGGACCTTCGATTGGACACCAATGGCGGAAATGATGATTACATCGATAGGCCACATCCTGATCGTCCTCAAAATAACCAACGGGCTCTCCTGCGCCTATAACCAGAGCATCAAGCTTAAGCTCGTTGAGAATCTCCTCGGTATTTGCCTGAAGTATATTCGCATGCTCGTTAAACAGACTTCTCAAACTCATGGATAATCCCTTTCAGTGAACTGCCGCGCGTAAAGCAGTGGAAAGCATGGCTTCCGCCTCACGATCGAGCAACTCGTCCAGTCTTTGCTGAACGTGCTTATCATCGAAATAATGGCGCGCGATGCGTAGAAATATCTTGAAGTGCCCAGCTTCTTCCCGAGACAGCCGCCCATAGAAGCTTTTCATATCTTCGTCATGCAAGCCTTCGGCAAGCAAGCAAAATCTCTCGCAGCTTCTTGCCTCAATTAAAGCTCCGATAAGAAGTCGGTCGAGAAAATGCTCCTCGGGCCCATGCCGCGCATTGCGCAAGAGCGTGACGACGTAGGGATCTTTTTCGTTCTCACCGAGGGTCAGGCCGCGCTTATGCAAAAGGCGATACACCTCGTGAAAGTGCTGCAATTCTTCCTTGGCCAGACAGATCATCGGTTCCACCAGGGCTTCCCGATCCAGGTAACGACCAACAAACGCCATGGCGTTAGCCGCAGCTTTTTTCTCGCACAGCGCATGATCCTGGAGAAAGGCCGGAAAATCGGCCTTCACGGCCTCAAGCCAAGCCTCGGGGGTTGCGGCACGAAGGGGCAATTTATCGTGAATAATGGCCATGGAGTATCCATAACTAGGGCTTCAAACCTATTGCTATACAATGCCTTTTCCATTCCGGCAATCTAAGCGTAACAGAAGCTCGACACCGCTTCATAAACACCCTCCTTTATGGGTCATAATTCAGATTTTAAATATTAAATTTCAATAACTTAAGGCCCTCTACGGATGCGATGGAAGGAATGTCCTTCACCTTTGGGTATTCATTCCGATGAACTATGGACAAAAGGCGGAGCATATTCGCATGGCCATCAATCCTATTAAAATCTGCAATTCCTGTCAGCGACAGTTTATGACTCCGGATGAATTCCTGAGCAACACTTCGCGTTGGCGTATATGTGATCAGGGTCACCTCTGGTACAACTGCAGCTGCCATTCGACAGGCATTATTATCAAAGGCAAATTTGATTGGTATGATCCTGCCCATCATCTTTCCGAAGACGCGCAATCCATATTCAATAAAATTGCCTCGAAAACTCAACTTCCCCATCTGCCCAACTATGTCATGGAACTGCAAAAACTGATGGAGGATAAAAACGCCACGCCCGACCAGATGGCCAAACTCGTGAAATACGATTCGCTACTTGCTGCGGCGGTCCTTCGGGTTGCGAACAATCAAAAGACCCGCGATGGACAGCTGATACGCAGTCTCTCGCATGCCATCGTTTTTATCGGGACCGACAGTCTGCGGGATATGGTGATGATCGCGGCCGTCAGTCGCTTTCAGTTAAACACTACAATATTTTCTGGAAAGGATTTCTGGGACCGGGCTTTTTTCACAGGCCGAATTGCCGAACATCTGGTCACTCAACTTAAACTTGATTTTACGGCTGAACTGGCTTTTCTCGCGGGCAGCACCTGCAATATCGGAAAAATCGTGCAAGCAATCGTCGATCCACGAACCGCCGATTATTATGCAATGGAAATGGCGGATATCCGCATCCAGGGCAGCTGGACCCAGGCCGAGCATAGACACAAAGGGTATGAACATACGGTATTGGGTGAAATAGGGGCAGCGTTTTGGGGTTTTCCAGAAGAGCTATTGGAAAGTATAGCCCTGCACCACCGTAGCCCGGTTTTCGCTAAGAGCAAGGTTATCAGCCTGTGGGAGCTGGCGGCACTCGCCAACCAGATGTGTCACTGGATCGATCCCAATGACACCAAACAAACGAACAAAGGCCACTTTCTGGATCTTCTTGATCGCTTTAATATCGATCAAAAAATGCTTGATGCTTTTGAAACCGAGCTTGAATCTCTTTGGAAATCCCACTTTAGCGCTTAAGCTGCGGCCGATAGGAAGCGCCATTGCTTGGCACCTGCGGCACGCCTTGCGCCAGCATTTTATCCCCGGCAGCCTTGAGATTGCGACTCGTCAAGATCAGATCAAAGAGCTGATTGTTGATGTCGTCGAGGCTGTCAGGCGACAGTATAAAGCCAAAACGCGACTCCTGGGCAGAATTCAATATGATTTCCCGGATCGCTGACTTTGTTGCTATTTCAAAGGCTCCAGCCATTAAAAGCTCCCATTCCTGAGGTTCCTGCCCATTATCTCATATCCCCCAGGGTAGGAATTGCCCGCGAAAGCGAACCGCTTGCGTCTTTTTCCTCAACTCCAGGCAATTATTGCCGACACCTCGGAAGCGGGCGCAGAACGTTCTGCGCCCTTCGAGTTCGGTGTGCCAGGGAGTAAATATGCGCTGGATAATTAATATTTTCTTCTTGACGGTGTGCTATCTTTGGGTTCATGGCACCTATATTGGTTGAGAGCCTTGAGCAGAGGTTGCCCCAGAGATTTTTGAGGCTAAAGATGAACATTCTAGTCCTTAATACCGGTAGCTCGTCCCTTAAATTTCAGCTCGTCTCCCTGAAAGCAGACTCCGAAGTCGTTTTGGTCACGGGAGTCGTCGATCGCATTGGCGGCGAAGCCCTGCTTTCGATCACCACAGGTACCAAAGCAAGCAAATACACGGCGCCGCTGCGCGATACGACCCAGGCCCTAAACTTCGTCATCAAGACACTGCTCCAAAATCACGAGCATATTCCGGGCTTCAAAGGCCTTGGCGATATTCATGCCGTGGGCCATCGCGTGGTGCATGGTGGAGAGCATTTCAAAAATTCAGTATTGATCACCCCAGAGATCCTAAAAACACTTGCGGACTGCATCGAACTCGCGCCGCTGCACAATCCCGCCAATATCAAAGGCATCGAAGCGATAGGCGATATCCTGGGCGCAGCGATTCCGCAGGTGGCTGTCTTTGATACGGCCTTTCATACGACGATGCCGGAGGCGGCCTGGCTCTATGCCCTTCCCTATTCCACCTATCGTCGGCACAAGATTCGACGCTATGGATTTCATGGAACCTCTTACCGCTTTATCGGCAAACGCTTTCGAGAGATCACAGGCCTCCGCAAAGAAGACTGTAACCTCATCATCTTTCATTTGGGCAACGGCTGCTCAGCTTGCGCTATCAAAGAAGGCCTTTCCATCGATACGTCGATGGGAATGACACCGACCGAAGGCCTGGTGATGGGAACTCGATCTGGCGATATTGACCCTTCGGCTATTGAAATGATCGGGACAAAGGAAGGGCTGAGCTTTCATGAAGTGCAGTCGATGCTCAACCGCAACTCCGGGCTCCTTGGAATATCGGGGATCACCAGCGATATGAGAGATTTGATGGCGGAGGTTGCTGAGAATAAAGATCGGCGCGCACAGTTGGCAATTGATATCTTTGCCTATCGGGCTCGTAAATATTTAGGTTCCTACCTAGCCGCCATCGGTCCAATCAAGGCGGTGATTTTCACCGGCGGCATCGGCGAGAATGCAAGTTTGATTCGACAGAAGATCGTATCGGGCCTCGATCATCTTGGCATTCAATTTGATAGCGATGCCAATGGAAGCCTCGATAGGTGCAAGGTAAAAGAAGGTCTTATATCGAAAGCGGGCAGTCCAATCGAAGTGAGGGTGATACCCACCAACGAAGAGATTATGATTGCTCGGGATACTTTGGAGCTGGTTCAGTCGGAGGGGATTTCTTTTTAATGGGTGGATGAACGAGGCGGGAAAGCTTTTCTTTTCCATCTCTTTCCCATTGCTCGGTACTCCCCGTGCTGCCTCGCCGATTAAACCTATGGAAAATCATTCGAGCAACTTCGAGGATAAACTTCCAGCAGCTGCCATGATTATCAGATAGCGCGAAGGAGGCTAACCAGCCTCGAACAATCATCGACACTTGGTCTATTACCTGCCGGTGGTTCGGATGATTGAGCCTTCTTCTGGGCAGTGGCTCATGCGGGATAGTGCTGATGTATTCCAAACCTTATGGATGGGGCGTAACTGCGATGATCGTAATATCTTTTTGCCCTGGACCGTAGACCCAAAATACGCGATAAGCGCCCGGCGTCTTATTCTGTGCATAGGCCTCGAAGACTTTTCCCTTCGCATCAAAGGGGTTTTTCATCGAATTATATTCGTGGGTCTTGAGGCTTGGATGACGAAGATTTTCCATCATCAATTTGATTGTACCCTTGACCTGAATATAGAGACCTTCCTGTTTTGAGGTTTTCGTCTTAGCTGACTTTTTGCGAGCGGTGCTCGCTACCTTTGCGGCTTGCCGAAGCTTCTCATATACCTCTTTCGCTTCCGGCGTCCACTTCACCTCTTTGGGGGTTTCGCTCACTCCTTGTCGTCCTCCAGCCACTCGTCATCATCCATGGATGGCGCCTGGGCGAACTCTCCGGCTTTAGCCTGCGAAAGACCCTTTTGGACCGAAGCCATGGCCACTGGGTTATTCCAGAGCCATTGCTCACGCTCTGGGACTGTGCTCATGCGGCGAACGATAAATTCGTACTCATTCAAAGCTTCCACCTGCACGACCTCTACACCTTTAAGGCCAGGAATGAGAATCCTCCCACGACCGTCCGGCTGGATCAGATATTTTTCCGTACCTATTGCGAGTTGGCCGGCAGGGGCCTGGGCCTCTTCTTGGATCTCTTTGATTTTTGGCTTATTTTTCACGGCTCCCATGACGGGCCTCCTTATTTGAAGCTCTGCCTGCTTATCGGCAGTTCTTATAAACCCCATGAGTAACAATGTAACATTGTCTCAACGTAACGCAAGGACTAGTCGCCCCAATCCCAACTTCTGTCCAAAAGTTGGGAGGATGCGTCGTGCCAGGCTTTACAGGCCAATGCCTGAAGGCTACGCTAAGCCTTATCCCAAGATATTGAAATGGAAAGCTTTTTTATGGGACTAGCATAAACATGG
>CAXSGP010000013.1:43452-63916 GCA_964236955.1 uncultured Oligoflexus sp. | reverse complement strand
ATACCAGGCGATAAGCTGCTTCATTGCAATCCTTAGTGGATGATGGGTTGAGTTCTTTTTGTCTTCCTTTATTCATAGCATATTTTTTGAAAGTCTAGGCTATGCTCTTCAATAAATACTTCTACATCATCTTTAACCTTGCGGTCGGCGGAGATTGGGGTGGAGCCAAGGGGATCGATCCCAATATTTGGCCTAAAGCCATGCTTGTTGATTGGGTTCGTGTCTACCAAAAATAAGCCAGCGTGACGATTGGCGTCGTCGAATGACTCCGCCGCAACTTCGATTTCTAGGACGGAAGGTTTACATCTCAGTGGCTATCCTTCTCGTGGCGGCTATGCCCCGGACCATTTGAAGGATGGAATTAAGCTCCTTGGCGAACCCCTCTAGCAGAGGCGCTAAGAGAGCTTATGAGGCAGGGTCTCGTTGCCAACGAGATCGGCATGTCGGAGCTTGAATACCGGGAAGTCTTTAGATCTACCATGGCTCAAGTGGATCAATTGTAAGTACCAATTAGGACGAGGCTAAGTTGCCTTGTCCTCACCCGCAGTGAACGTGCGCATTAGTCCCGCAAATACTGTGAACGCTCATAGCATCAGGTAGAAAATAGACAAACAGTTGAGTAGGCCCCCAGCCCTCAATGCACAACAAAGTACGGCGGTGATGAAGAGGCTGAACGCGGGCATTTCCATTGCCGGACTCGCACACGACTTCAAAACGACTCGCCAAACGATCATGCGCATAAGAGAAGCCGCCTCGAATTTAACCTTGTCGGACTCGTCTTACCTTTTTAGGAGCTTGGACAAATAGCCTATGCCTTTAATAAAGTAAACGCTTACCAAAACGCGCATTCTTAACTCTGTGACAAGCACCCACGATTTTTAGCCGTGCATGAACCTACGGTCCATTTTCAGTCCTGTCTCTGCACTTGCAAAAGTATACTACTCTTAATCTAAAATTATTAACTCTTCCTTCTAACTGTCATCACGCTGTGATTGAATGTCCCTGTTACGAAATTTTTTCTAAAGCAATGGCTTTGAGCCCGCTTTTTGCAACAAGTGATTGATACGCTAGTCCGGGCTTGTGAGGGATGTTTTTCTGAGATTATCAAAGACATACTGAGCTAAGCAAAGATCATGCGAGCATGGACCTTCATAATTTATCGTTTTGGCTGCAATTTGGCCAAGTATGATGCAAATGTTCCAAAGGAAGTACCCATGAAGAAGATTTTAATAGCTGTAACTTTTACCATTATCACGAGTTCAGGGGCAGCTTGGCCCAAGAGACTCGTATAATTACCGTGCAGCCCGGCGGCAGTTCTAGGCCTGATCTTCGCTACTGGTGGGAAGAAGACGCCAATCAAAAAGGAGAATATAACTACAGTTCGACTGGCATGTATGGCGGTTCGGCCGTTAATGTGGCCAATCAGTGGGGTGATGCTTTCGCCGGCTTTATTCTCACCGGTCCTTATGGAGACAGCAATATCTACTTTCAACGTAGTCCATGATGGATGCGTTTATTTAAGTAATGGACGATTTTTTAATGAAGGGGTGCTGCCCGGCAAGGCTCTGATCAATGGACATCGTTGAACGTCGTTGGCCGTGGGAACACGCCTTGGCAGTTCGGGGGTGGGATGGTCATGGCAAAGTTGGGACGGCACTGCTTCCAACCGAGGAATCAACTATGAATAGTTTAAGTATCGGAATGGTTTCAGGAGCGCTGCTGATGAATCTCTGCGCATTCGCCCAAACGCGATTGCCGGAATCTGCTGTTTTTACCTTGACGTCTGCAGAAAGAAATACAAGTTTGAGGGATCGTCAGCTGGTGGTCGATCAGTCTGCGGACTCCAGCTCAGGGAATTGCGGACGGGCGGGCGGTCAGTGTAATCTGCGTTCTGCGGTAGCAGAAGCGCAGCGCCTTGGGGGCGAGTCCACTATCGTTCTGGCCGTAGAATCGGTCATCGATCAGGGCCAAATTCTGGTGGCCCCATCCGACGGGCAATCCCGTTTGACCATCAGGGGCCAGGATGGAATGCAGACCATTACGGGTAATGGGGGCGAGCGCCTCTTTCAGCTTGATGCGGGTGCCAAGCTCGATCTTGAAAATGTGGTGATCAGCAATTTCAGTTCGCAATTTGGAGGAGCCATTCAAAACAGTGGAGACCTCACGATACGCGGCGCAATATTCCGTTCTAACAAATCGCTCTGTTTCGGATCGGGAGCCATGACAGCTTTCGCGACCTGTGGCGGTGGTGCTATTGCCAATGGTGGTCGTCTTATCCTGGGCGATGGTACTTTGTTCGAAGACAATGAAGCCATAGCCATCGCATCGACCGCATCTTTTACGACCGCCAACGCCAGTGGCGGAGCCATCGATTCCACTGGTAACCTTATGCTCGACGGTATGGTGGTCTTTCGTCACAATACCGCCAAATCCTCAGCAAATTCCGGCTTCCACCCCATGCCCTCAGGCGGCGCTTGGGCAAATGCCAAGGGAGGCGCTGTTTCCAGCTACGGCGGATCGCTTGTTGTTAGCCGTGCCGGCGAAGGAAAATGCGCATTTCTTCAAAACCAAGCCACTGCCGATGCCAGTACGCCCTACGGTGAAGCCACACCCCTTAGCATCGGCGGCGCTATCTCAACCAATGGGAGTAGAGTGGAAAACCTTCCTTCCGCTTGCAGTTTTGATGCGAACTTTTCCGGAGCCGACCCGGACGTAAGTATCGTTCCATAAGGGAAGGATCAATGAGAAAGGGAAGTGGCCTTAGCCTATCCAAGGCCACTTCTGATCAATAATCAAACGCAGCCTCTGGGACTTCACCAATCCCGGAATTTTTCACGTTCATGATGTCGCAGGCCTTAAGGCTGCCGGTTCCCGGTGCCAGCATTTTGAGCTTCCTCGATGCGTTTGATTTCACCGTTGAGATAGTCTTTGACGCCCTGGACCCTGGTCTCATCGCGCAAGGTCTGAACCGGTGCGTCCAGTTTAGGATCATCGCGATAGGCTTGAACGAGTAAGCGGGCTGCTGCCTGCGCCAGGTCCTTGTCACTGAGCGCCCCCGACGTCCTGGCTAAACTCTGATACTGCTCAGGGGAAAAATTGCGATATTGGATAGCCTTGATGGCTTCTGACATGACGTTTTTATCTTTACTTTGTGATAGGACAGACAAAAGCGTGGCGTTTACGGATTCCTGTGGCAAATACCTGAGGCTATAGACAGCTGATGCCTGTAGGGATACATCCTTCGCGGATTTCGCATAGCTTTCCAGCGAAGTCAGATAGTCACCATTACCATGATTGCCCATCGCTGCCAGCACAGTGCTTTTGATCGGGGCTTTAGCCGGATTGTTAAGCTCGGCAATCAGAGCCTTCGGTAACTCAGGCAGGCTCGTATCAAGTTTGCGCCCTACCGAACCGGCAGCCAGGAGCGCGGTTCCGGCGATTTCCAAATCGGGAGAACTGCGGCCAATTTCAAGCATTTTTTCGGCAGTAAGCTCGCTTGGGAAGGGGTGATCGCTCAGTCCGACTATGGCCTGTACTTTACAAAAGCTATCGGCACACTGGGGGGAGGTGGCAAGTGTCGCCAGGCTTTCGGCGATAGCGGTATCTTCGCTCTGGGCCAGTGCCCCAAACACGGCCGTCAACTGTCTCTTGCTACTGGGATCCCGTGAACTTGTCCTGTTGATCTTTTCGAACAGTTGACCAGCCTTGGCCGGATCCTTAATCACTTCCGCCTTGAGATTGCTAAAGACTCGATAGACTTCGCTTGAATCCGTCTTTTCATCGATGCTGTCGAGTGTTTTCATCGCCTCTTCAAAGCTCATGTGATTGGGATCGTTGGCGGCCATATCCTGCGCGATCTGCTTGAAGTCACTCGGTTTCATTGCCTCGCGTTTTAGCGCTTTGCTGGCAACGAGTCTCCTACCCGTCAATCCAACGTTGAACTCTGTAGTGTAATGGGCCGATTCCCCTTGGCGATAGTGAATGGTCACGCGGCCTTTGGCACCTACCAGTCGCCCGTCTTCGGCGAGGGTGTAATCAATGGCATTGGCCTCTCCGTCCACTTTCATCGCCTGCGAGTTATAGTACAGCCATTTCTTGGACACATCGAAACCTTCCGCTATTTTCTTTATGGTGTACTCGGCCTTATAGCCGCCGACCTCATCGGTCTCGCTTCTCGCCACGACTCCAACCTGCAACTGTTCTCTGGTAAAGGGGAGAATGATTTTGTGTAACAGTCCCAACTGAAAGGGGACATATTGAGCGGGAAAGTCCTTAGGGAGATAATGCACGAAATTCTGCTCTTTCGCATCGTAGACGCTCAGTATCGCTTGGTTCCGGAGAGTCTGCAGTTGACTCTGCTGAACGGCTTGACCCATCATCGTAAGACCTTCGATACTTGACCATTCCGATAGGCATTCGGCCGCGCCCTGGGCATTCCAATTTTGCTGCAGACTCGCATTGAATTCGAGTATCGGTAGCGCGGCCCCTTCTTTGCGTTGCTGCACTGTCAGGTGCACGGTATAGCTGGCCTGTTCATTCTTAAGTCCCGCGCTGGCAGAAGCGGGCGTGGTAGCGTCAGCCTCGGGCCGAGCCGGCGTTTTCCTCCAAGAGTAAACTCCCACTAGGGCGGCTACGACTAAGGCGACGAGAGGGATGGCTTTTTTCATGACGTTTTCCCCGGCGAGTCAAGCTATAGAAATCTTTGGTTATAGCTGAAATCATACAGTGTTTGGCGGCGATTGTGCAGCCAGCTGCTGGGCACCCGGAAGGCCCGTTGCCTCGAAGCCTTCAAGGAAAGTTGGCAAAGAATAGGCAGGGCTCTCTTTCACCTTAGGCAAAAGTTCGAGAGAGCCTGGATTTTAGTGGGCTTCGATCGGGCGAGTGTCGCCAGCTGCAACGGTGAAATATTTGAGATGGAGAAGAGAACTGCTCTCTGCCCTGACCTGGTTCTGCAGTTCAGGATTGTTATCGAGCCTTTGTCCATACGATGGAATAATTTCTTTCATCTTGGTTTGCCACTCAGCGGAATGCATGCGCTCAGGAAAGGCTCGAGCCAAGACCTCAAGCATAATAGGAGCCGCCGATGAAGCCCCGGGAGAGGCGCCGAGGAGAGCGGCCAGGCTTCCATCGCTCGCTGTCACGAGTTCGGTTCCAAACTGCAAAACACCGCCTTCAACTTCGTCTTTTTTCACGACCTGTACCCGTTGCCCTGCCAGCTCAAGTTCCCAATCTTCACTCCTCGCATCGGGAAAGTATTCACGCAGGGCTTGCAAACGTTGCTCGGGCGTCAGCAGCAGCTGACCCACGAGATACTGCACGAGCGGCAGATTATGGAGACCGGTATCGATCATGGGCATGATATTTTTGATATCAAGCGATTTCGGCAAGTCGAGCCAAGAGCCTTTTTTTAGAAATTTAGTTGAAAATGTCGCAAACGGGCCGAACAGCAAGGCCTTTCTCCCATCGATCACACGAGTGTCGAGATGGGGAACCGACATCGGTGGCGATCCTAGCGGCGCGAGCCCATAGACCTTGGCTTCGTGCTGTTTCGCGAGCTCCTGATTGTAGCTCACAAGCCACATACCGCCGACTGGAAAGCCGCCAAAACCATCGGCTTCCGGAATATCGGATTTTTGCAGGAGTTTGAGTGCGCCCCCACCAGCCCCGATGAAGATAAATTTGGCTCCAACCCAGGTGCTTTCGTCTTTTTCAATGTCGTGAACTTCGATTGCCCAGGCCCCGTCATCCATCCGCTCGATGTCGGTGACCTCATGATTTTTATTAAGTACAACGTGAGGCTGATGCTCAAGAAACGCCATGAGCTGCTCGGTGAGACTGCCGAAATTCACATCGGTTCCGATGCCCATACGGGTCGCTGCCACCTTCTCAGCGTTGGGCCGTTCTTTCATAACGAGTGGAATCCATTTCGTCAATTGTACGGGGTCTTCAGAGTATTCCATGCCCTGAAACAGGCTGTGCTTTTGCAGGGCTTCAAAGCGCTTTTTCAGAAATGCCACGTTTTTCTCGCCCCAAACCAGGCTGATGTGGGGGACGTTTGTGATAAAGGACCTGGGGTCGCGGATCACCTGCTTTTTGACCTGATAGGCCCAGAATTGTTTGGAGACTTCAAACGCCTCATTGATCTTGATCGCTTCTTTGGTTTCTATCGTGCCATCAGGATTTTCCCGGGTATAATTGAGTTCGCAAAATCCTGAGTGACCTGTCCCGGCGTTGTTAAGCGCCGCCGAGCTTTCCTCGGCTACGCTGTCAAGTCGCTCGTAGATCGCGATCGAGAGATGGGGATCCAATTCTTTCAATAAAGCCCCCAGCGTCGCGCTCATCACGCCTGCCCCAATGAGGACTACATCATAAACCCGATGGGGAGCGGAAGCCGAATCCGAGGGCGTAACAAGCTTAAAGTCCTGCATGAGACATTCCTTCCAAACGTGGGGCGCCGACTCTCGGTCGAAGCGCGCCCATTCCAGCGTGCTGAATGGAGTTTTTGTTTAGGGAAAAACCCTCTATTGATGAAAGCTGGAGCCGACCTTTCTGTCCAGAGCTTAAGACGCGCGCTCTCCAGCAACGGCTGGAGATTGTGTCCTTTTCGGAAAAACAACGAAATAAATTCCGCTGAGAATCATGACCGTGCACAGAACGACCGCGAGGTTCAAAGATTCCCCAATAAAGAGCCATCCAAGCCAGACGGCAACAAGCGGGTTCACGACGGCATAGACACTCACTTGGGAAGGCTCTACATTTTGACTAAGCCATAGGTAGGAGGAAAAGGCTATCGCACTGCCAAAGACAACCATATAGAGGTAGGAGACCAGGGCTAAGGGACGAACGGCTGCCATAGAAAAATTCGCCCCCTCCTGGCTAGCGAATGACACGATAAAAGCGGCGATAGACCCGACTCCCAATTGAAAACCACAGTAGCGAATCAAACGACCTTGAGTCTTCGCTTTGCTTTGCAATAGAGTGCCAAAAGCCCAGGAGATGACAGCGAAGAGGATGGCGATCACACCCGGCAGGGTCCCATGCTGCACCTGGCTCTGAGATTGACTCAGGAGCACCAGACCAATGAAAGAGAAAAGGATCCCTACGGTCTGACGGCTCGTTGGTCGTTTGCCCTTAAACACGGTCCAGTTGAAAAGCATAACCCACATCGGAACACTGCCGACCATCACGGCGGCCATACCGGACGAGATGGACTTTTCTGCGACACAGACCAGAGCATTACCCATGACCAGAAGCGAGCCACTAAAAAGCGCCCGGATCATCGCCTCACGATCAAGGCCTTCCTCTTTCTTGATCCTTCCCAATACGGTGAGGATCAAGCCGGCAAGGAGAAACCGGGTGCCGGCCAGGAGGAAGGGGGGGATATCTTCAATCGCATATTTTATGGCGAGATAAGTCGAGCCCCAGATTAGATAAATAGCTAATGAATTCAAAATGATAGCGCGACGTTTGGAAGCCATGGGCAGCACCTTTCTGCGGCAGGGAGAATCAATCCTACCAGCGCTTTCAAGCTTTGCCGCGGTTATTTTTTCCAAAAAGTAAGAATTCCCCAGGTAAATTTTCGGAATTCTTGACCGATGACCTCCTCGTCTCGAGGGAGTATGAAAAATGAATGCAAAAATAGTAAATGAAAAGCCCGACCGCGGCACACCGACCTATCTCCTGGTCAGTATCGTTTGTGCAATCGTTGTTTTTGCCCTGACTGAAATTCACAATTCCTTTGCCTTGGGCGATGCCTTTTCCATGCGCTCCGTATTGATGGGCAATATAGGATTGGGTCTGACTCTTGCCTTCTTTTGGAAGCGTCTGGAGAAAAGCCCCCTTTTAAAAGTCAGCGCTTATCTTTATCTCTTTGGCCTATGGGTAAGTCTCTTTACTAGCACCCTTGCCCCCATTCTGCTCGATGGCGAAGCTCCCCTGTTGAAAAACACCATTGTTCAGCAGTTTGGATTTGTCTTTATTATCATGAGCGGGCTCTCGCTGCTTACCGGTCTGGTTCAAAATCGCAAGATGGATTCTGGTCTTCTCATGAGCAGCATGGGTGCTCTTGGACTGGTTCTGACATCGGGTGGCAGCCTTATCTTCAAGAGCCAGCAGAATAACGATGATGTCGTCTCGACCTTCACGCATTCGGGCGCAAAAGAAGGTGCCCTCAAGGAAAAAATCTTTGACAGGAGCGATTCGGATAAAGACGGCGAGGACATGAGCGCACCTAGTGCTCATAAGGCAGCCGCTCAGCCAAACCAGGCCGAAGGCTCCCGGGCCCATGAAACCGCCAAGCTTTCTCATGATGATCAAGATCCGGTTGCCCATTCACCGGGAGAGGGTGATTCGGAAGCCCCTGGGACTACAAATCAGGCCGCGCCTGGGCATGACGATGGGCAGGAGTCTGATGAGATTGCCACAGGCCAAGCTCGGAAACGTTCAGCAAAAAACCATGGCGAAGGTGTCGATTCTCATCACGAACCCGCTCCTGTCAGAGCCGGTCCCAGCGTGGACGACATGGAGAAGCCTCTGGCCTTGCTCAAGGCTAAGCTCCCGTCAAGGAAACGTCTGAAGTCAAAGGTGGCCTCTCTTGATCATGCATTTTCCGCAACGGCTGCAAGATCAAAGATTGACAGCAAGGATCATGAGGTCGGCAAAGGCCATGCCAAGGCAGCCGGCAAGACCGAAGCTTGGGCGTATCATTCCGGAGCAGAAAGCCCCGAGCATTGGGGTGAACTTTCCGACCAATTTCGAACCTGCAGCATCGGCCAGCAGCAAAGCCCTATTGATATACCATCGGCGTGGCCTCTGCTCAGTGATGTGAGCATAGACTATAAACTCACTTCGGTGTCCATCGTCGACAACGGCCATACGATACAGTTCAATGTGGGCGACAAGAATTTTGCGACGATAGCCGGGAAACGTTATAAGCTGATGCAGTTTCATATCCACACCCCCAGTGAACACTGGATGGATGGCCGCTTAAGTGCCATGGAAATCCATTTCGTGCATAAGGACGAGCATGATCAGTTAGCTGTGATCGGCGTTATGGTTGAACCGGGTCAGGAGCAAAAGACCTTTGGCGAACTCTGGGGTTTCGTTCCACAGGGGGTTAACCTTCCGGCAAGCCCCCGCAATCAACTCTTCAACATCGCATCGCTCATGCCGAAGGCCCCTAAGGTTTATCGCTACCGGGGTTCTCTGACCACGCCGCCCTGTTCCGAAAACGTGCTATGGAGCGTTGCCGACGAGTCGATCCGCTTCAGTTCCGCCCAAATCGAGGCCTTTAAAACCCGCTATAAAAACAACGCGCGACCGCTTCAGAAACGGTCAGCGAGTTTGAAGTCGTTGTGAGCGGCACAATAGGGTCGTGTATTTCAGACCAGCAGAGGCGCGGTGTTTTTAGGGGTGGGCTGAAGACAAAGAAGCCAACCGGCGAGCTTAGGGTTCATCGTCCATGGGCGCTCCCTGATTCCGGGTTCTCTCAGGCTCACGATCCCTTAGCTTTTCAAGGCGCCTCAACTCCGCGTCTTCGGGCGAACAGGTATTGATCTTCAGGACCTCACGGGGAAAGGGGCCATCTTCGTCGATCTTGAGGCGCGACAGTCGGAAGGCTTTGCCATAGACGGCTTTGGAAAATTCGAGACTTGCCTTCAGATAGCACTTTTGTTTATTCGTCACGTAGTTGCGGGCGCAAAGCGACACCCAACCCTCTGGCACGAGACCAATCTGGGCGGGCTCGGGTACGAGATACCATTCACATTTGTCTTTATGACTAGGATCACAGGCCATCAGCAAAAGCAGAGGTAAAAGGAGGGCGAAAGGCATCGGGCTAAGAAGCCGGGAGCACCGCTTAGTCATTGTAGTGCACCTTTATTTCAATGCGGCGATTCAGGGCCCGGGTTTCTTCCGTTGCATTGCTGGCGATGGGCCGGGTATCAGCATAACCGGCGGCCGATAGCGAGGTCGGTGGAAAGTTCATGCCATCGATGAAATATTTCACGAGGTTCGAGGCTCTGAGACTTGATATCTCCCAATTGTTTTTGTCGCCGGCGGCTGGCACCGAATCGGTGTGACCTTCGATGGTGATGGGGCGCCCCAGTTCCTTAAGTATAGTGCCGATTTCCTTGACTTCTTTGAGAGCGCTTTGACTCAATTGATACGCCCCAGGCTTATAGAAATGACTGGCAAGGAGCTTGACACGGAATCCATCCTGATCGCGCGTAACGGAGACGATGCGCTCGAGGCCTTTGCCTGCTTTTTCCAGTTCACGAAATTTCTGCTGCCCATAGAGCCGCATATTGATCAACTCGGCGGTCTTTTTCATTTCTGCATCGATGACTTTGGTCGCGCGACTGGCGTCGGGATATTTCGGAACCACGGGGGCGCGCATTCTATCGCCCTTTCGGTTTTCAAAGATACCGAAGCCCTGTTCGCTCGGCGCCGATTTGCGGTTCTCAGGAATTTCCTCAACGGAGTCGGAAAAGGATTCCTGGATGGAAATCGCCGCCTGCTGAACTTTGGCGGCGTCGGCTCCCTCCTTTTTCAAGGCGAAGAGAACGACGAAAACGGCAAAGAGCAGGGTGAGCATGTCCGCATAGGGAACGAGCCAGCGTTCGTGGTTTTCAAATTCCGGGCATTTTTGCTTTTGAGCCAAAGCGATATCCTCATGGCCTGACGGCTTTTATTCTTCGTGGTGATCGCCAGTGAAGATTTTTAGCTTTTCTTCGATAACCTTAGGGTTAAGCCCCGAAAGGATGCCCTGCATGCCGATGATGACCATGGTGAAGGCGTAGTGATCGAGCTGGGCTTTCCGTTTGAGCTTTTTGCCGATCGGAAGACCGATCAAACTCGCCGTCGCAACTCCGTAGAAGGTCGCAACGAAGGCAACCATGATGCCGGGACCGATGAGCTCAGGTTTATCGAGCGAGTTCATGACTTTCATCAGACCGATAACGGCGCCGAGGATACCGACAGTGGGGGCAATCGCCCCAATATCTTCCCAAAAGTGAACGGCGACCTCGGCTTCTTCCATATGGAAATGGGCTTCCGCCTCGAGGGTGTCGGTAAGGACTGCTGGATCGGTTCCATCGACCGCTAGCTTCACAGCCTTGCGTAAGGGGGCATAGGTGATGGAGTCACGCTTTTTTTCCAGGGCAAGGATGGATTCCTTACGGGCGGTTTGGGCGAGATCGATGATCTGGGTGAGAATTTCCTCGCGGTTCGCCGGCGGATTTTTGAGGAAAGTTCCAAAGGCTTTTATCGAGCCTATGAAGTCTTTCATAGGGTAGGCGATCATCAGCGCTCCGGCGGTGCCACCGAACACGATCGCAACGGAAGGAGGACTCCAGGCGATGGCGACAATGAGATCGGTCGCATGTTTTAAAACCATTCCGAGAAGAATCATCCCGATGGCGACGACGGGACCCAAGAGACTGAATAAATCCATGGTTAACTCTCAATTTAACTGAGGGGGTAGGAGACCATCCCTCGGATCAGGACTGCTCGGCACCAAAATGAGTCGCTGGCGTGAACGGGCGAGTCCTCACGAGGGGATAGGGCAAGGGCAAGTTCTGGTTTTCGCCAAGGCTCAGGCGCTGTCGTCTTGCGATGACAAGGTCCCTTCACCATTTTACGCCAACGACTCAATACAGCTTTAGTTTAGCACAGGTAGGGTCGTTAAAGGCTAGTCGGGTGAGTCTGCGCCATCCGCCTCGCCATGACCCTTGGAACCGACTCCTTGTCAAAGTTTTTCACAAGCGATAAATATCGCCAATTTTGCGAGTCATTGAGCGAGGCTGGGGACTGACCAGGGCGCAGTCAATTGACGAAAGCCTACACTTTCGCCGTAATGCGGCCGATGAACCCTTGCTGAAGAAGGGATTAATCATGTCTTCAACCAAAGAGATCTACTGGGTATGTCATCAACCAAGCGCAGATGTTTTGCAAAAGATTCAGCTTTTGCAGAAGTACCATATATCGGTCAGAATTCTTCACGACTTCGCAGCCCTGATCCGTAACTACGCTGACACGCGCCTCAATACCATAATCATCGGTGATGAGCATGACGACCCCAACCTTGAGGCGACTATGATGCGTCTCAGCATTCATCCCGAATATTCTGGGGTAAGATTTATCCTGTCGATCAGCAAGAGTCGACCCGGGCTGGTGCAAAAAGCTGTGGATTTAGGTTTTCGCGACATCATTCCCGTCGATCTGCAGGAAGCACATTGGCTTCGTCGTTATGCCTTTGCCTCATCCGGCCGACCAACGGAACTGACGCCACCCCATCCGCGGATGTCGATGCAGAGCATCGCTTCGGTCCAGGTTCCGGGTCGATTGGCCTGGATCACGGCCAACAAACTCTGGCTGGAGTCCCGGCTCACCCCTCCGGTAGGAACGGAATTATCGCTGAGCGGCGGCCTTGCCGAACTGCTCGGTGTGAAGACGGTGCGATTGAAGGTGCTCAACCGCTATCGCAGTCATCTGCATTTTCGCTATTCCGAGGCCCTCCTTTGTCATTGGGAAGTGTCGGCTGCCCAAAAGAACCGAAAGGCTCTGCTTGATGATTTTATGAAGGCCCAGGGCTCGCTTGCGCATTATCGCTTTTATGCCATTATCAGAAGCCGGGATGTCCGCAATACTTTGGTCAAAAAACTTCCTCAGGATCGTTTCCAGCTTACGGTCGCTCTCAACAGGAACAATATGATTCAGGAGCCACGCTATATCTCTCCCGATGCCATTATCATCGAAGATAAGATGTGTCTCGGGGTCTATAAGGCCAATTTTGATGAGATGCTGAAAAACCTCGATACTAAAATCCCCGTCTTCGTTATCGGCGAAACCGCGAATCTTGCGGTCAGTGCCTCCCATCGCCTGCTGCCGCTGACGAGCGTTCCTATTGATTATCCGCTCTATTTTGAGCAAACCCTGGGTGCGCCGAAGGCCGTGAACCTTGATGCCACGCAGATTCCAAAGAACCACGCACTTTCGTTCGGCACTCTCAATATTGCGGCGCGCATCTTAAGCCTTCATCCCGACTCCGTGGAACTGGCTACCAGTCTGCCTTTGGGCCGCTTTGGCATCTTTGGGCTTGATGCTCCTGTGTTTCAGCAGGCTGTTCAACATAAGATCCATGGTAAAGTTATAGACAGCTGGGATGGCAATCATCAGCTGGATCTCAAGGAGTTCCCCTACCATGCGCGGGCTATAATCGTTGACCTGCCGCGTGCGGAAAGAGATGGGCTCGCCGTCCAACTCGTTGACATGTACAGCGATCAACTCGCGCCCAAGCAGGCTGGATCTTCGCCGATTCGTGAGCCTTTGCGGGAACTTGCCCGGGAGGCGATGCCTGACCCCATTCGTGAGCTCAGTCCCGCTTACGGGCCTGGCACAGGGATCATGCCCGAGATTCACGGAGCGGGGCCAATGCGGACTGAGATTGCCCGTTCCATCCGCGATATTCCAGGGACTTCTGCCAGTGCCCAGACTCTTGTCGCTGTCGAGACTGCAATGCGGCCTCTGGAAGATCACATAGTTATCGACAGGAATTATCAGGAAAGTCGGGTTGCCGAACTTTTTGATTCCCTTTGGCAATTGATCCTTAATATCCCCAAGGAGTGGAAAATATTTGCCGGCTTCATTCTCGGTATAGCTCTTGCTTTAGTCTTGGCTACAAAGCTGAGATCGCCAATCGAAAAACAGGGAACGATCTTCACGGAACAATTGAAGACCTACAAAGAGATGCACAATGGAACTCACCACGCGGACCCTCCAGCGGATGAAGTTGAGACAGAAGCGCATTAGGCAGTGAGAGTTAGAGTTGAGATCGCTTGGATAGATTCAGATCGCCTAGGTCTGTTAACGTGGAGCCTTCGACGGGCTTTTAGAAGGGAGTAGTCGTGAAACAGCTGCACAGACACATCGTACAGGTACTCGCTAGCCTGTGCTTAAGCCTCTCGGCAGGTCAGGCCTTTGCCTTGGGGCCGGTTCTTCCCTTGGCCAAGCCATCGCCCGAAATTCCTATGCTGCAGGAAGCCATGCGCGATCCCGAGCTTGCGTTTGAGCAGATAGCCGATGATGGCGAAGCCCTAAGGATTACCGCTCAGTGCAAAGGTGATGCGGAGGGTCTCCTAAAAGCCGATCCGACCCGAAAGCTCGAGTTGATTGAAGGCCTTATGAAAGCCCATGCGAGGCTTGGCTACTTTTATGAAGATGCCCGGGCCGGTCGCGTGCCAAGTTCGGAACGAGATATTGCCGCTGCCCTTCAGCGCAACCGCAGTGAAGCCACGCGTTATGCTACGGAATTGGTCAAAAGCCGTCCCACCGAACAGGGTCAGGCGCTCTATCTCATGGGCATCAATCAGATCAATGCAGGCGATGCGAGTGGTTTCGCTTCGTTAAACAAAGCCCGCAAGGTCCTCGGCAAAGACCGCAGTCTTCGTCTGGATTTGCTGACCCTTATTAAAAGTGATCCCGGAGACAGCGAAGCGATGCGCAAATCCCTGGCCCAATATATGGCGGCCCTCGGTGCATCGGGACAAGTCGCCGGCAATCTGTTTCTGGCCAAAATAGAAAAGCTTCCAGCGACCGGCGCTCTGTTGAATAAAGTCGTGAAGGCCGCCACGAAGTTGCCTCGCGTCGATCGTGAAAATACCATAGCCTATGCCCTTCAACTCTGGACCACCCGTAACAAAGGTAAAATTGATTACATCAAACTGCCTTTTGATCTTAAAAGTCATGCGGATCTGGCTATCAGCCGTGCCGTGAAAGAACGGGCCATCCTGCAGACCGCCGGCAAGAATTCGGTACCATTGCTGGCGTTTTATCGATCCATCGTCGAAGTGAACCGCGGCACGCCCCTGCTCGCGCCAGTGCTGGAACGCATTCTTGAACTCGAAGAGAGCAACAGCGGCAGCGGCAAGTCCTATGCAAGCTATGAAAAGGCCTTGATTAATGCGCTCGAAATAATGAGCGACAAGACGTCGATGGGCAAAGGCCAGGAAGCGGCGGCTCAGGCCTCTCTGGCACGTATCGCCGGTCGATATAAAGGCTTCGTTACGAGCCTGGTCGCCGCATCGAAGAAGAGCAACGCCACCAAACCGCTGCGCTCCCAGACCATTTCCATACTCAACACCTATATCGCCGGTCGGGTGGTACCTGCGGATAAAGTCAATTTCCGTAGCGAATTGGGCCGTATCTACGCTCTGAACAATCAGCATGCTGAAGCTGTCCGAACCTTCATGGAACTCAAAAGGGAAGGATCCGGATCCAAAGCCCAGGAGTTTTTGCTGGCAGCCATAGCTTCCCAAAGAGTGCTCGCGGACTGGCCCGTTGCGGCGCCTTGGGATGGAATGCCTAAAAAGAATGCGGCCGCACGCAGCTCGCTGGCCGCAATGTATGAGGAACGTTTTGCTGCCACCGGCAACTGGGATGACCTTGCCCACCACGGATTGCTCTTGATAAACGTCAATAACGGTGCCAAGGCCTTCCAGGTCTGGACGAAAAATCTCGAGAAAAATTCCCAGGGCAGACCCGCTCAACTTGCCGCCGGCATGATGCTGGCCTCTTATCAGAGTTCCCGCAGCTGGCAAAAACTTGAAGACGTCGCACGCCTGACCATTAAGGCAAGGTTGACCCCGATATTTGGCAAACGCAGCCTTGATTCGGTGGCCATGTTGGGTGATGCCCTGTTTGAAGGCGGCCGTGAACACTTCGCGCAAAAGCGCTTTGGGCCGGCTTCGGACAAGCTTGCCGAATTCACCAAGAAGTACCGAAGCGACAAGCGACGGGTCGAGGGCATGTTTGTTCTCGCCAAGGCCTATCATAACGACAATAAGCATCCCCCTTCGGTTGAAACGCTATTGGCGCTTGTCAACGAATATCCGGTTTCGCCTTATGATCATGACGCCTTGCTCTTTGGCGGCGACTGGACTGTGCCGATGGCCTGGGAGGACCAGTCGATCTTTTTCTATCAGAAATTCACCGAGCGTTTTCCCAAGGATCCAAAAGTTCCGGGCATTCGCATGACTTTGGCCGAACTCTATATGGGTCGCGAACTCTACGGTAATGCGGTTCGTCTGCATGCTGCGCATGCTGAGGATACAAGGGTTGCCAAGGCTGATCGTATCAATTCGGCGCTTGCCATCATGGCCATCGAAGAACGTTATGGTGATGCCAAGTATGCTCTCTGGGGCGCAGCCAAGGCTAGGGAGATTTCCAAGGAGGATCCCTTGATCGTCGCTCGGGTTGTCAGCTTTGATGCGCGCCGCGCGGCTAAGTCTGGCGATATCAACAAGATTCGTCAGGTTGAAGCCACGCTTTCCAAACTCAATGTCAACGAGCGCGGCGTGATCGAATCTCTGGCTCAACTGCGTTTCCTCATCGCTGAGAAACAAGCCGTGGAAACCAAGCAGGAGATTTTTAACCTGGCGCAGACCGATCCGCTTAAAACACTGACCGCTCAATACACGATCTTTCAAAAGACCCAGGCTGCCTATGACCGGGTCTGTGCGCTTGGGATGACGACATACTGTGGCCAGGCGATGCTGCGGCTCTCAGAGAGCACTCGTAACAGTCTGACATCAATAGAGAATTTGAGCATTGCCCAAACCCTCGATGAAAAGACCGTGAGGGCTTTTGAGAATCAAAAACTTGCCGTTATCAATGCCTTTGGGAAAGCTGCGGCGCGGGCCGAATCCATTGCTTTGGGAATTTCTGAAAAGGGCGAAACGACTCCTGAAGGCTCCCAAGAGATAGTCGTCAACAGCAGCGACAGCAATCTTGAGCGTAGCCACGGCGCGACCGGTAGCGGCTATATTCAATGGATACCAATAAAAGTTGAACCGTGATCGGGCATCGGCTGAGTTACCTTCTGAATTCGAAAGGAGCTACCATATGTTTAAGAAAATTTTGATCGCCACGAGCTTACTCTTAGCCCACGGCTGCAATACGACGGGAACGACCTCGAACGCCTCGAAAGAGGTTTCAGGCATCAAAATGGGCTTTGCCGAGGATCCCATCGTCCTGCAAACCTCAGGCAAAACCCTGATGAAGCAAATCTCCCGGGATCGCTGGGTATCCCTGCGCAACAGCTCGAAGAGTGAACTCGTGAGACTCTATGCCAATCTTGGAGCTGCGGAATGGGACATTGCCATCGCCGATGCCCGAAAGTATCTGGAAAATCATCCCCAGGATGAGACCGCCATCACCGTTTTGGCCTTGGCTTTGACCATGAAGCAGAACTACAGCCTCGCGGGCTATTACGCCAAGCTTTTGGATAAATATCATCCCGGTAATCCCGAGGTCAAAAACATTCTGGGTCTGGCCGAGATGAGTCGGCCCGGGGCCACGTTCGAAGATTTCAAGGAAGCCATTCGCTACTTTGAATCGGCTTTCAATGCCTCGGAGACGCAGATCGCAAGTGGAATGAATCTCGCTCAGCTGCACCTGGAAATGGGCAATTTGGAAGCCTCGCGCGATGTCTTCCACGCCGTCTATTCCCGCTGCGGAAAATGTACCCAGGCGGGACTGGGCTATGGCATTGCCTTGGCGCGACTCCAGGATTATGCCAAAGCTGAAGAAGCTTTTCATGATGTTCTCGACAGTGACAAGCACAATCCATTTGCGCGCTATTACCTCGCTCTTGTTGCGAAATACGGCCGCAATGATAACCAGGCGGCGATGGACAACCTGCAGGCCATGCTGAACGATACGGAAGCCAAGAATATAGAGATGCAGCGTAAAGCTAATTTCCTGCTACGCCGCATTCAGGCGCAGGTCTACGGCAGTCCTAAGGACAAGGCCCAGGCCGCGCGCGCTGCCGGCAAGAAGAAAGATAAGCCGCTTTCCGATGTAAAGGCCGACGAGATCGAAGCGGCGATGGAGGCTAAATAAGCTTGCATAGTCTAGACGGAGCAAAGGATTCAGGTCACACTGGATCTTTTTTTTCGCCTTGCGGGCCGCATGGGGGCGGTGTCACCGATATATCTAAGGGGTAAAACCGGTAAGCCTCTTTTCATTCCCAATCAAAAACATTAGTATAGGCCCATTATTGCACTATCGTCTTAATGCCATTGATTAAGAGTGAGCGGGAGACTCTTGTCAGACGATCCAATCGGGAATTGAGCTATGGAATTACCAAAAAGCTTTCGTGAAGCCCTTGATAAGAGAATCCCCCTGTTATTTGATGGGGCGACCGGGACCGAGCTCTACAATCGTGGAATATTCATCAATCGCTGCTTTGAAGATGCCAATCTTTCAAGCCCCACCCTGATTCTCGAACTGCACAATGATTACGTAAAGGCCGGAGCCGAGGTGGTCAGCACCAACAGTTGGGGTGCGAATCGCTTTAAGCTGCAAAAACACAATCTGCAGGAAGAGACGCGTTCAATCAATAAGAAAGCTGCGCAGCTGGCTCGTCAGGCTATCGGTGAAAAAGGCTTTGTCGCAGGATCGGTAGGACCCTTGGGCGTTCGGATGGAGCCCTGGGGCCCGACTAGCTTTGACGAGGCCAAGGCGGCCTTTTCCGAGCAAATGAGAGGCCTGCATGAAGGGGGGGTCGATGTCTTTTCCCTCGAGACCTTTGGCGATATAAGCGAACTTCAACAGGCGATTCTTGCAGCCCAGGAAGCCGCGCCGCATATTCCTATCATGGCTGAAATCACTGTGGATACGGAAGGCAATATGCCTTTTGGTACACCCGCGGATTGGGCCATTAAAAAAATTGTCGAATGGGGTGTCGATGCTGCTGGTTTTAACTGCTCAGTGGGGCCGCAGCCCCTCTTAACTCTTATTCAACGGATTATGCCCGGTTTGACCATACCGTTTATCGTGCAGCCTAACGCTGGTCTGCCCAAAGAAGTGGATGGCCGAACCCTTTACATGTGCACGCCCGAATACATGGCCGAGTTCACCAAACACTTTCTACAGGCCGGCGTGCTTTACGTCGGTGGTTGCTGCGGGACATCGCCTGAACACATTCGGGCCATGGCGCAATCCTTTCGGCATCAACGGGCGATGCGCAATGCCGAAGAAGCAAACTATTCGCATCGCATCGAAGTGATTGGCAACGAAGAATCGAAACTTTTGACGACTCCGCTCAGCAGTTGCACGCCCGTGCCCCTGATAGAGAAATCCCAATGGAGTCGAAAAATCGCTTTGGGCGAGGTTGTTACGAGCGTTGAACTGCTGCCGCCGGCAGGCGTGGTGCCGACCAAGATCCTGGAAAGTTCTGCGCGCCTCAAGGCCGCTGGCGTCGATGCCGTGAATATTCCCGATGGTCCGCGTGCCAGTGCCCGGATGAGTGCGATTCTTACTGCGGTGATGATAGAGCAGCAGGCCGAGATCGAAACGGTTTTGCACTACACCTGCCGGGACCGCAATCTGCTTGGAATGCAGTCGGATATGCTCGGCGCTCATGCGATTGGACTGCGTAACGTTTTGCTCGTAACAGGCGATCCCCCCAAAATGGGAAGTTATCCCAACGCTACGGGGGTATTTGATATCGATGCGATCGGCTTGACGAATATGGTGAAGCGATTGAACGATGGTATCGATCTGGGGTCGCGGCCCATCGGTGAGCCGACGGCATTATCGGTAGGGGTCGGAGTCAATCCCGTGCATGCTGACTTTGACTACGAAATGAAGCGCTTTGCCTATAAGGTTGAAGCGGGAGCGGAGTGGGCGATCACGCAGCCTGTGTTTGATCTCAAGGCTCTCTATCGCTTTATGGAATACATTGAGAAACACAATATCAAGATTCCCATCGTGGCCGGGATCTGGCCCTTGATGAGTTATCGGAATGCTCAGTTTATGCATAACGAAGTTCCCGGCGTTTTCATTCCAGATGCTGTCATGAAAAAAATGGCTGTGCCTCAGACGGCTGAGGATGCCCGAAAAGTGGGGGTGGAAATCGCGCGGACCATGGTTACAGAATTGGGGAATGACGTCCAAGGCTTTCAGGTCTCGGCACCCTTCGGCCGAGTTGAGTTGGCGCTAGAGGTCCTTACGGGTGTAAAACGTTAGTCACTTGGCTTTTGAAGATACTCAGGAAAGGGCCGATTTTGGGAAACGGCCAAAATCGGCTCTCTTTAATTCTTACGGTGGCTGCCGATAGCAGAGATGCATTCATGGGAGCATAGCCGTATGGAAAATTTCAAAAAAGCCCTCAAACAAGCCATCGTCGAAAAAGCCGAAGCGGTTCGCTTTGAAACGGGTCAAAGTCCTCATCTCCTGCATTTCGCCAGCGATAAGGTGCTCCAGCAATTACCGTCTGCCACCGCTCAGGAAGTTCAAGCCCTGATCGATGGTTTGGTCGCCAACGGCGAGGCTCTTGGTGAATCCGCCACCGAAGGGGTCTTATCAATCGTAAACTTTGGCGAGTTAAAGCTGATCGCTCAATTTGGACCTATTTTGCGGCTTTTTGCCTTTATTCCGCCGCAAGGCAATCCGCTCTATCAAC
>CAXSGP010000013.1:43229-43442 GCA_964236955.1 uncultured Oligoflexus sp. | reverse complement strand
GGGACAAATCCTTGGCGAGCAAAAGGGAGCGCCCAAGCCGATTCAAATGGAGCCGGAGCCCTTAGGTAATTTTGGGATGTTTAACATGGCTCAGGCCACCGGCATTGACAAGCCGCCGGTCATCCCAACTCTCGCGCCTCTGCCTCTCGTGCCGGATGCCTTTGCTCACCAAGCGCCCCCCGAGGCTTTTCCTTTTGCCGCGAATGGAGATTT
>CAXSGP010000013.1:0-43219 GCA_964236955.1 uncultured Oligoflexus sp. | reverse complement strand
GCCGCTGCGCATTCAGCGCCGTTTCTACCGAACAGTCCCAACAGCAATCGTGCCCTATTTAATTCCGTAACACCCATAAGGTCGGATTTTGCCCCTTTGAATTCTGAAATCAACAATCAGGATATGGGTTTTGAAAATCGACCCACCCTTCATGCCGTGCCTTTTAGCGCGCCGCTTGACGATGAAGAGGACTATCGCTATCAGGAAGCGCAGTCGTTTGCTGACCGGTCCTCATCGATCTATGTGCCGGCCCCCGCGCCCGAAAAAAACGTCATTCACTTTGGAGCCTTTATTCCTGGTGAAACGATTGATCGTAATGGTCGCGCCTTTCCCATTGATGCGGTTTTGGAGGATATGATCAAGCGCAAGGCGTCCGACCTTCATGCGACGATGGGCGAAGTGCTCTGTATGCGTATCGATGGCGAAATTGAACGGATCGGTACCGAAATCGTGCGTGAGGACTATATGAAGCAGATCCTTGATCCTATCATCCCACCCCGTAACCGCGAGGAATTCTCCAAAGGCAATGATACTGACTTTGCCTATGAAATACCGGGACTTGCCCGTTTCCGCGTCAATATATTTCGGGATCGAATGGGAGTGGGTGCGGTGTTGCGGCAAATACCCGAAAAAATTCTTTCCGCTGATGCCTTGGGTTTACCGCCGGCCGTTCGCAAATTCTGCGAACTGTCCAAGGGTATGGTTGTTGTCACCGGCCCTACGGGTAGCGGTAAATCAACCACTCTTGCCGGCATGGTCGATCTGATCAATGACACACGCAGCGAGCATATTCTCACCATCGAGGATCCCATTGAATTTGTGCATAAACAGAAAAAATGCCTTTTGAACCAGCGGGAAGTGCATAAGCACACAAGTTCTTTCTCACGTGCCCTGCGCGCGGCGCTGCGGGAGGATCCGGATATTATCCTCATCGGTGAGATGCGGGATCTGGAAACAGTTGAAATCGCGATTGAGACGGCGGAAACAGGTCACCTGGTATTTGGTACGCTTCACACCAACACAGCGATTTCCACCGTCGATCGTCTGATCGATCAGTTCCCTTCGAATCAGCAGGAGCAGATTCGAGTGATGCTTGCCGAATCCCTGAAGGGTGTCGTCGCTCAGACGCTTGTTAGAAAGAAGGGCGGCGGCCGGGTCGCGGCGCTTGAAATCCTGGTCGTCGATAAAGCGGTTGCGGCGCTGATTCGCGAGGGCAATACCCATATGATGGGGAATCACATGCAAACGCAGAAGGCCAAAGGGAACATCATGCTCAACGATTCTCTGTTGAATCTGGTTGTTAAGGGTGTGGTTGATGTCAAGGACGCTTACATGAAGGCGATCGAGAAGGAAGCCTTTGTTGCGCTTTTGGCGAGCAAGGGCATAAATCTTGAGGTTTCTAAGAGCGCTTAGTTCGCTCCGTAGGGATTTCAAAATACCATGGCATCCGCAGCCCTGGGGAGTGAACTCAGGGCGACTCATGGTCTTCCGTCCAAGGGTCAGCCCGGGGGGACGCGGCCTTGGGGCGCCACGGGCGCTTCAGGCTGAGCCTCATCAGCTTGAGGATCGGGGGCAGGCGAAGGGGAAGGCATAGCGCCGTTCTTCATGGCGTCCAGGGCTTCACCATTGCCTTCCCCGGACTGAGGCTGTGCCGGTATCTCGCCACCGTTTGGAGCCGCGGCGTGATCAGCGCCATTGCCATTGCTACCCTTAGCATCGGCATCAGCAACGGGATTATCCCAACCCTCGTCAGGTTTTTCCCTCGCAGGGTCCGCCATGACCTCACGAAGTTTTTCAGCAAGTTCAGCTTCAGTGAGCAAGGCGGCGGTAGCCCCTGTCGCCTTTTTTCCGCGCAGAACCAGATATTGATCGACCATGTGAATAGCCGAGGATACCCGCCGATCGCGCTGCTGAAAGGCTTTTGATTGCGTCAGGGGATTGTGCTTTTTCGGGCTGGGCAGCGTCGCCGCGAGTTGAATGGCCTGATCCTGCGAAAGATTGCCGGCCGATGTATGAAAATAGGCTTGTGCCGCCGCTTCAATACCATAGATGCCAAGCCCAAATTCGGCAACGTTCAGGTAGGTATGAAGGATTTGAGCTTTGGAGAGTTTGGCTTCAAGCATGTAGGTCAGGAGCACTTCATGCCATTTTCTAAGAGGGTTGCGCGACAGACTTAAAAACATATTCTTCGCGGTCTGTTGGCTGATCGTGCTCGCTCCACGCAGGAGCTTGCCCTTCTGCCAGTTGTATTTCATGGCCGCTTCGATCGCTTCGTAGTCGAAGCCATCGTGTTCATAGAAGCGGCTATCCTCGGCAAGGATAAAGACTTTGGAGATCGGCCTCGGGATCGGCTTGGCGATGGGTTTCCAGCGCAGAGCGGGCAGCTTTTTGTCGTCTTCCCGTTTGGATTCGTAGTCCCTGATCAAAGCCGAAGGCGGAATTTTCCCTTCACGGATTTCGGCCCATGGGGGAACTATCCAATTCCAAAAGAGAAAGAGGCATTCAAAAAGGAAAATGGCTGCCAATGCAGCCGCAGGGATCTTCAACCCGAGCCGACGCGGGCGGGTTCCGGCAGCTTTGTCCATGGCTATACCGTTAGGTTCCAGAGGCCATTCTTGGCTAGTAGGATCGGTCATAGAACAGGGCTAACCTCCCGAAAATTGAGCGCCCGATAACGGCTCTCGCGTAAAAGTCACGCTTAGGAAAAGCTTCCTTTGCGCAGGGTTTCAAAAAGTGAATTGAAAACAGCTCCGGTGGCTCCATTCGGGGCGCCCGGATAATCGCCGCTCCAATTCCAACAGCTCGCGAAGATATCAAAATGAATTAAGGGCCCAGTCGTGAATTCCCGCAGAAAGTGCGCCGCTACATTTGAACCCCCTCCCATACTAGCATGGGAAGGGAGACGACCCATATTTGTCAAATCACCAAATTTTGTATTATTGCCGTTCCAAAAGGGTAGAAAATCCTCCCAAAAACTGAATCGTTCGCCCCAATTCCTGCCCGCTTCATGGAGGGCATTGTGAAATTTTTCAGGTGCAAAATGAACAGCCGTAAAATAGTTCGTGAATTGCCTGAGCGAGGCTGTCGTAAGAGTGGCCGCTGAAAGTGTCACCTGGGGTTGATAGCTGTCCTGACCATAGGATAGGGCATCAGCCAGGATCAAGCGCCCCTCGGAGTCGGTATGCTCGATAAAAACCTTTGGGCCTTTGCGGCTTTGAATGAGAGAGCCGGGTTTCATCGCATTGGCATCGACGAGGTTTTCGCAGCTGGGTATCGCCAGAACCAGCGGTTCTGAGTAGCCGGATTTAACGAGTGCCATGAATATGTGGGACATGAGGGCAGCGCCACCCATATCGTTTTTCATAGCGTTGACGAAACTTTCGAAGGCTTTTATATTGATCCCACCCGTATCGAAGGTAATTCCCTTGCCGAGCAGCATGACAGGTTTTTTGCCTGGACTCAGTTTATGAGTGAGATAGAAGCAGCGGGAGGGGGAACGCAGCGAACCCTGACCCACGGCCAGGAGTAGGTTCATCTTTTCTTTTTTAAGCTCCTCCAAACCCAGCTCGACGAAGCCGCAGCCATGGGCCTCGGCAAAGCTCCTGAGCCTTTTGCCGATCTCGATCGAGGTGAGCTCGTCAGGGTTTTCATTGATCCACTTTCGGTAACCCTGCAGGCCTTCAAAACGTATCCTGGCAAAGGGATCAAGGGTCTCCGAAGGCTTGGTATGAAGGATATTGACCTGTACCCACTGGTTGCCCTCGTCGTTGGGTCGCATGGCACATAGATAGGCATCTTCGGCCATAGCAATATCCTGCGCGCTCGTTTGATTCAGCACTATATTCAAGCGACTCGTCTTCCACTGCTGACGAAGGCTTCGATAAAAGTGAGAGAGGATCCAGCGCTTTTCCAAGGGGTGACGGTGGGCTTGATTCTGCTTCCAGCTGACGACCGCATAAGGGCGTTTGCCGTTCACCAGGCCGACCGCGAACTGTGCATAGTGGATTTCGCGCGAGAGCGACGGAATCGCCTGTTCTTTAAGTTCCGAAACCCAGCCCTTGCTGGCCGAGGCGCTGTCGAGCACGAGGAGAAAACTATCGTCGATATGATACTGAAAAGGATATTCATCCGCTATTGTTTTGCGATCGATCACAGGGACTCTCCTTCAGGGCAAGCTGGAAGGCCTAAGTCTGCAAGCGGATGAGACGACATGCAACTGCTTTTTAAGGGGAAAGTAGGGCCCTGAGAATTCTTATAACAAACCGCCCTTAGGCAGGGGTGGCACGCTTGAGCGAAACGATGGCCTCGCTCAAGGATACAGAGCCAACGAAAGGCTTTTCCAGGGCCGGAGGAAAGGACTAACGGCAGAGTGGCTTATAAGGAGAATCAATGGGCTTCCTGCATGGGGCGTTCGCCTGAGAGGGAAAGCGAGACCTGTCCCCCATAGACTGTTCGAAGCGCCATGGAGGAGCTCAGTTCACGAAAGGCTTTGCGCAAAGTTGTCAGCTTTTTATCGATCGCATTGTCACAGACTTTGGTTTTGCCCCAAAGGCGCAGACGAATACTTTCTTTGGTGAAAGTCAAACCACTGCCGTTTGAGAGGTGGAGTAGTATCTCGGCCTCAAGACGCGGAAGATAGACGACCCGATCGCCCTTGCTAAGCGTACCGAGCCGGGGGTTAAATACCGTGTCAGCTAATTTTATCTCCTCAAAACCTCGTTTTTCCTGCATTTCGCAGATGCGTATCTGCATGCGGGCAATCAATTCGTCGGGATTGATGGGCTTTCTTAAAAAATCATTGGCACCCGTGGCAAGCGAGCGACCAATCAGAGCATTGTCTCTATCGCCCGTCATAACGAGGATAGGTGAAATACGCCACAAGCTACGGAGCTCGGGCAAACAATCCAGGCCCGAAACATTCTTTTTGAGATTGATGTCGAGGAATACCGCCACGGGATTAAGCGCCGAAGCCTTGCGCAGAAGCTTTGTTGGGCAGGTGAATGGGAGCGATGGCATCCCGGTCACCTGGGCAATGATTTTGTGGACCAGGGGATCGTCATCGAGAGTAATGGTATAGGGGCCCGCAATGAGTGACATATTAATATCGTCTCCGTTTTTCACAGGATCGGTACGCGTTGACTCGGGGACTTAGCTAGTGTCAGTCCGGAAATGGCGATGGCTGCGTTTCATCGGCAGAAAAAAATGCTCATTTATGGGAATAAACTCCGCTTTTTTTCGGCCTCGCGCCTTGCCCTCCCCATTTCCGGACAGACACTGGCTGGTGTCAGTCCGGAAATGGCGATGGCTGCGTTTCATCGGCAGAAAAAAATGCTCATTTATGGGAATAAACTCCGCTTTTTTTCGGCCTCGCGCCTTGCCCTCCCCATTTCCGGACAGACACTGGCTAACTCTATAGACAAAGAATGCCAAAAAGTTTTTATTTTTCTAAGTGCAGCTTATCAATTCCCAATATAAATTATTTCAAAAGCTATTTGGAATCTGAGATTCCCTGCAAAGGTTGTAAAGAGCATGTTTGAATTTTTGTCTCTATTTATGGATACCTCAGGGTTTAAGCCTGATGGCCCTTGCCCCCTGTGGACTCCCTCGCTGATCTCCATCAATGTTATTGCCGATGCCATGATTTTCGTAGCTCTCGTCTCCATTTCTATAGCACTTATCCTATTGATAACAAGAGTTATCGGGGCAGTCGCTCGGTCCCCGGACATTACGGCAAGAAAGGCCCGGGAAAAGCCCAGCAAGGAAAGCCAGGACCGACTGCGCATCCTCTCAGAAGCCGTGCCACAGATGATATGGACTTCAAATAGTCAAGGCCGGCCGACATTCTTCAATCAACGTTGGCTTGAATATACGGGTTTGAGTAGGGAGCAATCCATGCGGAGCGAACTGGATAAGGTTTTGCATCCACTCGATGCGAAAGCCAGCCGCGATGCTTGGAATCAAGCGGTAGCAAAGGCGACAGGCTATCAGGCGGAATTAAGGCTCCGCAATCAGAAAGGCGAGTATCGCTGGCACCTGGCGCGTTCACTCCCGGTGCGCGATGAGCAGGGCGTCATCATTCAATGGTTCGGCACGATTACCGATATTCACGATCAAAAAATAGCCGAGGAAAAATCCCGTAGTCTGGAACGGAACCTCATGACCGTGCTTGACTTCGCGCCTATCATCCTGTGGGCTGCCGACCGCCAGGGCATGATTACTCTTTCCCAAGGCAAATGCCTCGAAAAACTGGGGTTTAAATCAGGTGAGCTGGTTGGCCGCCATGTTACGGAATCAGGTGGCGATATCGAGCAAAAACTGCAGAGCCACAGGCGAGCCCTCGCCGGTGAAAGTTGGACGGCAATCACGCACGACAAGGGACTTTGGTTTGAAACCCATTATTCGCCGATGCGCGATACCGAAGGAGACATTATAGGGCAGGTCGCGGTGTCGACTGACATAACGGAGCGGCGCCTCGCTGAGATAGCGGAAATGAGGCATAAATCCGGGGAAGCGTCGGCCCATGAGGCCTCAAGGCTTAAATCGGAATTTTTAGCCCATATGAGCCATGAAATACGGACGCCACTCAACGGGCTGATGGGTATGATCAACCTAATCTCCAACGCACCCTTAAACAGCGAACTGCGAGAATATGTCGATCACGCCATCATATCCGGTGAGGCGCTGCTGTCGGTGATTGACAATGTCCTGGATTTTTCAAAGATCGAAGCCGGGAAATTAGACTTTGAAATCATAAATTTCAATTTATACGATCTCATACATGATACAGAGAAAAGCTTCTTCTACACCGCGCGCACGAAGGGCCTTAGGATCTATACCGACATTGGTAGCGATGTGCCCCGCTTTATTCTTGGCGATAGCGGCCGCCTGCGCCAGGTCCTATCCAACCTCATTTCAAACGCCATTAAATTTACTTCGCAGGGATCCGTATCACTTAGAATATGGAAAACAATTGATAAAAACGACACCGAAAAGCTCCACTTCGAAGTCATAGACACCGGCATAGGGATCTCCAAGGCGGGACAAGATAGAATCTTCAAAGCTTTTTCGCAGGCCGATAGCTCGACGACCAGACGATTTGGAGGCACAGGCCTCGGACTTTCCATTTGCAAACATCTGGTGGAACGGATGAATGGGCAGATTGATGTGGAAAGTCAGGTCGGCAAGGGCAGCAAATTTTGGTTTACCCTGACCCTCTGCAAAGGTGAGGAAGAGGACTATGAATCAACTGCCAGAAAAGAAATCCCTCCGCTGCCCACGAATTTAAGAGCTCATATTCTGGTAGCTGACGACAATATGATCAATCGTAAGGTTATTCTGAAGTTCCTCGACAGCATGGGCTTTCGCGCTCAAGCGGTAAGCAATGGCTTTGATGTCATCAAAGCCCTCAGCGAAGATCACTTTGACCTTATCTTCATGGATTGTCAGATGCCTGATATGGACGGCTATGAATGCACGAAATGGATTCGCCAAAGCGCTGAGCCTTACCAGGAGCTGCCTATCGTTGCTCTTTCAGCGAGTGCATTGCAACGGGATCATGATCGTTGTCTTGAGGTGGGAATGGATGCTTACATTGCAAAACCGATAAAAAGAGAAGCCTTACACTCAGCGATTATAAACTTGCTGCAACACCGCGACATTCTCTAGGCGAAAATTGTTTCGTATAAATCAGGGCTGATTTTCCAGCTGTCGCATTCTGACAAAAAGGGAAGAAATCAATTCTGAATTAGACAATTTATTCATAAATAACAATAACTTATAATAATATCAAACTTCGTGCGCCCCTCCTGCCGATAGAATCGACAGGAGGGGACTCAAAAGTTTGTCTTAACATTGATAGTGTAAGAGCGATCCTATCATGTTTTAGCAAGACCACTTTTTATCGACCAGGGACCCCTCACTCCATCGCTTAGGAAACGGACAAACGTTACTATCACGTGGAGCTCCTGAGATGGGCCTAAAGCTAAGCGATAGAGAGCCGAAGAGTCGCATGAAAGACGCCTTTGGAAAAGCGAACAAAGTTGCTGTTCTTGACAGTGAAGTTCTCGCAGTTTTAAAGGGACTTGAGCGTCCCGGGGATTCGGTTCCATTTCTTGACGACCTTATCGATACTTTCATAAGCGAAGCGCCGTTGGTTCTTGCCTCTCTTGAAAGCGCGATAAAAGGCAAAGACGTGGTATTGGTAGCAAAGATTTCCCATCATCTAAAAGGATTGTCGGGAAATATAGGCGTAAACCGCTTAGCGGCTCTCTGCGTGGTCCTGGAAGAATATGCGGATGGAATGCATAATCCAGACTCTATTTGCCGAGTTCTGAATAGGGCCTGCCGTGATTCCATTGAGGAATTGCGGAAGACTTGGAAACGCTAAGGGTCTCGGACCAGCCGCTCATTGTGTATCTACTTTTTTATAATTGGAAAAAACGTGGGCAGTAATATTCGCGACCGCAAACACAAAGTCATCGCCGTGGAAGCTAACGGGACCTCACGTTCACTCATAACCGAACTCCTCAGGGATAAAGGCTTCACCGATGTTCAGGCGGTGCCAAGCATCAAGGAAGCGCTGGCTATCCTTGAGAGTGAGCCGGTAAGTTGGGTTATCAGTTCCATCTTTGCCGATCAGGAAACCAATCTTTTTCAGCTTTTGAGTTTGATTTGCCGGACGCCCCAGCTGTTAAGCCTCAAGGTTTCCGCTTTTGTTGATGACATGGAGATGAGCCTGCTGCCCGTGGCCTTTGAACTGGGACTGCTCAGCTATCACATGAAGCCTTTCAATAAAGAAAAGCTTAAGTATGAATTGGATAATTTTCTCAATGATTTCGAGGGAATGGCTTGGAAATCCCTCAACCTTTCAGCCTCCTATCTGCGCAAATCCTTAAGCGAGACCGGTAATTTTAATGAGCTATTGAATTTTGAACGCCAGCTGACCGTGAACCAGCCGGGCAATCTGCAGCAGCTTTTGAACCTGGCCCTGCCGTTGATCAAGACGAAAAAGGTTGAAGAAGCGACGGCTTTACTTACCCAGGTCCAAAGACTGGACCCAAGCCTGGAAAAGCAGGTGAAGCAGATCTACGCCGCGCACCTCAGTAACGTTGCGCCGAGTGCGGCAGGTGCTGCAATAAATATCCTGAATTTGAAGTCTGCAGTTATAGTCGAGAGTGATGCCGCTGTGCAAAAGGACCTCTCTTCAGCTTTGAAAGAGATGGGCGTTGAGAAGGTTCAGGTTTTCAGCGATGGGCGATCAGCCCTCGACTATCTGAAGGCCAATGGCGATAATGACCTGGTCATTCAGGAATGGAAGATTCCCGTCGTCACAGGGCCAATCTTTCTGCAAAAAGCCAAGGATGAAGGGGGGCAGACCGCGCCCTTCATTTTGTATACGAGTTTAATCGAATCCAACGATGCCCAGTTCCTCAGGGAGATGGGCATCGCCTGTATCATGACCAAGCCGACCTCGCGCGTTGAAATCATCAAGAACATCATCTGGACGATACAGCAGGATCGGGCACCCACCGAGAAAAAAACCCTCGAGAGAAAATTCCGCCAGGCTCTGGAAGCGAAAAATCTGCCCGAGGCGAAATCGATTATGCAGCGCTTTATGACCAGTGCTGGTGTTACTCAGGGTTCCAAGCTGCTCATGGAGGCAGAGCTATCGTATTTTGAAGCCGATTATGAAAAAGCCCGCGAGCTTGCCTTTGGTTCGCTCAAGAATTCAGGTGAGTCGATCTTTGTCCTCAACCTTCTTGGCAAGACGATGATGCAGCTTCGCGATATCGTCACGGCCCTCAAGTGCTTTGAGAAAGCCCAAGCCCTTGCCCCCTTAAATCTGGGGCGTCTTTGCCAGATTGCTGTGATTCACTCGGACCTCGGGGATACGGCCAAGGCCGATCAGATTTTGGAGATGGTCGACGAACTCGATCCGGGCAGTGAGAAAGTCAAGGAGACCAAAGTCAAGATCGCTATCAATGCCGATTCTGAGGAAGCCCGGGCGCTCATGGGTCAGCTCAAGCACGCTGAGCATATCGTCTCCTATATGAATAATCTTGCCGTGGCGATGGCACGCTGCGGCAAGGTGGAAGAGGGTATTTTACAGTACCGAAAGACAATGAAGGCCATTCCCGACGAACGCGCCGATCTCCTGTCGGCGGTCCAATTTAATTTGGCCCTCGCCCACCTGCGCGCCAATGATATTCCGCCCGCCAAGGAAATTCTCATGGAACTGGGCATTGTCGAATCGAGGGTGCAGGCCAAGGCCGTGCATCTGCTTAAAAGAGTCAAGCAAGCGCAGGCGACCGGAACCATCATTCAGTTCAAAGAAAGTTCGTCGTCCCCGCTTGGTACCGAGCCTCTGAAAAAAGAGGGTGAACCGGAGACGAGTGCGGGTGCGGCCGAAGAGCATGAGGCCAAGCTGGGGCGCAATCAGGCAGTAGCCTCGGCGATGCTGAGCCGGCCCGGCGAACGTTGCTGTTTCATGCTCTATCAATGCCTCGAGCACCCGCCCCAAGTGACGAAGATGATGAAGGAGAATATACGATTCATGCAACGAGCGGCTATTAAGAAAGGATAATCACAATGAATGATCTTGAGTTGTCGGCGAGTGATGAGACGATAATCCTGCTGGTCACTGGCCACGGTCAATTGCGCCAGCGATTTACGCCGATTCTTGCCGATCTGGACGTGACGGTTATCATGGTTTCGGACGGATTCGAAGCGCTGGAGATTCTGCGCAGCACAAAAATTACGGCTATTTTATCCGATTTCGGTATTCCCGGGATGGATGGTCTTGAACTTTTTCTAAGAACGAAAGAGCTGATGTTTAATGTTCCCTTCGTCATTTGCTCGAACCACATCAATTCCAGAACCCGCGATGAAGCCCTCAAAGTCGGAGTCATGAAGGTTCTAAAGGGCCCAGCACCTAAATCAGAAATCGTAGCCGTGATCAATGAAGCGATAGAAGAGCGACAGAGACAAATTCTTCAATTTTTCTGCTAGAAAGCATGAATGAGATAGCGGGGTTTGCCCGGGACCCTTATTCCGGCATTTTTCTGGGTCCGTCACCCCACTCCCGCGTTTCCCTCGAGCCGCTCTTGTCTTTGAACTTCCAAAATCTCCGTTGGTAACGACGAGTAGGCGCAATTTGCTTGCCCGAATCTGCTATCGGTTCGGAAATATGTGCCTACGCCTCCCCCTTACAGACCTCCTTCCCTTTGATAAAATGGGTGAGGCGATGGATGATTTTCTTTATCAAATCGAGGACTGCTTATGACGACAAGTCTCCCTCCAAAGACCAAGATCCTTATAGTCGATGATATGAATATGTTTCGGCAAATGGTTCGTCAGGCGCTCAATGTGCTCCTCTATACCAATCTGGTTGAAGCCAACGATGGTGCCGCCGCCCTCAAGGCCCTTGAGCAGGCAGCCGGCGCGGGTGAGCCCTTCGGTTTTATCATCTGTGACTGGAACATGCCCAAGATGAAGGGCATCGAACTCCTTCGTGCGGTTCGCGCTTCGACCTGGGGTAAAAAAGTTCCCTTCCTCATGCTGACTGCGGAAGCTGAGAAGAAAAATGTTGTGGAAGCCCTGACCGAAGGCGTTGACGGCTATATTGTCAAGCCGTTCACGGTCAACACCCTCGGCGGCAATATCAAGCAGATCTACGAAAAAAGACTGGCTAAAGCTTCCTAGCACGTCAAAGATTTAGCGGAAAAACGGCATGAACGAGTTCTTGGGTTTTTTTCTCGATGAAGCGGTCGATATCCTGGTTGAGTGGGAGAAGATATCCCTGCGTCTTGAGCAGGACAGCAGCGCCGAAACAAAAGACGAACTCTACCGTGCGGCCCACAATTTGAAGAGCGGCAGCGGAGCGGTTGGTCTTGACGAGTTTCACCATCTGGTTCATGCCGTGGAAGATCTTATTTCCGTAGTCATGGGTCAAGAGGGTGCGATTGATGCGGCCATCATCCGAATTTTTCTCGACACTCAATCGACGCTTGTCGCCTGGGTTGAAAGACTTAAGTCAGGTGATGGGACCGTGCCTGTCTCTGAGCTTGCGGCGATTCAGACTGGTCTGGTGCCGTTTCTAGGGAACAGGACCACCGGGCCTAAAAATGGGGCGGCGCTCCCGGAATCGGTTGACCTTCCTTCTGAAGCTACAGAGCCCCATGCGACTCAGCCCGGCAGCATACGCGAGGACACATCGCCATCGGCCAGCGAAGCCTTAAGCTCCAAAGCAGGCGACCCATCACCTGAAAAAAAGGCCCAGACCGCCTCGCCTTCAGCGCCGGCTGCAAAGCCGCAGGAAACGATTCGAGTGGCAGCGAATAAACTCGACAATCTTATCGAGTTAGTCGGCGAACTCGCCACTCAGCAAGCCATCGTCTGGCATGGACGGCAGCTCGGATCGCTTGATTCGGAAAACTGCGATAATGCCATCCATCTTATTCAAAAAATCGCCAAGGATTTGCAGGGTCTTTCCCTTTCCCTCAGATTGCAACCCCTGCAGGGTCTTTTTCAGCGTCTGGAACGAACCATCCGCGATTTAGCCCGCAGCCAGGACAAGCGTATCAACGTCGTCCTTAAGGGCGATGAGGTCGAGCTCGATAGATCAGTCGCCGAACGCATCGCGGATGCCCTCACCCATGTCGTCAGAAACGCCATCGATCATGGGGTTGAACGGAGTGACGACCGCTTGAATGCCGGCAAAGAAGCCTTTGCCACGATACAATTGGAAGCCACGCCGGCAGCAAGCGGTGTCCTTATCAGGATCATCGACGATGGCCGTGGTCTGAATACCGAGCGCATAAGGACTAAAGCGATTGAGCGAGGCCTCATATCGGCCTCGACCCAAATGGCTGAAAGTGATATTCATCGGCTCATCTTTCATGCGGGATTGTCGACAGCCGAAAAGCTAACAGATGTTTCAGGACGCGGCGTTGGAATGGATGTCGTCAAGACCTCGGTGGAAAACATCGGCGGCAGCATTCAGCTTAGCAGTGTCTTTGGCAAGGGGACGACCTTTAGCATTTCCCTGCCCGCGACGCTATCTATCGTCGATGCCCTGCTCGTCAATGCGGGTTCAAATCTTTATGCTTTGCCACTGCAGGATGTTGCCGAAATAATCGACCTTAATGAGGTCGACCTTCAGATGATGCCAGGTGGCAACCGCCTCTTGAGGCTCCGCAGTAGCGTCATTCCTTTAGAAGACCTGGCAGCGCATTTACCCCCAGACCTTCATCCGCCATCGTCACCCCACTCCTCGCCGTCCGGAAATGCCACGATGCAGCCCGCGATTCTGGTGCGCAGCGGGGAAAGCCTGCTTGCCTTTCGTGTGGAAAGTCTAGCGGGGCAGCAGCTTGTAACGGTACGAGGGCTGCCCACGGCGATCGCAAATATCCCCGGCTATTCGGGAGGCACGATTTTAGGGGATGGCAATCCCTGTGTGGTGCTTAATCTTTTGGCCCTGGCCTCGCGTCATTTTGAGAATATTCACCGCGGGACAGCCAGCGTTGCCGCCCAAACCCCGGCGATACAATCGAAATTTGAAGAGAGCGATCTGCGCTATCTCATCATGGAGCAAAGCGGCCACGTCTTTGCCACCTCCCTCATGACGGTTCGGGAGATACTCCAAAACATTCGCTGCGAAAATCTCATGGGCAACGCCGATACCCACAAGAGATATATCGCCGTCCGTGGCGAGCTGATACCGATCTTCGATCTCACGGGGTATACCGATGCCGGTGACAATCATACCTTTGTCGTAACCTCCGACGGCAAAAGGGCCTTTGGCGTTGACCGCATCCTCGCCGTCTGCAGCCTCGACGTCGTGGAATCCCACAACGATGGGGCCCCCGATGATGGCTCCGGGATTTTGGGCTTCCGGCGTTTTGAAGAGAAATATATTCCATTGATAGACCTCGATCGAGCTCTGCATCTAGCACCTAAAATGAGTTCAGACATTCCAAGCGAAGGGCGGACCGCATCATGATGAAAACTTCCAATTGGTCATTCTCCAGAAAACTTTTGACTGTGAATCTGGCCTACCTTCTGCCTTGTGCCCTGCTGATATTTTTTCTCACCAAGGAAAAAAACAATCAGGTTGAATTCAGCACCAAGGAAAATTCTGGCATCGAATATAGTAAGATACTTGTCCGCATCCTGGTGATGTCGAGTCAGCATAAAATTTTCTCGGAAAGCCCGGTCCCCGAAGTTGCGGCGCGAGCTGAGCTTATCGAAGGCCAAATCGATCATAATTTCAAAGAACTTGAAGAGGTGGATCTTAAATATGGCGAGGCACTGCTCTTTACTGACCTGGATCTAAGCAATCGCAACCGGGTACAGGCCAGCTATCGGGCGTTGAAGGCTCAATGGCAGGAAGTTGCCCAAAAGCCCGAGGGCCGGGCGGCTAATTACGCAAGGCTCTATGGCAATCTCATAAAAGCTATCAATCATGCGACCGACAGCTCAAACCTCATCCTCGATCCCGACCTGGACAGCTACTACTTGATGGATATCATCACGACATCCATGCCGCGCCTAATCGAAAGTCAAAGAGACTTAATTGGCCAGGTCTATGCAAAAATCAGCGACAGTGAACAAGCCAAACGCAAATATCTTGTCGAGCTTGCCACACAAACCCATGTCCTCGAAGATTTAGTCAGCCATATACAAAGCGGTGTTTACACGACTTTAAATGAGGACAAGGGATTTTATGGAGTTTTGGCCTCCATGCAAAAGGAACTGCCGAGCGAGTTGAAAGCCTTTACAGCGACTCAGGATAAGCTTCTGCGCTCTCTGAATGCGACGATCAACACAGGGCTCGAGGGCGAGCCTTTAGAGTTTGATTCCGACTTTTATCTCCATTCCATCGATGCTCTCGAATCTACTCAGGTCTTTTATGATCAATTGGCCGAGACCCTCGCCGATCTTATCAACATCCGCATCGCAAAACATTCCGCGGAACGCTGGCAGGCTTTGGTGTTGACCCTTCTCGTTTGGCTGATACCGGGCTTTTTAAGCCTAGTCACGGTGCGGCGTCTGGGTGGATCCTTCGGAAGTGCCGTGGCCCGGCTCCTTTCCCAGGCGGAAGCTGCTCTGCAATCGAGCAGCCAACTGGCTCAAGCCTCATCGGTGGTCTCGTCGGGTTCAACAGAGCAGGCCGCTGCTCTGCAGGAAACCGGTGCCTCGATGTCAGAGATGGCCAGTATGATCGCCCGGACCACGGATCAGGCTTCGAACTCCCAGCAGCTTGCCAGTCGTGTGGCGCAAAAGGCTGAAGAGGGCTGCGGTGTGATGGAGAAGATGGTCCTGTCGATGGACAGCATTCAGCAGGCGAATTCCCAGTTACAGAATATTTCGAATATCATCAACGAGATCTCGAACAAGACGAACATGATCAATGACATTGTTGGAAAGACCCAGCTTCTGTCTTTTAACGCCTCCATCGAGGCGGCTCGCGCCGGACAGCATGGACGGGGATTTGCAGTGGTGGCGGAAGAAGTGGGTAATCTGGCGCAAACCAGCGGCAAGGCAGCCAAAGGGATACGGGATTTGATCGATGACAGTCAAAAGCAGGTGGCTCACATTCTTAAGCTGACGCTGGAACGGGTCGCTGATGGCAAGAAAGTCACCGAGCAGGCCCAAACCATCTTCAGCGGTATTGCCAGCGATATCGTCTTGATTTCCGATCAGGTCGAAAGCGTTTCGGAAGCCGCCCGCGAGCAGCAGTTCGGCATTGAACAAATTTCCAAGGCCATGCTGCAAATGGATCAGACCACCCGAAGCAACAATAGTGCAGCTCAAACTGCCGCCCTGCTTTCGGATCAACTTTCCGGACAGAGCCGTAAGCTGACAGTCATAGCGCAGTCGATATCCAAGCTCGTCGTCGGCAAGAAAAAGGCCAGCCAAACTCTCAACGCCAGGACTGAATTTTCTAACCCTAATACCCAGGAAGCTCTGGAAATCGACAGCCATTCACTTATGGACAAGATCGTCAGCCAGAATCATGAGGTCGACCCTGTCGAAACTATGAGTGCCGATGATAGCAGTTTCCGAAAGGTAGGCTAAAACGATGCCAAGTAGCGATGATAGGGCCATTCAGGCGGAAGAACAGGTCCGCTACATACTCTTCGATGTAGGAACGCTGCGCCTGGCAACGCCGCTCCTTTCGGTACGGGAAATTGTCGAGCCTATCCCCTGTAAGCGCGTCTCGAATCCTTTTGCTTCTTTCCTGGGACTTGCGAACCTCAGAGGGCAGATTATCGGCGTGATCGATTTTGGAACCTGGCTGGGAATGGACCCTGTCGATGGCAGGGGCGGCAGCAAGCTCATCGTTTTTGATGGTGAAGATACCAAGTTGGGATTGCTTGTTAACACTGTGCACTCGCCGGTCACGATTCACGATGATTACATTATCAGTGAACCTTTAACGGAAGCGGTTATTCCGGCAGCGGCTCAATTGGGGATTGCCAGGGTCGACAATCAAATCATTCCTATCGTATCTCTGGCAATTTTGGCGAAGTCTTTAGCCTCGATAGGAAACCATTGAAATGGCAGTAACGTCCCAGCCCGAAATCAAGGTATCCGAGCGCCAGGTGATCGCCGAGCTGGCGTTGCGCCTGACCGGTTCAAAACCGGAGTCCGACGCCCGCCTTGAATCTTGCATCGTCAATATTCTCAGACGCATGGGCCATCTCAACGTCCGGGATTTTAATTCCTACCTTGTCAAAGTCGCAGCCGATCCTGCTGAACTGGGGCGTCTCGTGTCGGCCTTGACGATTCATCATACCTCATGGTTTCGTGAGGCCGTGCATCTTGAAAAGATCAGGGCCGTTGCCTTGGAATGGGCTCGTGACGGGAGTCATAAGGCAGGCGCATTCACAGTGCTTTCCGCAGGCTGTTCCTCGGGCGAGGAAGCCTATAGTATAGGCCTGGTCTTACAGAAGGTGAAAAGCGAGTGTCCGAGTTTCGATTATCGTATCGAGGGTTGGGACGTTGATCCTGTGAGCGTGCAGACGGCCAATCGCGCGATCTATCCGGATGCCGCGCTGAGTTCCATCCCTGCTTCGTATCATGGTCTTGTCCTGGTGGGTTCGGCCAAGACCAAGGGTATGCTTACTCTTGATAAAGCTATTCGTGATCGCTGCAGTTTCAAAGTCCGCTCCCTGCTCATGCCAAGCGAAGCGGCTTTTCTAAAGTTTCAGGTGATCTTTTGCCGTAATGTTTTGATCTATTTTAAGCCGGAAATGGTGCAATCCATCATTTATGGTCTGCTCAAGCGCCTCAACCCGGGCGGTACCCTGGTGCTTGGGCATAGCGAAGCCATCGAGGCCAAGACTTACCATCTTGAAGGACTTGGCAATAGTTGCTACAGGGCCATCGCGCCGCTTAAAGTGCCCGCTGTGCAGACGGCAAAATCAGCTTCGCTAAAGGTTTTGGCCAGCAAAGGGGGAGCGGCCCTCAGTATCAAAAAACCGCCGATCGCTTTTTCTGTCGCTGGGGAAAATCTTAATCTATGCCGACCCAATCTGATCCTGATTGGTGCCAGCACGGGAGGAACGGATGCGCTGGAGCGGCTGTTGAAGGATATGCCCGCTGATTGTCCTCCGATCGTGATCGTTCAGCATATTGCCCACGCGTTTGCCCGCTCCTTTGCCGAACGTCTGGCAACGGTCGCCGGGCTCACGGCTGGAAATCCGCATGAAAGCTCTCAGGCCAAGCGAAATCATATCTATATGTCCTGGGGTGATTATCATGTCGGGGTACGAAAGCATGGGGCATCGTACATTCTGTCCATGAGTTCTGATCCACCGCGGCATAGTGTGCGCCCATCCGTCGATTATCTTTTTGAATCAGCATCTAAAGGGGAAGGTTGCGATAAGATACTCGTCTGTCTTCTCACGGGTATGGGTAAAGACGGGGCCGCAGGAATGCTGGAACTTCGCAGAATGGGAGCTATGACCTGCACCCAGGATGAGAAGAGTTCGGTTGTCTTTGGTATGCCGGCCGAGGCAGCAGCGCTCGGCGCCTCGCAATTCTCGGGGAGCCCGGAAGTTATGCGCAGCTTGCTACTCAAGGCCATTGCCATGCCCGATAACAAGGCTTTGGTCGCAGTATCATAAATTGGCTTTGCATTGCATAAATCCTTTAGGGGTCCTGACCTTACCGGCCGATAGCGGCTCAAGCTATGGCTTGGAAACTTTCGGCGCATGAGTTTGCCATACTTTGACTTCTTGCCACTCCTGTTTAATCTTCTCCCCCAGAATGCGGGCCTCTTCAAAATGCTTTGCCTTAAGTAACGATTCACGCCTATTGAGCCATTTTCCGACGATATCGTAGCGAGCGACGAGCCTTTGCACCTGCGGGAGTTGACCCTGCAGGTTCGAATCGCCATCAAAATAATCCGGAAAATATTCGGCGATAGCTACGATGGCGCGTGCTTTGATGCGCGTGCTTTGAAAAGCAGGGGTTTGCTCGGCGCTCAAAATTTCGGTAATGGCGACAGCCTGTCCAGCCGCGATGTGATACGCGCTTAGGAGCGCTTTCATAAATTCCTTAAGGCCTCGTCCGGCGGGCGCCCGCAGATCAGGAATATTGTCGACGTCGCCCCAGCAGGTTTTTTCCAGGACGGCGATCGTTCGCCGGGTCGCTAGGGATCGATTCATGGACTCGAGATAATCTTCGGTCGCCCTGAGATTGGCCGCCGAGGCAAATTCCTCAACCCACCGGAGGACTGGGGCACGAAGGCTTGCATAAAGCTTCGAATCAGCGGGGGTGCCGATGGCATGAAAGCGAGTGAGGGAGTCAGCGCCCGAAGTGAGCGTGGCGCGAAGGCTTAAATAAGGATCCGCGTCGTCCTGCATCGGCAGGACGTGGACAAAGATGTCGATCATATCGTTAAGGGCGGTTACCGCCGCCAGCAGCGGCTCGGTCTGTGCTGGCAGCAGGTCAGGATTAACTCGCTTGAGCGCCAGGGCCAGATTCTCAAAGGCAAGCCTTACCCGTTCTTGAGCCAGCGTTCCATAGGCTGGGCCTGGATTGGAATTTAATTCCGAGGCGTCTCGCCTCGTACTCGTCTTGCAGGCTACCCAGAAAAGGCAAGAAATCAAAAAAAGAACGATGGATTGCATGATGAGGGATCCTGGCCAAGGAGGTTCCAGTCATTATAGCATGTTTATAAGTCATTTGGACCAGGGTGCTGGAAGGAAAAAGCGATGGCGGGAGGGCGTTTGCGCGCTGGCGCACTGCATCAAAATTTTGATAAGTAGCTGTAATCTTTAAACTCAGTATGATAGATTAAATCTATGGCACTATAATAATTATAGATTTGATTTATTGTGATTTTTTTCCGATTATCAGGGAGCAAGTCAGCAAAAGGAAGTCAAGGCCTCCGATGGCCTTGCACCCGCAACACCCTTAAGGAGTAAGATATGGCGACGACTCTTATTAATTCAAAGATTCAGGATTTCAAAGTTCAGGCTTATCACAAAGAGGAATTTAAGACCGTCACTCAGGATGACCTGAAAGGCAAATGGTCGGTACTCTTCTTCTACCCTGCGGACTTTACCTTTGTTTGCCCGACAGAGCTTGGAGATATGGCGGATCGTTACGATACTTTCAAGAAGCTTGGCGTGGAGATCTACTCGGTAAGTACGGATACCCACTTTGTTCACAAGGCTTGGCACGATACATCAGAGACGATCAAAAAAATCCAATACCCCATGCTTGCGGATCCTACCGGACTGTTGACGCGTGCTTTCGGTGTTCATATCGAAGAGGAAGGATTGGCCTATCGTGGAACGTTCTTAATCAATCCCGACGGCCTGATCAAGATCGCGGAAATCCACGATAATGGCATTGGCCGTAATGCGACGGAACTGATCCGGAAGATTCAGGCCGCTCAATTCGTGGCCACTCACAAAGGCGAAGTCTGTCCTGCTAAATGGCAACCGGGTGAGGCCACTTTGAAACCAGGTCTTGATCTCGTCGGTAAAATCTAAACCTCAGATCCCAGGGGCTCATCCGGCCTCTGGGGCCTATACCCAGGAGTGAGATCGTGTTGGAAGAAGGCATCAGAAAACAACTTGAATCGATCTTTCAAGGCTTGAATCATAGCATTGAGTTCGTCGTTGATCGAAGTGATCACGACAAGCAGGCTGAATTGATTGAGATGCTTGACGATGTAGCCGCGACCAGCAGCGATCTCAAGGTCTCTTATTCCGATCATTCCGCACCGACCCCGCGCTTTGCCATCTACAAGGACGGAAAGCCTTCGGGTATTAAGTTTCAAGGCGTTCCGGGCGGTCACGAATTCACCTCTTTGATCGTGGCCCTGCTCAACACTGCCGGCAAGGGCAAGTTGCCTGATAGTGGGCTCGTGCAGCGTATTCAGCGAGTGAGGGCGCCTTTGGATATTCGCAGCTATATTTCTTTGAGCTGTGAGCAGTGCCCGACGATCGTACAGGCTTTCAACCAGATTGTGTTGGCCCATGGCGGCGGCATCACGCATACGATGATCGATGGGGGGCATGTGCCCGAGGAATTGGAGGCACTGGGAATCCAGGGCGTGCCAAGTGTTTGGGTTGGCGACGAAATGATTCACTCCGGACGGGGCAATCTTGCGGAACTGATCGGCAAACTTGAAGAAAAATATGGCGATGCCTCGGCTCCGGTAAAAGAACAGGACCTTGGTCACTTCGGGGTGGCGGTGTTGGGCGGTGGTCCAGCGGGTGCTGCGGCGGCGATCTACAGTGTGCGTAAAGGTATTAAGACGATTTTGGTTGCCGAAAAATTGGGCGGTCAGCTGCAGGAAACCAAAAGCATCGAGAATCTGATTTCGGTGGTCTACACCGAAGGTCCCGAACTGGCTGCGAATCTCTATAAGCATTTAAAAGCCTATCCCGTCGAAATCCTCGAGCACCGCCGGGTGAATGCGATCGAAAATGGCGAAAAGAAAAGCCTTCGCCTCGATAGCGGGGAATTTTTTACCTGCGACTCGCTTATCGTCGCCACCGGCGCGAAGTGGCGAGAACTGGGAATTCCTGGTGAGAAGGATTACATCGGCCGCGGTGTTGCATTCTGCCCGCACTGCGATGGGCCTTACTACAAGAACAAAAAAGTTGCTGTGATCGGGGGCGGAAACTCGGGCGTGGAAGCAGCTATCGACCTTGCGGGTATTTGCCGGGAAGTCGTGCTCTTCGAGTTCCTTGATCAATTGAAAGCGGATGATATCCTCGTCAAAAAGCTCAAGTCCCTGCCCAATGTTTCGGTCGTCATGAGTGCAAAGACCTCTCAGGTCGTTGGCAACGGTGAGAAAGTCATCGGCATGAAGTATCAGGACAGGGCAACCGAACAGGAACAGACGATTGATCTCGACGGGATATTCGTGCAGATCGGACTATCGCCGAATAGTGCGATTGTCAAAGATTTCGTGGAAGTCAATAAGTTCGGGGAGATCATCGTTGATGCGAAAGGCCGCACCTCGGCAGCTGGCGTCTATGCGGCGGGCGATGTCACGACAGTGCCTTTCAAACAGATTGTTATCGCGATGGGCGAAGGGGCAAAAGTTGCTTTGACAGCATTTGAAGATCAAATGCGGAAGTAAGGGCTTGGCGCTGCGGGTCAAGGCCTGGACTTGGCTCGAGAGTTTCAAATCCGGACCTTTCCCTTCTGAAGCTGATGAAGGAAAGAGCTTTTACCGTATCCCAATTCGGGTAACATCAGCCCCTGGAGCGCGCAATTCCTGCGGCAGGGCATTTTTAATACAGTCTGCCAAAGCCTTAAGCATGGATTCCCGCACAAAACTACGATGAACCACCAGACTCACTTCACGGCTTGGACTTGGCTTAATGAAAGGGATGATTTTACCGTCGCGATAATCCTGCCAGGTTTTCGCCAAATGGGGAATGACGGTATAGCCATTGCCTTTTTCCACCAGATGGCAAAGCGTCTCGATGCTACCGCTTTCAAACTGCACTTGGGCCAGGACATTACTATGGCGGCTATTGCGCTGTCGACAGACCTTGAGCATCTGCTCGCGCATGCAATGTCCTTCAGTGAGGAGCAAAAGCTCCTGGTCCTGAAGATCCCCTTCGGCAATTGCTTGTTTTCCGGCCAAGTCGCTCGATTTTGAGGCGTAGACGTAGAAAGGTTCGTGAAAGAGCGGATATTCCTTCAGCTGGGCTTCTTCCAGTGGTGTCACGACCAAGCCGATATCGATCTGGTTTTGCTGCAAAGCGGCGATAATATCATCAGTCTTGCTCTCCTCGACATAGAGTCTGACTTGAGGAAACTGCTTGGCAAAATCATTCAGAAAGAGCGGTAGGAGATAGGGCGCGAGGGTGGGAATAATCGCCAGCCTCAGATCCCCTTCAATAAGATCTTTTTCCTTGGTGATCAATTCCCGGATCAAAGCCGATTGACTCAGGACCACGCGGCTTTGGTCCAATATTTTACGGCCTATCGTCGTCGCTTGGATGGGCTGCCTGCTGCGATCAAAAATCATGACGCCGAGTTCGTCCTCCAGCTTTTGAATCTGCATGGAAAGCGTCGGCTGCGTCACGAAGCATGCTTTCGCAGCGGCACTGAAATTGCCCCATTTTTCAACGGCCACAATGTATTCCAACTGGGTTAGTGTGACCACTGAGAGGCGCTCCTTCGTCAAATCGATGCCAAGCTTTTGTCCGCCAGTACTATAACTCAATCTTCCGGGTGTCGGCAGTTGATAATTTAACCAATCTTTTCAAGATATCGCTTAGGCAATGCGGGATTCACAGGCCGGATATTTAACAAACTATGGATCGGATCAAAAGTTCATGTAAAACTGCCCTTTCGTTCCGACTCTAGATCCCGGGCGCTGGCCCCCAGTCCATCGTTTCCAAGTAGGAGATCATCATGCCCCTCGAATGGCTCAATGCATTAATCGGCGGCACTCTCATCGGTCTGGCCGTTTCCCTTATGCTCTACTGGAATGGTCGGGTGGCGGGAATCAGCGGCATTGTCAATGGGCTTATGGATAAACCCGGGCTGGCAAACCTATGGCGCTGGTTTTTCATTGCAGGAATGCTCCTGGGCGGTTTGATTGTAAAGATGCTGCGGCCTGACCTTATCTCCAGCACTCTGCCCAGCCCTCTTTGGTCAGTGGTGCTGGCGGGCTTGTTGGTGGGTTTCGGCACGATTTGGGGTGGCGGCTGCACAAGTGGTCATGGCGTCTGCGGGATAAGTCGTGGGTCCCAACGCTCTATCCTTGCCACGTTGATCTTCATGGCTTCAGGGATCGCCTCTGTCGCGATTTTTAAAAGCCTGGGGGTCCTAGGATGAAAAACTCTTTGGCAGCCTTTGGAGCCGGGCTTTTGTTTGCTTTAGGGCTTGGGATTTCAGGGATGACTCAAGTCGAAAAGGTCGTTGGCTTTCTCGATGTCTTTGGCGCCTGGCAGCCCACTCTGATCTTCGTCATGATGGGGGCCATAGGGGTTCATTTTCTCTTGTATCGACTGATTATAAGGCGACCCGCCCCACTGCTCGAGACCCAGTGGTATGTGCCGCAGCGTAAGGACATCAGTCCGGAGCTTGTCTGCGGATCAGCCCTATTCGGTATGGGATGGGGTCTGGGAGGCTTTTGCCCGGGGCCGGCTGTGGTGTCGCTTGCAGGTTTGCAGGCGCGGCCTTTTATCTTTGTCGCGAGTATGCTCAGCGGTATGCTTTTGTTTCGAATCCTGGCCAGGCGCTCAAGCCCGCGAAGGGCGAGCCTGAGCAAAAAGCCTAAACCGTGGCTCCGCAAGCCCTAATCATTTTTTTCCAAAGCTCCGAGCCCTTCACAGGCTTCTATCGCCTGGTAACCAACCGCCACGAGACTCACTAAAAATTGCGCCTGGGCCGGGTCGCTGGTGAAGAATATGCCTTCATCAATCACGCCGAATTTGAGCTTTGGAGGAAACCTCGCACTCAAATCCTGAGCCATTTCCTGTAGATTACCCCAGCCCTGCCGCTGGGCTTCGATCACCGTTACCGATTGCCAGACGCTCGATTGGGTTGGCGCTATATGGCGACGCAGATTGCTGGCGACATGGCCCATCGTCATGCGGCAGTTCACTTCGCCGAGGATTTTCAGATAAAGCTGTCCCTGAAATTCATAGAGCATGGTATCGATGCCTGCCGCATATTGATAACCGTGCTGCCTCAGCCGTCGTTTTACCGACTGGGCGACGTCCATCAACGCATCGAAGCCAGCTTTGCCAAAACGTCTGGAATCGTAGAGAAAGGCCCGATGTTCGGGGAGCAGGGCATAACTCAATGACTGCAGACAATGGCCTTTATATTGGCCCTTGGCGTTGGTGTAGAAAACAAAGCTTTCCATCTTGTCGTTAGCCGCAGTCCATACCACTGAGATATCGACGATACGCTTCATCCAGGGTTCGATAAGGATGCAGCCGTAGAGAACGAGCTGGCGCTCGATCCAGCCGAGCTGCGCGTCGGTCAGATCCTGGTCAGGATAAGCACGCAGCATCCCCGATCCGGCAAAGCCATAAGGACTTTTGATGACGGCGGGAATCCTGTAGCGCTTATGAATGGTATCAATCGTCATCAGAACGTCGGTAAGATCATGAAGCAGGGCTCCATCCGCTTCGATTGGCCCCCATATTTCCGGTCCCAGCTCCGGAAATTCCTCGCGCAGTTCCGAGCGGAGTTTAGGCAGCGCGGATTTACGAAAGAGTTCCATCCACGAACTTTGCCAGAAGCCTTCTTCGGACACCTCAACCGGCATCGCCGTGCGGGCCTTCATCGCTTTGAAAATATCAAGGGTTCGCGGCGTCCAGCCCCAGGGGCAAAGACTTTCCCAACGCCGGTCTTTTAGCTCCTTTGGTAGGGTTCTTTGATCTTCCGCAAGGACATGAAATTCGGGTAAATCAAAGCCTAGATCGCGCAGCTGCTTGAGGTATGCGGGAGTTGGTGCGCGATGGGTAACGACGACATCGCCAGGTTTGGCGACGTACAGCAAACTGCTCATGAGCTCGCCCATGACCTTCTGAGTGCCTTTCTGCGGCTGATAGCCGGGCGCCTCGCGCGCGAGTTCAAGTTCGCAATCGGCATTGTACCAATAGAGGGAAGGCACGCGGCCTTTGGTACCGGCATGAATATAGAGGCTATCGACGTATTCTTCTGTCAAGTCTGCTCTCCGTCTTGCTTCTCGATCAAAAATAGGGCCCTTGGCCCGAGCGGGGCTAAGTGGGAGTTGCAGATTCCCCTCATAGGCTTCCCATTGGGTCAAGTCTGGCGATTTCCAACGTTCCAACCAACTTACGCCGTGCTTTACATGCCCGATTTCATCGTCGTAGACCTTCTGCAGGATCTGTGCGGTCTCAAGATCACCCAGTTCGCGGAAGACCTTGGTATAGTGCGATGCGAAATCTAGGTTGGCCTGTTCAAAGGTTAGACTCATTCCCGTGACGAAATCCAGGGGATTCTTCATGTCCTTTAAACAATCCCAGAAGAATCGATTGACATTTACGTCACCTAATTCGGTTCCCAACTCCTGCATTCGTTTCAGATAGAGTCCAAGATGTTCCTGCTCTTCACCAATGGTTCTCAGGATGCCCTGGCGAAAGGCGGCAGGGGCATCGGGAAATTTTAGGAGGACGAGAGCCATGAGTTCTATCGCCAAAAGCTCATGATTGGCAAAGAAATGCAGAACCACGCCACGCATCCTCGGACTGTGGAGATCCTTCGGTGCAGGAAAGGGGGCCTTTTTATCGGCGCTCATAAATTGCATAAAGGGTGGACGCCCCGGTACGTCGGGAACGGGAGCAAAAGGTGGACCCGGACATTCATCGCTCACGCTCTCGGGATAACTTAATTTATCGCTGAGTTTCTGCCCGAGCAGCAACTGTTCTGCAAAACTACGCAGCTCCATGAATGGAACCCTTTACTGTAAAACTATTTCTGCCTTTAAAAGGCGACATATCCAATGCGCTCATGAATTCTTTTCAGCGTCCGTTCTGCGTGTTCCATCGCCCGTTGGGCGCCTGAGCGCAGGATGCGATTAAGCTCGGTTCTTTCGTCAACAAGGTGACGAGCCCGTTCTTGAATCGGATTCAATTCCTTGATCACGATCTGCGCCGTTTCCATTTTGAGATGGCCGTATTGCTTGCCTTCGTAGCGCGCAATAAGCTCTTCGATGGACTCGCCGGTGATCGCCGCTTGAATACTAAGAAGATTGCTGACGCCTGGTTTGCTCTCCCTATCGAAAGCGATCACCGTTTCCGAATCGGTGGTTGCCTTTTTGAATTTCTTCTCAATATCAGCCGCCGAGTCGGAAATAAATATCGATCCGTTGTCATTGCCTGCGCTTTTGCTCATCTTGGAAGTGGGCGTAAGCAAATCCATCACCCGCGCTGCGACTTTTGGTATATGGGCTTTCGGGATGACAAAGGTATCCGGGCCATAAATTGCGTTCATCCGTTCAGCAATATCTCTTGTTAATTCAACATGTTGAGTCTGATCCTCACCGACCGGCACCAAGTGGGTATCGTAGAGTAGGATGTCGGCTGCCATCAACAGGGGATAAGTAAATAAGCCGACGGGAATATTGCTGCCGCTTTTGGCACTTTTCTCTTTATATTGAACCATTCGACTGAGCTCGCCCATGTAACTGAAGCAATTGAGCGTCCAGGCGAGTTGCGAGTGTTGGGGAACCTGCGATTGAATAAATAACACACAACGCTCAGGATCTATTCCTGCGGCAATGTAACAGGCCACGCTGAAAAGGGTATTCTTGCGCAAGGCCGCCGGATCTTGTCTAGCGGTGATGGCATGTTGGTCCACTGCCATAAAGTAGGCTGAGTAGTCGTTTTGGATGCGAACCCAATTCTTAATTGCGCCTAGATAATTGCCAAGCGTTAATTTATTGGTAGGTTGAATACCCGATAAGATCACTTTCCTGTCTAGGGCTTCGGTCATGGAATCCATCCTTTCGGCAGTATTGAGAGTCGCAATCCAAGGGTATACAAGGATAGACGGGTTTGCGCCAGCACTCTGTCCCAAAAGGTATGGGTTTAGCTACCAGGAAGTATCTGGACGGGCGATGTTCAGCCCGTTAAAGTAAACGGCCTGCTCATCATTTACGTACCGTTGAGGATACCCGTGGATTTCACAGCCATCTTAAGTCACATCAATCTTACTAGCCTCGGCATGGTCTTGCAGTTGGCCATACTGGAAGGCCTGCTCAGTTTCGATAATGCATTGGCTTTGGCAGCCTTGGTCTCCGGCCGTCTTACCCATCCCGACGATAGAAAGCATGCTCTGCTCTGGGGTATCTGGGGGGCTTACGTCATTCGAATCGGCATCGTCTTTGTCGGCGTGTGGCTGATGCAGCACGAATCGGTCAAGCTGGTGGCCGGCCTCTATTTGATCTGGATGGCCGTCCATGAATTATTTCTGAAAATAGAAGCCGCTGAAGAAGCTTCGCCGGAGACTGACGGCAAGGCCGTGGCTGACTTGATCAACCCGCCTGGGGTCAATGTTCCCAGGAAGGCATCCATTAAAAAAATCATTGGCGTCATCGTCGCGGTCGAGCTGATGGATCTGATGTTTTCCATCGATTCCATTGCGGTGGCCCTGGCTGTATCAAGTGAGAAATGGGTGCTCATCGCTGGCGCTATCATCGGGATTTTGATGATGCGAATTGCAGCATCGTATTTCGTAAAGCTCATCGACAAATTTCCTATACTCGTGCCCACGGCTTTCGTCATGGTGGGAATTGCAGGCATAAAGGTGGTCATGGAAGTCAACGCCATTGACATCGGTCAGACGCATGTTCCTTTGATTGGTATCCATATTCCTGAGTATGTGTTTCTACCCATCATGTTTGCCGTTCTGATTGGAGCGTTGATTTACAACGCGCTTTACCCAGAAAAGTTTAAGCTGAAGCATTAACTTGGGGGGGCTTGGTTTAGCCTTGTTTTTTTGCAGGCGCACCCAATCGAACTTGCCGGGAACGCGCTAGCAAAAATACCAAATTCCTGCCTTTGGTTCCCGCAAGCCTTAATTATCATCCCCCGTGGATCCGCAATCCTAAGCACATGTTGCTCATGATCGGCAGCGGCGGGCCGGTCCCAGAAGTCTGATTGGTCCTTAAAAAACTTCAAAAGTTTAAGTAAAATAATAGCTTAGCATAGGCCCCCGGGTGGGTCTTTGCGTTAAAGCCCCATGCCTTCGCCTCATATCGCATCACCAGATACCAACCCGTATTCGGTGCACAAAGATTAAGGGCTTGTTAGTTTGAATAGGCAGCAGCTCTTAGAGGAATCATTGATATCAAGAGGAAAAAGAAATGAAAAATATTCTCAAATTTATGGTTTTGGCCTTTGGTTTCATCATAAGTTCATGCGGTGATGAATCCCAGAATCAGGCAGACGATTCAGGTTTAACTTCTCTGGTAGGGTTTCCTTGTCAGGAATACGGAATCGCCATCATCAATAATGATAACTTTGTCTGCACCCCTGTGAATCTGGGTGATCGCATCATCAATGTGCTCTATCGTCTGGATGGATTCAACAAAGCCCAGAAAGCCAGAATCCAACCCGCACTTCGCTTGTCGATGCAGCGTTATTCCGACTTTTGGACCGGCCCGCAGCCGTCTGCCCTGGAGGCTTGTACCCTACGAGCAAAGGTGCTAAATGAGCTTGACCCGAAGGGCAGCACATTATCGCCAGGCCTCGATACTAAAGCCAAAAAGATAAACTGGGCTATCACGTCCCTGCAATTCGGCTTTCTCTTTCATCTCGACACGCACCAGCCAATCGTCATCTCAGCCTTTGCCGATGCGGGTAACGTGGAAGAAGGGTTGGCATTGGCCCATGCTGATATTGGCAACGATCGACTGCCGACCAATAGTGATATGAATTTTGGAATAAATAGTCTTGCCTTGAATCAAAGCGCTGCCAATGCAGTCAACCAGTTTGACTACTCCACCGAGGCCTTTGCCGGTGCGGTCATCCATGAAATGCTGCATAGAAAAGGCTATGAGCATAAAGTTTTAGGTCGCTCGGTTGGACCATTGGTTTATGAAATCGGAAATTGCATTGCCGATCTTAACTCTGGATTCTCTCTTAGTGCAAAAAGGACTCGACCGGCTCGAGTCGACTAAGGGCTGGCGAAGCATAAAATATCTCGGCCTGAGCCCTTTAAAAAAGCCGCGTCTCATGACGCGGCTTCTTTCTTTCAAGGGCTTTACTTTCCGCTATCCTTCACAGACCAATGGCTCTCTTCATTTTCAAGGGATGCGGCGTCGCTAAAAAATCGCGCAGATGCTGGGTAAATAAAGCGGTTTCCTGATAGTGTGGATAATGGCCGGAGTGCTCAAGAACGATCATGCGGGCCCGATTGACACTGAGGGTAAAGCCAAGGGCATGCGCAGCAGGGATGATAGGGTCCTTAGCACCCCAAAGAACCAGAATGGGCGGTAGATCCCTGACCTCATGAAGGCGCTCATGGTAGCCGCGCCGCTGGCCTCGCAGGTTGATGACGTCGCGAACCGTGCGCGAAAACACTCGGGCCGAGCCCTGCCTGGCATTGAATCGACTTAAGACGTTAATGTCCTGGCCCGAACGTCCATCGCGAGCCAGTCTTAATGCGATCTGCGTGCCGATCTTCATCAGCGGCTGGCCGAGGTTTTCGATCAGGAACGGCAAGGATGCCAGACGCAGGGCAAAGTTAACTTCTTTGCCAAGCCCACCGGAAGAAACCAACACGAGTCGACGCACGCGTTCCCGGCAGCTTAGAAGCATAACCTGAGCCACCCCGCCGCCAAAGGAATGGCCAATTAAATCGGCATTGCGAATGTTCTGCTGCCGCATCCATTCGGACATGACCTCAGCATACCAACTCAATTGGTAGCTGGCATTGGGCCGATCCGATTGACCATGCCCAGGCAAATCCGGAATGAGCACCTGGCGATCGCGGGCCAATTCTTCGCCAATGGTTAGCCAGGTCAAAGCACAATCATTAAGACCATGCAGCATGACCACGGTCGGTAATGCACTTTTTTTGCCAAGGCTTATCCAATGGAGCTTGATTCCGGAAACCCAAGCTGAGTGGTGACGTTTCGCTGCTCTCATTCGTCTGGACCTTTCCTTTGAGTCGCGTTTGAAGGCAATATTCCCAGTTTGCGTAGAAGGAGGAGTGGCCTGGAAAATCGTGCGGGCGTTAGGATTTTATATATTCGCGGTGACTTTCACAGGGCACTCCTCACCGAGCTTTCGTATCAACAGGAGCCGATTGAGCAAAAATCCACGTCTGCAGCTTCGCTTATACAGCGGCTCGTCTGGATCTGCGATCGTAACTTGATCCCTGAAGGCTATATTCAAGTCCAAAAGTATTGGTAAGTATGAACATCATGCTCCTGTCAACTCCCCAAACCTCATTTCAACCAATTGTTTATATTGATTAAAATTACAATGCCTCAAGGATCTTGCAGAACTGGGATTGCGTTGGGACAGAACATGGGGCAGGAATGCTGAAATTATCGCTGATTTTTGACAGCGAACGGGGAAGCCGATCAGCCTTATTTTTTCCTGGCCATGCGGCCTCGCTGTCGGGATAAGCTGGTGGTCTCTTTCCCTGGAAAGCGTCTTTCATTTGCGACTGCCTTAGGATCGATTCAATATTTTTAGCCAATAAAAATTCCCGCTATAAGCTCAATAATATCTTGCCTAAGCAATAACTTTCGAAACCATGACCGAGCGCCTCCTCGCCCAGGCTGGGCAAAAAATGCTAGACTAAAGCATCGATGCTATTTGTGAGGAAATACACATGCGTTTTACGTATCTCGTTCTAATAGCGGGGCTTACCTTCGCTTGTGGAAAGATTGATAAACAGAATATCGTCTCAGGCCCCATCCCGGGATCAGAAAACGGCAACCCCTTGCCAGTCGCTCCAGCGGTTGCCGCGTCCCTATCCTTTATGGATGCCGCCCAGCTTCCCGATTGTGCGGCTGCTACCGATGGCCAGCTGGTTTATCTGCGCAAGGAAGCGACCTTTGCAACCTGCATAGTTCCCAACTGGACCCGAATCGATATCGGCACTCCCGGAGCCTCCTCGTCCGCGGGAATCAAGTCCACCGTCTATTGTTCGACCACCATGAGCAAGGAGGATCTGACCACTCAGGCCGGTCTCGACAGCGTTCCTGAAGGCGGTATCAATTTCGATTATTCGATCACGGAATTTGCCAATAAATCTCTCTATGTGCAAAGCCGAATCTCGTCGGCTGCCTCGGGCCATGCCAGCGGCATCTTCTGGTCCGAAAAACAGGGCGGCTTCAAAACAGCAATTTCCGACAGCATTGTATTTGATGTGCATGGCGCCCAGGACTTTGGCTTTTTTTACTTCACCAATGATAAAACAATGACCGGTGATGAAAAAAATCCCTATGCAATTGTCTACTCGGACCCCGCACTTAAGGACGCGACAGTTATAATTTTTGATAGTGCGAAAGACTGCATTACCAATATCTACTGATCGTCAGCGGTGAGGTCCAAAGCCTTCCTCACCGCTCCCACCGCCCTCCCATCCGTCCCACAAAAGCTCCAAGGTATTGTAATCTAACAAAAAATCAATTTTCCCTATTTCACTCTCCCGGACTTTCCGTATAAGCTAAGACTGGGGCCTCATTGCGGTCGCCGTTATGAGGCGTATATGAATAAATTCGTGCGGATAGCTTTGGGATGTTTGACCTTTGTCGCAGTGTTCGAAGGGGTCTGGTTCTTTGGGACCCGTTCCTATCTTAATAGCGAGGCTTTTTTCAAGAGAATCAACACGGCCGAACTCCAGTTCGATGCACGCGATGGTTATTCGCCCTGGCCAGGGTTTTTCCAATTTAAAAAATTCGTCTTTACCGGATTTGCTGACGATGCCACCTATCAGGTCAAAGCGGAAGTGGTGAGCTTTCATTTTAATATTCTACAGCTGCTCCGTAACAGGGTGGCAATCAACGGCCTCAAGGCCAGCGATGTGACGATTGAAGTCGAGGAAGGGGCGCATTCGCTTGAAGGCACTGGGAAGGTAAGAGGCGGGGGCGAGTTTAGTGAGGCAGATCGATCGGATCCTAAAGGCAAACCCTCAGAGGCAGGGGAAGGGAGTGCTGAAGCCAAGGGGAAGGACGATAAACTTTGGACCACTGTGTTCAGTGGCGTCCGCTTTAGCAATCTCCATCAGGTCAAAGTTGCAAGTTGGCTTTGGACCGGTCATGCGGATCTCAAAGCCAGTTTCCAGACCGATTCGAAAGGTTTTTTCGTCCTGGAGGAATCCGAAGCGGATGCGCGGGATCTTGCCGTCGTCCACGGCGCCGAAAAATTCGCAACAATCGATCTTGCCAACATCAAAAGTTCAACGCAGCCCTTCTCTTTGAATGAAAAGGAATGGCAGGGGCTACTAACAAAGATAAGCACGCGGTGGCAGCTTAAAGGCAAGCTCGACAGCCTCGAAAGCCTGGACCCTTTTATTAAAAACCTCGATTGGTTTGAACTCGCCGGTTCCGCTTTGACGGTTGATGGCGATGTCGGGATGGAGAAGGGCAGCTGGCGTGAGGGTAGTGAACTGATATTTGCCGCCGAGACGGTCAATGTCAATCTTATGCGTCAGAATATTTATGGGCCGGCTTCCTTCCAATGGCATGTTGGGAAAAGTAATCATCTGGAACTGAAATTCGGCGAATTTTTCTTAAATAAGGGCCGTGACGGATCAGGCAAGGGGTTTCTCCTGACGCTTGATACAGCGGATAAAGGCGTTATTCCTCAATGGCAGGAATGGAGTGCCCATGCCTTGCTGCCTTCGACTCAAATCAACCGTGTGCAGTTTTTGCAGCAATACATTCCGCAGTCCTTGCCTTTGACCTTGGAAAAAGGCCAAGGCTTTCTAAGCGGCGAATTTCATGCAAGTTCGAACGTCAAGCAGTCGCAGGGGCAATTTCTGTTGAAGATCAAAGATCTGCAGGCGCTCTATAAAAAATCGCTGCGCTTTGTTGGATCAGCGGACTCCAAGATCAAGATCAATCGGATGAATTTGAAGAAGGGCGAGATTGGCATCGAGGATGCCGGAGTGGAAGTCAAGGATCTTACTTTCCTTGATCGTAAGGACTGGAACGGATCCCTGCATTTTACCGAGGCTTCCGTAAACTATGAAAAACCTGTGGCCCTGTCCAGCAGGGTTGAGCTTTCGGGCGACAATCTCCAACCGGTGCTGGCTTTTCTTGTCAATGACAGGAGCTTTCCGGAATGGATACAAAAAGCTTTTGACCTGAAACAACCCAAGGTCGATTTTCACATTGAAGCAACGGAGAAGGCATTTTCGCTGCGTGATTTTAAAGCCCAGGCCGGTGACCTGGCCATCATGGGCTGGATGGATCAAAGCAATGGGAGCCAATCGACCCGGGCACGCTTTTTGCTTGATTATGCGGGTTTGACGGGAGCTTATGGACTTGACGGTGAGCACTCGCAGTGGAAACTCTCCAATGCCCGGGCCTGGTATGATGAGCAGAGGCGGAGCAAGCTGTAGGTTTTGGGAATATCCTGGGCCTCAGTCCGGATTTAATCAGAAAACCAGCCTCAATAAGGGTTGAGCTTAGGATGGTCTGGCAATAATAGCGATATTGCGCGGTGACTGCCTGCGATCGAATATTTCAATGAGACGAACTTCGAGTCCTTGCTCAGCAAGCCACAGGCCACGATCAAGCAGAATCGCTAATTCCAGGGGGCGGGCCATGAGATCCCGAATCAAATGCGCGGCGAATAGAGCGGCAATATCCTTTTGTATTATGTCGTCTTCATAAAATATTGAGAAATCATGAGCCGTGAAGTTATGCGGCATCTTCAATTTGGTCAATCGATCGTGGGCGTAGCTGGCAAAATCTTGGGCATAAAGGGCTTTTGGTGCGTCTCCAGCGACGACGAATCCCCGCTCTGGATAGTGGCGTCGAAACCAAAGATCCAAGGCAAAGCGATAGTCGTTGACACGGCGCAGCAGGGCGAATTCTTCACGGGTCAGACCCTGCCGACTGCGGGTGGCAAGAAAAAGAGCAGCCTGCGACCAAGGTAAATTAAGCCTTTGCGCGAGCTGCGAGCGATTGAGGTCGCTTGCAGGATCCATCTTATCAAAGCAACAGCCGAAATTTATGATCACCTCGGACCGCAGGCTCCTTTGGAACTGATTTAGAGCCAAGGCTCCACAGGTATGCAGACCAAGCGATAAGGTTTGTTTTAAGGCAAGGAGTCCGTCGATCTCGGGATTTGCCTGGTTTGACAGCTCCGCAAGCACAAATTTCAGACGCTCCCTGTCCCCATCCCGGCGGCGTTTAATCCACCACCGCCCCTTGTCCTGGAGCGCGCGATCGCGATCGATAGAATGAAAGTCCCATTGAAAATACTTCACGCATAGCCGGGCCAGATGTCCCATTCCTCCGCCGATGTCAACGGCGTGAGTCACCGATTGGGTTTCGCAAGCCAAAAAAGCTAAAAGGCGGCTGATTTCATGCTGTTTTTTGAGGGTGAGCCCCTGTACGTCCTGGCTGTTGAGCGGCCAGCATTCCTCAAAGGTCTCGATCTTGCAGTGGCCGGCTGCCTGGTGAATGATCTGTGCCAGGCCGTCGGGCATTCCCGCAATCAACTGCCCATTTTCAAAGGCTCTTTGATCCTCGATCAAAAGGGTGCTGACATAGGCGAGCCAGGGCTCGGGAAAACCGGCCCGCGACGCCGGCCAGCAAGGTAGAATGGGAGACAGCCATAGCCCTTCATGGGCTTTAAGGAAGGCGACCAGCTGGGTATAACGACTCTCTAACACTTAGCGGTAGCCGCTGAGGTCAAGGGTTTCATGCCTTTGGGCAGCGAATGTTTGAATAATGACATCAGGCATGCGGATGGGTTTATGTTCGGCACCCAAAATAACGATGCTGACCTGGCCGAGGACAGCGAGACGCTTCTGGCCATTTTCGAGGATTACGTAAGCATATTGTTCAAAATTCATAGCGGGTGATCGGGAATAGGCCCCCGACGTTTCGATCAGAAGCTGATCACCGTAGCGAACAGGGGTTTTGTATTCCAGGTTTGCCTTGTGAACCACAAAGTGGGCGCCCTGATCATAAAGCTCTCTTAGAAAACGGACCCCAATCACCTGCTCGCGGGCCCGATCAAAAAACTTCAGATAGTTGGCGTGAAAAACGAAACCGGAAAGGTCGGTGTCTTCGTAATAAATGGGGAGCAGCAGGCTCCCCTTTATAATTCCGGCCTCAGCCAAGGTATTTACCCCATAAGAGGGCCAGGGCTTCTTTTCTATGCTGGGGAATCAGTTCCCGCGCGGTCATGATTGCAAAACTACCAAGACTGAAAATGCGGCTCTCGTGCTGCTCAGGCAGATTCTTCACAAGAGCCTTGACGATGTTATTGGCTTTTTCACCGTTGCTCTTTAGCACGGCAAGGACCGCTTCCACCGATACATCCTCTTCGCCTTCGTGCCAGCAATCGTAATCGGTAGCTAAAGCCAGCATGCCGTAACACATCTCGGCTTCACGCGCGAGTTTGGCCTCTGGGATCGCCGTCATGCCGATTACAGCCGGGCGCAGCGTCTCACGATAGTGGCGCGATTCCGCACGAGTGGAAAACGCAGGGCCTTCCATACACACATAGGCACCACCGAGATGCACGCGGTCGGTAATCGATCGTGCAGCCTTCTCTATCCAGCCACAAAAATCCGCATCGAAGGGATCGGCAAATTCAAAGTGACCCACGATGCCCTCACCGAAGAAGGTCTCGGCGCGTTTGCCTTTGGTTCGATCGAAGATCTGATCGGGGATCACCATATCGCCGGGCGAAATGTGCTCTTTCATGATGCCGACGGCACTCACTGCCAGCACATGGGTTACGCCGAATGATTTCAAGGCATAGATATTGGCCCGATAATTGACCTCCGACGGCGTAAAACGATGGCCTTTGCCATGCCGGGGAAGGAAATAAACCGTACGGCCATGGAGCTTGCCCTCGATGATCCCATCGCTCGGTTCACCAAAAGGGGTACGGATCGCATGTTCCTGAACGACTTCCACGCCTGGCATCTGATAAATGCCAGAGCCGCCAATAATGCCGAGTTTTACAGGAAGGCTAACCGCCATCACTTACTTCCTTTGATTAAACTTGTTCAGAAGATCGTCCATAGTAAATTTCTGGCTGGGATTCGCCGGCGCTTGCGAGGACGAACCGCGCGCCGAACTTCCGCCCTGGTCTTGACGAGCTTTCAAAGGTCCACGGGCGCTGTTTGCGGACAGCGTCGGCCGCTGTGCGCTTTGCGCCCCTTCGCGGGCCGGTGCTTGAACAGCAGCGGTTTGCTGAGGTTTGTTGCCTTCCAGGCGACGGCTCAGGCCGATACGGCGACGCTGGATATCGACTTCGATGACGCGGATTTGAATAACTTCGCCAACCGCAACGACCTTTGCTGGATCATCGACGAAATGATCGGCCAGCTCACTGATATGAACGAGACCGTCCTGGTGGACACCGATATCAACGAAAGCCCCGAAGTTCGTGACATTGGTCACGGTACCTGGAAGTATCATGCCGACCTTAAGATCTTCGATTTCCGCAACATCGTCCGAATACATAAGACGGGCGCCGTCTTCCCGCGGGTCACGGCCTGGCTTGATCAATTCTGCAGCGATATCGCGAAGGGTCGGCATGCCGACTTTATCGCTGACATAGCGCTCAAGAGGAATGGCCTCGACAATGGCTTTGTTACCGATGATGTCTTTGATGTCTTTGTTTTGATCCTTAGCGATTTGCGCCAGGGTTTCATAGGTCTCAGGGTGAACCGAAGAGTTATCGAGCGGGTTGACCGATTCCGGCACCCGAAGGAAACCTGCCGCCTGCTGGAATACTTTGGGGCCGAGACCGCTGACGCTGGTCAGGTCTTTTCGCGACATAAATTTGCCGTCTTTATCGCGTTTGGCGACGATGCTCTTGGCAAGGGTGCCGCCGATTCCCGAGACATAGCTCAGGAGTTTATAGGAAGCTGTATTGATGTTGACGCCAACGCGGTTGACGCAGCTTTCCACCACTTCCTCAAGGCTTGTTTTCAATTTCGTGACGTTCACGTCGTGCTGGTACTGGCCAACGCCGATGGAGCGTGGATCGATCTTGACAAGTTCGGCCAGGGGATCCTGGAGTCGACGCGCGATGCTTACGGCACTGCGAATGGTCGGATCAAGATCGGGGAATTCCTCGCGGGCGATATCCATCGTGGAATAGACGGAAGCACCAGCCTCATTCACCACCAGACGTTTGATGTCTTTAAGATCGTTTTCTTTCATGACCGAAGCGATCAGACGCATGATTTCGCGGCTACCGGTACCGTTGCCCACGGCGATGTATTTAACATCGTATTCCTTGAGCATACGCAGGACTTCGCCTTTGGCGACAGCTGTCTTATTCGTTTCACGGTCACCGAGGTCGGTCATCAGAGTCGTATTATGCAGCAATTTACCCGTCTCGTTGATGATGGCAAACTTGCAGCCCGTGCGCAGACCCGGATCGACGCCCATGACCACATGATTGGGTATCGGCGGCAAAAGCAGGAGATTTTCGAGGTTTTCCGAGAAGACCCGGATCGCTTCGGTTTCCGCGGTTTGTTTCAACTGCAGGCGAAGTTCGGTCTCAATCGAAGGGCTGAGCAGGCGACGATAGGAGTCATCGATTACGCTGTTCAGCCAGTCTTTGACGTCCGGGCTCATGCTGCGACCGGTGAGGGCCGAGCTGCGGAGATCGCTGACGATTCTTTCGACATCGACGTCGATGGCGACGCGCAGAACTTTTTCAGCTTCGCCGCGGCGGACGGCCATGACACGGTGGGAAGCGGCTTTGCTGATCGGTTCGCGGTAATCAAAGTAGTTTTGATATTTGGTGGGATCGGTTTTTTTGTGTTTTTTATCTTTGGGGGCAGCGATAACGGTGCCGTCTTCGCCCAAAGTTTCCGCGCCTTCGATCTTCTTTGAGACCAGGACACCGCTGTCCTGCGAGATCTGACGAACCAGCGCCCGCAGTTCAGCCGTTTCAGCGGTGCGTTCCGCGAAGATGTCGGCAGCACCGGCAAGGGCGGCTTTCTCATCGGCGACTTTAAGCGCAGGATCGATGGTGGAATCGGCTGCCGTGACAAAAGGTCTTGCCACTGCCAGAAGATCGGTGATACTGGCCGCTTCGGCCAGGATTTTATCGAGCAAGGGCTCGAGGCCTTTTTCCTTGGCGATCTGAGCGCGGGTGCGGCGCTTTGGTTTGAAGGGAAGATAGAGATCTTCGAGTTCCTGCTTGGTCTCGGTCTTTTCGAATTTGGCTTTGAGCTCAGGGAATTTGGCCATGAGTTCAGGGCTTTTTTTGCAGTGTTCTTCGACGACCTTCAGGTATTTGACTTTGTTCGTTTCAAGTTCAGTCAGATAATTGAAGCGGTCCCGGATGTCTCGCAGTGCGACTTCATCAATACTGCCGGTCTGTTCTTTGCGGTAACGTGCCACGAAGGGGATGGTGCACTCTTCTTCAAACAAAAGTTTAACAGAGTTGTGAACTTGAAATTCCTTCAAACCGAGTTCAGCTGAGATTTTAGCGACGAGATTGATCATAAGATCCGCTCCAGTATTAGCAATTAGAGAAGTTCACTAGCGGCAAAGAAGAAAGCGACTTCTCGTGCCGAGGCCTTGGCAGAGTCTGATCCGTGAACTGTGTTTTCACCGATAGATTTTGCGAAAAGCTTACGAACGGTACCTTCTGCGGCCTGTGCCGGGTTGGTAGCGCCCATGATATCACGGTTTTTCTGAATCGCATTGTCGCCATGCAGAGCGATTACAACGACAGGGCTACGAACCATGAAGTCGACAAGCTCACCGAAGAATCCCCGTTCCCGGTGTTCGCCGTAAAATTCTTCTGCGACTTTGCGTGCGAGCTGGATCTTTTTGATTCCGGCAACGGCCAGGCCTTGAGCTTCAAAAAGAGTGACGATTTTGCCAAGCAGATTTCGCTCAACACCATCAGGCTTGATGATAGAGAGGGTGTATTCTTTAGCCAAAGTGGGTTCCTCCAGTGAAAACGATAGAGATGTAAGCTTTCCTCAAGAAAGGAAAAAACGCTCTAAATGATACTGGATCGGCTAGATTTGGCAAGCGAAGGCGGACAAGGGGAAGCTTTTTTTTGCAGAATTGGCGGACTATTTCGCAAGGCTTAGTGAATTTCGTGATGTCAATGTGTTAAGAATCGACTTGCTATGTCGAGAAGGTGCCATTCCCCGCTTGAAGAGCCTAGACTTAACTTTTTTGCCCTGTGCCTAATAGCACATGAGCTGGCCTTCAATTTTCACGACGCGGGATCCACCGGTTTTATAGCATTTACTGATAGCCCGTTTATAATTGCGATCTTCCGTTGGATTAATAGGGTTGGAACCATTCTCATTGCCGTTCGGATGAGAGCTACCACTGTCACCCATCCCTGCACAAGAGCTTGTTAATAGAATAGCGATGAGTTGCAAAGCCAAGATGTAGCGCATGGTGTGTTCCCTCATTGTTTCTGATTCCAATAAAAGAATAGCAGTCACCCATGAGGTAGATGTTGCCTACGAGGGCTTTAGTCCCGGCAGCTTTAGGCGGCTAACTTATAAATACCTGAGCATTTTTATAAGATTAGGGCTGTTGACGTGTGGCTTCGCCAACGTTGGCCATCCTCAAAAAAGATGACTTATGGATCGGAGGGCCCTTGGATCTGTAAAGGTAACGCTTGCTCAATGGCTAATGATGTCCTTTGCATGGCCTTAGCCATCGACTTAACCTTGGCCTTTAGCGTGATCTTGATGATGGCCCTGAAGGCCTTGCCCTTGGACTTTACCTCAGCTTAGTCATGAAAAATGAGCGGTCTACAATTCACCCCTGGCGGCCCGGAAACTCCGCCCAGAGCTCCGGGACAAATATCCTGGCATTGAGTTCATCCCAGCTGGGTAAGGCCACGGATTTTGGATCGGCGGGTTTTTTATCGAGCGGCAGACGCAGCTCGCCCTGTTTGGTGCCGATCCATATCAGTTCACCATTGTTGCTGTCGATGAGCAGCAGGACGATTTTCGCGGTTCGCTGGGCGAAGTATAGCCCTCTATCATCGATGACCTCACCCCTGGCCTCAGCAAGAAAGGGAATTAAAACGGCATCACTGCTGGTCGTTTCGCGGCTTATCCCACTCAACCACTGGCGCCAGTCCTCACGCCCTGCAAGGACGTCTTTGTAATAGGCCAAAGGGTCCTTACAGGATGCGCAGGCAAGAGTCGGACGAAACCAGAGCGGTTCCAACTGCTCAAGTTGGGCAAGATTGGACTGTCTTTTGAGTAGCTGCTTCACCACGGCCGGTGCCAGACCCCGCACATACGGTTGACCTTCAAATCCGGCCAAAACGAATTTGTCGAACTTGCTGCAGAATTCTGTAATTTCTGTCGCGGGCATTTCCGTCTTGGATTGACCTGCATAAAGGGCTCCCTGTGGCCACAGGGCACAGGGCAGAACGGCAATACGCGCTGGGATATGGGCAAGGTGATTCGCCTGTACGCCGTATTTTGCAGGCGATGAGGTCACACAGGCCGACAGCGCCGATACCAGACAAAGTAAAATTATCAGCCTTGCTTTCACAGTATTCGCTTCCTTTAAACACACTCAGACCAACGCAGTATCATATGTGAGGCTCAAGACCTGAACAACTCGGTCTCCGGGTTCTCTTGCCGGCACGCTTCAGCCGCTAGAGACCAAGCCGACCGGCCCGGGGTCACAGCTTTAGGAAGCATTTCCGGACAGGATTGATCATAAGCGGAAAAGTAACTGCGGTCACTTTCAGATTCTGCAATTTTTTGAATAGGCCTTCCCTGCGTGCATCCGCACGTCATCGCTTCGGCACAGATGGCGATGGGAAGAGTCCTGCATCAGTCAATTGGGACTTGGTTTCATTACTATAAGTGATGGGTTTTAACAATTATTTAAAGGCCTGATCATGACCTTCCGTATCAAGCGGGCAAAATCCCTGTCCGTCCAAAGTCACGCTGTCTTCAAAAGCCTGAGGCCACGGCTCAGGTTAATTGTTCAGGCGACGCAGATTTTCCAACTCTTTTTCAAGGGCACGGCTGTGCCTTGCCATCCAACGATTTAACAAAGCATGCTGGGCCTTCTCATTGAGAAAAAACTCCTCTGGAGCTACCATCCTGCGGCAGCGTTGCGTAAGACTGTAGAGAATAAGAGCCGCTGAAACGGAAACATTGTAGCTTTCGGTCATCCCATACATGGGAATTGAAAAACGATAGTCGACATGAGGCTCCCAACATTCGTGAAGCCCTTCACCCTCATTGCCAAGGACGATGGCCAGAGGTCTGTCGATTGGCAGAGTGTCAAGCTCATAGGGGCATTGCGTGGGGTAGGCAGCCGCTATTTTGTAACCGCGCTGCCGTAGACCCGCGACATAAAGCTGATGATTTTTAAAACGGGAGAGATCGAGCCAGTGATTGGCTCCCCGGGCAACCGATGACGAAGTCTTGGCAAACTTTTGATAGATATTGACGAAGTCACAGTATTGAATGCCATTGGCTTCAGCCGTTCGCAGACAAGCGCCAATATTATGCGGATCGTGGACATCCTGAAGGCAAAGCCTCAGATAAGCCGTCCGGTCCAGTACGATCTGCATCATGCGCGTCCGTCGCGATTCATTCAGCCGTGCCGAGAGAAGTCCCCAGGCGTCGGAGACCCCATCGTCTTCACCCATGAAGGAATCGAGCGGCTTTTTCATGAAAGATGATTTGCCGTCAATTCGGAAGAGCTGGGGGCAGCGACGTAAGGCGCCTCCTGAGCATCGTCGTCGACAAGCGTTGCGCCGATTTTTTCAAGCGCGCCCCCGACCAGCGCACCAATACTGGCTTTGCCATCGGCCGCCGCTTCCGAAGATTGGCCTAGAATGTGAGCCGCAAAGAAGCGCAACGCCGTTTCCCAGTTCTCATTGCGTTCTTCCGCCATCTCACGCAGACCCTTCATGCTCGAATAGAGCTGTTCCAAACGCGCGACCTTAAGCTGCCAGCGCTTGAGCTCCTCGGGTTTGACAAGTCCGGAATCGGCCTTAAATTTATCCATAGCCGTCAGCGCGTTGTTGCGCTCGCGTTTCGCTGCCTGGACCTGATTCTGAAGGTCACTGATCTGAGTGCGCATTGGCTCTGTCAGCTCACGAATCTTGTCATCCGCCTCACGGCGAAGGACATTGAGTTCTTCCAGCAATTGCTTTTTCTCGCGAACGACCTCCGAAAGCTGCTGAGTCATCACACTCACCTGTTCCAGCAGATGCTCACGCTGCGATTCTGATTTTTTGAGCTTTGTCTCATATTCAGTCTGCAGTCGAATGATTTCCAATTTGCCATCGCCGCTCTTGTTTTTATTATCTTCCATGGCTTTTTCAGCTTTCAGCGTCTGCTGCCGAAGCTTATCCATCTGATCTTTCTGCGCCTTGCTGCTTTGCTCATTTTTTTGAAACTGCTGCTGAGCGGCTTCATAACGGATCGTCGTGTCAGCAAGCAGAGCCTTGGCCTCCAGCCAGTTCTTTCTCACGACAAAGGCGTAGACGAGTAGAATGGCAACGAGCGCGCCAAGAATAGTAGGAATGAGATCCAGCATGTTCGGGGTTCCTTTGTTAATAGTGTCACGAGCGTCTCAGGTCCGGGCTATACGAAATCATCGAAGGACTTTCCAGTCTCTTAAAATTTCGGCATAGCCGGCACTTTACGCAAAATAGGGGGAAACTCCTAGAAGCAATCCCACCAGACTTTCTGAACTGCAGCATTGGGTTAGAATTTATGCCTATCGTCATAATTGTCCAGGCCATCCATCCGTATATTGAGAAAGGGGGCCTTCGCCATTGACAGCGGCCAACTCTTAAGGAAGGACACGATTTCAGCCCATCCGCTTGCGAACACAGTTTATAGAGTGCCATATTTACCGCATCAAAAGCTTCAGAAAAAGAGGGCTTAGTCTGTCGTTCCCCAGTCCCATTTTTATGGCGTATTCAACCCGCCCCCCAGGGGCGCCGAGACTTACCCATCAGTAGCGGAAGTGTTTGATCTTCTCACCTTTATCTTCGATGTCGGTCATAGCTTTTATGCCGATATCAATATGAAGGTCAACAAATCGTTCGCT
>CAXSGP010000012.1:0-66857 GCA_964236955.1 uncultured Oligoflexus sp. | reverse complement strand
TTTTTTTCTGCCGATGAAACGCAGCCATCGCCTTTTCCGGACTGACACTATTTAAAGATCAGGGTTTTATTCCCATAGACGAGAATCCGCTGCTCCAACTGGAGATAGACCGCGCGGGACAGAACGATTTTTTCCAAATCCTTCCCCTTTCTTATCATGTCCCGCACATCATCACGGTGCGTGACAGTGCAGACGTCCTGTTCCACGATAGGACCTTCGTCCAAATCCTTGGTGACAAAGTGAGCCGTTGCTCCAATAATCTTGACGCCCCTTTTAAAAGCCCGATGGTAGGGACTTGCGCCGGCAAAGGCAGGTAGAAACGAGTGATGAATGTTAATAATGGGCGGAAGGTTGGCAACGAGGTCGCCACTGAGCACTTGCATATATTTAGCAAGGACGATGAGATCGATGCCCTCATCCTTCATCAGCTGAAGTTCCATCCTCTCCTGATCGCCTTTGTTATGGGCATCGATAGGGAAACAATGAAAAGCGATACCAAACTGGTCGGCAACCCAGCGCAGCTGCTCATGATTACTCAAGACCAACGCGACGTCACCCCGGATATCACCCGCCCGATAGCGACCCAGAAGATCGATCAGACAATGCTCCTGCTTGGTGACCCAGATGGCGATTTTTGGCCGTTTATCTGTGAATTGCAGCGTCCAGTCCATTTGAAAACGCTCGGTGATAGGGGCTAATTTTTTTGCGATTTCGTTCCGTTTCAGCTTGAAGTCGCGAAGCTCCCATTCCACTCTTATAGCAAAGATGCCGGCATCAAGGTCGCAATGCTGATCGGAATCGACGACGTTGCCGCCATGCTCAAAGATAAAGCCGGAAAGACTTGCTACAATTCCTTTTTGATCGGGACAGGTGGCAAGGAAAACAGCATGAACAGCTTCGTTGGTGCTTTCATTTGTCATGGGCAGCAGCTCCTTTATACTATCCTTGAATTCTACCCTTAAAAACTCTCCCGTCGATTACGCTAAGGCCCTAAATTCTTACGGAAAGAATGAAAAACCCGGCGTCCCTTCAAAAGCTCAAAATCCGATAGAAAAAATAATAAACAAAGAAAACATGTAAGAGACGGAAAAAACTCATCTATCATCGGTCTATTTATCTCCTCCGATCAGAATCCGATAGCATTATTGATAGCCCCACGAGGACAATATGCGCAGATTCATACTAGCTAGCATTATCTTATGCAGTTGTTCGGAACCCGAGTTCCGGGAGCAATCTCCGTCTTCCTTGCAGAGCGCAGATGCTCTCCCATTGCCTGCGCCTGTGAATGCAAATGCCTCAGGGAATGACGATGCGGGTCGCGTTAAACCGGGCATCCTTACGCCTACTCCCGATCTTGGACCGGAATCGGTTAGCGCACCGGAACCTATCACCGGAACCTATCTTGCGTGTTCGGATATTCTGGATTCCAGCGCAGCCCCCAACGAAATCAAAACGACAATTGGCTGCCGCCTTGAAGATTACGATGGCAATCATTTTTATGCGCAGGCGGTTCATGCCACAGCCAAGTACACGGTCGAAGCGGAGGAACGGGACGGCATACGCGTCGCCCCGCGCGACATTCAGGCCGGTGAGCGCGACTTTGATGTGATCATTGAATACAGAGGAGCCAGTCTCACTGATAGCAAGGGAGCAGCCTTCGCATCCCGGATTGGAGTGAAGCTGCTTGATTTGTCCACCAATCAAGTGGTCAGTCAAGTGGAAAGCCCGGCGGCCACCGTCATCACCCATAGTCTTTCGGGAGTTTGGTCAAAAGACGAGTCCGTCGAGCGTTCTTATCTGGAAACGACAAGCCTCCTCACCTGGGCCGTCGATGATCAGCAGACCTACACCTGGGATGGGGCCGATAAACATTGCGGGACTTTGAATTACGGCCAGCGTCGACGTTGGCGCTTGCCGACTCTCGATGAATTGAAAGCCTCAGTTAAGAGTGGTCTAGGTCAGACCTTTGCCGAAGCCGATGAGATGGGAATCCTTTCGGGCCGCACCGATTCCTATTGGTCAGCGACTGTAGGTTTGAATAATCAGGCTTACAGCATCAACCTCAAAGACGCGAATCATGGGTATTTACTGGCTGAATATGCAACTCAGCTCAGTGTGATCTGTGTGCGGGATAAAGGTTACCGGGACTACGAAGCTTATAAGTGATCGCATCTCCTCAGCATACAAAAGAGGGATAGCCTAAAAAGCCATCCCTCTCTTTCTTTAAACACGACTTTCCCCAGCCCGGAAGCCATTTGCCAATCAATCGTCGTCAAGCGAGAGAATCGACAGGAACGCATCTTGAGGAATATCGACCGAGCCGATCGACTTCATGCGCTTTTTCCCTTCTTTTTGCTTCTCAAGTAGCTTTCGTTTACGGGAGATATCGCCGCCGTAACACTTCGCCGTCACATCCTTACGGAGAGCCGCTACCGATTCACGGGCGATGATTTTACCGCCAATCGCGGCCTGGATGGCGATCAGGAACATCTGACGAGGCAGGATATCCTTGAGCTTCTTACAGATCTGACGCCCGCGATGCTCCGACTGAATTCGGTGCGTGATCATCGAGAGGGCATCGACCTTTTCGTTGTTCACGAGGATATCGACCTTCACCAGATCGCCCTGGCGATAGTCGATCACTTCATAATCCATCGATGCATAACCACGCGATAGACTTTTCAACTTGTCATGGAAATCGAATATCATCTCGTTCATAGGGAGTTCGTAGATGATTTTGACTTTCTTTGTATTGTTGTATTCGATGTCCCGCTGGATCCCGCGCTTTTCCTGCAGTATCTTTAGAATCGCCCCTATGTATTCCTCGGGCGTATGAATCACCATCTTTACATAAGGCTCTTCGATAAAATCTATCTGTGTCGTCTCGGGTAATTTCGAAGGATTCTCAATCCTTACCATATCGCCTTTGCTAGTCTTCACATTGTAGACAACGGTGGGAGCGGTAAAGATCAGATCGAGATTGTATTCCCGCTCCAAACGCTCCTGGATGATGTCCATATGCAAAAGACCCAGGAAACCGACGCGGAACCCAAATCCCAAAGCCTGCGAGGTCTCGGGTTCGAGCGTGAGCGAGGAATCGTTCATGATAAGTTTATCAAGCGAGTCTTTGAGGTTGGTGTATTCACTGGATTCCACTGGGAATATCCCGCCGAATACCATTTGCTTCGCATCCTGGAAACCAACCAGGGGATCGGGGGCCGGGCGGGCGGCGTTGGTGATCGTATCGCCAACCTTGGTGTCTTTTACCGTTTTGATCGATCCCGAAACCACGCCCACCATTCCGCAGGTCAAGGCTTTGACTTCGATGAGTTTAGGGGTGAGGACACCGACTTTAAGGACTTCAAAATCATTGCCGGTCGCCATCATCTGCATGCGCATGCCTTTTTTGATTTCGCCTGTCATCACGCGGATGAGCGAAACAGCACCAAGATACGCATCAAACCAACTGTCAAAGATCAGCGCCCGCAGGGGCTCGTCGGTCTTGTTGGGCGGTGGTGGAATGTTTTTGACGATCGACTCCAGGATATCCTCGATCCCTATCCCGGCCTTGGCGCTGGCCTTGACGACGTTATCGGTCGAGATCCCCAGTTCTTCCTCGATTTGTATCATCACGCCATCGATATCGGCGCTTGGTAAATCGATCTTGTTGAGAACGGGGATGATCTCAAGGTTCGCTTCAATCGCCAGATAGACGTTGGCAACCGTTTGCGCTTCGACACCTTGGGCAGCATCGACGACCAGAAGCGCACCTTCACAAGCCTGGAGGCTGCGCGCGACTTCATAGCTAAAGTCAACGTGTCCCGGGGTGTCGATAAGGTTGAGTAGGTAGGTCTTGCCGTCCTTTGCCTTGTACTGCATGGCCGCCGTCTGGGCCTTGATCGTGATGCCGCGTTCCTTTTCGATATCCATATTATCGAGAACCTGGGCGCTCATTTCCCGGAGACTCAAAGATCCCGTGAATTCAATCAGACGATCGGCGATCGTTGACTTGCCGTGGTCAATATGGGCAATAATACAAAAGTTCCGGATCAAATTAGGATCTTGCATCGGTTTCCTGAATCTCTCGCGAAGGTTTTCTATCAACTCCAAGCCGAAAATGCCGAAGCAACGGTAAGAATCGGAGGAGTGTTATGCGTGACAAATCGCGTCTGTTGCTAGAGGTCGCCTTAAAAATGCAATCGCGCCGCGACCCGAGGAAGTCCCCCCGGGATTTTGCAAAGACCAGTCTTTTGCCTGGTTTCTTCCCAAAATCACGCCTCGATATCCCATTTTTTAGACGGCTTCTCGCACCCTATGTTCTCTGGGTTCCTATATCTATATTAGCCGTTGCTTGCGCTACAACCAAAAAAGCCGAAGGGCCTTCAAAACCGACGCATTATGTTTTGGAGGACGCCCCCAGCATTATAGCAACTTTACCCTTCCCAAATCAGTATCCAATTTACGTCAAAATATACGCGGGCGATCAGCTGCTTGAACGCCGACTCGCTTATCGCGCTTGGGATGTGGACCATGACGGACTAATCGACATGATTAACTATCTTGATGAGAAAGGCGAAATCATCAAAACCGTCTACAAATTCGCAGGCGATCAGGAAGTGCTCCCCGTCCCGCACTGAGACTTGCTATTTGCGAGGACAGAGAGCTGTGAGATGATCCACTCCCGTAAAGGCCCCCCATGGACTGGGCATTCAGGAGTAGAGTCGAATGGAAAATGTTGAGAGCATCGAGCTCAATGGAATCCGTACCCATAACCTCAAAAACTTCTCCATCAAATTCCCCTTAGGCAAGATATCCGTTGTCACGGGCATGTCGGGCTCCGGCAAAAGTTCGCTGGTCTTCGATACCCTTTATGGTGAGGCTTATAGACGCTACGTCGAGAGTCTTTCAAGCTATGCCCGCCAGTATTTAAAACAAATGGCGAAACCCGATCTCGATTCGGTGGAAAATCTTCCTCCTGCAATTGCTGTGAAACAAGCCCGGTCCGGCCTCAATCAACGATCGACAGTCGGCACCATGACCGAACTCACCGATGTCCTGCGTATTATCTTTGGCCATATTTCGCGCGTCTTTTGCTGCGGCAAAGAGCTGATAAAAGCCAACGGGCCCATGATGGCTCAAGACGCGATGCGGCTGTTTCCCGGCGAAAAGCTGCTGTTTTTGGCTCCCCTCGACGCCTGGGGCAAACTCAAGGCCGCCGATCTCAAAGTCCAGCTTGAAGCCCAGGGTTTCACCCGCTGTTTTGTTGATGGTGAAGTTCATAAGATTGGCGATATCAAAGCCAGTGACCTCAAACGCAGCCTGATCGTTGCCGATAGAGTAACGGCCACTGCCGATAATCTCTCACGCATGATCGAAGCCTCGGAGCTGACGCTACGCCTTGGGCGCGGACGCGGCGTCGTGCGTGGCGACAGGGGTCAGGAACAGTCTTACAACAAGCAACTGGTCTGCCCCGACTGCCATATGGTTTATGTTGATCCCTCGCCAACTCTCTTCAATCACAATCATCCGCAGGGCGCCTGTGAGAAGTGCCAGGGTTTTGGCCGCATGCCGATCAAGGATAGAGGGAAGATCACCCCGGATTTAGAAGGCTCGATTCTTACTGAAAATGTTGCGCCCTGGAATTTTGGTGAGCATAAGGTCTACTATCGCATGGCGAAAAAAAGCGCCAAAACCAGGGGCTATGATCTGAGCAAAGCCTTTAAGAACTACAGTCAGACCGAATGGAAATGGCTCTATGAAGGTGATGGCGGGGAGTTTGATGGGATCAACGGTTACTTTACCTATCTCGATAGTAAAAAGTACAAGGCGCATTATCGTATTCACGCCGCAAGATTTACGACCTATGTACTCTGTGATGTCTGTCATGGATTTCGTCTCAATGCCCAGGCCTTGGCCTGCCGCATTGGGGGCGAAACCTTCGTCGACATCGTCCGCCAGGCGGTGGCCGACCTTTCAGGTTGGTTCGGTGGGCTCAGTAGCCTGCCCGAAGTAAGCAAGACGCGTCTGGAATCGGTGGAAGAGGCCACGCAGGAGGGACTTTTGCGGCTAAGCTATCTCATTAAAATGGGTCTGGGTTATCTCAGCTTAAGCCGCAGCGCCCGCACTCTCTCGGGAGGGGAGGTGCAAAGGATCAACATGGCCCGAAGCCTCGGCAGTGCTTTGACAGGTACCCTTTTCTGTCTCGATGAGCCCAGCGTCGGCCTGCATGTGCGCGATAGTCATAACCTGCTAGAGGTCATCCTCGAACTCAGGGATCAGGGCAATACGATAGTCATCGTCGAACATGAGCAAACCATCATTCGCGGCGCCGAATATCTTATTGAGATTGGCCCGGGCGCAGGCCATCGTGGGGGCGATCTGGTTTATTCGGGGGATCCCCAAAAATATAAGTTTCACGACCAGGTCTGGCCCAAGGGACGACCGCTCGGTGTCAAAGAGAAATTTCTTGTTTTAAAGGATGTGCAGACCCACAATCTGAAAAATATTGAAAGCAAACTGCTCCTAGCCGGCCTGAATGTGGTCTGCGGTGTTTCGGGCAGTGGCAAAACGAGTTTGATCAGGCATAGCCTTTACCCCTTGCTCGCTCGTGCGCTCGGACAGGAGCTTGACGATGAGGAACCTAGCGACGGCCAAGGAAGCCTTGGCCCACTCGAGACTATAAAGCAGCTGTCTTCCGTGCATTTTGTCAGTCAGGAAAGTATCGGCCGCTCGACGCGTTCGACGATTGCGACCTATCTTGGTTTTTATGATGACATTCGTAAAATTCTTGCCACTACTCCCGCAGCGAAATCCCTTGGCCTTACGCCCGGGTATTTTAGTTTCAACGTTCCCGGCGGTCGCTGCGAGACGTGTAAGGGACTGGGATATGGAGTCGAAGACCTTTCCTTCCTCGGTGAGATGCCGGTTACCTGCAGCAGCTGTCGTGGCAATCAGTTCACCGATGAAACACTGGCCATTACCTATCGCTCGCGTAATCTCAAAGACATTTTACAGCTCACGATTGAAGAGGCCCGGGCATTTTTCTTTGAACATGCGAAACTCTCCCGAGCCCTGGATCAGATTATCGGCATGGGTCTCGGCTATGTTCGGCTCGGCCAGAATACGTCGTCATTCTCGGGCGGCGAAGCTCAGCGGCTCAAACTTCTTCGTTTACTTTTAGACGCAGTTGACCGTAAGCCTTGCTGTCTTATTTTTGATGAGCCCTCGACAGGACTCAGTGATAAAGATGTTCAGCAACTTTTGCTCCAACTCTTGCGCTTAAGGGATGCAGGACATACAGTCATCGTCGTTGAACATCATCTTGGTCTTATTGCGGCTGCCGACTGGCTTATTGAAATTGGTCCGGAAGCCGCCGCCGCTGGCGGAACTCTGGTCTTTCAAGGGCCACCGGCGGATATTGTGAAGGCCAAAGATTCCCGAACAGCGCCGTTTTTACTGAGCAGCTAAACTTTGAGGTGAGTATTGAGCAAACATAACGACCTTTCGGCCCGCGTGACCGTTAAAACTTTGCTCAAGCGAAAGCAAGACGCTCAAAAGCTCAGCATGTTGACCTGCTATGATGCAGCTTTTGCTGGAATTATCGAAAAATCGTCGATCGATTTGGTGCTTGTCGGCGACAGTATGGGCAATGTCGTACTCGGCATGAAGGATACCATTCCCGTGACGATGGAGCATATGATTCATCACACAGCAGCTGTTGCGCGGGTGCTGTCGCGGCCGATGCTGATCGCAGATATGCCCTTCATGTCCTATAATATTTCGCTCGAGCAGGCTCTAAGCAACGCCGGGCGCCTTATGCAGGAAGGGGGAGCTCATGCGGTGAAGGTTGAGGGGGGAACGGCGATCCTTCCTCAAGTCAGGGCCATGGTACAGGCCGGTATTCCAGTCGTGGCTCACCTTGGCCTTACTCCGCAAAGCATACATACCCTGGGTGGCTATAAAGTTCAGGGCCGGGGCGAAGAAGCGGCGACCATGCTCCGTGAAGCTAAGGAGCTGGCGGATGCGGGTGTATGTGCGTTAGTGCTGGAGCTGGTGCCGCAAGGCTTAGCGAAGGCTATCACGGCTGCTATTAAGGTTCCGACGATTGGTATAGGGGCAGGGCCCGATACCGATGGCCAGGTTCTAGTCCTTCACGATATGCTCGGATTTCCCAGTGAGTTCAGTCCCAAATTCTTAAAAAGGTATGCTACTCTGGGAGAATCTATAGCCGCAGCTGTGGCACAATATGATAGCGAAGTGAAAACAGGGGTATTTCCGGCACCGGAACATACCTTTCAATAATCCGCTAAACATTCAAGCTTTCTGGTTTATATAAGGACGGAATACCGATCTATGGAAAAACGAGATTATTACGAAATCTTAAGCGTGTCCCGTGGTGCTTCCGATCAAGACGTCAAGCGGGCCTATCGGCAAATGGCTATGAAGTATCACCCGGACCGTAATCCGGGAAATAAGGAGGCGGAGGACAAATTCAAAGAATGTGCGGAAGCTTACGAAGTCCTGTCCGATGGCGACAAGCGCCGGGTATACGATGCCTATGGCCATGCCGGGCTATCGGGTCAGGGCTTCTCGGGCTTCGCCGATGTAAATGATGTCTTTTCGTCGTTTGGATCTATTTTTGAAGATTTTTTTGGCTTTTCTTCGCCCGGAGGCGGTGGCGCTGGTGCCGGCAAACGTCGGGGACGCAAAGGCGCGGATCTTCGTTATGATCTCGTACTCGAGTTCGAAGACGCGGCATTCGGCGTGGAAAAAGAAATTGAATATGAACGTGATATTGCCTGCACTGTCTGCAAAGGCGAGCGGGCCGAAGCGGGCGGCAAAAAAACCTGTGGAACCTGCGGGGGCCGTGGCCAGGTCGCACGTTCGCAAGGCTTTTTCTCGGTCGCGACCGCCTGTCCGACCTGCCAGGGCGAAGGTGAGATCGTTACCAATCCCTGTAAGCCCTGCAAAGGCAAAGGCCGCGTTCGCGATATGAAAAAAGTGAGTGTTAAAATTCCTCCCGGTGTCGATCAAGGTGTCCGCCTTCGCGTCAGCGAAGAGGGTCAGGGCGGAGCGGGTGGAGGGCCAAACGGCGACCTCTACGTATTCCTTCAGGTCAAGGAAAGCCCTCACTTTGAACGCGACGGTTCCGATCTCGTGCATCATGCCAGTATCTCGATGATACAGGCGGCCTTGGGTACCAAACTCACAGTTCCCACTTTGGTGAACAATACGGTCGATCTTGAGGTTCCCGCAGGTGTTCAGTTTGGTCATCGGCTGACGATAGCGGGTGAAGGCATTCCCAAGCTCCGTGGCATCGGTCGCGGGGATTTGTGGGTGGAGCTGAAAGTGGAGGTGCCCACCAAAATGTCCAAGGAGCAAAAAGAACTCCTGCAGCAGTTTGCTGAACTTTCCGGAGAGAAAGTCGGCGCGGGCGGCAACGGCTTCTTTAGTAAGATGTTTAAGGATTAATGAGTGAAAAGGCTGCTTAATCCCCTTATATCAGTGAGGGGCTCTCAGGCAGCCTCCGAGAAAAAAATAGAAGCCCTGTTAAAACTCTGTTACAGGTGCCTGCTCTTTGAAAAGCACTTGGAGTTTTGCGTCGATAGGCCCGATTTTGCCCATCGGCAAACTACAAATCGAGCCAGTAGAGTGTTAAAAAGTAGATAGCCATGATAAGGCGGGCTTGCTGGTCCACCCTGCGGGATGCCGCTTCCTTTATTAGGTGGAGAAAGTCATAGTTTTTGTCTCCCGGCCCGGTCTCCGAGGCTGGCTTTTCGCGCCATCAGCTGGTGGATTGAGCCATCAGTCGACTATGAACCTTCAGTATCGACTCAAGCGTAAATATATCCAGATTTTTCACATTATAGTGAAATTTATCAAAGCGGCCTTCTTCCGTCTCGTTTTCCAGCTCGCCCTTCGGTGTGACCATCAGGCCTTCGACTTGCGGGACAAGATCATTGGAAAGAAAGAGGGCGACATTGCCCTTCTCAAACTTATGGGTCATCGCCAGAACATTGTAGAACTTTCTATCCACTGTGCAGTCCTTGCAGAACTTCCACTTGTGCCTATCGAGCCCTTCCGCCGTATTTTTACGCTTGCAATTGCCGCAGAATTCGATCACCCGAAAGTTCTTGGACACGAGATAACGGAAGCCCAGCTTTTTTCGATGCGACTTGGTATTGGCAATACTGAGATAGAGTTGGTTTTTGAGATCAAACAATGATTTTCGTTCTTCCAGACTCTGTATCTTTTTTGCATGGCTGGTAAGCATCAGAGCCACCAGGAACTTATAGTTCATGAGCCGCTCTTCTCGCTCCATATTGGCGAAAGTTTCCAGCAGCGCTTCATAGCGTCTAAAGACCTGGCTGAACTCACGGTTTGAACTCCGTGCTAAAATCAAATCGCCGGCCATCATCAGGGGTATCGACCCAGCGGGAATCTTCTTTTTCTTTGTTGTCGCTTCTTCGATGCTCAAGCTGAACCCCACGTGCTTGCGAGAAAAACACCGCTCATCTTAACTTACCTATTTGCATTTACAACTGGTTTTCCTAACACATTCAGCACTTTCTCAAGTGATAGTATAGTAAGAGCGCGTAGATAGATGTAGCAAATTGAGTGGGGGAATTCTTTGGAAGAATTCACGTGAAGCTTGGCGTGCCAGGCTTAGCGGTACCCCAGAGCCGGATTTAAAGGGCCTGACCAGTACCGGCCATTCCTTCCGAAGGATTGACCCGCGAGGCGATATATGCCGGATAAAGCCCTGCAAACCAGCAGATGCCGCTGGCGATCAGACAGGCCCCCGCATAGACGGTAAAGCTGTAGGCGACGGGCAGGGTTCGCAGCAAATAGGGATCGGGCAGATCGAGGAAGGGAAAGTTCTCGAGAATATAGGAAATAATTCCAGCCAAGATGACCCCGATCAGACTGCCCAGCAAACCGATTGCGGTACTTTGCAGCAAAAATATCTGCATGATTGAGGAAGTGCTTGCCCCAAGGGCCTTGAGGATGGAGATATCCTTTTGCCGCTGGCTGACCGAGACAAAGACGGTGGTAAGGATATTAAAGCCCGCGACAAGGGCCACCAGGCCTACGATTAAACCGACCCGCACGCGTTCGGAAGCCATGGTTTCAAAAAAACGGCTGTTGAAACTCTCCCAGTTTTTGAAGGTGAGATTGTCATAGCTACGACTCATGAGCGCGGAAATCTCGGCGCTGAGTTCGGGGTTTTTTAGAGCAAAGGACAGACCCGTGACCTTGTCACCGAGGCCGGTCAGGTTCTGCGCGGTGCTCAGACTCATGACGACAATTCTATTGTCAGCGTCCTGAAGGCCTGAATTGAAGGTGCCGACCACCTTAAAGGGTTTGCTGACGACAAAGGTCGAAGCGGAGGGATCGATCAAACGCACCACCTCGCCAACTTTAGTATTTAAAGTGTTTTGCAGTCCTACCCCTAGGATGACAGATGGCACTTCCGGTATGGGAAGGCCCTTGGCATGATCATCGATTTCATGCTGAAGAATCTGCAAGGCTTGAGGAGGCTGAACGAGATTGATAAGACTCTGCACTTTTTCCTGCTGCCGGGGTATCACCCCGCGGATAAAAACGCCCCTTAGGGCCGCATCGTTTTTGGCCATGGTTTGACTGTGGATAAACGGCGCAATTGCCTGGATTTTCGGACCGAAATCCGGATTGGCCATGATTACACGTTCCCATTTGGGAGGGTCCTCGAGGCCATAGGGGTAAGAGGTAGCCCAAATGTGGGCATTGGATTGAAGGAGGCGCTTACGGACCTCGATCTCAAAACCGTTGAAGACAGAAATAACCACGATCAAAGCCGACACACCGATAGCAAGCCCCATAACCGATAAAACAGTTATCCAGGAAAAATAGCGATTTTCGCGGCTAGAATGGAGATAACGCAAGGCGATGAGGCGAGATAGTTTCATAGATTACCCATGGGCACAGAGCATTGAATGCAATAGTCAGCCGCATACTTGACATAAAAAGAAGGGCATTTCAAGCCACGGGAGAGAGCTTTGCCCGATGGTCTCGTAGATCTCTCGACTTACTTCAATTTGAGAGATCCGTTTTAAATGCTCCATTCATATCGTGTAGGCTGCGCCAACCGTATAGGATGCGGAATGTGGAATTTGGATAACGGGCGAATTTATGAAGAGGCTATAGGAGGCAAACATGGATAATTTCTTTTTGGTCCATGTAAATTGGACTGGCGTTACATCGGTGGCCCAGGTGCTTGGCGACTTTGAGAAGCTGAGTCTTGTAACTGAAAGCGATGGGTCGAACGACAATTTAGCAAGTAACGAATAGTTTATTCCAAAGCTGGCCCCATAAAATTCATCAAGGAGATTTTGGTTGATACTGCTGCTGAAGCTTGTTCCGGATTCCTCTAAAATTGGGTCCCTCTCAGCAGCTGGGTCGGAACCGTTCGATGGAGTCCCCACCGGTCGAGCGATCGTGGATGGGTTGACAGGGCCTGGAACAGGGGAGGGATAAATATCGGACGACAAAAGAATTTTTGGTCGATAAGAATAAAAAGATTTGCCGGCAAAGACAGTCGAGACCGTACCGAATGGGCCTCGTCGAAAGATAAGGCTGTTGGCGGCTGTCGTTTGGGTTATTAAACGAGCTGACTGACTAAATTTAGAGGTGGGCAAGGATAGGGTGGCGGAAATAGCCTCAATGTACTCAACGTTCAACAGGAAAATCTTGCTAATTCCAAGTTTTAGGTCCTGAAGGCCCAGGGGCCCCTGTTGGTAACTGGCGCCAAAAAAAAAGCTCGATGTTGGGGTCAGAGTCACACCAAGGTCTAGCCCAAGAGTAAGACCTTCCACAGCGCCTTCCGCTTTACTGATCGTCGAGTCCGTGTAATTAAAACTTGCGACTGCAGAAATAGGCAACTTAGGTTGTTTTTGGCCATTTTGAGTTGAAGCCGATACTTCTAATGAATGGACCAGGAGACTACAGATACCGAAGTCTAGAATCGCCAAACTTAGGGGGATTTGGCTCTTTAGAAATACAGGTGGAAGTCCGATTTTCGGCATGCGCCAGCCTATTCCCTGACGGTCCAATACCGGGAGCGTCTAAGGCCTTTACTTTGAGGCTATCATATTTACAAATCATAGCAGAACGAGCTTTGTCTCAGTAGGAAAAATTAATGAAGCTCTTAAATAGCCGCTATTCAGAATCTCCAAGGGGATTGAGAAACGAGAGAAAGCAACAGCAATTCATGGATTATCGACTATTACTAAGCATGGTTGAATGTATTGAATTTAGAAAATTGCGGAGCTTTTGAAAGCTCCGCTACCATCTCATTGCTAATTAAGGAACAACTGCGGCTACTGCGGGAGCGGCGACTACTGCGGGAGCGGCGACTACTGCGGGAGCGGCGACTACTGCTGCGGCCGCAGCAGCTCTAGCTGCTCGTCTTGCAGCCCGTGCAGCGGCTCTTCCCGCTGCTGCGCCTGCTTGAGCTGCTGGAGCGGCAGCTGCTGCTGGAGCGGCAGCTGCTGCTGGAGCGGCAGCTGCTGCTGCGGCCGCAGCAGCTCTAGCTGCTCGTCTTGCAGCTCGTGCAGCTGCCCTTCCCGCTGCTGCGCCTGCCTGAGCTGCCGGAGCAGCGACTACTGCTGGAGCGCCTACTAATGCCGGAGCGGCTACTACTGCGGGAGCGGCAGCTGCTGCTGCGGCCGCAGCAGCTCTAGCTGCTCGTCTTGCAGCTCGTGCAGCTGCCCTTCCCGCTGCTGCGCCTGCCTGAGCTGCTGGAGCAGCGACTACTGCCGGAGCCGCAGCAGCTGCAGCAGCAGCCTGAGCCGCAGCTCTAGCTGCTCGTCTTGCCGCAGCAGCTGCTCCGGCTGCCGGTGCTGCTACCGCTCCCGCCTGAGCAGCCGCTCCCGCCTGAGCAGCCGCTCCCGCCTGAGCAGCCGCTCCCGCCTGAGCAGCCGCTCCCGCTCCCGGATTTGCAAAAACAGTAGAACTCAGTGAAGCAATAAGTACGATTGAGATCAGTGATATTTTCATGATTTGAATCCCTGGCTTGGTTAGTTTGACTCCGGAACAACATCTAGCTAACTCATCGTCTTGTGGTCTGCTAGGCCAAGTTAAATCGCTTAAATTGATGGAAACAAAGAGAGAATTGGGGCGTATTTAGAATGTACAGTGCCGCTTAAGCTTTCAGTATTAACCAAGTGTTAACCGTGAGCTTTTGACTTTTAGTTATGAAGCTTAGTGGTGGGGGAAAAAGCGTGCTCTTTGAATATCGTCAGCTCCGGGCGCGCAAGGCAACGTCTGTCAGTCGATCCCTTCAGGTCGCTTAGCCTTGATCTAGGTAAAAATGTGACTGGCAATAGTCCTGAAAATTGGAGATGGCGAGGCTTTCACGTAAAAATAATCGACGGCACCACGATTTTGACGCCGGATACTGTTGAAAATCAGTAGGGCGTTCATTATTAGGCGAGTTTGAAGCAGAGGCCGCTTGAGCGCTGAGACATCTACTGCATAAAGAGTGGAAGACGGACTCGTTAAATAAAATCAGTTTTTGATGGAAAGCCCCTTCACAAAATGGCCTGGCCCGTACCAGCTATACCCTCCGTAGGCGACACCCTTGATGCAATCAGGGCCGGATAAAGTCCTGCGCAAATACATATCCCTATCGCCGCGAAACACACGACTGAATAGACACTCCAGCTATAATGGACGGGCAGACTTTTGAGGAAGTATGGCTCGGGCAAATCGATAAAGGGATACTTTTCCAGAATGAAGGAAATCACGCCCGCAAGCGCCACCCCAACCACACTGCCGCCGACACCAATACACGAACTTTGAATCAGAAAAAGCCTCATAATTTGAGTATTGGTTGCACCCAGCGCTTTCAGAATCGATATATCCCTCTGCCTCTGACTCACCGAAACAAAAACCGTCGTCAAAATATTAAAACCAGCCACAATCACAACCATCGCCACGATTATGGCAATGACCAGGCGTTCACGCTCCATCGCCTCGAATAACGGCCGATTATAGGCCTGCCACTCCCGAAAGGAAAACTCAAACTTAGCCTCAAGCTTACGCGCCACCTCAGGACTCTTATCCGCATCCTTTAAGCCTATCTCAATACCCGTAACGGTTTTTCCCATATGGAAAAATTTTTGCGCGCTGGTCAAACTCAGTAGGATGAGTCGATTGTCATAGTGCTTAAGTCCGGAATTATAGGTACCCACCACCTTGAAACGCTTCATATCCGAGAAATTATTTTCCGATGGCGCGATAAGATGGATGGGACTTCCGATCTTCACTTGAAGCGTTTCCGCCAGGCCCGAACCAATAATGATCGCCGGAAGCTCTGCCTCCGGCTTGCCTGCTTTATCGTCCACTATCTCTTTTTGCAGAAGCGACAGCGCACCCGGTGGATTGATAAGCGTGGCTATGCTTTGCACCTTCTCCCGCATTTTAGGATTGATACCCCGCACCAATACACCCTGAAGCACAGAACCATTCTTCGCCATTGTCTCGTAGTGAATGAAAGGCGAAATGCCCTGCACATCGTCCTTGAAATCCGGATCCTTCATGATCTTCTGACCCAACTTTTCAGGATTCACCATACCCGCCGGGTAACGATAAGCCATAATATGAGCATTGGCCTGAAGGAAACGATTGCGTAACTCATATTCAAAGCCGTTGATCACAGACAGCACCACAATCAACGCCGCAACACCAATCGCCAAACCGAGCAGCGATAGAAGAGTGATCCACGAAAAATAACGATTTTCGCGGCTGGCATGGAGATAACGGAAGGCAATGATACGGGAAAATCTCATGTCTTAACCTCGCAGCCATTCGGCCGCTTCTATAGCGAAATAAGTAAGAATTCCATCCGCGCCGGCACGTTTAAAAGCCATCAGGGACTCCAAAACACAGGCCCTATAATGAATCCAACCATTCAGCGCAGCGCCCTTGAGCATGGCATACTCACCGCTCACTTGATAGACAAAGGTCGGCATGCCGAACTCTTGCTTCACACGATAGACTATGTCCAGATAAGGCATACCAGGCTTGACCATGACCATGTCCGCACCCTCCGCAATATCCATCGCGACCTCATGCAGCGCCTCATTGCTATTGCCCGGATCCATTTGGTAAGTTTCCTTCGAACTCTTGCCCAGATTCGCACCCGAACCCACGGCATCACGAAAAGGCCCGTAAAACGCCGACGCATATTTTGCCGAATAAGCGAGGATTTGCACTAAAGGCCTATTGGCTTCGTCGAGCGCCTTCCGTATCCCCGCAATTCGACCATCCATCATATCCGAAGGCGAGACGATATCAGCGCCCGCCTGCGCATGGCAAAGCGATTGCTTGCAAAGGATCTGGATCGTCTCATCATTCATAATATAACCCGCAGCATCGATAATCCCGTCCTGGCCGTGAGTTGTATAAGGATCAAGGGCGATATCGGTAATGACGCCAAGCGTCGGACAATGTTGCTTGAGTGCCGCCACGGCACGCGGCACCAGCCCCTTGGGATTATAGGCTTCCTCAGCCTGCAGCGTTTTTTTATCGGCTTCAATATAGGGGAAAAGTACAATTGCGGGAATTCCCAGCTCGACGCAACGCTCGCCACGTTTGAGCAAAAGATCGATCGTCAGGCGCTGAACAGCGGGCATCGATGGGATATCGTAAGTCTTATTCGTGCCCTCCATGATGAAGACGGGCAAAATAAAATCGTGACTGCTCAGAGCATTCTCACGAACCAGGTTACGGCTGAAAGCATGAGCTCTGATGCGTCTCATTCGCGTATTGGGGAATTGGCGATCTACAGACATGGTGCGCTCCCAAAACTGGCTTCCGCGTTGCAAGCCAGCAGAGAAAGCTTAGCCAACCGAAGCATTTGAAGGTGAAGGACAGGTTCGTGTCACTGCCGTGTAAGTTCCTAAGGATAATGCATGCGACAGGGCAATTGCAATTGCATCGCTGGCATCGTGAGGAAGGTCGCCCCGATCAAAGTCCAAGAGATACTTCAAAGCCGCTGCGACCTGATCCTTACTTGCATGACCCTGACCGGTCACGCTTTTCTTGACATGGGTGGCGCTCAGTTCCGCCACTTGAATTTTATTCCGACGTACCGCCGCGATCAAGGCGCCGCGGGTCTCGCCCAGGCGCAGAGCCGAGTTGATGTTGACCCCTGCAAAGGCTTTTTCTATAGCACACCATTCAGGCCGATATTTTTCGGTGAGTTGAAACATCGCATCGTGTAAATATCCGGAACGATCATAATGCGGGAGCTTGCTTTGGGATTTAAGAACTCCTGCTGCCACGAGACGAATTTTTTTGATATTGACTATGCCGCTCGGTATTTCGAGTATACCAAAACCCGTGATTTGTGAGCCCGGATCGATGCCTATGATGCGATAGGTGTTGGGATCTTGAATCACGGCCGGCCCCTCTTTTTCTCAAATCATAGCAGAATGCGAGTTGACGCAGCACGAAATAATGGAGTTCACGTGATCTGTATCCTGGAACCTAAGACGGATCAAGCATTGACGGGGAATTTTCTCTTCAATAAAAACCTGGCCGCAGCAAGCCATGGCAAAATAGAACGGATTGCCCTGGATAAAGAGGATTGGGTAGAGCTTGGTCCGGGCGACACACTGCTCTTTGATAGCGCCTGGATTTACACAGCCTCTGCCAGAGCCTTAGCCAAAACCCCCTCAGGCGGATTTCTCGTCCATTCCCTTCCGGAGCAAACCCAGGATTGGCAAAAGGCCCTGAGTGCATGCTCGCGCCTCGTGGCCACCTCCGAGCCTATCACCCAGCGGCTGCAGCGCGAATTGCCTGACCAAATTATCATGACTTGTCTACCCGGAATCGATACGCGAATGCGAGCCCTCCTCCCTCAGCGAAGAGAACACGATCGCCTGCGCCTCGTAACAGTGGCGAACATCATGCCGCGCAAGGGACTGCTTGAGGCTTTGCCGTTTTTACGGGCACTCGAGGAAAAAGGTCTCAGTTTTCATTGGTATATTATTGGAACACCGACTAGCGATCGTGATTACAACGCTTCAAAGGAAGTGGACGATCGCTACGTGGATCAGCTCGTGGCAGGGGTCGATGAATACGGTTTCGGCGACGACGTGAGCTTCGTTGGAGCCCTTCCCCTGGAGCAGCAGCTCCGCATCTATCTCAACATGGATGTCGCGTTTTTCCCAAGCCAGTATGAAAATTTCGGCCAGGTTCTCCTGGAAACAGCGCAGCTCGGTTTACCCATACTGACGACTGATGTCGGCATCGCCGGCTCACTCTTTGCGCGCGGTGAGCATGGCTTGATAGTCCCCGCTCCCCTGAGCCTCGACTGTGTGGACGAAGCCCTTGAGTTTTTGAAAAGCTATCAGGGCTTGAGCCACAATGTACGGGTGAACCGACAGCACGCTTTGCTTAATAGAAGCTGGGCAGCAGCAGCCGATGATTTAATACGCGCCATGAGGACTTTGAATTGAATGCGGTGGTGTGCCTTGAGGTCGGCCAGGATCAAGGCCAAAGGCCAGCGTAAGCCGCAACTGGCCGACAGCCAAGCTCAGTGTAGCGGCGCGCTATGCTTAGTGCTGAAATTCTTTGGGATTGATGTTGTATTTTTCCAGCTTTCTTAAAAGGGTGACCTTTGTCATCTGGGTCTGTTCTGCCGTTTGATTGATGCGGCCATTGAAAGCCTTTAGAGCCCGGCGTATAAATTCTTTTTCAAACTGCTCTTTCAATTCGGGGTATTTAAGCGAATTGCTGGTCGACATCGCCTCTTCGAACTTGCGCAGTTCCTTTTGCAGATCGGGCAAGGGCTCACTGCTGCTATTATCAGCTTCCTCATCATGAGCCAGGATTTCGCTATCCTTGATATGGATAGGCAAAGCCTCGAGATGAATCTCATCGCTGCCTTCAATAATAAAAGCATGTTCAATGACGTTTTCAAGTTCGCGAATGTTGCCTGGCCAGTCATAGGACCTGAGGGCATCCAAAGCGTTGGCGTGGATTGATTGGATCTTGCGATCGTGCAAACGATTGAATTTTTCTATCATGAATCCCGCGATATCCTCGATATCCTCACGGCGCTCGCGTAGCGGCGGCAGGTTGATAGGCATGACGTTGAGCCGATAATAAAGATCGGATCGGAACTTGCCCTCCTGCATCATTTTTTCCAATTGCTTATTCGTCGCCGAAATGATGCGGACATCGATCGCTATATCCTGGTTGCTTCCCACCGGCGTGATCTTTCTTTCCTGCAGAACGCGCAGGAGTTTGACCTGCGTCTGCTGCGACACATCGCCAAGCTCGTCGAGGAAAATGGACCCGCCGTGAGCAAATTGAAATTTGCCGAGTTTTTTGCGGTCCGCACCGGTAAAAGTGCCTTTTTCATAGCCGAAAAGCTCACTCTCGATAAGATTCTCGGGAATAGCCCCGCAGTTTACCGCAACAAAAGGCCCTGCCCGTCGCGAGGAATTGTAATGCAGAGCCTGCGCGACCAGCTCTTTACCCGTTCCGCTCTCACCACGGATGAGCACCGAGGTGTCGACGCGTGCCAGACGCAAAATAAGATCGTACACACGATGGATCGCCAGGGAGCGACCGATGATGCGCTTGGATTTTTGAAAGTCGAGCTTTAGCTCCTCAGGACGTTTGACTGGAATCTGGCGTTTATGCAGTTGCTGAAAAAGGGCATGAAAGCGATCGCATTGCATCGGCTTGGCTAAATAATCTTCAGCGCCGCTTTTAAGTGCCAATAGAGCTTGTTCCCACTGAGGGAAAGAGCTGAGAACGTAACATTTTACAGAAGGGGTAAGCACCTTAAGCTGATCAAGCTCGTCAAGACGGCCGGCCCGGGGATGGTCGAGATCGATAAAAATGGCGTCATAACGATTCTCTTGGCATTTGACGACAAGTTCATAGTGGCTGCCAGCCGTATGAATTAAGCATTCAATATCGCGTGATTCTCTCTCCAGAAAATCCACTATGCTACCATCGAGGTCAAGCGCAAGCAGATGGATCATGCCGAGTACCTACCTAATTAAGTCGCCACGAGAGAAGGGACGGTCGAGGCATATCGAATTAGCCTGAAAAGGTCAAGGCCGATATGTACTTTATGACGCGATTGCAGGCATCTCTCTAGAAATTTGTAGCTCAGCTAATTCCTACCAGACCTCTTGACTATGCTAAAATAGATCAAAATCTATTCGAGGGAGCTGTTGGCATGGATGAGGAACGCAAACGTCGTGAAGGTTCAGCTCACACGCGCACCCAAACTAGTGGCGAAGGCTTGCGCATTTTAAGGCTGGCGGAAGCCCTCAATCTATCGTCTGCAACGCTCGACGAGATTCGGAGGCAGATTTTCGGGGAAGCTGGCCGGAGCGTAAGTAAGGTCGAGATCGCCCAGACCGAGGTCAAGCCCGAGGTGCATTATCCCTCCCGTTATCCCGAAGTCGAACGCATCGATGATGCCGAAATCGAGCGCCTGACCCGGGCCTTTGCCCGCAATGAACTCAACATGCCGACCTCGATACGGGAACCAGATAAAAGTTTAATAAAACCCAAACCCCTTCCGCCGATTCTCGAAGCCAATCGGGCTCAGCCGATGGCCCCCGCAGAACAAAAATCGGCGCCTGCTGCCGCTGCTCCCGCCGTTGCTCCCTCTACGTCCCCGGCGGCTAATGGGTTAAATCACCCAAAAACGGTACGGACAGCAACCGCGATTCTGGATCCAGAGCCCCCTGCAAATCCAATCAAAATATGGGCTCAGGCTCCGGCTCCGGCGCGCGTGTCGGGTGCGGTTTCAGGACCGGCGGTGACGGTGTTGCCTGGCGTCGATGCCAAAGCGGTGCCTCAGTATCTTCACAGTTCACCCAAGGCCGCTGTACAAGAGGCCAACAAAAAAGCAATCGATGCAGCGATTGCAGCTCGCAAGGTTTCGCCACCCGCAGCTGGGCAAAAATCGCCGGTTGACGACTTTGTTGAGGCCGAGATCCTGCTCAGGCAAAAAATAGAGGCGGGTCAAAAATGGTCCACATTTAAAGCCGAGGCCTGGCGTCTCTACGAACGATTCCCGCGGCCCGATACCGCAGCCCGACTCGTTGAACTTTCCCTGATGTACGGCAGTGCCATCGAATTGGAAGAGGTGCTTACCTATCTCAATCGCCAGGCTATCGAGTATTACCTTTTGCTTCAAGGTCAGACCCGTACCCATACACTGACCAAACTATGGCAGGCGAAACGGCATGATTTCCTTGACCAATTCCTATTCCGAAAGGATATGCTGCTCGAACTCATACCATTTGAACGATGGTATTGCGTGTGGTCGCTGATCGATCGAAGTCAGGGTGATCAGGCTTTCAAGTGGTTCAAAAGAAATGACAGTGAACTCTGGAATGTTCAAAAACAATACGGCTCCGTTTTTCATAAATCCGAGACCGAATTTGCTTACGCCCTGGGGCAGAGCGCCCTCAAAGCCGAAGAGGAGGCTCTGGCGATCCGTTTGCTGGAGACGATTCCCCAAAGTGCTCCCGAATTTTCGCGAGCTATCGATGTACTTTTGGATCTGAAAATCGAGCGCGATGACAAGGGCTACTGCATCTATGGGCAAAAGCTCAGTCGTGAACTCGACTGGAAGGCAAGGGTTGGTCTTTTTGATTCCTTTCTCTTAAGAATTCAGCGTCTCGAACATCTTGCTCCCAAGGATCGCGCGGCTCTGAACGCTCTGTTGGCCGATCCCTTGCGTTGGTTTCCGGAAACACCCGAGGCCTGGCAGATCGTTTCCGAAATGCTTTTGCAATTTTCCGGACTCGAAAAAATACTGCCCAATATACTTAAGACCTTTGCCGATCGGGCGACCCATTATTTTAAACCGGCGTTTGAACATTCCCTGTGGGCTCCGGTTCTCGATCATGACTTTCGTAATCCGGTGAAAACCTGGTACTGGCGGGCCGTTGCCCTTCTTCATGAATTTGGCTGGGGAGTCGGACAGGATGAAAAAAAGCTTTGGGATGCCAGACGCTTTTACCACGAGGCATTAGCCCATCATGGCAAGCCTCTGCTCCACTCCTGGCAGCAGCTGCATCGTGGCCTTACGCAGTGGATCAGCAAATCCGAGCGTCTCGACGAGGCGCTGCGCGTGCGCCTTCTGCTCATGATCAAACTCTGCGGCGAAACCCGTGATCTCAGTGAAGCGGATGTGCTTGCCTATCTTCAGCATGTTCAGGAACCAGGCACCGAGGTCCTCGCGACCCTTGAGACCATGGCCCGTGAGCGACAGCAGTGGTCGCTGGAACTCTTTGTCCAAGGCCGTCGGGCTGCGATCTTTCACCATACCAATCAAAGCCTCAACCGCGTCTGGGAACTTGGCTTCTTCCTCAAGAAAACCGATCTTTCCTGGCGCGCGGCAACTTTGATCCAGGCCCGCCAGGTGCTGTCCGCAGACGTCGAAACCCACTGGTCCATCTGTGGGGAAAAGCGCCGGGACTTTCCCATCCTGCTCTTGAAAGACAACCATCTTAAAAGCATCTTTGAATGTTTCGAGGGCTATGAAAGGCGCCTCGTGGAATCGCTGGTCAGCATAGGCCCCCTCGTACCCGAGTTGCTTGCGGGGCTCAATGAACATCTGGTGCCCTTAAAGAAGGGCAAACCCCTGACCAATCATGAAGCCGCTGTGCAGGACAGTCTCGATAAGATGAGCTGGCTCATTCCGGCCAGGAAAAGCTATTCACCGAACCCCAACGGTCTCTGGCAGGCCAAACCCATCTTTTTTAGCAATCTCGTCGATTCCAAGTGGTCCCTGACTTTTGTGGCATTGGCGCAACGTCTTGGCATCACCGCCTGGGAATGGCAACTGAGCCTGCTCAGTCAGCAGATTGAAACGCTGGTTCCCCGTATGTCACGAACCTCGGACTCGGTTGCCGCGGGGAAAGTCGGGCGCTGGCTGCGGGCTCTGACACCGCAGCAAAGAAAGGCCTGGTACGAACTGGCTCAGATGTCGAAACGTTTTGATGATCTCAAAGGCCAGGAGATTTTAGGGCGGTTTCTCGTGATTCTGGCGACGACGATTCATCAGGATCATGGGGGCGCTCTGCATAACCTTGAGCGCATGCGAGCTCCTTTGCGGCTGCGCTGGGACCTTGAAAACTGGATCACCTCCGATGTCTATGGCGAACTTAGAAAGTCATTGGGATCGCAGGCGGTGGGTCATTTTCCGGATTATATCTATCGGCTCCCCGCAGTGGCGCAAGAAGCGGCAAAAACAAAACCAATAGCCTGAGCAGGCCGACATTAATGAAGTGGCGGGAGATATCGTGCGATTTTTATGGCGACTGGCAAGACTCGGCTGTGCTTTCGGAGCGGTTCCGCTGATCGCTCAGCCTTCAAAAAATTCAGTTGTGGAAAGTCTACGTCCTAAAAAATTCATTCTCTCCATCGGGATCGGGACGTTTGATAATGAAGTCTGGCGAGGGCTTAAGTTTTCGAGAAAAGATGCCAGTGACGTCTATAAGTATTTTCGTAAGGATGGTCAGGGATTTGATGGTGGACAGGAGCTCAACGATGCCCTGAACCCTTTGACGGCTGACGACATCCGCAAGGCCTTCAAACGGGTTGAGCAGGACAATCGCAATGAAGAGGATACCGTCATCGTCTATGTTTCCTCCCATGGAACTGTCGCTTACAAGGATGGTGGCAAAATCGGCCGCTACATCATCACGAGTAAAACCGACCCTCAGAATATGAAAGAAACGGCGCTCGATTATGATCAGCTGATCAGCTCCTTTCAAGCGCTAAAATCGCGCAAAAAAGTATTGATCCTGGCTTTCTGCCATTCCGGAGTCGGCAAGTCCGTGTTGACGCCTGATATGAAACGAGCCTTGGCCCGGTTGAAAGCCCCTTATTTTGAAGAGCCCATTCAGGAGCGCTCGGAGGGATCCATCATCCTCACCGCGAGTGGATGGCGGGAGCCGGCGCTTGAGGATGAACGCCTGCAAAACGATGTCTATACGCACTTTCTTATCGAAGGGTTTGATCAGGACAGAAACCAGGACGGTGCGGTTTCGATCACCGAGGCCCATGCCTATGCCGCTCAAAAAACCTACGAATTTACTCAGGGGAAACAGCGGCCGTCGGCAATTATGGAGCTGCTTGGCTCCGATCCCGTGATCGTATCGGGGGCCTTGAAGCCGAAGGATAAGGCCAGCCAATCGGCCAGCCTTTTCTCCCTGATGGATCGATTCTCACAACTGGTCGTGAGCATTGACGGGAAAGACTTTGGCTCGGTTGAAAAAGGCCTCAGCGTGCCGGAAGGCGATGTGCGCCTTACGATCAAAGATCCTCAGAATCAACAGGTCCTCGCCGATCGCGTGGTGAATTTCCAAAGCGGCCGCGAGTATTCGATCGCCAATTATCTGCTGCCTCGACTGCCCCACAGCGTGACGATCGGTGCCCGAAGCCAACAGTTTTTGGATCGCACGACCCAAAGGGGGTTTGCACCGGATGGCTCACAGGGTATCGATCTTCGCTATACCTATGCCGAAGCCTTTTCCCTCTACGATCTGATTCTCGATGCGACTTATTTTCCCAAACAGAAAGAGGAGATCGAGGTTCAGACGGCATTGAGCGGTAAAAGAAAGTTTGACCAAAGCCGTAGCATGTATAACTTCATGGTTGCCGCCGCACGCCGCTTTCCCGTGGAATCGTTGAGCCGGAGCGATCGCAGCATCCATACCGAAGTCCGTTGGCTTGCCGGGGTCCAGGCCCTTGGTCTTAATCGCACGCTCTCAGAACCGGCTTTTGACCAACTGAACAAATCGGTACTCACCGGGGGCGTAACGGTCGGAGGAGCCATGGAAGTGACCTGGGCCTATCACTTGGTGCGTGCTGGTATTGAGGCGCGGACCGATCTTGATAAGAACTTTACCGACGAGTCGACGCGAGTCCTGCCGGTACCATCAGTCTCGATGTATGTGGGTAGCTTCTGGTAGGCTGAGAACAATTGAAATTTCATGGCGTCCAGGCATAATCGGCAGCGAAGCGCGCTTGCAGTTCTTTATTCGAATTATTGATAGGACAAGATTGTGGACCAACGAAAAATCAAACTCGATCCGAATGACCTTAAAAAGCTCAAGGCGCTGCTGAAGGAAGAAGAGGCGCGCGTCGACGCCCTGTCTGAAGCCGGACTTAGGGCTGATGAACTGGCTTTGGAGGGACGGATCCGTGATTTCGCCCGGGGACATTCTGTGGGTGACCCGTCGACCGATACTATCAATATGAATTGGGAAGAGATACGCCAGCGCATGGATGCCACGTCGCCTACGGCAAAAGACGAGCAGTTGGGACGGCTGGTACCCTTTCAGGCCAAGAAAAGACCGCTGCCCTGGACCACAGTCGGTGGCATTGCCGTCGCTGCGGTTGCCTTGTTAGTTTTCTATCCGCTGCTGCGAAAAACCCCGCATGTCCCTGTGGATTATGCCCAGCAGACCAAAGGCTTGGAAAACACGGCGGCGCATGCCAACGCTAGCGCCAGTTTTTGCGATGTTAATGTGACTGGAAAAGCCCCCGAATCGGTTGAGGAATCCGCTAATGGTCAAAGCTATATTGTGACCCCTTCTGAAAATTTTGACATTTCAGTGCTGTGTGATACGGCAGGCTTTATTCAACTTTGGAGCCTGACCCCCCCAGCCACCGAGTTTAGAAATGTTCCGGTTCTACGCAATGTACGGACTTCGATTACCCAAGAGGATCTGGCTTTTAAACTAAAAGCCAAGGCTCAGGTAAGCTATAGAATCGCATTAACCAATATCGGCATTGGTACCGATATCAACCTCTTTGAAATCAAAGACAGGGATTCTGCCTTAGAGCCGGAACCAGCCTTCGATCACACGATCGGCAGCGCCCATGTCCTATGGTCGGATTCCATCAACGTGAAGGGGAAATAAGTGGTCATTCCCCTAAGTGTGCCTCTTGATTTTGAAACTCTCTACCGTCGGCATTATTCGGCCGTTCGTGCCGTGGTTGCGCGCTTTCGCTTTACCGATGCGGCTCAGGATGATTTGATCCAGGATATTTTTATTCAGGCCTGGCAGAATCTCAGCAGTCTCAAAGAGCCCGCCGCGTTCAGTGGTTGGCTGATGATGATAGCACGAAATAAATGTCTTAATGAGTTGCGCCAGACCAAGAAAAACGTAGCGATCGCTAGGACCGATTCTATCAGCGACCCTGAGGACGGTGGGGGAGCCGAAGTCATTTTAGTAGCCGAAGATGACTATGCCTCGCTTCAATTTGAGCATTCCCTAGCGTTGCTGCAGCAGCTCATCGCCCTCCATGAGGGGGAGCCGCGTGCCACTGTGGCAAAAATGTTCTACATCGAGGAGAAATCGGTAAAAGATATTTGTGAAGCTCTTTTTATGAATAAAAACACAGTTTTATCTCACCTTCGTCGCTTTCGGCTTATCGTCGGTCAGGCCATGATGCGGCTCGTCGAAGCCCAGGGTTTGGAAACGGTAACGCGCTAAATGCAATAAAGCTCGCCATCCCAGGTCCTCTCAGAGTGGAAATACCATTTCCTGGATGGCGGAAGGAACTCAAATGGCGATTCGTACCCTAAAGATAGAAGTTGATCATAAATTCCATCAGTATTTGGTTGAAGCCGAAAGTTTGGTCGATGCTTTATCGGAAGTCGAGCTGGATGAAGCGGAGGCTCGGCTTCGACTGAAAATTTCCAGTTTTGTAGCCGATCCTCACCGGCCCCCTCTTGCCGAAGCTATTTCCTTAAATACCCTGAGGCATAATCAAAGGGCCGCAAGCCGCTGGCTGGCATCGCTCGTTATAGTCTTTTGTAGCGCAGCACTCGCCCTTATTTTCTTTCAAAATTCTCAGGGCTGCGGGTTGAAATAGAAGGGAGCGAGGCGTTCTCGTTGATGAGAGCACCTTAAAATGCCGCTTAAGGCCGCGGCAGAAGAGATCAACAGCGATTCGCCCAATCAACGCTCCTGCTGTTCGATCTGACGAGGCTTCGATTGCCAGGGTTTATATTGCCATTCTTCCGTTTTGGGTATGGTCAGAAAAAGCAGACCAACGCCCGTGATCGGGACGGCAACTGTATACCACTGCAGGCCTGCCTTTTGGTTGGCAAGTATCATGAGGGTGAAAATCACAAAAGCTAAAATGACATTAACCAAAATAAATATTTGGCGAGCTCTATAGATAATTAATTTGGTGTCAAACTCGGTCTTACGCATCTCTCACCTCATAGGCCTTGATCCTCTCCCATCGGCACAGCGTTTCGTACCTTGAGAGGCAAATCCTGCTCGGCACGGTCAGTGACTACCAAGGCAGGTTCTGAGAACGCTATGCTGATTGCAGACTCGAGAAGGATCCTTTTATGCGCCGCCTGTTCGATAGAGGTTTTAAGATGATTTTTGCGCTGGCCATGACCCTGTCAGGCCCGGTTGCGATTGCTGCTGAGGACGACTCTGAAAATGATCTGATTCAAGCCGCCCTCCAGCCTGTGGGGCATATGGATATTGCCAATACGCATGTGGACCTGGGTGAACTCTCGCAGGGGTCCTCAGTCGAGGTGCGATTTCCCTATACTGTCGAGGGTGAGGGGCCTGTGAAAGTACTGGGCGTTCACGAAGATTGTGGCTGCGTGTCGAGTTCTTTAAAGCCAGGACAATTTCTAAAGGCGGGAACGAAAGATTTTATCAAGATCGTCTTAGATACGAAATCATTTGCAGGTTCTATCGATAAAACTATTTTGATTATGACCGATGAAAAAAAGCCGGATCAGCTGCATCGTCTTCGTATTAAAGCGAAAATTCGCCAGATGGTCACCTTATCACCACCTCTTGTACGCTTCGATTGGACCAAGGGAAACAAGGTTGCCGAGTCCATCGTCATCGTGCGCCGACTTGCTCAGCAAACTTTAAACATTGAGAAAGTTGAATTTAATCGAGATAATCTCGATGTGGACGTCGAGCCTCTGGATGATAGCTGGAAGGTTCATATTCGTTGGAAGGGTGAGGTTCCGGTGCAACCCTTTCAGGATATGATACGGATCTCGGCAGGAGCTCCTTACGGTAATCTACAGATTCCCGTATTAGGCCACGTCAACCCTCTGCATTAACCCTTGGTAAGGAATGTCTATGTTTTCAACTTTCTATATACTTGGTTTTTCCCTGTTTACGCTCGGCACGGGTCTCTATGTTATCTACAGTGCAAAGCTGAGCCGGGATTTGAAGTCAGGCGCAATACCGGTGCGAAAAGAGTCCTAGTATCGAATCGATAATGAGTTAAGTTTGGATTCCATCGTAGCGCGAAAATGGGCTTTTCCTATTCGAGGAAAAGCCCATTTTTTATTGGCAGCATGAGCCGGGGATTACACCAGTCGGCCCACCAAAGCTGTTTTGTTCGCATCGGTGATCTCAACCCAAATCGTTTCGCCAACGAGATTGCGCTGCGCGGCGATCTTAGTCAGGCGGAACTGCTCGGTGCGGCCGTAGTATACCCCCGCCTCCTTCCGACTTTCATAATGACAAAGCACCTGGCGTTTCCTGCCGATCTCAGCGAGATTAAGCTCGACCGTTATTGCATTCTGCAGGGCCTGCAGTCGGCCCAGGCGTTCGCTCATGACGGCCTCTGGTATCTGATCGCGAAAGCGCGCTGCGGCTGTGCCCTTGCGTGGCGAGTATTTAAAGGCATAAATGAAAGAGAAACGAACCGCAGCAACGAGATCGAGAGTCCCTTGAAACTCCTCCTCCGTCTCACCGGGAAAGCCTACGATCAAATCAGTGGAAAGTGCCATTTCCGGGTCGATGTCGCGTAACCACCTCACGCGTTCCAAGTATTGGGCCACGGTGACTTTACGCTTCATGCGTTCGAGCAGATCGTCATGGCCCGCTTGTACGGGTAGATGGATATAGCGACCCAGATTCTTATGCTTTTGAAACAACTCGGCCAGGGACCGGGTGAAGTCATGGGGGTTTGAAGTCGTGAAACGCAGGCGTTCAACGCCTGGCATCCGCGCCACGCGATCCAAGAGTTCGACGAAGGGGCCATCGGCATGAGCCACATGTCTGCCATCTCTCACGAGGTCATCGCCGTAGCTATTTACATTCTGCCCAAGCAGTGTAATCTCCCTTGCGCCTTCATCCAACAGTCCCCGAACTTCGTCGACGATGCTCTGTAAGGGCCTTGAAACCTCACGGCCGCGGGTAAAGGGAACCACACAGAAGGTGCAAAAATTATCGCAGCCCTGGGCGATGTTAACAAAGCGAGTGATCTCTTCCTTCATCGTCACCGTAGGATTCACCGCGATCGGCAGCTCGATCGCGGTGCGGGCCGAAGGTTTTTCATGATCGTCGCGCCGTTCGGAAGGAGGCCTTTCAAAGCCAATAGCCATCGCTCGCTTGCCGTCCAGGGCATAGGTTTCGAGGAGGCCAGGCAATTCCTGGATTTTCCCCGGCCCGAGCAGGATATCGATATTTGCAGCCTTGTCCATGAGCTTTTTGCCTTCGGCCTGGGCTACACATCCGGCGACCGCGATCTTCATTCCGGGGTTATGCTCAGCTGAAATCTGCTTGAGCTTGCCGAGGCGACTCAGGACTTTGTGCGTGGCTTTTTCCCGAATATGACAGGTGTTCAGGAGAACGAGATCGGCCTCTTCCGGTCGCTCGGTTTGAGGATAGCATTTGCTCGCTGTCGGCGACGTTCATCTGGCAACCCCAGGTTTCCACATAAACCTTTTTAGGCGACTGAATTACGACTGTATCCACGTTTCCTGACTTTCTTATTTACGGTTTTTCTTACGGGCTTTTTTTGCGTCTTTACGCATTTTCTTTTGCTTGTCGCGATCAAAATTCGGCTTCGGTGCGGCCGCGCCGGCCCCGCCGCCAAACATCGCCGCCATTTCAGGCGGCATGCCGCCCATAGCACCCATGCCGGGCATTCCCCCACCGCCCATGGACTGACCCATTTTGCGAAGGTTGTTAAGATTATTCAAAGTGCCCATGCCGGGAATCTTGCCGAGCATACCGCCCATGTTCTTGCCGAACATGCCCATCATCTGCCGCATCGACATAAAACGCTTGTGCAGCTCTTCAATCTCTTTAAGACCACGACCCGAACCCTTCGCGATACGGGTCATACGGCTGCGATTCAAGTCGTCCTGACCAATGCGCTCGCGAGCTGTCATCGAATCGATGACAGCTTTGATCTTGGTCAATTCCTTGTCATCGATATTCACGCCCTTGGGAATCATATCCTGCATCGGGAGCTTGGCGATGAGCTCTTTCAACGAACCCATCTTTTGAATCATTTCGATCTGTTTGTAAAAATCGATGTAACTGAACTGGCCTTGAAGCATTTTCAAAGCCTGTTGTTCCTGATCGCCTTCCGAAACTTTTTGAAAGTCCTCCATCAAACCGACGACATCGCCCATGCCAAGGATACGGCTGGCGAGCCCTTCGGGACGGAACTCTTCGAGACGGTCCAGATCTTCGCCCATACCGAGGAATTTGATGGGTTTCCCCGTGACTTCCTTGATACTGAGGGCCGCCCCACCGCGGGCATCACCATCGAGCTTGGTCATAATCACGCCCGAGAGGGCCAACTGCTCGTCGAAGGACCTGGCGGTCGTCACCGCGTCCTGGCCCATCATCGCATCACAGACGAGAAGTATATTGTCAGGCTTGGTTTGGGCCTTGATATCGACAAGCTCCTGCATCAGGGCCGCATCGATCGTCAAACGACCGGCGGTATCGAGCAGGATGATATCGCAGTCGAGGTCATAGGCCTTTTGCAGAGCTTCCCGGCAGATTTCAACCGGCGAGGCGTTTTCTTTGGAAAAGACCGGAACGCCGACTCTTTCGCCCAGGACTTTAAGCTGCTGAACCGCTGCCGGTCGATAGATATCCGCAGCGACGAGCAAAGGTTTTTTCTTGTGTTTTTCGATGAGGTAGCGGGCTAGCTTGCCCGTGCTCGTCGTTTTACCGCTACCCTGAAGGCCGACCATCATGATGACAGTGGGGCGGTTCGTAGCGTAGTTAAGATCGGTATTGACCGGGCCCATGAGGGCTTCAAGCTCTTGATGACAAATCTGAACAAAGTGGTCGGCAGGGCTGACCTGCATGCGGTTGGCACCGGTTCCCGCGCGGGTGGAAACTTCCTGGCCAAGCGCTTTTTCCTGAACGTTCTTCAGAAAGGTCTTGGTAACGCTATATTCGACATCAGCGTCTAATAAGCTTTTGCGTATCAAATCCATCGCGTCCTTGAGATTGGACTCGTTGAGGACTGCTTTGCCTTTCAGCTTTAATTTGGCTTCGCGAAAGCCTTCGCTCAGAACATCAAACATGCGACAAGACCTCGGTAAAGGATAGAAATAGGAATGAATTCAGGCCCAAATACGAGACCGCAAGGGGCGGGGGAAACAAGAATATGAACTCCAGCAAAACGATGATCCGTGACCCTAGTTTTCGATCGCGTATATAAGGCGGCTTTAGCGAAAATTTTACGCCGAAAGCAAGCTATGGCTATAGCCTATTTTTGCCGGGCTCGTCAAAAGGGAAATTTGCTGGGAAGCAGCTGCGGACCAAACCTTGTGTACATGAATAAGGCATTGATAATAATAAAGTAAAGAGGTGAAACGGGAATCCGGGAGCCGCCACCCAAAAGGGCCCTTCGGCAAATCTTCTCTCTTGCGCTCTAAATTTTAAAAATGTCCGGGTAAAAAGCGTAAGTGGCGATATTTTGGCTTATTTTTTCTATCAATATTTGACTTACTGTGAGGCCTTATCGATAAGCATTAAACCTTGATGGCTAACTTGCCGCCCGTAGTTAAATGAGCCAGCGATAGGCGGCTCCCCAGAAATTGCCGATCGAGCCATCAGAACTGGTATTTTATGCAGCGCCAGTCCCGCCTGCCGTAGGGCGCCATCACTGTGAGTCAGGTTTTTTTTCCAGGAGATCGATGGAATTCGCCGAACCCAAATTTCCAAGGAGATCCCATTGGTGCTGGATGCTTTGGGGGTTCTGACTGTTCTAGGGCTGAGAAGATCTCACGTTCAATATCAAGCAAACGTGACTTCGCTTCGGGATCCATGACTTAAGCAGGTCGATTCGTTCCATATCCCGGATTTAGAGCTCTTGACATGGGCGAAACCAGACGTCAACAGCCCCCAGGACTTAACTTCATGCCATGTCTTACCAATTTTTGATGATGAGGTGCGGGCGATTCGTCTTCCAGCTTACCTGGCCTATGGAAATAGGGATAATCTCTTCGGTCGTAAACATCTCTTCGGAGAAGGGACCATTCAGCTGGGTGATGCTGAACTTGTAATCACCGGTAGGCAGACGCAATTGTTTGGACTGACCATTCACGATAGGAAATTCCATCTCGCTGGCGATGCTGCTGCGTATGTAGTTGTCGGAGTCCTTCTTGGCCTTCGCCAGGTCGGGAATCGGCGAACAAAAGCTTTTTTTGCTCGACGAAATAATCTGCCCCAAATCCATCGCGATAAGGGCCTTGTCTACCTGGTCGGCAAATAGGGGATGCCACACGCAAGAACTCAGGATGGGGTTCTCGCTTTTGACCAGGACGGGCAGATCCAGAGGCTGAAGCGTGATCCAATATTCCTTGACCGGGCTTTTGTCATGCGGAACGGCCAAGGTAAAGGTACCGATCAGACTGGTGTCTTCTATGCGATGGGCTAGGGATTCGATTTCGCGCACGGCATGATCGAGACCAACCATCATCAGATTTACATCCGGACTTTTGTCATGGCAGACTTTTGACTGCCAGTTCTTGGAACGAAAACTTAGCGGCAGTTCGTTTGGCAGAGAGAATTCGATAATGCGGCAGAATTTGTGCACGCCCTTGAGTTCATCATTTTGAACGGAGGCTTCTAATAGCTGCTTCGTTAAGGTAAGGCGACGGATCAGCAGATAGGGCTGGTGATTCCACTTAGTCGACATATTCCGGGTCAAGACATCCAGACGCGAGCGTAGATCCTGCTCATTCACATGAGTAATGCTGCATTGGAGATTGCCATCCTTGTCGGTTTCAAAAGCACAGTCCGGAGCAACCGAGCCGAGGATCGCCATCAGCTCATTGCCGGCTTCACTGTGGGCCGGTAAATGCGTGCTGTCCGTTCGGAAAGGTAAGTCGCATAGACCTTGCGAGGCGATAGCCTTCGGGTAGGCATCGGCCAGAACCTGAAAATGCTCCTGGCCTGATTTCAAAAGAATCGTGTTGGTTTTGTGATCGGCGATGGATGTGAAATCCATATCGAAGCGATGCTCGCCGAACACGCTCTTGAAAGCCGCAACCCAAAGTGTTGGCAAACCATCGACGCAGGTCGTGCGGTCGAATTCGCCAATATAGGCCTCTTTTTGATTCGCGTCTTGAAGGTAGACCTTGATGCTCGCCACAATGTGCGATTTGTCGTCCATCGCCATAGCCGGGGCAGAGCCCGACGGCGTGGGACGCATCAGGTTCTGGCAGCCAAGGATACCGATGCCCCCAAGGATACCGGCAAGGGTTGCCCGCGAGGTAAAACGAGAGGACTTGTTAGAATACGGAAATTTTTTGAACGGCCAAATCCACTGATTCATTAAAACCACCCAAGGACGGGTTAGAGGATTCTACGGACCAGGAAAGTGGCTGGCACAATTGTAGAACTTTCCTTGAAACGACAGCGCCATCTTCGTTTTGCGTGATCAGATGAATATCCTTGGGACCATACTTACGACTGGTCTGGTTTTTAGCCCAAAGATAAAGCGAAGGATGGGTAACGAATTCGCGGGTGAGATGGATGGCTTCAAAACTTGAACCTTCGGCTAAGGGAAAACCGTCGCGTGCAAATTTATCAAGACCCTCGATCGCATCAAAGGGTCCGAAGTCCACCCCATCGATTTCTACATATGTTGTGAGCACAGGAGGTTTCAAGGCAGCTTTAATGCTTTGTCCAAGCATTCCAGTCAGACCTATTACGCCCAATGCATAAGCAGCTTTTCTCATGAGCGTGCGGCTCATTGGTCTCCCAATTCCTATAACGTAAAAAGATGATAGCTTCAGTTTCAGCTTAACATAGACGTCAAGTTTTGAATACCTATCCGCCGCGAGCTTCCAAGAAATTTCGAAATTCTCTTCTAGAGTTTCGCAATGCTCTCACTCTAAGTGAGAACATATGCGAATTATAACCCTTATAGGAAACATTTTTTTGCAGACCAAATGGATTTAGGCAGAAAAGAAGCCTGGCCTGGAGTCGTCCATCCATACGAAGGGTTCTATTGAAAATATGGTATAAAACTTGATAGGAAAACGCCCACATTTTCTACAAAAGCCTTGCAATTGCATCGATTTCCACCTGTGATCCACGCGGCAGTTTCGAGACTTCCACTGTCGCTCGGGCCGGATATGGTTTGCTTAGATAACTGGCATAAACTTCGTTTACTTTGGCGAAATTATCTAAATTCTGCAAATAGATTGTCGTGCGAATGATAGCGCCCAGACCCGATCCCGCCGTCTCAAGAACCGCCTGGAGATTCTTCATCACCTGATGAGTCTGGTCCTCTATCGTTATAGCCTTCATTTCCCCTGTTTCCGGATCGAGGGCGATTTGGCCAGAACAATAGACTATCCCGTTATGAACGATCGCTTGGGAATAGGGACCTATAGCGGCGGGAGCGTCAGGGCTGGCGATGGAAATTAGACTCATAGTTACTTATCCTTAATAACGGGCTCTGTCTGGTTGTTAATGGCTGTGCGGCTGAATTTCGGAGTCATAGACGCGCTGCAGATCGGCGATGATGGACGCTGGAATATGCGGGGACCGGGCCGCCTTGCGGATCAGTTCCTGGGCTTCATCCTGTTGATTCATCGCCAGAAAAGCTTGTGCGGTATGCGCATAGAGCTTCCAGTGGATGGTCTTCTTTTCCATGTTTTCCAGACGCCAGATCACTTGCGGAATCTTTTCGAATTGCTCAGCCAGGCCGAGGGCTGCTGTATATTCGATCAAAAATTCATCGTCACGTGAGCCCGAATTAAAGGCGTCGCCAAGCAGCTGCGCTTTGAGAAGTCTATCATTTGGATCGATAAGCTCCGCTGCCAATGACATACCTGCATAGCTAAGGATGGATTCGGCCTTAAGTCGAACCCTTTCGCCAGCCTTGGCTTTGTCTTCATACATATAGATAGAAGCCACGATTTCCCAAAGTCGGGGATTGTTGGCGTCAAGCGTCAGGCCTTTATCCGCCCAGCGCAGCGCCTCCTCGTCCTGTTCCATCGAAAAATAAATCGACGTGAGATTGACATAGGGCGCAAGCTCCAAAGGTGCCAGGCCCTGGGCCTGACGGAGGAACATAGCGGCTTCGTCGAGTTCGGACTCCAGCATCAGAGCCGATCCCAAAGCGAGACAGGCGCGAAAATCGCCATCGATCGGCTGCTCGGCGTTGAGTTCGACAAATTGGACGACGGCTCCCGACAGGCCCATGCTGGTCATCTCTTCGATCAGATCAACGAACGCGCCGTTGGATTGCGGCTTGTGCTCCTGGAAATAATCGACGAGAAAACTCGAGAAATCCCGAAGGCGCTCTGGCGTCACGGCGGGCGCGTTCTCGCCCTTATAGTCACGTTCCGATATCTCAAGGAAAGCCTTGAGATGAGGGCCCATGGGATAGTCATACCAGTCAGCTAGGTTGAACAGCATCGTCTTACTCCAGGGTCATTTTCTGCACACGGATATGCAGATTGCGCAATTCATTGGGACCGACTTCACTGGGAGCCTCGGTCATAAGGTCGGTTGCCTTGTTGGTCTTTGGAAACGCTATGACGTCACGGATCGATTCCGAACCGGTGAGAAGCATAACGAGACGGTCGAGGCCGAAGGCCATGCCACCATGAGGAGGTGCACCAAATTTCAAGGCGTCGAGAAGGAAGCCAAACTTCGATTGGGCTTCTTCCCCACTCAAACCCAGAAGTTTGAAAATTCTCGACTGCAGCTCCTGATTGTGAATACGAATCGATCCACCCGCCACCTCGTTACCGTTCAGGACCAAGTCGTAAGCCTTGGCTTTGACTTTTTCCGGGGCGGTTTCAAGGAGGTGCATATCCTCATCACGAGGCGAAGTGAACGGGTGGTGACAGGCGATCAGGCGGCCACTGTCATGGTCGCGCTCAAACGAGGGAAAGTCGACAACCCAGAGAAAGTTGAATTGTTTTGGATCAAAGAGCTGAAGGCGCTTGCCAAGCTCAAGGCGTATGGCTGAGAGCGAAGCCTTCGTGGAACGATAATCGCCTGCTCCAAAAAGAATGACATCGCCGACCTTCGCCCCAAGCTTGGCGTTGATCGCTTCGATCACTTCGGCCGTCAAAAACTTCGCGACCGGTGACTGCCAGCTGTCCTGGCCCTTGCCTTCTTTGATCTTGGCCCAGGCCAGACCGCCCGCACCGTGGTGCTTGGCGATTTCGCCGAGTTCGTCGAGTTCTTTGCGGGTCAAAACTTCGCTTTGACCTTTGACACAGAGAGCATTGACGATGCCGCCCGTGCTCAAGGCATTAGCAAAGACTTTAAATTCCGACTTGGCGACGATCTCGGACAGATTGGAGATCTTCAGTTCGAAACGCGTATCGGGTTTGTCGTTTCCGTATTCTTCCATCGATTGATCGTAGGCCATGCGAGGCAGAGGCATCGGGACTTTGCTCCCGGTGACCTTTTCCCAGGCGCGACCGATCACGGTTTCCATCGTGCCCATGATTTGATCACGATCTACAAAAGACATCTCAAGGTCGATCTGAGAGAACTCAGGCTGTCGATCCGCGCGGAGATCCTCATCACGGAAACACTTCACCACCTGATAGTAGCGATCGAAGCCCGATATCATCAAAACCTGCTTAAAGAGCTGGGGGCTTTGAGGCAAAGCATAAAACTTTCCGGCGTGAACGCGTGAGGGAACCAGAAATTCACGCGCGCCTTCCGGAGTTGATTTATAGAGCATCGGTGTTTCGATATCGAGAAAGTTCTCGTCTTCGAGGGCGCGCCGCATCTCCCGAACGAACTGGATACGCGTAAGGATATTGTTTTTAAGCGTTTGACGGCGCAGATCGAGGTAGCGATACTTCAGGCGAATCGTTTCACTGGCCTCGGTTTGGTCCTGGATTTGAAAAGGCAGCGGCTCGCTGCTATTGAGAAGCTTCGCGACATCGGCGATAACTTCGATAGCGCCCGTCGTCACCTTAGCATTGATCATGCCCTCGGGTCGTTTGCGAACGACACCTTGAACGGCAAGCACATATTCGTTGCGCAGCTTCTCCCCAACTTCGATCACGCCTGCTGTATGAGCGGGATCAAGGACGACTTGAGTGATGCCAAAGCGATCGCGAAGATCTATAAAAATGAGATTGCCGTGGTCACGACGCGACTGGACCCATCCCATCAGGGTGACATTCTGCCCATCATGCTTATCGGTAAGTTCGTTTAGCTTGTGCGAACGCTGCCAGCCGTCCAATTGTGTGCTCATATACAACTCATTCCGAAGGAGGATAGTGAAACGAACTTTTTAGCAAAAACAGCCACGACCTATTGAGCATACAGATGTCAGCAATGGACGTGGGGCCTGCTTTCACAAGGTCATAATTTTAACACCGGTAGAGGGGAAGAACTATAAAGAAAAACCCAGAGAACTGGGCCTGACGTTGCTTGGCAAGAAAAAATTCCGACGGCTTGCGGCCGATTTAGCCAAATCGACCCACTATATAATCGCGAGTCAATTTTTCATCGGGAGTGGAGAAGAGTTTTGTCGTTGGACCGTACTCAACCAGGTCTCCATTATACATAAACGCTGTGTATTCCGAGACGCGGGCAGCCTGCTGCATATTGTGCGTCACTATTACTATCGTGAAATGTTCCTTGAGATCATGGATCAGATCTTCAATAGCCAGAGTCGACCCCGGATCGAGGGCAGAGCAGGGTTCGTCCATCAGTATCACTTCGGGATCCATCGCCACCGCGCGGGCGATGCAAAGACGTTGCTGCTGGCCGCCCGATAGTGCTAAACCGCTATCATTCAATTTGTCCTTGACCTCGTCCCAAAGCGAGGCTTTGCGCAGAGAGGTTTCGACGAGTTCGTTCAAATCGCCCTTATAGCCATTTATCTTTGGTCCCCAGGTGATGTTCTTGGCAATGGAACTCGAAAAGGGATTGGGCTTTTGAAAGACCATCCCAATGCGGCGACGGAATTCGGTAACGTCAATCTTCGAGTGATAGATGTCGGAGCCTTCAAAAAGGATTTCGCCTTCGTGGTTGAAACTACCGATAAAGTCATTCATGCGATTGAAGCTTCTGAGAATTGTGCTTTTGCCACAGCCCGAAGGCCCAATCATCGCCGTGACCGACTTCTTCGCGATCTTCATATTAAGGTTTTTTACGACCTTTTTGGTGCCGTAATAAAGGTTTAAGTTGCGAGCTTCCAGGATCGGACTCGTGAATTTTTGAGTCATCATGATTTTCTTCCCCAACGCAAACGGATAACTATGGCTAGTGAATTGCAGATCAACAGAAAGCCGAGTAAGACGATAATCCCAGTTGAAGCGAGGTCATGGAAGGCTTCCTGGGGACGTGAGGTCCAGTTGAATATCTGTATCGGCATCGCTGTGAACGAATCCATAGGTGATGCCGGAACGAAGGCGACATAAGTGAGAGCACCGAGCAGTATCAAAGGCGCGGCTTCTCCCATGGCACGGGCCATAGCCAGGATCACGCCTGTGGCAATTCCCGGTATGGCTGCAGGTAGCACATGATCCCGAACCATCTGCCATTTGCTGGCGCCGAGAGCAAAGGCGGCCATGCGCATGCTGTCGGGAACACTTTTCAGGGCTTCCCGCGCGGCGATGATAATCACAGGGATAATGAGCAGACTCAGGGTCAACGCCCCGGCTAGAACCGATCGACCCATTCCCAGAAAGCGGACGAAGATGCCGAGACCTAGCATGCCGTAGATAATCGACGGCACGCCGGCAAGGGTGGAGATCGAGATCTCGATCCAGCTGGTGAAGCGATTTCTGATGGATAATTCCTGGAGATAAAGGGCCGCGCCCACCCCAAAGGAAACTGAGAATAACAGGGTCAAACCACCCAACCAGGCGGTTCCATAGATAGCGGATTTAAAACCAGCCTTGGCAGGAAAACGTGAGGGGAAGTTGCTGAAGAAACCCCAGTTGATATGCTCCCATCCCTGACTGCCAATACTAAAGAGCAGATAAAAGAGAAATCCCAGGGCCATAAAGGTGGCCGTGAGTATGGACATGAAAAAGAATCTCTCTTTTAAAGCGCGGGCGGCCCTGGGGTTTTGAAACAAGGGGTTCTGAAGAGCCGGTACATGGTCCGTTGCTCCCGCATCAGCCTTGGGATTCGACTGCGAGTCAAGAGTGCCTTCGGTAGGATTCATTCATACTTCCTAGCATAGCGTTTGACTATGAATTGCGAGAGTAGGTTCATGCCCAAAGTCATGCCGAACAGCACAAGTCCCACGGCAAAAATCGATTGATATTCGACAGTTCCGTGGGCGACGTCGCCAAGGCTAACCTGAGCGATATAGGCGGTCATCGCCTGGACACCAAGCAAAGGATTGAGGGTCATTCGGGGGGTAGCGCCAGCGGCGAGGGTCACGGCCATTGTCTCGCCGATGGCTCGGGAAAAGGCCAGAATGAAGGAAGCTAAAATTCCGCTAAGGGCAGCGGGCACAACGATATGCAGCGTCACTTCTGATTTACGGGTGCCGAGGGCGTAAGCGCCATCGCGGACAGCCTCAGGTATCGCCCGCAGCGAATCGTCACAGATCGAGGCAATGGTTGGGAGGATCATAATGGCAATAACGATAGACGCACTCAGCGCATTGAACACTTCTATATTGGGGAAGATTTTCTGGAGAAAAGGCGTCACCTGAGTCAGGGCGAAAAAGCCGTAAACCACGGAAGGAATGCCGGCGAGGATTTCCATCAGGGGTTTGAGGATTTTTTGCCACCAGCCCGTCGCATATTCAGAGGTATAGATGGCAATCCCCAAACCAAGGGGAAGCGCGAAAACAATGGCCCCTGCCGCAATGATAAGCGTTCCATTGATCAAAGGCCAAACGCCAAACGAGCGAGGTTCAAAGAGCGGAGCCCACGTGGTCGTGAAGAAAAACTCCCTCACCGAGACCTGGGAGAAGAACTGAAACGACTCTTCACCAAGGATAAAGATGATGCCGACGGTTGTAAAAATAGAGACCAACGCTGTAAAAGCGAGGCCTCTAACTACCATCCGTTCACGCCATCGTTGCCATGGACTAATTTTGGCCCAAAGCTGGCTCGTCACGAATCACCTCTTAGTGAGAAGCTTTTCCAGAAACCGCGGCGTCAAACTTTTTGATCGCATCGGTATAAACAGCTTCCTTCAAAGGAACATAACCAACCTCTTTAGAGAGTTTGGCGGCATTCTTGAGGAAGTAGCTGACAAAGGCCTTAACTTCCGGCTTCATCACAGATTTCTTGTTGACATAGATGACGAGGGGGCGAGCCAGGGTATACGTGCCTTTTTCGATTGTTTCAGGATTTGGCGCGATAACAACTCCGTCTTTGCCGGCTAATGGTATGTTACGGATGGCTTTTTGGTTTTCGAAAAAGTAAGCGTATCCAAAATAGCCAAGTGCGTTTTTGTCTTTGCTCACGCCGGTGACAAGGACGTTGTCATCTTCGCTGGCGATATAGTCAGCGCGCGACAGGCGGGCTGTGCCCATGACGTGCTCGGTGAAAAAGTCGAAGGTTCCGGAATCAGCGCCGGGGCCATAGAGTTTGATCGCGTCTGCTGGCCAGCTTGGATCGAGGTCTTTCCAGGTTTTGATTTTGCTGCCTGGTTCCCAAAGGGCTTTGAGTTGAGCGACAGTCAAAGACTTAACGAAAGTGTTGGCTGGGTTAACAACGACGGCGATACCATCATTGGCGATGGGAAGTTCAAGGAAGTCGACCTTGTTTTCAGCGGCTTTTTTCGCTTCGTCATCTTTTATCTTACGGGATGCGTTGGCGATGTCGATTTCACCGATAGTGAATTTTTTCATACCGCCGCCGGTGCCGGACACTCCAACAGTGACGCGGATATTAGGATATTCTTTTTGAAACTCTTCAGCTGCTGCTTCGGCGATGGGGAAAACGGTGCTTGATCCGTCCAGTTTAACTTCGCCCTTGAGGTTTTTGTCGCCACCGAAACAGTGGCTAGCCGTTGCAAACAAAAGGACGCTTAGTATTGTCTTTTTCATGATTCCACTCCGATTTTAATGAGAGAAGCCGTCTATCAACTTATATGTATCCCAGACCGTTGTAGCCAGCGATGCTCTTCGTTTTCACCACTTTCAAACAAGCTCGGATAGCTCAAGTGCCATTTACAGGACTTATGTTAAGTTGAGATAAAGCCAGCATGAAGCGTTAAGTTTATTTTGACCTCGTCTTATCCAAAACGACGCGCCACATTCAAAAGTGAGTCGGATGGCTCGTTTTATACCTGCTCTCTGGCTCGCGGGGAAGCAAATTGTTGCAATGCTAGGCCCTATTACACGGAAGGAAGACGAACTGTAAATTTCGAGCCTCGGTTCAATTCACTATCGACCCGGATGGTACCCTGGATTTGTATCACAAGGTGCTTCACTATGGCTAGGCCAAGTCCGGTGCCACCCTCATTGCGGTTTCTGGCTTCATCGACACGGTAGAAACGTTCAAAGATGCGCGCCTGATCGGACCTGGCAATACCAATGCCCGTGTCACGCACCGAGAGTTCGCAGTATGTATTTTTCGAAGCGATATGGAGTTCAACCTCGCCATTTGGCGGAGTATAACTCACAGCGTTCTGCAGGAGATTATCGAGGATATGGAACATCGCCTTTCGATCCCCACGCACCACCACTTTATTGGTGGTGCTGGTATTTTTGAAAACTATGCCTTTGTCGTTCATACGGATCTGATGGCGATTGACAGCTTCCTGGACGATGGGCTTCCAATCAACGGCCGATAATTCGACTATGCCTTCATTGGCCTCAATGGTGGCAAGGTTGAGGCTTTCGTTGACAAGACTGATCATGCGTTCGACGTTGCTATTGATGATGCGCAGAAACCTGAGGTTATTCTCTTTGTCGTCGATCGCCCCTTCGATCAGCGTATCGGCATAGCCTTTGATCGAGGTCAGTGGAGTTTTGAGTTCGTGGGAGATATTGCTCGAAAATTCACGACGGATTTTTTCCATCTTTTCACGTCTTGAAATATTTGCCTGCACCGCCTCGGCCAGGCGGTTGATCGCTTCTCCCAAGGTCCCCAGTTCGTTGGCAGGCAGCCGCCTTATGCGGGCCGCATAGTTGCCGTGAGAAATAGCTTCGGCAACCTTGGTCATCTCCGATACGGGATCAGTGATACGGCGCACGAGGATCAAGGCGATCAAAACCGAGAGGAGCATGCCGAACGCTGCGCCCACGGCCAGAGCTATAAAGATTTCCTTGAGCCGTTCTTCCAGTCGGTGCATAGGCACACCGACTCTTAGGAGGAGGTTGCCTTTAGGCGTCGTGATTTTTTTGGCTGAATAGAGGGTTTCAAGTTTGGATATAGGCGAAATCCTCTTCGCCCGACCCAGCTCCTGAACTTTGGCCTGTCTCAGCTCCGGTCTTAGCCTTTGGTTTTCGGCAATCTGAACTTCATTGACGTCGGATTCGAGCAGGATGTTCTCATTTTCGTCGAGAACGGTCAGGCGAGTCTTGGCTTCGCGCGCCATCTCCTGAATCTTCTTCACCATTTCGGGCTCGCGCCAGCTGACGCCATCTTCGAAGTAGGGCCCGAAGATGACAAGCTTTTCCTGAAGGCTGTCGGTGGCGGTCGATTCGATAAACTGCTGCGACTGGATGATGAGGAGGTAGGAAACGACGAAGGTGGTGAAACAAATGATCACCACGAACGATAGAAAGTTCTTCCAAAAAAATTTGGAACGCATCATTGAAGTTCCCTGAATTTATACCCCAGACCACGGACAGTCTCGATGAGGTCGCGCGATTCCCCAAGCTTTTTGCGGATGGAACGGACATGAACATCGATATTGCGGTCGATCAGAACACCTTCCCCACCGGTCACGGCGTCGAGCAGGCGATCGCGGGACAAGACGATGCCAGGGCGCGAAACCAGGGCATCGAACAGGCGAAACTCAGCCAGCGTCATCGGCACCTGAGTTCCACAAACTTTGATATGAAACCGGGCTCTGTCGATCTCAACATCGCCCTGACGCAAAACGTCATGATCGATCCGAGTCGCTGCGGGCGTAGCGGCTATGGGACTTGGAAAGGTCCGGAGCCTGGTATAAACGCGTGCTATTAATTCTTTGAGGCCAAAAGGCTTGATAATATAGTCATCGGCACCGACACCCAGTCCGAACACAATGTCGGTTTCCTCTGATTTGGCCGTCAGCATGATGATCGGAATGTTGCGCTTTTCAGGGGTCTCCCGAATGCGCTTGCAGACTTCGATGCCGTTGAGTTTGGGCATCATGAGATCGAGGATAATTAGATCGATGGTATTGTTCAGTGCAGCGTCGAGTCCGTCCTGGCCATTCGTGCAAAGGATCAGTTCGAAGCCTTCGCGTTTTAGATTGTAACCGATCAGTTCGCGGATATCGGGATCGTCTTCAATCACCAAAATATGCTGCACGGTTTTACCTCGCTGGGGGTGGAATCGCCTGTTTTATAGGTGAGTTCACGCCGAAAAGCAAAGGATAAGGCGCGGCCCTGCCGCAAGCTGTTTCAAAGCTCTCAAAAAGGAGGTTAACTGCCTGATTTTAATTGAAAATTTTTAGGTAAATTTTTTGTTAAGACTTCCAGTATCTGTATAAAGGACTCATTTTTCTGCCATTTGATCGACAGAGGGATGACATAGACAGGCTTTGCCAGCAAGTCGAAGTAGGGTTTCTCGCGCCAGTAATCTTTTTCAGTAATGAGCAGGGCTTCGCTGGAATCCAGACAGAGAGTCAAGCTTTTTTTGTCAAAAATCTCATGATCAGCGCTCCTTACGCGATGGCGTACGGGGAGATTGAATTTTTTGATACCGGCTTCGACCCGCTCGGGTTTTGCAAGTCCCAAACCCAGAGTCCAGGCCTTGATTATGCGCCAATGCGGGGCACTTTCTTTGATGGGTCGTGGTTCGCCACTGATAAAATTCACCGAGGAAAAAGGGACGGAGTATGCGGCAAGCACGGCGCGAACAGCGGCGTTGGGATGGTCGGTTTCGGCCCTGGTAAAGATTATCCAATCCGCTTTTTTAAGACTGGTTTTTCCTTCTCGGAGCAGTCCGGCCGGGAGGCAATGGCCATTATCGAAGGGACGCTCAGCATCGAGTAGCACGATATCGATATCGCGTCTTATGCGCTGATGCTGAAAGCCGTCGTCCAGTATCCAATGAGTGGGAGCGGGGTAATTTTCCAGATAGCGCTTGGCGGCGGTATAGCGATCGCTGCCCACTATGATCGGGACCGCCTCCAGCGCGGCCGCCTGCATGCGGGCCTCATCCGCTACGAAATTCAGGGTATTTTGCGCCTGAAGAATCACCTTTTCGCCAAGCAGGACGGCCGATTCCTTGGGCGAAAGTCCGCTCTTGTAACCGCGGGTGAGGATCACGGGACGCGCCCCGCCTTGCAACAGAACGCGGCAAAGCTCAAGGGTCATCGGACTTTTTCCGGTGCCGCCGGCTTCGATATTGCCTATGGAAATCACGGTTCCTTCCAGTGGAAACGACGAAAGAAAGCCCCGCTCGTACCAGTTTCTCCTGGCCCGCGTGACTCCAGAATAAAGCCATGACAAGGGCCAGAGGAGCAGGCGTAACCAAAGCGGTGGGTAGGTCATAGGATAAGGTTTCCTTTATCCGCCAGACGGCTAAAAGCGGCCAGGCTCAGCTCACACACATACAATCGCTCGCGATCCATGCGTTTGGTATTGCGTTGAAAGGGCAATTTCAGGGTCTGCAGTTTTTGCATTTCAGAGGTCTTATACCAGATATCCCAGGATCCTTCCGCATCGAGAGCACCCAGTATCAGATGCAGTTTGTTCCTGCCGGAGATGTCGGGGATCTTGTTTTTCGGGGTAAAGTAGTCACTGATCGTTAATTTGGTTGGGAAGTCCGGCGTCCATTTTTGCCCGAGGCGTTGGGATATCGCGCCAAGCGAGGCCTGATCGTCGATCACGACTTCATCGAAACGTTCCAGTATCGGCATCAGGCGATCGAGGAGGTCCTCGTCGTCTTTACCCATCACCCAACGGGCGATTGCAGCGTCGATCCTATCGAGGGTGGGCTGCTCTTTGTCTCTCTGGCTTGTTTTGCACCATATTTTAATTTCGACATAGGGTAGGTGGGGCCGATATCCAGCGACCAGGGACGATCCCTGAATCAGTTCTTCCACCATTTCACCAAGCTTCGATTCACTCAGGCCAAGGCAATGCCAGCGAAAGAGTTCGAGCGCATCGGCCTGCGCGCTGCGCTGGCTTAATTCCTTTCGGATATGATCCTGCCAGATCGCTTTGATTTCCTCGGGAGGGCCTGGCAAGACAAAACAAAGGACACCGTTGGCTTCGATGCGAAAGCCATGGGCTGTGCCCTTACGATTATTCAGAATCCGCGAGCCGGTTGGAAAAAAGCATTGCTGCCGATTGCTTTCCGGAGCGGTGGGCACGCCGAGGCTTATAAACCTGTCGATCACATGCTGCCAGGAGGCTTCGTCAAAGACGAGGGGAGCCTTTGCCCATTCCCCGATGATGTGCCGCGTAAAATCGTCCGAGGTTGGACCGAGGCCCCCGGTAACAATAATCAGCTTGGTTTTGGACTGCAGAAAACGCAAGGCATCGAGCATGTCGCCTTTAAGGTCGGCGACGCTTAAATGCCAAGCGGGATTCATACGGAGATCGTTTAGCTGATTGGCTATCCATGCCGTATTTCGATTTAGAATCTGACCGGTACTTACTTCGGTGCCTATGGTTAGGATACCGGCCTGTAGCAAGTCATCCATCGCTGTATCCTCCATGAATGAAAAGCATACGCCTCTTGTACTAGGGGGTAAACATTTTTTGGGATCGCCGCGTGCGGCAGCGGCCTCCGCCGCTAGAGCCGGCCGGCCCCGATGCAAAAGCCGGTGGGCCGTAAACCCGCAAAGAAATGGCGGTCTGGGAAATTTCTGCAGGGGAATCCCGCCAATTTCTAAACAAAAGCGAAGCTTGCGAAACCGCTTCTGTTTCCCCGCAATTTTGGAAAGGTCGATTTGCTTTATCGTGCCAAAGCTGTGACGGGCCTTACCTTTTGACACCACGGGACTTAGAATGTTTATAGACCCAGGTGTTCAAAGGAGCTCGTGCCCATGCCGACCAATAAGTATTCCGGAGCCCAGAAAGCGGCAATCCTTTTGCTTTCCTTTGGTGAGGAAATCTCGGCAGAGATCTTTAAGAACATGACCGAGTTCGAGATCAAACGAATCGGTACCGCCATGAGCCGGCTCGGCCGCCTGGAACAAGAGATCATCGATGAAGTGATGATGGAGTTCTACGCGATTCTCCAGCAAAACAAAAAGTATTTCTACGGTGGCAACGACTTCACCATGAAAGTCATCGGCAACGCTTTTAAGAGCGGTGAGGCAGATGATCTGATCGAACAATTATCGCTTGGATCGTCGGCAAATCTCGACGCCCTTGAACTTATCGATCCGAGGACCCTAACCAACTTTATCCGTAACGAACATCCGCAAACCATCGCCCTGATCCTGGCTCACCTTGACCCGGCGAAATGCGGCGAGGTCATGAAACTCCTGCCGGAAGCCCTCCACACCGAGATCATCCTGCGTATTGCCAACCTCGATGCCGTGGCTCCCGAAATAATCGATGAAGTCGATGACGTCCTCAGGAATGAAATTCAAGCGCTCGGATCGATTTCCAGCCAGAAAATTGGTGGGGTCGAGCCCATTGCCGAGATGCTCAACCTCATCGACAAAGCGACGGAAGAACAGATACTCGACAACCTTGAGGAACGGGATCCGGAGCTGGCAGAGCAGATTAGACAGCTTATGTTTGTCTTCGATGACTTGGCTAAGATCGATGATAAAGGGATCCAGGAGATCATCAAGGCCGTGAAGTCGGAACAATGGATGATCGCACTGAAAACAGCGTCCGAAGCGGTGGCTGAACTGGTTTTCCGCAACATGTCCGAACGGGCGGCGAAAATGCTCAAGGAGGATATGGAGGCGATGTCAGCCGTCAAACTCTCCGATGTTGAATCCATCCAATATGAAATCGTTCAGGTGGCCCGTAAACTTGAAGCCGAAGGCAAGATCATCATCGCTTCCGGAGGCGAGTCGGCTTACGTTTAAGGGACCCCTTGTCTCGCATAAAAAAGGGACGTGTTCTGTCAAACCGGCAAGGCTTGGCAAAACACGCCCCCTTATATTCTGGCGCTTACTTAGCAACGCTAAAGCCAGGAGCCCATGAATCAATCGTAGCGAAGCGCTTCTATAGGATGAAGCAGCGAGGCTTTCCGGGCCGGATAAATACCAAAGATCATCCCCACGCCGCTGGAAAAGACGATAGAAAGTACGACCGAGGACAATGAAATCTGGGCCGGCCAGTCCGCAAAATAGGTGAGTCCAGTCGTCACCGTCCAGGCCAAGGCCAGTCCGAAAATGCCGCCGAGCAAGGAAACGACGATGGATTCGACCAGGAATTGGATAAGGATATCGCCGCGCGTGGCTCCCACCGCTTTTCTAAGGCCGATCTCCCGCGTGCGCTCGGTGACCGACACCAGCATGATATTCATGATTCCTATCCCACCGACGACCAGTGAGATCGAAGCAATAGCCGACAGCAGGAGACTCATGATCTTGGTGCTTGAGGACAGCGCCTGTTGAATGTCGGCCATATTCCTGACCTGATAGGCGTCCTCCTGCTGGGACACGGGTACGCGGCGCCTCGTATTGATTCTGTTCAGTATTTGTTCCTGGGCGCTTTCGGTGTACTGCGGGCCGGTGACCTCGATTTCTATCGTATCGACGTTTTCCTTGCCGAGAATGCGATACATCGCCGAATTTAGGGGCATGATAACAATATCGTCCTGATCCCGAAAACCGTTGGCGCCTTTAGCCGGTAAAATCCCTATGACCTGAAAATTCACTTTGTTGACCTTGATCATGCTGCCGAGGGGATTTTCTTTGCCAAAAAGCTCGCGTACCAGAGTCATGCCGATTACGGCCACCCGAGCCCTCGCGCTATTTTCATCATCAGTGAAAAAGCGGCCCGATTGCGGAACCGCCGCATGCATCGTGGCATAGGGTGGGTTGGTTCCGAGGATTTGGGTGCTCCAGTTTTTATTGCCATAGGTGATCTGACCGCGGCCATTGACCGTCGACACCACATTATTGATGTTAGCCACAGCGTTCTTAATATCATTAGCATCGTCTTGGGTCATTTTGGTGGTCGCGCCCGCTTCGGAGCGAACACCGCCACTGGAACGGGTGGCACCGGGACGAAGGATAAGCAGGTTAGAGCCCAGTGAACTCAGTTCCTTTTCCATCGCGGCTTGCGCTCCACTGCCAATGGCCAGCATCGCGACCACGGCGGCAACGCCGATAAGGATGCCGAGCACCGACAGAACGGTTCGCACTTTATTTGCGGCGAGGGTCTTGATGCCTTGGGCAAAATGCTGAAAAACGCTTGCCAATGGCAACCTGCTGAGCTTTGATTCAGCGCCTGTCTTGTCGAGATTATTCTGCGCAAAAGGCACCCGACGTTGATCCGATTGGATAACGCCATCACGCATTCGGATCAGACGCTTGGCCTGCATTCCCACTTCCTCCTCGTGGGTTACGATTACAATTGTTATGCCGGCATTATTAAGGTCCTGCAGAATGCCGAGGATCTCCTTCTCACTGGTCGAATCGAGGTTACCCGTTGGTTCATCGGCAAGGATCATCATGGGATTGTTGACGAGAGAGCGGGCGATGGCCACCCTTTGCTGCTGACCGCCGGAGAGTTCGCTCGGGCGGTGATGGGTCCTCGCACCGAGGCCGACCTTTTCAAGCAAAACCTTGGCTTTGTCAAGATCCAGGCGTTTTTCACTGTAGAGCAGGGGCAAGGCCACGTTCTCCGCAGCATCCATACGTGGCAAGAGGTTGAATTGCTGAAAAATAAAGCCAATGACCTCCCGGCGAAAGACGGCAAGTTCATCCTCTCGCAGCTGCGAGACTTCATGGCCCTTTACTTTATAAGAGCCCTCGGTCGGAGCATCAAGCAGACCGAGGATATGCATGAGGGTGGATTTGCCCGAGCCCGAGGGACCCATGATGGCTACAAAATCCCCTTGTTCTATCGTTAGGTTGACACCCTTAAGGGCGTTCACCGTTACGTCGCCCATCTGGTAGCGCTTATGCATATCTTTAATTTCGAGCATATTTAACGTCCCCTGCCGCCGCCGCCGCCGCCGCCACCGCCAGCGCCGCCAGGCCTCCGGGTACCGCCCATAGGACTGAAAGGATTGCTCGACTTTTTCTCGGCATCGTTTAACGCGATGTCGGTGATCAATATCGTCTCGCCATCGGCAACGCCCTCAGTGATTTCGGTGCGTTTGCCATCGGTGAGGCCAATCTTTATGTTTTTTTGCAGCGGTGGAAGCTTGGGATCCTGAGCTTTGACGAGGACAAAAGTCTGGTTGCTTTCGCTTCGAATCGCCTCGGTGCTGACCAAAAGCACATGCTCACGGGTTTCTGCATAGAAGGTGACATTAGCCGTCATTCCCGAGCGCATGAAATCAGGCGTTTTCAATGGCACAACGTCGGTCGTGTAGGTGGTGACGTTGCTGGTTGTCACGGCTTCAAAGGCGAGTTTATCCACGCGGCCCTCAATAGGTTCTTTCGGATAGGCATCGAGAACAATCTTTGCGCGCTGACCGATTTTGATTTGCGAGAGATCGGTTTCATCAACCTTCGCTTTGACCGTAAGACGATCGGAAAGGACCACGACGGCTTCGGTATTGGTAAAGGTCTGACCCGGCTCGACGTTGCGGAGAATCACGGTGCCGGCAATCGGCGCAAGTATGGGGGTGGGTCGATACATGTCTTCCCAACGCTTGAGTTCAGCCGCGCCTTTGGCCCTAGCCGAGTCGAGCAGTGCGGCCCGCTCAGTCGAACTCATCCAGCCTATGATCTGGCCCTTTTTCACCTTGTCACCTTCATCAACCAAAACCTGCTCGACCCGGCCGGCTATGGGCGGTTTGATTTCAAGGCGGTTTTGAGGCAGAACCTCACCCGTCGCGAGGACTGTCCTATCGAGATTGCCCCGTTCCACCGTCTCTTCGCGATAGACAGGGCGCGCGCTCGCTTCCTTCTTCTTTTTGTAATAAGTATAGCCGCCGAAACCCGCAGCACCCAAGATGAGAAGGATGATCAGCGGCTTTACATAAGATTTTTTCTGGCTCTTGCTCACTTTATACTCCCAGTTCCGAGACCATTTTCCCAAGTAGCTTCAGCAAGTATATAGTCTCTTTCACTTTGTATATTGGCCTGCTGACGATTGATAAGATCGGTCTCTATCACATCCCAGTCATCGAACGAGAGTAGCCCGTTATTGTAGCGACTGCGACCGATTTCCGCACGCATCTCGGACGCTTTGAGAAAGCTCTGCGTGACTTCCAGATTTTTCTTGGCCTCGGTCAGTCGACTGAGATTGGTATTAAGGGTCGACAATAGCTGCCGATCCAGATCCTCACGCGTGGCACCAGCTGCCGATCGAGTGGCTATGGCCGCCTGGGTGGAGTAATAATCCCTGCCGCCGTTGAAAATGGGTATGCTCACCAGCAAGCCAAGCGACCAGCTACGGTCCTGTGGGAAAAAGCTATCATCCTGACGACCGAGCGATCCCGTGATGCCAAGCGTCGGAAAATATCCGGCTTTGGAGAGAGTGATAGAGGATTCCGCTGATTTCTCCCGATAGACTGCCTGCACCCTTTGCGGTGTGGTGAGGGCCAGAGCCTGAAAATCAGGATTTTTGGGAATCACAATAGCGGGAACTGTCTCAGCCACCCTCAAAGGCTGATCGCCGTCCCGACCCAGGGCCCGTGCCAGCTGCGCGGCCGCGATATTGATCTTGTTGGACGCTTGAATGATATTGAGTTCGGCCTGGCTCAGGTAAGCCTGAGATAGCAAAACCGAGCCTTTATTTTCAGAGCCGTTATCAAATCGGAGATCAACCAGGTTTAAGTTGGATTTACGGCGGTCTCTGATGTTTTCCTGAAGGCGTATGGCCCGCTGGGCATAGACAAGGTCTGCATAGGCGCTTTTAAGGTCAAATGCCGCCTGGGCCTTAGCGATTTGAAGAGAGCTGTCCGCGATCGCGACATCAGCCTGGCTTTGCTCGACGCGTGCAGTATCGGCCCAGCCATTAAAAATGTTTTGGCTTATATTGAGTGAAGCATTGTAACTCTCCCCGGCTTTGGCAAAGGGAACACTTTCGTTCCTGCCATATCGCGCCGAAAAATCTGCCGATACCAGAGGTAAAAACTGACTTTTGGAGACCTGCACGCGACTTGACGTCGCCTTCCAGGCTTCATAAGCTGACTTCACCGCGGCATTGCCTCGGGTCGCTTCGCTCACGCACTGCTCCCAGGTCAAGATCTCCGCCTCAAGCGCCGTACTTAAGAAGAGTGATAGACAGAGGAACAGTATGCTTTTTGAAATGCGCATCGATAAGCCTCGAAGAGTTCTGCTTTAGCATGGCAACTCTAACAAAAGCAAAATGAGGCGGCGATTAATAAAGGCAAATTGATAGGGATTAAAGAAAATAGAGAAAGCGGTGGCTTCGGCTTCGGCCGGATGCCACCGCATTTTAGACAGCAAAGAGAACACTTTATGTTTCCCAGAGTCCCTGATGATGCTTCAGAAGATCTTGAAAGCTGCCATCAGCAATTGCCGCACGGATGTCGTGGATGAGCTTCATATAATATGTCAGATTATGAAGGGTCAAAAGTCGCTGACCAGTATACTCCTTGGCCATGAAGAGATGGCGAAGGTAGGAGAGCGAGAAGTTTTGGCAGGTGTAGCAGGCACAGGCTTCGTCCAGAGGGCCTTTTTCCAGGCGATAACGCGTGTTTTTGATATTCACGCGACCCTTGGATGTGAACAGAGTTCCATTGCGGCCATTCCTCGTGGGCATGACGCAATCGAACATGTCGATGCCCGCGTCGATCGATTCGATCAGGTCGAGAGGAGTGCCGACACCCATGAGATAGCGGGGTTTGGCTTCGGGTAAACGATCGCAGCAGTGTTTGGTGATGCGGCGCATATCGGGTTTGGGTTCGCCGACGGAGAGGCCGCCGATGCTGTAGCCTTCAAAGTTGATCGCCGTCAGAGCCTCGATGCTTTCGGTTCGAAGATCCTCATACATGCTGCCTTGAACGATACCAAATTGAGCAAGTTCCATGCGGGTCCGTGCCGCGCGGGATCTTGCGGCCCAACGCATCGAGCGGCGCATCGAATCACGGGCCTGTTCGTAAGTCGCCGGATGGGAGGTGCATTCGTCCAGAACCATATGAATGTCGGCACCGAGCGTCTCTTGGATTTCGACGGCCAGTTCAGGGGTAAGATGGATGCGTTTGCCATCCAGGTGACTTTGAAATGTGGCGCCGCTTTCGTCGATTTTTCTTTGGTTTGCCAAACTAAAAATCTGAAAGCCTCCGCTATCGGTCAAAATTGGTTTGTTCCAATTGACGAAAGCATGGAGTCCGCCAAATTCACGGATAACCTCAAGCCCAGGTCGGATAAAGAGGTGATAGGTGTTGCCGAGAATAATTTCAGCGCCGAGCTTATGAAGGTCTTCGGGGACCATAGTCTTCACCGAGCCAACGGTTCCGACCGGCATAAAGATAGGAGTTTGCACCTGCCCATGAGCGAGGTCAAGAGTTCCAAGGCGGGCATTGCCGTCTTTTTTATGGAGAGTGAACATAAGGTCTTGTCCTGAATTTCCGCAGAATGAGCCACTATGGTGTCAATTGCCCCCTGTGCATACCCTAGCGTCACTGGAATATCAAGACATGAGAGGCAATAGTGCGGCGCTTAGGCTTACACAATGGATTTTCCAAGGCCGGAAAGGATGAGATCAACGACCAGGTTTGCGGATTGGGCGTTGACATCCGCTACCGGATTCAGTTCAACCAGGTCCATTCCGACGAGTTTTTTGGTTTCGTAGATCATTTCCAGACAAAGGTGAGCCTCGCGCAAGGTGAGTCCTCCGCTCACAGGGGTACTGACACCCGGCGCATAGCGGGGATCGATTCCATCGATATCGAAAGAGGCATGGATGCCGGCCGTCCCCTTAGAGGCATGCTCGATGGCCTCACGCATCACGTTAAACATGCCCTTTTCATCGATATCGCGCATCGTGAAGAATTTGATTCCACTTTCGCGCAGGATGCGCTTTTCCTCATCGTCGATATTGCGAATGCCAATGAGCGCGGTATTTTGCGGCCGAAGTTTTTTACCGCTGATCGACGTGAGTTCGGCATGCCCCTGGCCCAAAAGCACGGCGAGCGGCATGCCATGAATATTGCCCGAGGGCGAGCTGGTTGGCGTGTTGACGTCGGCATGCGCATCGACCCAGATAAGGCCCATTTCCTGCTGGTTTTTAGCGAAATGGCGTAAAATTCCGCTGATACTGCCAATCGCGACCGAGTGATCGCCGCCGAGCGTGATGGGAATGTTGCCACGATCCATGATCGCTTCGGTGATATTGGCGAGATTGGTGCAGATAGCGCGGATGGGATCGAGATAAAAACTGGATGTGATGGCCTCGGTCAAGGATTCACGAATAGGGATATGCAGATCACCCAGGTCGGTGACTTTAAATCCCTGCTGTTCAATTTTTTTCTTGAGATGGGCGATGCGTATGGAAGCGGGTCCCATATTTGCACCTCGTATATTGGCCCCGAGATCAGATGGTGCCCCAATGATCTCAATCGTGCGCTGTCTGTCCATGATGAGCCTCAATAAAAAACGGAGCTTGGTTCGCCTCCTATCATGAAGAACGGCGGGCGTTTGGTCAACGCTGGAACGGAACCTGGGGGAACGGATGAATATTTTTGGTGGGGAAAGGCAGGGGCGGGAGCAGGGGGCTCCCGCCTTTATGACGGAATCACATGAGGTTTAAAGAACCAGTTCAGTACAGTAAGCACGCCGACTAAGGACTTAGAGGTTTCGTAACAATTCCTGCGCAGACTGTGGCAACTGGTTGGCTTGAGCGAGGACCGAGGTACCAGCCGACTTGAGGATGTTGGCCGAAGTGTATTTCGCGGTCTCTTCAGCAAAGTCCGTATCAAGGATACGGCTGTTGGCTGCACTCAGGTTCTCTGTACTGACGGCCAAGCTGTCGATCGTGCTGCCCAATCGGTTTTGAATCGCACCGAGGTAAGAACGATAGTCTGAAACTTTAACGATCGCTGCATCGACTTGGTTGATAGACTGCTGAGCACTCATTTTCGAATTAACCCGGGTGCCCTCCTCCGCTTTGCCGATCCCAAGGGATCCTTCACCCGAGGTATAGGCATTGAGTTTGCCGAGATCGATTTTGATGATGTTGACTTGGTTCGCTTCGTTGACGTTATCAACACCGTTGAAGTAGTCTTTGCCGACTTGAATTTCAAGTGGGAAAGTTCCTGCCTGGTTGGCGATTTCATCAGGAAGCTTTGTATCACCAACGATAAGACGGGTTCCGTTGAATTCGGTAGCTGTGGCGATACGGTCGATTTCGTCTTTTAGAGCGACAAATTCCTTATCGAGGAATCCGCGTTCTGTCTCACCGATGGTATCACTCGCACCTTGTACCGCAAGTTCGCGAAGGCGAGTCAGCATGTTGGTGGTTTCTTCGAGACCACCTTCTGCCGTTTGCACCAGGGAAACACCATCCTGAGCGTTGCGTTTTGCCTGATTGAGTGAGCGAACGTCCGCAGTTAAGTTGGACGAGATCGCGAGACCGGCAGCGTCATCCGCTGCTCTGTTAATGCGCTTTCCCGAAGATAACTTTGCAGCTGAATCTTCAAGGTTGCTTACCGACTTGCCCAAACGACGCTGTGCGTTGATGGATGCGGTATTGGTTCTGATTCTTAAACCCATACTGTGACCTCCTGTCATATGTTCGAGTCACATCGTGCGACCCAGTAACCTTTCTTTCGTCCGGTCATAAAAACAATTGAGCGAGAGCGTATAGGTTCGATCATAATCACTTATAATCATTGATATTAAATTTGCGTCATGGGTATGTAATTGCCCACCTATGGACATTTCGATAGGATGGTGAGCTTTGCACTTAAGCGCCACTTCTCGATCCCATGCACTCTAAAAGAGTTGATTTTTTAGGGACAAGGCCCACTCACTCTATGATGAGGGCCGGCACCCGCTCATCAACTCCGGGTCGTTTGCAAAAGATGAAGCACGAATTTTCGCATAAAGTCCTGACCCGCAGCAAAGGGGGCCTTATCCTCAGGGGTCAGGGGTATCATCGCGTTCTGAATAAATTCCGGGCCGGCCTCGGGATGGGACTGTATCCCCCAAACCGGTAGCTGCCGGTGGCGAATGAGCTCAAAGGAACATTCGGGGCTTTGGGCGCAGCCTTCAAACACTTCCGGCAAACGCGTGATAAGCTCTCGATGGGAAACGATAAAACGCCCGTTGTTAGCCGACCAGAAACCTGGCTGTGAAAATTCGATGCGCCGGAGCCCTTGGTATTTTTCCTGACTTGCCAAGGCAAAGCCCACGCTTCCACCAAAGAGATGGGCAAGCAGCTGGTGACCATAGCAGATTCCTAAGGTGGCAACGCCGCGCTCGATTTCCGCTTTGATCCAGTTGTGCAATTCCACCTGCCAGGGGAGATTGTCATAGACCGAGGCCGAGGATCCAAAAATGATCATGGCGTCAATCTTTTGTATGAGAAGCTTTAGCGAGCTCATGCCAAAAAGCGCAGGCAAGTGATAGCTAAGCCTGACTTCGGGATTGCTGAGGCCGAGGCGATTGTAGTTATCGAGTTCGGGGACCCGGCATCCCGGATCGATGACTGCGATATGGAGGGGGCGGGTGCGACTGGTCACGATAGATTCCTTTTCATAAGAGCACTTTAAAAGTATTTCATGTCACGATGTGGACTGCAATTTGCTTTGGCCTTCCCGGCGTTCTTATGGCAATATCGCATATGAATCCTATCAGCGCCTTGGTCTGACTTGGCGCTCAGAAAGTGAGTCCCTGATGCTGGAACATATACGCGCTAGTTTTCGTGAAGCCCAACAGGCACTGGAAGGGCTATTGGACAATCACCAGGCCCACGAACGCATTGCTGAGGCCACCAAGGTCTTTGCTACAAGCTTTCGGGCGCGGGGTCATGTTTATTCCTGCGGCAATGGTGGATCTATGTGTGACGCCACTCACTTTGCTGAGGAACTAAGCGGACGCTATCGGGAAAATCGTCCGGCCCTCGGTGCGCTATCGATGGGCGATGGTGCTCACCTTACCTGCGTGGGCAACGACTATGGATTCGATTATGTGTTCTCCCGTTTTGTCGAAGCTCAAGGGCGGGCTGGGGATGTGCTCTTAGGAATTTCCACAAGCGGGAAAAGTGCAAACGTCATCAAAGCCGCTGAAGCCGCAAAGGCGATCGGCATGAAGGTGATCACGCTCACGGGCAAACCCGACAGCGCCCTGGGCAGACTCGCCGATGTCGACATCTGCACTCCCGCAGGCCGCTATGCCGATCGCGTGCAGGAACTTCACATCAAGGTCATTCATACCTTGATTGAATTGATCGAACGCGAAATGTTTGGTGCGGAATATAAAGCTTGATCACGATTCCAGCTGATGAGGAAGAGCGTCATGACTCTGTTCGATAGGATTCTGGCCAGGGAAATACCGGCGAACGTCGCTTTCGAAGATGAGACGGTTCTCGCTTTTCACGATATCTCGCCTCAGGCGCCGATCCATGTCTTGGTTATTCCTAAGCATAAATGGCTGCGATTCGCTGATTTTGAGAGTGCAGATCCTATAAAAATCGGTGATTATATCAGTGCGGTGGCACGCGTCGCGAAGCATTTGAATCTCGACGAAAGTGGTTACCGAGTGGTCTTTAACAATGGGCGAGACGGACAGCAGACTGTCGATTATATCCATGCCCACATACTCGGCGGGCGTCGACTCTCCTGGCCACCAGGGTAATTATGAATTTTAAGCAGGCATTTAAGCTGAGTCCGGATCATTTTACTCCCTTGACCCGGACGCCTTGGGCAGGAATGGAAATAGCCCGCCGCTACAAGCAGCTCTGGGTTAAGGATGCCAAGGCTACGGCTATTGGCGAATCGTGGGAAGTCTCCTGCGATCCGACCTATCCCTCAAAAGTGATCGGTACGGAACATACACTTTTGGAATTACTGCGGACTGATCCCGAGCGCATGCTTTCGCGCGACTATGTGGCGAAGTTTGGGGCGACATGTGAGATCCTTTTAAAATTTATCAATGCCGCCGAACCCCTTTCCCTCCAGGTTCATCCTACCGATGACGACCCTTATTTAAAAGCTGGCGAGTGTGGCAAACCCGAATCCTGGCTCATCCTTCATGCTGAAGCAGGGGCAGGACTTTATTTAGGCTTCTCGAAACCGATCGAGAAAGTTGATCTTGCCAAACTTTTAGCCGCCGATCAGGATCTAAGACCCTATTTGCAATTTGTTCCGGTGAAAGCGGGCGATTATTTTGAAATTCAGCCGGGCGTCGTCCATGCCATTGGCCCCGGAGTCACCCTTTTGGAGCCGCAGCGAACGCGGACTGGCAAGGTAGGAAAGACTTACCGCTTCTGGGATTGGTCGCGTCGCTATAACGCAGAAGGCGCTTTGGATCTTAAAAATGGTAAGCCGAGAGACCTGCATATTGAAGAAGGTCTGCGATTAATTGACCCGACCAAGCAGGTGGGAATTCCCTATGTCGCCAGTCTAAGACGGAAGGCAAGCAAGACCGTGCTAAGCGAGCTGGTCGAAACTTCATCTTATCCGGCGAACGAGTATTATCAGTTACACCGAATCCAACTCCGGGCCAAAGGCAAGCTGAGGCTCACGGCCGATTCTGGATTTTTGACATTTGTCTGTTTAGATGGCGAATCTATCTGGAATAATAGCTTAAAGGTGTCGCGAGGCGAGCCCGGCTTCGTACCCTTTGATGCCTTGCCATTGGAAATTGAAGCGATGAGTGACTTTGATTTGGCTATCGTGGTGCCGGCATCCTGTCCGTTGAAGATGTCCAAGGTTTAGCGCATTGAAAGGAACAAGGCCCCTGTCCATGGAGTGAACATAAGGCCCTTCGAAGCTTACTTGACGGCTTCTTTCAGTTCTTTACCTGGACGGAAAACTGGGACTTTACGTGCAGGAATTTGAATTTCTTCACCGGTTTGCGGGTTGCGGCCCATGCGAGCTTTACGCGCAGATACAGAGAATGTTCCGAAACCAACGAGTTTTACGCCGTCTTTTTTCTTAACGTTCTTTGTGACGGTTTCGATAAATGCGTCCAAAGACTTCTCAGTATCAGATTTGGTAAGTCCCGTGACTTTTGTCATGGCTTCAACCAACTCGGCTTTGTTCATGGAAACCTCCAATCTTAGAATCAAAAAAATTGAACTTGGGTACGCAGCTAAAGGTTTACAGGCTAAGCGTTTGTTGTCAAGATTTACTAGCTCATCAAACGTATTTTTTAACCAACAAGTGGCAAATGACGCGTAAATTTGGGAATTCCTATATTAGTTTTTTAGAATTTGTCCATGAACCGCCGGCTCTTGGCTTCTCAAGACGAGTCGGGGAGCCACTTCGGTCGCTTTCATAAGAGAGAACAATGAAGAACTTTATTTGCTGTAGCATGGCTTTTTTTCTTTGCGCGACATTGCTGGCGGAGCAATTCCTGCTCGATCGACTGATCGTCGAGATCAACGGCAAGTCTTACAGCCAGAAGCAACTGGAGACTTATATGTTACTACGTACGATAGCCATGGGTGAGGAGTTGAACAACGCTTTCCCAACTGCCGCTAATTGGCCGGAAGAAGTGGAGCAATTTAAAAACGAGATGGTCGTGTATACCCAGCTGGAGAACGATCAGCAGAAGCTTGATTCCTTTGCGCCCGATTCAAAAAAAGTCCAGGATGCGGAAACTGCCCTTGCATCGCTACAGTCGAAAAATTCTCAACTGGATAGATTTTTACGGCAAAGGCAGCTTACTGAAGGCGATATTGCCAAAATTCTCACCAGTATTTTTAGAATAGAAGGCTATACGAAGAGTCGTCAGCAGTTGACAGCGGCCAAAACGCAGGACGACATATCCTTTGTACGGATTGATCCAAATGCCGATTGGTTTCAGGCACTTTCAAAAGCGACAGCCTTTCGCTTCTATGCCAAAGCCAAAGAATTTGGGACTTTGGTTCCCTATAAGTCTTAGGAACGATTATGTCCTGTATCCTGTACTCCGGGCGAGACAGCGAACGAAAAGCTCTGAGCCATTTCTGTAGCGAATATATTTATGAATCGTTCTGGCCTTATGAAGAATTTTTGCTGTCCCTAAAAATTCCGCAGACATTCCTGCTCTTCGACCCTCTCGATGCCGAGACCTGGAATGCTTTGGCGCTTGCTCGGGTGATCGGAGGCGTGGCCGAACTTTTTTATATTTTTATAGTGCCCTCGGCCAGGAGGCGTGGTCTGGCGGCAAGTCTGCTCAAAGACTTCGAGCGGGAGGCTAAGACTCTCTACCAGGCCGAGTCGGTCATGCTTGAAGTCCGGGCCAGCAATGCGGCTGCGATTCGACTCTATGAAAAATTCTCTTATGAGTGCATTCACATGCGCAAACGTTACTATCAAAATGGCGAAGATGCCTTGATCTACAGCAAGGCACTTTTGAAAACTGAGGACGGTGCATGCTAGCTGCTGTGAATTCGATTGTATGGCTTCAGACTGGCTTTCTCGGTGATATCGTGATAACTACCGCAGCTTTTCGCTGGGTCCGCGCCACCTACCCGGCACTCAAACAATATCTCATCACCACTCCGATAGGGGGAGCGGCCCTTAAAGGGCATCCTGACCTCGATGGTATCCTTGTCTTCGATAAGAGAGGCAGGAGCCTCTGGTCGGAAGCCAGACGTTTAAAAGCGGAGCTTAAAACGCTCACTCTTGGGTCCGCCTGGATATTGCAAATCCATAAGAGTTTTCGTTCCAGCCTCCTCTGTCGTCTGATCGGTGTGCCAACGGTTAGCTATTTTGAATCGGAATGCAGTTTTTTAGCGGCGAAGCGCGTCTCCCGAGTCGCGGTATTGCATGAAGCCCAGCGCATACTTCTCCTGCTCGAACCCTTGGGAGTCGATCGACTGGCCTTTCAGGATGCCAAACCATTTTTGTCGACCCCTGTTGCAGGTTCGATCGACGATCAAATCACTGCCTTTGCAGAAGGGCATCCCCTCGTTGCCCTTGCGCCCGGGAGTGTCTGGGGAACCAAACGCTGGCCTTCCCGTTATTATGGGGACTTGGCAAAATCGTTGCTCGCTTCGACGCAGGCGCGCTTTATTATTTTGGGCAGTAAAGAGGAGATTCCCGCAGCAGAAGAATTAGAGCTGCGGGCCACGGAGTTGGGGGAATATAAGGACCGCCTGTTAAATCTCGCGGGAAAAACCAATCTCGATGATATGCGGGCCATCTTTCCCCTTTTGAGTCTGCTCATCAGCAACGATAGCTCGCCTTTGCATTATGCATCAGCTTTTCGGACGCCGACTCTTGCCATTTTCGGGGCAACCGTGCCAGCCCTTGGCTTCGGTCCCCTTGCGCCTCGAAGTCATGTCGCCCAGATCGAATTGGGCTGTCGGCCCTGCAGTGCGCATGGCCCGCAGAGCTGCCCTTTGGGTCATTTTCGCTGCATGCTCGATCAGTCTCCAGACGGCGTGGCCACACAGGTTTTAACGCAATTCGGTGATTTACTCGGCGGTTGATCCCTTAGTTGTTTTTGATGGCAAGACAGCGGCTGATACCCTGGCTTCGGTCGTAGCCCGAGATCAGGCCGACTCTGGCGATGTCATCGAGAAATTGCGCGGCGTAGTAACATTGCATGCGGGTGTTGGGGTGAATGAATTCCCAAAATTTATAGCCCATCGGGTCTTTGCAAAATTCTTCTTTGCCATAAAATTTACCGCTCAGACTTCCCAGATAGCAGGGCGCATCGGTCCGCGTGAAACCAAAGGCTTGCGGGTTCAGGGCGGTTTCATGGTCGATCTCATAGGCCTTATAAGTAATGATTTTTAGTGCCTTGTCCTCAGGTCGCGATTGACCTTTATCGCTCAACTCATCGATAAGCCTATGCAGGGCCTCATTATGAAGACGCGTGAAGAGGGAAAGGCTTGCATCGGCAGGATAAAAGCCATTGTGAGGGTCAAAGTTAAGTCCGCCGAGCTCTGGCATCGTACCCAGGGCGATGCGATAAAAGCCTAGTTTGCTAAGTTTCAACAGGCCTCTTTTAATATCGGCAATCGTCTTGCCAACGTATGCCTTCAGAAGGGGCTCCTTGGGTTTGCCATCGGCAGTCTGGTAATCGGAACCGGCACGGAGGTAGTTATTGGGTCCGATCCAAAGGGCAATGAGGGTCTTTTCGGGGGGCAGCTCCTTCAGCCGATCGAGACTTTTCTCAATCTGCTCTCCAAGCGAGGTGACGGCCAGGCTATCGGGAAATGGGCTTTTACGCGTGAGCGCACCACCGACGGCATAGTCATCAAGCGTCCATTGCAGGGATTTTTCGACATAGTCAGGCCATATCGGACCGTTGCAAAAGCGTCCCTCGAAGAACATTTCATGAGGAATGACAAAACCATAGGTATTGCGGCTGAGATTGCCAGTGTCGGAGAGAGAATCGCCAAAAACCACGAGATGTTTAAGCCCTCCACTGGAAGCTGAAGCGACTGTGCCTTTCAGAAGCGAGATTTGGCCCTTAGGAAGCAAGTCCTGGACCTGGGGACCGTGATAAGCGCAGCTGATCAGGGAGAGGGAAAGCATGAGCCATCGCATGGGCTGTCCTTTTCATATGCCATTTGGCATATTAAGTAAATTGTGGCAGTATGGACAAAAGCTAGGAAGATCTGTCCCGTCATTTTTGCAGAAAAATTGGCAAATTTCTGGTTTTTCTAAAGCAAAAGCTGTATTAGCTTAGAATTGGCTAGATCCGCCCTTAAAGCGGTTTGTGCTAGCCTTCCTAGTTCCTAGCGAAGGCGCACTCTACGAACAAAGGAATATTTCATGGGTGAGCAAGAAGCTTTAGCAACCATCAAAAACGACATCGAAAAAAATTCTGTGTTTCTCTATATGAAGGGAACGCCGGAATCGCCGATGTGTGGGTTCTCCGCACAGGTCATTCAAATCCTCAAGAGCCACAATGTTAAATTCGGCTCGCGCAATGTCCTCGAAGACTGGGACATCCGTGAGGGTGTAAAAAAATTCACCAACTGGCCCACCGTGCCCCAGCTTTACGTCAAAGGTAAATTCGTTGGCGGCAGCGATATCCTCAGCGACATGAATCGCAAGGGCGAACTTGGCGAAGTGTTTAAAGGCGTCTGACCGCGGTTCGATTTAAGTCTTGCTTTGGCTCGCTAGCGCTCGGCCAAGGCATTTTCTTTAGGGGAAGCTGATGAGTATTCGTGGCGAGGACTTTACGAAGGTTGTTCATGCGGGAGTCGAGCCCGACCCACGCACTGGCGCGATCATGACTCCTATCTTTCAAACTTCGACCTACGTTCAGGAAGCGCCGAACGAGCATAAAGGTTGGGACTACTCGCGGGCGGGCAATCCCACCCGGGATGCTCTTGAAACAGCCTTTGCCGCTCTTGAAGGCGCCCGCTATGGATTAGCCTTTTCCTCGGGCCTGGCTGCCGAGCAGGCGGTCGTGCAAATCCTCAATCCGGGTGACCATGTCCTGGTTTGTGACGATGTGTACGGCGGCACCGGTCGCCTTTTCAGACGGCTGTTTGCCAAATATGGCCTTGAATTTGAATTCATCGACATGACGAAGATGGAAAACCTCGCAAAGGCGATCAGACCCTCGACGCGGATGATCTGGGTAGAGACGCCTACCAATCCCCTGCTCAAGGTCATCGATATCGAAGCGACAGCCAGGCTTGCCAAACAAGCGAAAGCGCTGCTCGTGGTTGACAATACCTTTGCTTCGCCCCTCTATCAGTCGCCCTTTGAATGGGGCGCTGACATCATCATCCACTCGACGACCAAATATATCGGAGGTCACTCGGATATTATCGGTGGTGCGGTCATGATCAACGATGCCAAGCTTTACGAAGAAATCAAATTCGTTCAATTCGCCGCCGGCGCGGTGCCAGGTCCCTTTGAATGTTTCCTTCTCCTGCGCAGTATCAAGACTTTGGCCGTGCGTATGCAAAAGCACTCTGAAAATGCGCTGGAGGTCGCGACTTTTCTAAGTCAGCATAAAAAGGTCGAATCAGTCTTTTTCCCCGGACTGCCGTCGCATCCTCAGCATGAGCTGGCGAAAAAACAGATGCGTGGATTTTCGGGAATGGTGTCCTTCAATTTGAAAGGCAGTTACGAGCAGGTGGTATCCACCCTGCAAAAGATGAAGGTCTTTTCCCTGGCCGAGAGCCTTGGAGGCGTCGAGTCTCTGGTGAATCATCCTGAGAAGATGACCCATGCCTCGGTTCCAGAAACGATGCGCAAGCATCTTGGTATCGGACCCAATCTGATCAGACTCTCCTGCGGCATCGAAGGCGTTAAAGATATCATTGCCGACCTTGAGCAGGCCTTAAATTAAAGATTACGAATAAACAAAGGCGAAGGAGATAGTTATCTATGTCCTCTTCGCTTTTTTCTGTATTCCCGAATGATGTCACATGAATCGTTTGATCTGTTCCTTGACATTGTTCAAGGTGTCGTCCGGAATTCCGGCTTCTTGAGCCATGCTTAGGAATTCAGCAGGGTTCGAGAGGATCATCTTCATGATCTTTTGCAGCATGTCGGTGCTGATGCCCATCTCCTTGATTTTGCTAAAAGCGGCAAAGGGATTGCTTTGAGCGGCGCTGGCAAGTTCTTGAAGCTTGGCCGAATCAAGATTGAGTTCCTGAAGCATATTCGCTACGTCATTCATAAAATCACCTTTCAGGTCAAATATCTGCGATTATCGACAGTTTGACGGCCTTGTCCGGAGCAAACATCCGACTTGCCCTAGTAGGAGACAATAAAATAATTTGCGCCCTCTTACAAATAGATGCGCAGATTATTCTGCCTTCGGCGGAAAGTCTTTGGTAAGGGAAGCGTGCCTAAAGGCTTAATCCTGAGATTTTAGTATTCCCTACCACTATGGCACAATGAAATTTCTGGTCGTTCCAAAGCCGGCAGCTGATATCGTGAGTGTCTCTAGTATCAAAGCGACAGCGGTGATAAAAAAACTAAGGTGATAAACGGAACACTTTTCCAGTGAAAGGAACCATGAATGCAGAAGATAATCTCACGCTGTGTCCTAGCAGCAACAGTTAGCTTAGCCCTGATTCAAGTAGGATGTGTGACGCGCGGACAAGATTTCTCATCCGACATTAATTGGGTTCAAAAAGGCAAAACGACTCAACCAGACGTTGAAAAATATCTGGGCGCTCCGACTTCGGTCGGCAGCTCCGGTGGGATTCCAACCTGGACCTACGGATATTATGATTATCGCCTATTTGGTGAAAGTAAAACCAAGGAGCTTAAATTCTATTGGGGCTCTGATTTAAAAGTTCAGGATTTCTCGTTTAATTCGAGTTTTCCTGAAGATAGACGACGGTTGATCCTTAAGCCTCCCGTTCGGTGATGGAGTCTTCTTTTGTTGATTGCTTATAGGTCAGTGGTCGTGCAACGTGCAATGGCCTCCGGCGGGTCTTGAGGCTCTGCCTCAAACTCCGGAAAGGGGCCCCAATGGCCCCTTTTCAAACCCCTCATGGCAAGGGCTGCCGCCCTTTGACCTGCTTATTTTGTTGTTGTTTGATTCGATTGGGATTTTTGTCTTTGAAATAATTCTTTTTTTTGAGCAAATGATCGCATTCCTTGTCGCTTGTCCACGCGCTGCGCGCGCAGAAACAGCCCGCGAATCCTGCGTAAAATTTTCTAATTCCGTTAAATATTGCTTAAGATTTTTACGAAACGAGATGTCCTTAGGCCACAAGGGAATTTCGACTTTGAATTTCCTTAGAGACCCAATCAACCCTCGAACTTCATCTTCTGAGTTAGCTGCGGCCTTTGCCAGTGTTTACCAGAAGGCCCGAGAAAATAAGCCCCTGCGCTGGTCTAAGAAGACTAGAAATTGGGAACAAATAAAGGTTGTGTGATTAAACTGGTTGAAAAATGAAGAACGATCCGCTAGAGAGAACAACTGCTGAGTAGGCAGCTGACACCGACGCGACAGCTATCCTGAAATTTTCCGGCAGCGCCTTGCTTAGATCCAAGTTTACTTAGGGTAAGTCTTCAAATCTTCGAATTTAATGATCTCTTCTATTTTTTGATAGGGTTGAAGAGTATTGTATTCAATTTTCAAATAATTAGATTGACCTTGAACAAAGTCAAATACAGGAACTACAGGTTCGGTTGCTCGAAATTTTTTTATATCATTGTAATAGGATTCCATGCTGTCCAAAACACGGCAGGAATGGGCAATTGGCTTTGAAAAATCACAAATATAATCGAGATTTTCCGCTAGCCATTCTTCATAGGTGAGAGTCAAAGGAGTGACTTTTTGCGAACCGGTTTCTTTAACAAATTTAAATTCTTTGTTAAAGGGGACTGTGATTTCGTCGGGGAAATGAGCGTTGCCACATACAGAATCGCCAGCAAAACCTCTCTCGAAGTTGACGAATGTTCCGTTTACAAAATACCCACCATCAAGAGGCAGCCCGTCTTTGCCTCCAGGCCTGCCTAGCCTCAGGTCTTTAAGCCATTGACCATCGTACCAGTAGCTAACTGCTAAGAAATCTCCCAGCTCTGGATTTCTGTTATCACATAGGAGCAATTCGACTTCATTTGTTTTGTTGAGTATAAGGATGCCATCTTTTTTAAGATGAAATTTTTCAAGGGAACTTGCCGAAGTTCTAGCATCGGAGTCCGCAGTTTTTTGAAGGACATTCTTTTCGCCCTCAGTTATCGCAGAACACGCTGCGAGTATAAATACCAAGGCAAAGACAGCAATGTTCATGTTTCTAAATCCAAAGGATAAGGTTAGGGACGCGCGCGGGGCTGTCATGGCGAGCTGAACAGATTTCTGACACTTACGCCGCTTTATAGCTCACACTCAACTTTTCGGAATTTGGGGCGAGTTTCTCGAGTGTTAATGAGAGGGTTCGTATTCCTACGTATTCAGCGCGAGAGTGTCGAGTGCAAAGTCAGTAGGTATCTCATTGATTTTGAAACATATTGTTTTTGTCGGTAACACTTATTTTATCCGAAGATCACGGTTTGTGATTCGAGATGGTTCGGTTGCGTTCGTCTTTCAAAATATCTAACCCACAGAAAGGCGGTCACTTGTCAGGATCATTGGGAAAATACCGGATTTGTCGCCGTCGTGGACGAAGCTAAGAAAAAGCATTGGCCACAGACCAGTGTCGAATTGTTGAGGATGATTTCCAATGACGTCTTTTATTATGCCACCCGCAAGACCCAGATTCGTCATGCTCAGGGCGGCATAAGTCTGCTGGCATTGAACGCTGATGCTACTCGGCGGCAACAGAACGTCAGACTTGGCCTT
>CAXSGP010000011.1:0-67386 GCA_964236955.1 uncultured Oligoflexus sp. | reverse complement strand
ATTGACGTTCGCACTTGGTTTTTTGCGTATTCTATTCAGTTTTCAAAGAGCTTTTTGTTCCGTTTCCGGAGGGTCTTTATAAACCAGAGATTTTTGTTTATCAAGAAGTTTTTTTAAGAATCTTCTTTACTTACGTTCGTCTCGTGTCTTTCAGTTCCCGTAACCGGAGGGCTGTTGTAGTTCAGAGGGTTTCGTTTTTCAAGAAGTTTTTTAACAATCTTCTTTACTGAGCGATCGTCTCGGGCGCTGCGTCTTCCCTTTACCGGAGGGCTGTTGTAAGTCAGGGGAGCTTTTTTTTCAAGAAGTTTTTTAAAGATCTTCTTTACTTAAGCCCGACTGATTTTATGCACTTCCCACCGAGAGATAGGTTTATACGGATTCGGTTTTGAATCGTCAATAAAGTTTTAAGAAAAATTCAAATTTGTTGATTAATATGGGTTTTGGGGGCAATCGCAGGGGTTTTCGGACATGTCGATGATGTAATGTTGCTTGCAATTCATGCAGTCGGAGAGCTTAAAATAAATCTTTTTGGTTTTTCACTAAGCCGCTGGCTTGGCAAAAATCTGCACAAAGCGCTGCTTCTCTTCTTCGGTCGTATACTGTCGAAAGGTATAGTGGAGGATACTTTTGACTACGTTCTCGATCTCTTCAGCACTGCACCGCTCTTCGAAGTCTATGAGTAAATAGCTGAGACCGGTTTGCAGGCACTTCAGCGACATAATGGTATGCTCAAGCCTCTGCGATATCAAATCTTCAGACGACAGGGCTCCTACTATAGAGAAGACAGTGGTGCTTAAACTGTTGTCCAGCTTAGCTAGTCGATCTTTTGACGCGCTAATTTTAATATTGAAGGAATCGAGTCCGTATTTTACTGCAGCTTCCGTCTCATTCTGACCAACAAATTCATCAGCTTCTTTACCTGCCGCTATTTGCCTATAGACATTATCGATAAGCTCATCGGTTAAGTGTTGCACCTCTCCCAGGAGCCCCTCGGTTTCTTGGTCAGGATGAAGATAAGTGAATTCGAGTATATGCTCCGAATCCACTTTATTCTTTTCAACGGTTTCGCTGATGTCTTCTATGCCATGCATTACCGCTTCAACCGTTGAAACCACACTTTCTCTAATGGCGAAAAGCTCGCGTTCAATGAGAAGTGTGAAGTCCGAGAGAAAGCTTACCAAAAAAGCATTGGCGTCATTTTTGTTGATCATATAAACTCCCGAGGCACAAAGGAGTTATCAACCTGCTATTTTGGTGACGGCTGCAACAAGTTGTTCAGGCTGAAAAGGCTTGACCAACCAACCTTTAGCTCCTGCCGCTTTAGCACGCTGGATGAGTTCGGCCGCTCCTTCTGTGGTCAACATAATGACGGGAACAGTGCTGCCGTTCGCCTTCATCTTCTCAACCATTTCCAGGCCGTTCATATTAGGCATGTTCACGTCGCTGATGATCATGGCAATGTCGGCGTTCTCAGCTAATTTAACGATACCATCAGCGCCGTCTTCCGCTTCTACGACATCGTAACCACCTTTGGTTAGGGTGAAGCGAACCTGTTGGCGAATAGTTTTTGAGTCATCGACAATCATGATTTTCTTAGCCATCTTTGTCATCCTTCAATGCGCTGTTATTACGAGGCTTTACTCATAAGCCTTGGTAAACCAAAAATTTTCCGGAAGACTTCTTTTTCCTCCTCTGAGCTGTAGCTCAGATAGACTTCCGTGAGGACAGTATTGCGGAGCAACTTCACACGGGCCACCGTGCACTCCGATCTAAAATCGGTGAGAAAAACTGCCAGAGCTCTTTGCAGAGTTCTGAGTGACTGGATCACATGACTCAGTCTTTGGGCAATGATGTCATCTACCGATACCGATCCAATGACGTCGGACAGGACTTTTTGCAGATTCGTGTCAAGCATGGAAATCGCCTCAAGATGCTTGGAGAAAACCCCACTTCTTCGGAGAAGCTGCGATTCCAAAAACAATTTGCGCATGTCGTCACGGCCTGCCTGGGGGTGATCTGCCTCTTTTTTCTCCACCGCATGGGCCGATGAAGAGACAAAATCGCCAGAACCCATGTCCTTTACTAGAACCTCATTAGCCTCGACGGCTTTATGCGAGGCCTCTTCGCTCATCTCCATCATGGAAGCCATGACTTGACTCACGATGCCTTCAAGCATACTTTTGGTCGAGAGCAACTGTTGCTCGCTTAAAGACGTAAAATCTCTAAGAAAGTCGATCAAGATTTTTGATGCCTGAAAAACATCTTTCTGCTCAAGAGTCACGGCATTTCCTCGATCAATCCGACGCTCAGACTGAAGATTCCTAATGGGCGCTCTCTTTAATCGGTTTGGTGCTCTAGCCCTTGAGTTGATTTTGAAGGATAGAATTTAAGTTATTGATATTTATATAAATATTTTAAACTTTATGCACACTGAAATGTTTTCACTTCCCGATCACTGCGTCATAATATCTGAATTCCCGCGCGTTTATCGAGTCTATGCTATACTAGAGCATGACGCGGCCCCGGCAGCACCCTCTTGGTAGGTCCACACACGGTGAAGAAAAACATCTTAGAATTCTTCTACGATCATGTAGACGAAGAAGACTGGCTTTACGGACTCGACATTTATACCTCGGGCCGAGTCGAGGCTTTGCGCTCCATGCATGGGCTTGTCACTGCCAAGGTCTCTGCGGGTGGACCTCGGGGCGAAGAAGCGCGCCTTAAGATTCACCCGAACGGCCATTGCATTCAGTGGATTGAATGCACCTGCCGCAAAAATCGCACGAGCGGAGTCTACTGTGAGCATCTCGCAGCTTTTATGATATGCATCGACCGCGAACGCTCGGAGCTGCTGGCCAATCTCGATACTAAAATGCCGCTTAAACAGCCCGTTTCACCGAAAAGAAAAAAAGCTCCCCCTGGTGAGGAAGAAGCTAAGAAAAAAGAAAAATCTGATGGCGCTGCCCAGACCATTTTGAGCCATCTCAAAGGCAGTATTCAATACGTGCGCCTTATGGCCAATGGCCCAACGATGAAAGTCCGTTTGGAAATCAAGGCGGGCGAGCACACCAATTATCACCTGGCGCTCGATGAAGCGGCAAAATTTCTGCAAAGCCATCCCAAATTGCCAATGGCCGACGAGGATGTGCGCAAACTTAAGATACACTCTCAGATCGTGAGCCGCGGAACTCGCATTTACCAAGAGGGCGACGAAAAATTGGTCGCCGAGCGGGTGATCGCGGTACCGCACACTTCGATGCAATTTGCCAAGCTGCAGGCAACCTTCTCCGAGGGCATTTCCGTTTTCCCGGATGCCCATCGCATGCTGTCTCGCGTCGATCCCGAAGGCACCGAAGGCCACTATGAATTTATTTCGTATAAAGCCGCTCAAAAGTATATAGGCCGGGAATTCTTTTTTCTCCCCGAACGCGGCTATTGGCCCATTGCCTCCCATGATGTCTCAGAAAGTTGGAATGACCTGGCTGTACGCAAGGTTTTCAATGAAGACGCCTCGGCCCAATTGATTCAGGATGGATTTGCCGAATATTTAAGCCACGGCCCCATCTTCCTCGATGCCACGCTGAAAACCGCTGTTATTGAAAACGCGCCGAAACTTAGCGAAATCCATATCCATAAATCGGAAGATGGCTGGTTCTATCTCGACCCCCGCTACGAAAGTGCCGAGTCGTCGATCTCCATGCTGGACCTCGTCAGTCAGTTCAAAAAACGCAAACGAAACTACATCAAGCAAGGTGAAAAATGGGTTAAAATCCCCGATTTCGTCAAAGAGCACAATTGGCAAACCGATGAAACCGGACAGTACCTTAAAGTAAATGCCATGGGCCTTCTGCGTCTGAAAGCGGCGGTGGGCGACTTCGATCAATTTGTTGGCAGCAAGAAGCTGCTCAATCAAATCCGCAGTCGCCTGGAATTTAATAATGACACGAAGGTGCCCAGTCTCGCTCATACCAAGCTCAAGCTTAGGGAATATCAATTTCATGGTGTGCAGTGGATGTGGTGGCTCTATGAAAACCAACTGCACGGCCTCCTTGCCGATGAGATGGGTCTCGGTAAGACTCACCAGGCCATGGGCCTGCTTTCCGCTGTTCAAAAGAAAAAGCCTGGTGCCAAATTCATCGCGATTGCTCCCACGACTGTTCTCGACCACTGGGAAGATAAGGTCAGAGATTTTTGTCCCAATCTGGTTGTACTCAAACATCATGGGCCCAAGCGCAGTCAGAACATTAAAAAAATGATGGAAGAACACGATCTCATGATCACCAGTTATGGTGTCATGCTTCGCGATATCCAACAGCTTTCAGCGATGCATTGGGATACCGTTATCCTCGATGAAGCCCATTTCGTAAAAAACCAGGATACCGCCACCTATCAGGCCGTGTGTATGCTTCAAGCCGACCTGCGCCTCTGCCTGACCGGGACCCCAATTGAAAACCATCTTGGCGAGATGAAGAACCTTTTTGATTTTTTGGTTCCAGGATTTTTGGGGTCGGATGAATATTTCCGCAAGAACTTTATCACACCTATCGGTAAAGGCGCGGAGCCTGAAGTCGAACTCGCACTTCAAAAACTGATCCACCCCTTTAAGATGCGTCGAACCAAAGCCTTGGTTCTGCATGATCTGCCCGAAAAAGTGGAAGATATCCGTCGCTGCACCTTGTCTGCGCAGCAGGTGAAGCTCTACAAGGATGTTCTCGATCTCAAGGCCAAACCTTTGGTCGAAAGCCTGAAGAACGACGAAAGTCCGGTGCCCTTTTTGCATATTTTCGCGATTCTCACCCTACTCAAACAGATCTGTAACCACCCGGCCCTTATCAATCATGAGGACTGGACCAAGTCGGAAAGTGGGAAATTTGAGACTTTAAAGGAAATTCTGGCTGAAGCACTCGAGTCTGGACATAAAGTCGTCATTTACAGTCAGTACGTAGGCATGATCAAAATCATCAGCGCCTATCTAAAGCAGCAAAACGTCAATCACGAGGTTCTGACGGGACAGACCAAAAACCGTGGCAAAGTGATTGAAAAATTCCAAACCGACCCCGAGTGCAAAATCTTTATTGCCTCGCTCCTGGCCGGCGGGGTGGGTATCGATTTAACGGCGGCTTCAGTAGTTATTCACTATGATCGCTGGTGGAATGCCAGTAAAGAAAACCAGGCAACGGACCGGGTCTATCGAATCGGCCAGAACAAAAACGTGCAGGTTTTAAAGCTCGTGACGCGCGGCACGCTTGAGGAAAAAATAGACCTCCTCATCACGTCCAAGAAGGAACTCTTTGAAAAGTTCATGGACCGCGACGAAGAGGTCTTCAAGGCATTTTCCCGAAATCAACTTATCGAACTACTTCAATAGGCCGACGTCCAGGAAATTTCTCAATCTAAAACGCACCATCTCACGACCGATCTGCTCAAGGGACTCGGCCAATGGTGGAGAATCCTTGCGTCCGGTTGTAATCAACCGCACGCTCATGAAATAGTCTTTGGGTTTCCAAGCGATCTTTTCGCGATGGGCGTTTAGAAGGTCATGAATCGCCGTATGATTCCAATCATAAAGCTCGTCAAAAAGCTCGACAAGTTCGCCCAGCATTGCGCGCATCCCTGCCGCATCCTTGCCCTTTGGCAAAACTTCAAGACCCTGATAGTTAAGGGGACCGTTGAAAAAAAATCCGAAGTTATCAACGAATTGCTCGAAACGTGACATTCGATCCTGCAGCAAAGGTCGCAATCCCAGCAGATAGTCGCGGCTAAAGATTTCGTCGCGAATAAAGTCGACAAAATGATCTGGCGACAGCTTCTGTATGTACTGCTGATTCAACCAGGTGAGTTTCGCCAGGTCAAAGACCGGTCCACCCAGCGATATCTTTTTCAGGTCAAATACTTCTATCATCTCCTCAAGCGAAAAAACCTCTTTGTCATCGCCGAAGCTCCAGCCCATCATGCCCAGGTAATTGACCAGGGTTTGAGGCAGGATACCGGCTCGCTTATAGTAGGCAAGCGAAACTGGATTTTTGCGTTTTGAGATCTTCGATTTGTCTGCATTGCGCAGCAGCGGAAGGTGACAGAATACCGGCGCCTCCCATCCGAACGCTTTATATAGGAGAACATGCTTGGGCGTCGAGGAAATCCATTCTTCAGCACGGATAACGTGCGAAATCTTCATCAGATAATCATCGACGACATTCGCCAGATGATAGGTGGGATAACCGTCGGTTTTCATCAGTACCTGATCATCGACGCGGTCGACGTCGAATTCAAGTTCACCTCTGAGAAGGTCGTCGAATTTAATTGTTCCTGAGGTCGGGACTTTTAAACGAAGGACATTTTTTTCGCCTGCCGACACTCGCATTTTAACGTCGGCCTCGCTCAAACTGCGGCAGTGACCATCATAACGGGTGGTCAATCCTTCAGCCTTTTGTTTCGCTCTCAACTCATCAAGGCGCTCGGAGGTGCAGAAGCAAGGATAAGCTGTGCCGTTTTGGACGAGCTTTTGAGAGTATTCTTTATAAATGGATAGCCGTTCGGATTGACGGTAGGGTCCATATTCCCCGCCAACGTCGGGTCCTTCATCCCAAGACAGCCCAAGCCAATTTAGACTTGTCAGGATCATAGCCTCACTGGATGCCTTAGCGCGTGCCGAGTCAGTATCTTCGATGCGAAGAATAAACTTACCTTTGTTCTTTTTGGCGAAAGCGTAGTTAAACAAGGCAGTATAGGCAGTCCCAACATGCGGATCACCGGTGGGAGAGGGGGCGATTCGAACACGGACCTCGCGGTTCATGGGATTTTTCCTTTAGTGATTCTTGAATTTCAGCGGGAGATTCTTTATACATGATGCTCCCGCGTCAAGGGTGCTTGAAGCAATTGTTATAGAGTGGAGAACCTAAGTCCGCAACCCCGTTTCTCCAGGTCTATAAATCGATTTACTCCTATCAAAATCTGGCGGTGCATATGGAAGACAAGGCTACTCTTCAAGAGAGCAAAGAACGCTACGGGCGGCTGTTTATAAATGATATCGACAAGATCGATTGCGCTATCTTCGACCCCTCGGTGGGCGTTGTCGGACAGTCGTGGTATGTAGACATTACGGTTGCGGGCCTTCTTGATGACAATGGCTTTGTTTATGATTTTAGCCTCTTGAAAAAACTTGTTAAGCAGGTTCTCAAGTCGACTGTCGATCATACTCTGGTTATTCCCGTCCAATCGAAGCTCGTCCACTATCAGGAAACGGAAAGGGGAGAACTCTGGCGCCTTCAGGCCAAGAGCCGTTTAACCGGGGTGAACTCAGATTGGTCCTACCTTTGCCCTAAGGGCGCCGTGTATCCCATGCGCGCCGTTCAGGTGACAAGAGAACTTATAGAAGCCGAATGCTCGCGTCTGATTCGGCACCGATTGCCGGAAGAAATTTCTTCGGTCGAAGTCCACCTTCGCAAAGAAGAAGTTGTCAGTGGCCAGTCGTTTTTTCGTTATAGCCATGGCATCACCGGCCACGAAGGACTTTGCCAAAGATTGTTTCATGGCCACAGAAGCCTTATCGAGGTGCAAGTTGCCGACGAACGCCGCCACGACCTGGAGCAATGGCTTGCCCATGAAGTTCTCGGTTCCGTCGTTCATGTCGCCTCGCTAAAGCAGCTGCTCAATCCGCCTGCTGATGTCAAATCAGGCATGCGAGCCGAAAACACTCTGCCTCTGACGATTTCCTATAAAGCCACGCTCGGTGAATACGAAGCAACCGTCCCAGCTAATCGCGTTTTCCTGGTGGAAGATGAGACCAGTATCGAGTCGATTGCTTTTGAATTGGCGCGCCTGATTGCAAATGAAGGAATTGAGATCGGTGGACCGATTAAAGTCAAATGCTTCGAGGGCATTGGCAAAGGTGCTATCGCAGAAATTTAGCTCCTGATCTTATACGCGTCGATGGACCAGCTATATTTCAGCTTTGAGATATAGCTTTTTGACGCTCCTAGCTCTACTTATAGATCTCGGTCCGGCTATCATTATAATAGCTGGTCACCAGCTCCTGCCAGAATTCCCAAAGTGGTTCCTGGCGTTCCGACATAAAGGATTCGGGATGATACTGAACCCCGACCGCCGGCCAACGCCCTTCGTGCCAGGCTATCCCCTCGACCTCACCACTCTCGCTCACAGCCCAGACCCACTCCCGCGGTAAACTTGCCCGTTCGACGATCAGAGAGTTATAATGGGCGGCTGAAAAGGATGTGGAAAACCTATGAATAAGATCGTTTTTCCCAACAGTATTAATAATTTGTGTCGATCCATGAAAAGGGCTGAGTGCTTTGCCAATCTTGCCGCCCAAAATATGCCCCAGGCATTGATGCCCCAGACAGATTCCTAATATAGGGGCCTTGCCGAGGATGACCCGCATGAGGGAGAGTGTATCGGGCAGGACCTCGGGGCGTTTTGGTCCCGGCGATACCACCAGCGGGATAGGCCTGCGCATGAGCTTTTGCACAGCGTCCCTGTCGTCAAAGGGAATGTAATCCAGTTCGATGTCAGCGTCAGAGAACAAGCGGTCTATCAGATTAAAACTGAAGCTGTCATAATGATCTAGAAACGCAACTCGCATAATTTTGACTTCGGAAAAAGTTAATGGAACTGAGCAGTAGAAAAATGCGGAAGGGTACCCTGTTTGGGATAGGTTTCGCTTTCTTCATTATGAACATCCTAGAATCGCCTGCGCTTGCTAAAACTTCAAGCTTTGAACGGAAACAAGAAGCCTGGTCTCAACTGAATTGCTACAGCCCAAGCGAAGGCTTTCATTCCAAGGGCTCCTATGGTGTGCATGTTGGGGTGGGCGCTGTTGCCTCTAAGGTCAGCTCGTCCCCATTCGAGTCAGCGGCTCAGGATGCGGCCAAGCAGGAGTTAACGGAACTCCAACAACCTACACCTCGCCTATTTCTCAGTACGGGAACCCCTTGGCCCCTGGATTTTGGTGCTTCCCTCTCTCTTCTTGAAGGCCCCGACGCCAGACAAGGCGGAGCGCACGCCCAGTGGACCTTATTTGAAGGCTTTCAGCTGCCATCGGTTGCCCTGCGCATGAGTCGCAGTCTGCTTACGAATTTTCATGAAGTCAAAGAATTCACGACCGATGCGTTCGAAGTCGGTGTAAGTTATGGTCTCATCCGCTATATCACGATGTCGCTCGCATTGAGTGAGCAATGGGAAAGGGGCAGAACCCAGGCTAAGGGCGAATTACTGACGCTTAGCGAACGCGATCTCCCGGAATGGAGCAGTCGACGCAGGGTTTATTCATGGGGCATCAATATAAGCCCATTTACTCCCTTTATTCAGATTGGGCTGGAACAAAGTTACTGGAACAAACAGGCCCAGGTTGCTATCGCAAAAATATCATTTCTTCTTTAACAAACCCTTAAGAGTGCTGAGTATCCCCAAGCCGCCATCATCTTGAACTTTTGAATTCGACATGGCTGCAATCAATTGCTCTTTCGATTGCATCAAAAGTTCGAGATGCTCCTTCAGACTCGCTCCCGTCAAAGCCTTTTCTCCCAAGACCATCGCCCAGCCCTGACCTGCAAACGACTTGGCATTATGCACCTGATCCCCTCGGCTCCCAATTTCAAGAGGGATTAAGAGCATGGGTTTTCGTAGGGCCTTGAGTTCAAATAGTGAATTGGCGCCGGCGCGGCTGAGCACCATATCCGTGCAGGCAAAGATATCTTCCAAGCCTTCGTTTACGTACTCGAAGGGTTTATAGCGTGGATGTTGAAACGCTATACTTTTACCTTTACCAGTCAGATGGACCACCTGCCATCGCTCGACGAGAGTGGGGAGAATCTCAAGCAGACAGCGATTGATCCGCTCGGCCCCTAGGCTGCCCCCCATCACCAAAAGTATCGGTACCCCGGCTAAAAACCCACAACGCACCAAACCCTTTTCCCTATTGCCTCGAAACAAAGAGGGTCGAACGGGAATTCCAGCTTCTGCACTTTCCTTGACCCTGATCAAATTTCGCGTATCGGGAAAGGCATAGAATAAAAAGCGGCAAATTGGGGCGATCAAGCGATTCGCAAGCCCAGGCGTGAGGTCGGACTCATGGGAAACGACAGGAATCCGCAAAATCCAGGCAGCAAAAGCCACGGGAACGCTGACAAAGCCACCTTTGCTAAAAACCAGATCGGGACGAATCTTCATGAGAACTTGAAACGACTGAACGAAACCATAGCCAATACGTAGAACATCCGTGAAATTCTTCAAGGAAAAATAACGCCTGAGTTTGCCTGTTTGAATAGCAAAATATGGGATATTTTCGCCTTCGATCAAAGCCTTTTCAATGCCATAGGATCCAATATAAAAAAGCTCCCAGCCCAAAGTCTTATAGGCGGGAAGCATGGCTATATGAGGCATGACGTGGCCAGCCGTGCCACCACCAGTCAAGACAATTTTGGTCATTTCATCCTCATCTCAAGGCTTTCGAGAGTAGGCAATTGAAGATCAAGCGGGTAGGCTTCCTCAATGCTTCGTGCCATCAACGTCAGGTCTACAACCACCAAGCGATAACCATCTAGGGTCTGACCGAGAAAAGTCATCAGACTTGAGTTGGTGGGATCGACGATATAGACAAGATAACTTCCCTTTTCATCACGATGGGGAGCACAGCATTGATACTGCAGGGCATCGGCATAGGATACCTTACGCAAGACCTGCAAGTCGATGTCGTTCTTATCGAAACTGTAAACCCGATCGATGCTATAGGTCTCGGCTATAACATCTGCCAAATCATGCTCGGTAAGGATATGGGTTTGCAGGAGAGCATGATACGCGGTCACGGACCAACGACTGCAGTATTGTTCAATAATCCTGACATTCGTTTCGCTGATATATTCATTATTCTCAAGGTCACGAAGCAAATTCACGCCTATTCCTCTTGAGATACGATGCGACAATCGAGTTGTTGGAATTGATCGGAATGGATGACGAGGGCTTGCTCATCCCTTAAAAGCCGAACTGACAGTTGCATTTTTTTAAAGCCCCAGTAGAGACTCCAGGCAATATCAGCCTTCCAATACTCTTCACTGCGATTGCCGTGTTTATTGAGCGACAGGTTGATGGTCCGTCCGCTATCTGAAATCACGTACTGAATTTCCTTTGATGTCGAGACGTCCGAAACGATTTTTTTAAGCCATCGCTGGGGAATCTTGTGATTCAAAAGACAGGTGACCTCGTCGGCCCGTAGTCCTATTTCATGCCCATTGAGACTTAGCACATGCTGATTGCCGACGGCTAGACTTTCCAAATCAGCAAATGATTTTCCGCTCTGCTTGAAGGTTTGGGGCTTGTGCATAAAATCCAGTTGAAACATGGTTTGACCAAGGGGTGAATAACTAGCCAAGCCCCAGTCACCATTGACATCCGAGGTCCAGTCAGCATCAAAGATCTGCTGCACCTTGCCGCTCGAAAAGATTTCGATCGAAATACTCCCGTCCTTGCCTGCGCATTCACTAAAAAAAGCCCCGGCAAACGCCGGAAGTTGTATGGGCTTGTATGTCTCGGTCGTCGCACACGAGACGAGACTCAGTGAGGCGATTAAGATCCCCTTATTCTGCAGACTTCGCCATATCATATTTTACCTTAACCCTTTCCACTTCCTTAGGATCTTTCGAAGAATCCAGAACAATTTTATAGGCGATCATGGCTTTCGATCCTTCGCCGGCCGCCGTGTATGCATCGCCTAGATGTTCGGAAACCGTCGGGTCGCTATTGGTCACTTCAAACGCTCTTTCAAGCACTGAAATAGCTTCTTTGTAGCGTTTTTGCTGGTAGTAGACCCAGCCTAACGAATCGAGATAGTAACCATTGTCCGGCTTTTCTTCCAAAGCCCTTTTGATCAGGTCTTCCGCGTCAACCAAATTGATGTTGCGCTCGGCATACATATAGCCGAGGTAATTGAGAGCAGCGGCATGCTTCGGATCCTGACCAATAACCTCTTTTAAAGTTGCGACGGCGTCATCGATTTTGGCCAGTTTTTCAAAGAATACGGCTTCCAGAAAGAGGAGTTCAACATTTCCCGGATCTTCCCCTAGGCCTTTTTTGACGAGAGCAAGCGCCCCTTCATTGTTACCTTCCGCACTCAAAAGATTGGCAGCCAGGGAATAGAAGACAACAGGCTGCTCGCTTTTCGCATCGATCGCGTCTTTGGCAACCTTAAAAGCATCGTCATTGCGTCCGAGTCTTTTCAAGAGTTCAAAAGCCCGAACTCTGGTTGCCGCATACATATCGGATTTTGAGTCGAATTGAAGATAGTTCTTGAGCGCTTCCTCTGTCTGCCCATTCTTTTCCTGGGTCAAGGCAAGCAGGTAGCTCAATTTTTCATTTTGAGGGTAGCGATGGGCAAGTTCCTGGAGAATTTGCGAAGAATCTTTAAAATTTTGTTTACCCCATTCCAAAACGGCTATCTGAAAGCTGAGCCCATCGCTCTTTTTTCCGGTCTCTTTGTCTGCCTTTTGAAAGGCGCCCAGGTAGGTTTTGTTGGCGCCGATTTCTTCATTAAGCTTCAGCATCTTCTCGACCGAATCATCCGAGAAAAATTCTGGGCGAAGCAAAGAGTCGAAATAACTTAGAGCCGGCTTGGTTTGTTTACCGAGGAGGAGGCTTACTGCCAGCAGATGAACCTTTTCCGAGTCGGTATTATTTAAGTCATAGGCCTTCCGAGCCGGGGCGATGGCATTTGAGGCCTGATTGGCAACGAGATAGAGTCGGGCCAGGAGGGCCCAGCCTTCCACAAAATCGCCATTCTTTTCAACCATTGACTTCGCGACGACGATCGCTTCCTTAGTCTTGTTTTGGGCCTGTAGCAGCTGGATCAGCAAGACGCTGCTTTCAAGGTTCTCCGGGCGCATACGAACTGCATTTTTTAGGTAGGTTTCCGCCTCTTTGAGCTCGCCCTTGGCCGCCAGGAGACGACCATAGGATAGTTGAATTTCGCCGTTATGGGGATAAAGCAGTGACATTTTTTTCGCCAGCACGAGCGATTCATCGAAATTGCTTACCGATTTGCTCTCGATAAGTTTCGAACCAATAAAAGCATTGGGCTCCATCGCATAAGCCGTTTCAAACAGCTTAGCGGCGCCAGCAGCGTTGCGATTCATCAGTTCGTATTCACCAGCCAAATAATAAAATGACGCATTTGCCTTCTTGCGCTCTGGCGACCAGAATTCGGACGGAACCTCAGTTTCACTTTTAGGAGCCACTGTGACTTCGCCGGTGGAAGGATTCGTCGCTGCAGCCTTGTAGGACCCTTTGGTGACGCAGCCGACGCTTGCCATGGAAGCTAAAATTGACCCGATCACAAAATGGTTTGACCGCATGGATGCACCCTAACTTTCCGATCCGTAATCGTGAACATTCATCAAGCCCGAAAGCCAGCCCGGGACTCGCGGTTAGGAATCTTCGTTATTATATGCTGAGCCTAGTTGGATAAACAGCCCAAATAAGGAGGGCTTATCGAATCAATGCGTGGGGAAGACAAAGGAAAATTCTGCCTGTGGCAAGAGGTACCGGTCATCGATGCGAGCGAGCGGCTCATAGTGGATTTCGACCAGACTTAATCCTGCGGCAGGCGCAGTCATTCCCGCCGCACGACGATCGGCTGCCGCTAGGATTGCGGGAACATCATCGGGTCGCCGCTTGCACTGCCCAACTTCAACCAAAGTGCCGACGATATTTCTCACCATTTGTTTCAGAAAACCTTCGCCGAGGATATAGAGTTCAAGCAACCCATCGCCTTTCTTTACCCACTTTAGATCGACTATGGTGCGATCGAAAGTCTTTGAACTCCCATCAACGGCTGCAAAACTCTTGAAGTGGTGCCGGCCAACAAAAAAGTCACCGGCCTCCCGCATCGCCGCGAAATTAAGTGGGTAGGGTATGGCCCAGGAATAGGGCCTTATGAAGGTGTTTGTACCCGGCCCAAGCCAGATACGATAGCGATAAAGTTTTGAGTGAGCTGAGGTGATCGGATGAAAATCATGGGTCGCCGGATAAAGGCCTAAAATACCCACCGACATCGGCACCAAAGCCTGCAGTGAGCGAAAAACTCTCGCACAATCGATCTCATAAGGGAGACGAAATGTGGCAACCTGGTGCTCAGCGTGAACTCCAGTGTCAGTTCGCGATGCGCCGACGATGCGAACGTTCCTCCTCAGAGCCGTCGCAATCGCTTTTTCCAAGACATCCTGGACCGTATTGCCATTGGGTTGGCTCTGCCAGCCATTGAAAAGAGCACCATTGTAATTGAGGTCCATACGATAGGTATGGAACGGCGGCGAACTCTCAGCGGAGTCCTTCGAAACTAAGATTGATTCCATAGACTTTTCGATCGCTGTTACCCATTTTGTCCGAAGTGGTTTTGACAATTTCTATAAATGGACTGATATAAGTACGATCAATTCCTATCGATTTTAGAGCATAATCCGACCTGGATTCGATGCCATTCACGCTGATTGAGATCATAGCCCCCGTCGCTAGACCTCGGTTCCAGCCCTTCGATACGAGAGAGGTACCCTCGGGCACGGGCACATTTGCGGGCAGATTAGGCTTTAACACTTCCTGAACGAAGAGGAATTCAGGGCCAATCCAAGCCCTCAGGACGATTCTGCGGCTGACTGGAAATGGACTATAGGCGAGTTCCAATAGGGCTTGTACAGGAATTTGCGTCAATTCTATATTTTGTTTTGGGTTGGTGACGGCTGAAGCCGGGAGCTTGCCCCTAATAGGGGTATCGAGTCCAAGCAGTGTTTTCAGGGGATGGCCCCTGTCGCTGTAATATCCAAACCTGGCGCTCACACCGATATCGATGCCAAAGGTATAAAGATAATAGCCTGTCTGCAAATAAACCATTTTTGCCGGAGCGCCATAAAGCCTGTCATAAAGATCATATTTGCCCATATCTTGAATCTGGCCCAAACCAAAGCTCAAAATCGTTGATGGCTTCCGCCTTTGGTAGGACGGTTCTGATGTCTGAGTCGATGGGCTGTGAGGCGCGGCAGGAGTGATGGATGGGTTTCTTGTCTCCTCATCAAGCTGCCTTTCTTCCGATGCGGGTGGGGCTGTGGCAGCAAGACGGCTGTCCCTGTCAGAATCGGCTAAGCTATGGGTATTGATGGAGGGAACGGTTGGGTTTACCGAACCATCATTATCCCGGGCCTGAGCTGGCAGGGCCATTGCGATCATTATAAGGGGGAGCAATAACAAGCCTGTTCGCCGACCATTCATCATCTCGTGCCCTTTTTTTGCCGATTACCGCGAACCAATAGCGAGCGGCAAAAGTCATGTATCAATATTGTTCCCAGCAGCATCCGCTTCAAAGATATCGTCGTCATCAACAAGTTTGGTCCAACCGAAAATCCATTCCAAAGGACCACTGATCGCATATCCAAAGAATATCAGAAAACCAAACAACTGAGGTTGAATTGCAATCAATCCGACAACTAACACCCCCAGGACAAGCAGTCGAAATGGCTTGATTCCGGTTATTTTGAGTGTCTTGTGAGAACGATAGGAAACATTGGCAACCATAGCTACGGCCAAAAGGAAGCCGGTGATACCAAAGAACCATAGGCGGAAATCGGGATTTTTAAATAGCGTCTCGATCCAGATCAACATTTCATATTCGTTAGCGGACTTTTCAAAATCCATCCAGAGAGCTACGAAACAAGCCACTACAGCTGCGGCCATAGGTATTGGTAAACCCGTGAAATCTCCCGATGCTTTACCTATTGAACTTTGTACGTTAAATCGAGCGAGCCGCAAAGCGCCAGCAGCGAGAAACATAAAGCAGATGATCCAGCCCAAACGACCCGCATTATGCAAGCCAGCTTGGTACATAAGCAAGGCAGGAGCAAGACCAAAGGACATTAGGTCACAGAGCGAATCGTATTGCACACCAAATTCACTGGTACTCTTCGTCATGCGGGCCACCCGGCCGTCAAGCACATCGAAAATAGCAGCGAGAAGTATCGCGACCGAAGCCCAGGCAAAGTCCCCTTGCAAACTTTTAACGATGGAAAAAAAACCAAAAAATAGATTTCCCGTCGTTATCAAATTGGGAAGGATGTAAATGGCGCCACCTAATCGTCGTCTCGTGTCGGTACTTTTCATGGATTTATTCCTAAACTAGCTTAAGGGCTAGCAATAAAGGGCAGCATTTCCCTATAAGACAGTTACACCAGAGGTCTCTAAGTGAAGTCTGTCGGAGCATCGACTTGTCGTCGTTGCTCCAATCCTCACGTAGACTTGCCCAAATAGGGAGCCTGCTTCGTATCGTTAGACAGTTGATGCTCAGCAGCCTTTGTCAAATTGTCCAACTTCTCTTCGGGAGCAGACTTTCTGAGATAGACAGGCACCAGCTCACCTTCGCTCAGCTGCTCCGATTTTGCAATAAACTCCTCGACCATTCCCGCGACAACTGCTGTGTAAAGACTCCCTGTTTCCAAGGTCTTCCAATCGATTGGCTGAGAACTTAACCACTCTTCCAGCCGCGGCCATCTTCCTAAAATCATTATCGGGCCCAGCTCCGAGGGTAAAAGACTTTTGAGCCATTGGCCACGGTCGTCGACCAGCGAGCACACTGTGGCTGCCGTAAGGTCAACGGTTCCAAGCTTTGGCTCATGAGTGCCTTGAAGTTTATCCTTGAGATTCACCGTGAGATACCCTGCGGTTTGAGTTGCCGGCAGGATCAGGGTTTGAGCTAGGGAGCACTGATTTAAAAGGCCCTTAAAGGAGCTTACACACCAAACTTTGGTCGCCGTTCCCGCGCGTTTCCATCCCGAGGCAAAACCCAGGCCAATCTTTATTCCGGTAAAAGACCCCGGGCCGTGGCTGACGAGTAAAGCTCCAATATCCTTCAAAACCAGACGGCGTTTGATAAGTAGATTTTGGCAAAGCTCCGGCAATCGCGCCGCCGCCTCTTGAGGATGGTTCGAGCCATAGATCTCGAGTATTTCATATTTTTTTCCGTTCAGACTGGCGAGACCAACGGTAACGCCTTGCAAGCTGGTATCGATAACGAGTAACAGCACAGGAGCCTCCTCAGAACATTGAGCTTATGCCCTTCACCATCGAGGCCCAGAACCGTCCGACGTCGTTATAAGTAGCGATAACGATAAGTGCCAGGACCATAACGAATCCGACTTTTTGATAGTTCTCTATTGTCCGCTCGCGAACCGGCCTGCGAATCACAGCTTCCGATGCAATCAAAACAATTTGACCGCCATCCAAAATCGGAATGGGTACCATATTGATAATGGCAAGATTGATACTGATAATGGCCAGAGCACTGAGATAGGCCTGCCAACCGATGCGAACCGAATCCGAGGCGGCTTTGGCAATAGCGATAGGCCCTCCGAGCGTGGCCAAAGGCATATCGCCTGTAAACAGACTGATCAAGGCTCCGCCGATATTTTTAACCATTTCGAAAGTTTCTTTGCTCCCGTACACAAGTGCTTCAAGCGGATTGGTAAACTTTTCTTCAACCGGCTCGGGCTGCACAAATCCGCCCCAGTACTCGGCAGATAAAGTATAGAGAGTCACCTTGCCCTCAAGCTTTTGCACTTCAACCGGCTTAAGTTTAACGGGCATCGTCATTTTTTTGCCGTCACGAAGAAACTCAATTGTGACTATTTCCTGCTTATTTTCCCCGGAAATCTCACCAAGATCAAAAAGACTTTTGAGAGGACGGCCATTCCAGCTTAATAAGAGGTCGTTGGGCTTAAGCTCATCGCCGGCAGGGGGATTGAGCGCGAAAATTGTCAATTGGCTCTCATTTAATCCAGTTGTCTGTGCGGCGGTAGCGGGATTAAAAGTCCATTCGGCCGGAAGTTCGGCGGTGATCCTACGAAGCGGGGCGTTTGATGCTTTGGCATCGTCGTTTTTAGGGTCGTAGGCCTGGAGGTCCATTACGAACTGCTTGGGCCCTGTGCTTTGCGCCATTTCATTTAAAAATTGGGTCCACTGTCGCCAGAAGAGCAGCGAATAGTCTTTACCATTCCATGTGGCTTTCACAGCCCGTTCCCCTGTTTTGATACCAAGTTTGGCCAGAAATCCATCGGGATTTACCACGGTAAAGACGGTCGGTATAATATAAGGGGAAATGCCGATCCGGCCTCTTTTCCCAGGCATTTCTTTTTCATCGACTGAATCTGTGACGACTGTCTTTTCCGTGATGACACCCTGGCGCTCAAGCTTGAGCTTGAGCTCTTTTGCAGGAGCATCACTTATGATGCGCTGAAGATCTTTCCATGATCCGATCGCCTCACCATTGATGGCAAGGACCTTATCGCCAAACAGCAAACCGCCCTTTTCTGCGGGACTGTCCGGAATCAACTCGCCTATCATGGCCGGTGCCTGCTTGATGCCGTGCATCACCATTGCACTGAAGACGGCAACCGCTAGTATAATATTGGCGATGGGGCCGGCAAAGATGGTAAAGAGACGCGCGGCGATGGGGGCTCGAAAAAATTCGCGGCCTTTGATGAAGTCCGGAACTTCTTCGGAGGGTAAGCTGCCATAAAATTTAACAAAACCGCCAAGCGGAATGATGCTGAGGCGATAATGGGTTTCGCTCAGTTGAAAGCCAAAGATTACGGGGCCAAAACCGATGGAAAAGATTTCGACCGGGATACCACAGAGTTTGCCAACCAGAAAGTGTCCGAATTCATGGACAAAGACCAGAATGCCAAGCAGCAAGACAACAGCAACAATGGGATGAGCCAGGAATTCCATTTAATAAGTCTCCTTGCGCTATACGCCAAATTGATACAATAAAAACCAGATGATTGGAGCCGCAAAGAGCAATCCATCGATTCTATCGAGAAAGCCGCCATGGCCGGGAAAAATTTTTCCCGAATCCTTCACTCCAGAAAAACGCTTGAAGGAAGATTCCGTCAAATCGCCCAACTGTCCAAAAATCCCACCAAAGACACTGCAGACAATGACCAGTGGCCATTCCATAAATGCGTTGCCATAAAATACACGCAGGGCAGCAGCCCCCAATAGGGAAGCAAAGATACCGCCAATTGCACCTTCCCAGGTTTTGTTTGGCGACATGCGGGGCGCCAGCTTATGCTTTCCTAAGGATCGGCCAGCAAAATATGCGCCAGTATCACCGCACCAGACGATCCCACACAAAAAGAACACATAGCGAGCGTCAGACCCCTTAAGATAAAGGGCAATGATGGCCAACCACGGAAACACACTGTAAACAATGCTCGTCACAAGACCGGTTGCGTTCGCAAGCGACAGCTCAACGGTAGGTGCAGCAAAGGTCCCAATCAGTATAGCACCAAGCAACAGCAGTCCCACGTATCCAATTACGGGAGCGGGCGTGAATTCCAAACAAGCATAGAGGCCTGAAGATAATAAAATGGTTACAAATCGAAGCCAGATGGGGGCTTCAACAGGTTTTGACAAAGTGCTGTCGCCGAGACGCCTGTAAAGGCCCGGAAATATCATTCCCGCCATTTCATAGGCACAAATGCCCACCAATCCTGTAAAGAGGCTATTAATAACAAAAGCGTTCCCTTTTAGAAAAATCCAAAGCATCGGGATCAGAGCGAGAATAGCAGTAATCACGCGAGTCTTCAGCATACGCGCCTCATAGGGTCGATAGGTAGTTTAGGGAGCAATCAGGCCGCCAAAGCGTCTTTCACGTTCCGCATATTCAGCAAGTGCTGCCGCAAAATCGTCTTTGGAAAAGTCTGGCCAATGAATAGGCGTAAAATAAAACTCGGTGTAAGCCATTTCCCACAATAGAAAATTGGATAGCCGCTGCTCTCCGCTCGTCCGAATGAGAAGGTCAGGGTCCGGGAAATGCGACGTACTAAGGCGGCTGCGAATCAAAGATTCGTCGATTTGACTCTCTTCGATAAGATTGAGCTTGATATCGTGGGCGATGGCCTTGCAGGCGTGAACAAGATCGGACCGCGCTCCATAGCTGAGAGCTAGAATCAAGGTTAACCCTTGATTATTGCCAGTCCGTTGTTCCACATGTTTGAGCCATTCCTGGCAATCGACAGGCAAGCGGCTGGTATTGCCGATGCTCTTCAGACGGACGCCGTTTTCGTGCAATCGCTCGACTTCGTCGCGCAGGTAGCTGATGAGCAGGGAAAACAGAGCATGGACTTCATCGTCGGGGCGGCGCCAATTTTCTTCGCTGAAGGCATAAAGGGTGAGAAAGTCCACACCCATATTTCCAGCGGTTTCAACGACCTCACGGACCCGTGTTGCCCCACTGTGGTGCCCAAACACTCGCGCTTCACCATGACGCTGTGCCCAACGTCCGTTGCCATCCATAATTATTGCAACATGCTTGGGAACATTATGTTGTTTGAGCAAATTCATAGTCCTCGAAACAGCCTTATCTCGTGACGTCCGACTTCCTGCAACATTTATACAGAGCCGGAATGTTGTAAATCAACATGGACGGAAAGAATTCCATTAGCATACTTCGAGACGTTTCCCAAGGCTAGATCCAGGCTCAGCCAAGAAACCGAAAGGAAAAGAGATATCTATTTAACGGCTTAGATGAGCTGGGGACTGAAGACGGTCAGATAGGCATTGGCTGAATTTTGCGGCGAGGGGCTCAAGAAAGATGGTCGGACCAAAGGCAAGAAAGCATGCGGATAGACAGGAAAATCAGCAGATAAATATTGAAAAAAAGCTTGGGTTCTGCGAGCCGACTCCAACCTGATCGCTAACCTATTCGATGGACCGAAAGAAATAACTTTGGCTGAGGTAAGGCCAGCTCAATTTTAATACGACAACAGTTGCAGCTACGACAGGAACCGCGAGCAACACCCCCAACAATCCAAACTGACTGCCAAAGGCATAAACCGAGGCTATGACGACAATGGGATGAAGCCCGGCTCGATCGCCGATAATCCGCGGCGTGACCAGCATCGCATCTAAAGCTTGGACGATTGTGATGACTACGATCGCAGCGATGAAAATGCCAAGTCCGGTGCCTTGAGTCAGGATCACGATCGTGCACAGCAGAAGTCCGACGAAGACATCAAAGTAGGGAACGATCCGGCATACTCCGGCCAGGGCTCCAATGACTATTCCGGAAGGCACGCCGATGATAGCAAAGCCAAACATGTAAAGAAGGCTCAAGCAAAAAGCGACGATGAATTGACCTTTGACCACCGCCCGCAACACTAAATTCACCTGAAAGATAAACGTTATGCCGAGTGGCTGCAGCTCCACGGGTATGCATTTTTTTATGAGGAATTTAAGGCGATCCAGTTCCGCCAGAAAAATATAGCAAAAAGCCGGTATCATGGCGATGTTGAACACCAGTTCGATTACTGCCGGAGTCCGTATGAAAAGCTGCTGGACGGAGGCCGACTCGGACAAGATCTCGGGCAAAGCTGTGAGGCGGCGTAACCCAGCCTGTACCGCTTCCTCAGGAATCAGGCGGGTGCTTGCCAGACGACTGGCAAAAGGTTTGAGAATAGTTTCTAGGTAACTGACCGCCTCGGGCAGCATGCGGACGATGTGTAGGGTTTCTTCATAGATAAAGGGAAGAATCAGAATCGCGATGATGCTGATCATGGCCACGGAAAAAACGATCATCAAACCCACAGTTTTTTTCCGGACAAGAGGCGAACGGGCGCAGACCGAGTTGACGAAAGGGTTGGCAATGTAAGAGATGATCAAACTCGACACCACGCCGAGCAATACCGGTCGATAAAGTATGGATAGGAGCGTGACTCCGAGCAGCATCAACGCCACGGTCTTAACGAGTTGTTTAAATGATTCCCAGTCGTGAGATCGGTGAAAAGACTCGGGCATTAAATTCCCTTGAAACTAAGGAGACGTAGCAACTACGACTCGATCGTGGCCCGATAAATCTTTATGGCAAAGCAGGTCGGTCCATCCCGCTTCCTCTAGTAGTGAGGATACTGCACTTCGTTGCTGGTAACCTATTTCAAGGAAAACTTTGCCCTTGGCTTGCAAAATTCCGGGCAGCGTCCGAGCAAAACACTCATAGAACATCAGGCCATTTTTCTCAGCAAATATCGCGGCATGCGGCTCAAATCTAAGAGCAGCAGGAGACACGACCGCCGTTTCGTCGACAGAAATATAAGGCGGATTTGAGACGATAATGTCAAATTTTTGACGATCTTTATCCCAGACCTGGGCGTCGAGTGCATCAACCTGCCTAAGCTCGATATCCACGCTATTACTCAGCGCATTGGATTGAGCGATGAGGAGGGCATCCTTACTCAAGTCCCACGCTTCAACCGTCCAGCTGGGACGGTGATGCTTTAAGGCGACAGCCAGGCATCCGGTACCGGTGCCAATGTCGAGAACTCTCAAGTTTTGAGTCGGATCCTTGGCGGTGGCCGCTAAAACAAGTTCTATCAGATGCTCGGTTTCAGGCCTTGGAATCAGGGTCGCGGGCGAGACATGAAACCTAAGGCCAAAAAAATCCCTGTGCCCCGTGATATAGGCGACCGGTTCGCCCTGCGCGCGTCTGCGGATCATGAGCTTATAGCGCTCACGTTCGTCGTGATGGAGCGGTTTGGAATAGTCGAGATAAAGGTCGAGTCTTCGGCATTCAAGCGCCTCGGCAAGCAGAAGCTCAGCATCGAGGCGCGGGCTGTCGGAGCCAGACTTTTGAAGAAAGCCAATCGACCAAGAGAGCACATCTTTAATGGTCCAGATTTCCTGTGTCATAGCCTTAAATCCCCTGAGTCTTCTCCAACTCGCTTTTTAGGAGTTCGGTTTGATGCGCCGTCGCCAATCCATCAAGAACTTCATTGAGATCACCCTCCATCACCGCTGCCAGCTTATAGAGCGTGAGGTTTATTCTGTGGTCGGTCAGTCGACCTTGCGGAAAGTTATAGGTCCGAATTCTTTCACTCCGGTCGCCGCTTCCAACCTGACTCTTACGATCAGCGCTAATTGCATCCTGCTGCTCCCGCTGAGCGCGTTCCAAAAGGCGACTTCTCAAGACTTTCATCGCCCGCTCTTTGTTTTTTATCTGGGACCGTTCATCCTGACATTCAACCACGACACCCGTCGGCTTATGAACAATACGGACAGCGGAATCAGTCGTGTTAACGTGCTGACCGCCAGCACCAGAGGATCGACAAAGAGTTATCTCAATATCTTTGGTATCGATATGGACTTCATCTATGTCCTCAACTTCCAAAAGAACGGCAACTGTACAAGCTGAGGTATGGATGCGGCCTTGCGCTTCCGTCGCTGGCACCCTCTGCACCCTGTGCACGCCTGACTCAAACTTCATGCGCCTATACACACTTTCGCCGCTTATCAAGACGATCGCCTCGCGGTAACCACCGGTTGCTGATTCGGTTGCTGACATGAGTTCGACCTTCCAGCGACTGTTTTCGGCAAAACGCGTATACATACGCAAAAGATCGGCTGCGAAAAGAGAGGCTTCCTCACCCCCGGTGCCAGCCCTTACTTCCAGCATGATATTACGATCATCATTGGGATCTTTGGGAAGGGTAAGGACTTGCATCCGCTGCTCAATTTCGATCACTTGAGCCTCGAGCAACTCCAGCTCCTCCTTGGCCATGCTCCGCATCTCTGCATCGCTTTCTTCGTTGAGAATCACCTTCGCCTGGTCACGTTCGGACTTCGTCTTTTTGTAAAGCTGATAGGCTTCCACAATATCCGCATAACTAGCACGCTCCCGCGAAAGCTTGGTTAGCTCCGTGCCGCTCAGACCTTGCCTCGACATGATGCTATCGATTTCCCCAAATCGTAACTCAATCGATTCTAGTTTTTCGTACATTGAGTGCTCGCTTTCACGCTGTCCTAAGATTAGCCTCAAAGAAGAATGCCCAAATCCACCTTAACAGGGGAATTCGGGCAATCGATCTGACTTTTACGGGAAGCCAATTCATAATTCGATCGCGCCGCGACCGGAGGAAATATCGAGCGAAAGGACTCGTCATGCGACTGCTCTTCTGCCAGGATTTCCCCTTCATGAGAGAACTTCTGATCATGAGCGTACTGCAAAATCCTCTCACAATCAACCAGACGCAGCTTATTTTTGAGCGTACTTCTTCTTGAATTTCTCAATACGACCGGCAGTATCCATCAGTTTTTGCTTACCCGTGAAGAATGGGTGGCACTGACTGCAGATTTCGATCTGAATCTCTGGTTTAACAGAACGAGTTGTAAATTTTGTTCCACACGCACAATGTACATGCGATTCAACATACTTCGGGTGAATGTTCTCTTTCATCGGCTTTCCCTTAAAACAAGTCACGGGCCCTAGATACCACGCCAATCGCGACATCCCTTGGGCCAGGCATTATCCATTCATTGATTCTAAGAACTCAACATTGCTCTGGGTTTTCTCTAGCTTGGTGACCAGGAACTCCATGGCATCGACAGTGTTCAAAGGCTGCAGCAATTTGCGCAGTATCCACATACGGTTCAGGACGTCTTTTGGCAAGAGCAACTCTTCTTTTCGAGTTCCTGACTTGTTGATGTCCATCGCCGGGAAGACGCGCTTCTCCGACAACTTGCGGTCGAGAACAAGTTCCATGTTGCCGGTACCCTTGAATTCTTCGAAGATCACTTCGTCCATTCGGGAGCCGGTATCCACTAACGCTGTTGCGATAATAGTCAAAGAGCCACCGTCTTCAATGTTGCGCGCCGCGCCAAAAAATCTTTTTGGCTTATGCAAGGCATTGGAATCGACACCACCGGATAGAATTTTTCCAGAGGGCGGTACAACCGAGTTATAAGCACGGGCGAGACGGGTGATCGAGTCGAGCAGAATGACGACATCGTGCTTGTGCTCGACCAATCGCTTCGCCTTCTCAATGACCATTTCAGCAACCTGAACGTGCCGTTGAGCCGGCTCGTCGAAGGTCGAAGAAATGACCTCACCGCGTACCGATCGCTCCATATCCGTGACTTCCTCGGGACGTTCGTCGATCAAAAGAACGATCAGAATAGCTTCTGGGTGATTCTTTTCAATAGAATGCGCGATATTTTGTAGGAGAACGGTTTTACCCGTACGGGGTGGCGCGACGATAAGAGCGCGCTGACCCTTACCGATGGGGCACATGATATCGATGATACGCGTGGAATAGTTGATGGCCGAGACTTCCATCTTGAACTTTTCCATCGGGTAGAGCGGGGTCAGGTTGTCGAAGAGTATCTTATCAAAGCCTGGATCTGGTGCCGCACCGTTGACTGACTCGACCTTGAGCAAAGCGAAATAACGCTCACTGTCTTTTGGAGGGCGAATCTGGCCAGACACGGTATCACCCGTACGCAGATTGAATCGACGTATCTGCGAAGGCGACACATAAATATCATCAGGTCCTGGGAGATAGTTGTAATCAGGTGCACGCAGGAAGCCGAAACCATCGGGAAGGGTCTCGAGGACACCCTCACCATAGATGACACCGCCACGTTCCGACTGAGCCTGCAGGAGAGCAAAGATCAAGTCTTGCTTTCTCATGCTGCTGGAACCTTCAATGCCGAACTCACGGGCGAGCTTGTTCAGGTCAGAAATTTTTCTTTCCTTGAGTTCTTTCAAGTTAATGTCGACTTGGCCGCCAGTGGTGTGGGGAGCTTGAACATTGACCGGGGCTTCGATAATGGCAGGTTGCTCGGAATCGACTTTTTCAATCTTTTCGATTTTAGTAATTGCTGCCTTTTTGCCACGTGTAGTCAACGTTGGTGGCTTTTCCTTTTCTGACATGATTAGCTCTCTTCGGTGGGTAATTTAAGATTGGGTTGGCTGAAAAATATTACAGACACAGGCCAAAGAATAGGGAACTTAAATCTAATTTTTGGATATTCAACAAATTTTTCATAGGCGTTTCGAAAAATATTATTGACGACTCAAATGAAGACTTATGGCTAAAGGCAGGAACCTCGTCGAGGGTGTATGTTACCTTATTCCTTGTACAGTTGCATAGGGGATTATATTTGCCTTGTCAATCCCTAAGCGGCACGTGCTGGCAAATGGTAAAAAGTCCGGAGCTCCATAAAAACCAACAAAATGACGCGCTTTCTAGGCAAAAACTTTGCCGCTTGGTAGACTTACCCTATAGCTTCCTTTCGAAATTTCAAAGGAAAAGGTAATTCGCCTATGAAACGCATCCTTCTATTTGCCAGTCTGTCGCTAAGTTCATCATTAATTTCAGCCAATTGCCAAGCTCAAATGCTCAGCACGGAGGAGCGTTTTCAAGACCTCTTTGTGACGGCAGGTTACGGCGCGGCCTTCGGTGCCGCTTTTGGGGCTGCACTTTTAAGCTTTCAACCAAAACCCGACAAAAACCTAAAATTTGTGGCGATTGGGGCTTCAGTGGGCTTCATCACGGGGAGCTTTTTAGGATCGTATTTGATATTTGCCCCGGTAGCGGGAAATTTCGCGGATGCGCAAACCTATGCAGCGGATGCCAAGGCCAGCGCACCGCTTGAGATCAGCCCGATTTTTAATCCCTTAAAGCAAAATCAGTTTGCCGGTGTAACAGGCCGCTGGACTCTTGCCCGTTTCTAAGACAGGCATCCAGACAACCTGCAGGCGAGCTTAATCGATAACACGTCCGACGAGATCGTAGTCGTGGGAATCGGTGATCAATACACTTTGAATGGTCCCCGTCTTGAATGCACCGTCGTTGATATAAACGACGCCATCGACCTCAGGAGCTTGAGTCGACAGGCGGCCCTCGGCCAGCAGATCAGATTCGTCGGACAGGCCTTTGACCAGGACCTTAACAACTTTACCGACATAATCTATAAGGCGATCCGCCGATATCTCTCGCTGCAAAGCCATCAGTTCTGCCTGACGCTCGACTTTGAGATCTTCATCAAGCTGATGGCTCATACGCCCCGCGACGGTACCCTCTTCCTGCGAATAAGTAAAACAGCCCAAATGATCGAAACGCTGCTCGAGGACAAAGTCTTTAAGCAATTGAAAATCTTCGGCCGTTTCACCGGGAAAACCCACCATTACCGAGGTGCGGATCGCCAGTCCGGGAACCCGCTCACGCAGCTTGCCGAAAATGGAACGAAGTCCGTCTCGTGAAATATCGCGATTCATTTTCTTCAGCAGATTGTCGCTGGCGTGCTGGACAGGAATATCGAGATACTTCACGATCTTGGGATGCGAAGCAAGAAGCTCGATAAATTCATCGCTGATATTTTCCGGATAAACATAGAGCAGTCGAATCCACTCGATGCCCTCAACCGCGACCAGCGCCTTCAGGAGGTCAAGCAGATCCGACGATCCCCAGTCGCGGCCGTAGGCAGCCAAATCCTGGGCGATCAGATTGATCTCTTTCACCCCTTCCTTAGCCAGCGCTTCAACTTCCATCACAACATTGCTGATGGGCCTGGAACGCAATTGACCACGAATCGCCGGGATAATACAAAATGAGCAATTATGCTGGCAACCTTCTGCGACTTTTACATAGGCCGACGACGAGGTCAGAGTATTTTTCTTTGGCAGGCTACCATCGTAGAGATAGTGCGTACGCTGGGCACGAACTGTTCCCATGGGGAGATCCTGCTTTAAGAACTCAGCGATCTTTGGAAATTCGTCGGTTCCGACAAACAGGTCAACTTCTGGAAGGCCGTCAACCAGCTGGCCTTTGTAGCGTTGGGTTAAACAACCTGCGACCACGATTTTCATATTGGGATTGATCTTCTTGAGTTCCGCGGCGTCCAGAATGGTCTGAACGCTTTCGGCTTTGGCCGCTTCAATAAAACCGCAGGTGTTGATCACCACGGTGTCGGCTGCTTCAGCGTCATCCGTTATCGAATAATTATTTGCCATCAAAGATCCAAGCATAACTTCGGAATCGGCTCGGTTCCGAGCGCACCCTAAAGAAATCAAATGGACTTTGCGGGTTGGGGAAGCTAAAACTTCCATATCTTCATACTCCTATTGGCGGCAGCCCTTCACTAAGTCAATAAGTGAGAGGACTGCTTTGACTAGCACTCTCACCCTTAAATCGCAAGGACTAACTATGTCGTCCTATGTCATGATTAACGGGCATATCTATACAGAACTGCAGGCACTGGTCCCCGCTCTTGATCGCGGTTTCCTTTATGGGGACTGTATTTACGAGATTTTTGCCGTCAGGAATGGGATCTTAATTGATTTTGAGCGGCATATGGACCGCTTACGAAATAGCGCCAAAATTCATGAAATACCAGTCCCATGGCCCGATCAAATCCTGCGCTTCGACATTGATAATCTCCTTAGCCTCCATCCGTCTGACTACGCTCATATTCGACTGGTCGTCTCGCGCGGCATCGGGGGGCCGCTGATCCCATGCGGTCCGATGAAGCCGGAACGCTATCTCTACCATACCCCGCTGCCATTTCCCGTCTATGCACCCGACATGGAAGGAGCCAAACTCAAAATCAAGCGGCATCCGGCTCATCAAAGAGATGATGTGACCAAGTCCAACAATTATCTTTGGACGATAAGCCGCAGCATGGAATCTGCAAAAGAAGGATTTGATGATGTCCTGTGGGTAAACCCGGAAGGAGAATTTACGGAATGCGGCACCGCGAATATCTTTCTACTCAGTCGCGAAGGCGATCTTGTCGAGATTGCAACGCCACCCATCTCCAGTGGAATTCTTCCCGGGGTCACTCGGGGCCGGCTGATTGAACTGCTGACGCTTGCCAAAATTCCGGTGACGGAAAGAATAGTAACAGTCGAGGAATTACCACGATTTGATGAAGTGTTCATCTGCTCAAGCGTGCGTCTTTTGAGGCCGGTGAGCCTTATCGACAAACATCGATTGCACACGACTCGAAAGAATGCTGTGTTTTGGCATCTGCATCGACTCTATAACAGCTGGCTCAAAAAGCTGGTAAGCGACGCTCAAAACTCCGAAGAGAAACACTGAAGGGAAGCTCCGCCTGGAGCTTCCCTTCATGAATCCTTACTGACTTGCCATCACCATGGCCGATCAGCCCTTTTTTTCAACTTTTTTTACTTTATCCTGGCTAAGTTCTTTAGCCTGTTCGATTGTCGCTTCGAGTCCATCCGCCTTGGGCTGAGAGGCATACTTCCGCATCTCTTCCATAATGTTGTGCCGGGTCGTGTATTCCGAGGTATTGAGAATAATCTGCCGACCCTTGTGATTTTTGAGGTTGAAAATCACGGGAGCCTTAAGATTGGCCGTCATCTTTTGCGGGTCACTTGGCATGGTGATGATAACGGAAACGACGGCATCTTCTTCATTATCGATTTCAAGGTCACCGACCTCGCCTTCGTTCACTTCAACGAGATAATCAGGCTTAAATAATAAAGGATTGATCAAAACGAAGGCAATCGCTCCGTCCTCGAGAGCCTGCAGCCATTTGAAAGGCGAATCTTGATCATGATCCAATAGCACGTACTGCTTCAACTCCGGAAATCCGATGATACCAGCAGGGAGGGTGATCACATCTTTTTCGTCGATATCGATCTCGCCGAAGCGCGTAGTTTTCACCTTTATCAAGGCCCTACTCCTTGGAATTGTAGTCGATAACAAGATCCATCCCACAAGTCTAACCTAAGTTCCATAGGGCAACAAGAATAGAGTCTGCCCAGCTTAGGAATCGGGCTTTTTCGAGCCCCGTGTAACCTTCTTAAAAGGCGAACCAATTGGCATGGACAAAGCTTCGGCATCTTCCATAATATCGCTTGCCTGGTCGACGCTGGCGACCTGCGAATAGGAAGCCTGCCGATTCTCATCCTGGATGCGTTGATAGACTTCTTCGCGATGAACCACGGTACTGGCGCTGGCTTTGATTCCGAGACGAACCTGTTTGCCCTTTATCTGCATCACGACGATTTTGATATCATCGCCGATCGCAATCCCTTCACCGACTTTCCTGGTTAATACAAGCACCTTATTACCCTCCCTGGCAGATGGCGCTAGTCTCTAGTCTCACTGCAAAAAGTTCAGCAGCGAGGGCTGAAGCAACTTATTCGAAGCCATCAATGTACTTTGTAAGATGGCCTCGGTCTTCTTAAAGTCAGTCGTGGCCCGATAGACATCCGCATCCTCCAAACGCGAAAGGTCGGACTGGGTCAACTCATTATTGAGTTCGAGACGTTTGGAAGTCTCGTCAATTGCATTGTAAACCGATCCCAGTATCGATTGACTTGAGGTGGTTTTATCCATCTGAAAGTCAAGCTCATCCATAGCTTTTCGGATGCCGTGGATATCATTATCCTTAAGCGAATCGCGTAAAAGAGCCAGGGTCTCCACCATTCCAAAATGCCCTTTGGCCCGTTCGTCGGCGGTTGGCTCGAAGAGGGAACGGGCCTGCAGATTGATCTGCCGGAAGGTTCCGCTTTCAATCTGCAGAAAGACAGCCCCATCGTCACCTGTGAATTGGCCATCGCCCGTCACCGGTGGCGTTTGGGTGCGAAAGCCACCAAAGACATAACGGTTATTATAGGACGAGTTCGCAAGCGAAACGACACCTTCAACAATTTCTTTTACTTCCAGCCCCGCTGCTTCCCGACTATTGGCAGCATAGGTCCCGTTGGATAAGTTTACCGCAAGTTCCTTCGCCCGGATGAGATAATCGTGTATCCCTTGCAGCGAGGCTTCCGTTCGGTCAATATAGCCTTTCGTGAATTCAACGTTTTTGGAAAACTGGCCGATATCACTGATTTGATTGCGCCGCCTTAGGATCTGCCCGACGCCGATCGGATCATCTGAAATGCGATTCACGCGTTTTTGAGTCGAAAGCGTTTCCAACAGATCCGCATTGTCCGTCTTGGCCTGATCAATGCGATGATTGGCCTGCTCATAACGCTGTCGATCCGAAACTCGCATTTAGCTCCCTTATCGCTTCATTTGCAGAACGGTCTCAATCATCTCATCGACGGTTGTGATGACCTTCGAGGAGGCCGTGAAGTTCGCCTGCCACTTCAAAAGGTTGGTTGCTTCCTCGTCCATGGACACCCCGGCGATTGAATCGCGTCGGGAATTCAGGTTGCGGATCAAGGTCTCATCGGCGTCTTTGGTCTGCTGAGAGCGGACCAGGTCAAGCCCAAAGACCCCGACATAGTTTGCATAATAATCGTTGAGATTGGCATCCCCCATAACCTTCTGCTCCTTCAAGCGAAGCATATTGTTGACGAGAATATTGTCACCCGGCGCATTGGGCGAGGCGGCAACCGAGATCGCGTTGGAGGACTCGACGATCAAAGGATCGATCTTGATCGACTGCGCCGCGAGGTCAGGGTCATCGCTGATATCAAAGAAGTCGCGACCCACCGATTCTTTATAGTCTTTCAGCCCAAAGCCCTGGCGATGGATATCGTTGATAGACGTAGCAAAGGTGCCGGCCATCTTATTGTTGCTATTGGTGAGGTTTGGGATAACTTTATCCCGGACTTCAATCATCCCGGCCAGGCGGCCCCGCTTATTCTCACGCGTCACGACGGTCGGTTTAAAGGCCGCTCCATCCAGCACCATAATATCGTACATTGTGCCGTCCCCCTGACGCTGGATATCGAGCTTTGCCGCACTCCCCCGATCGACCAGCAAAGTTTCCGCGGGGCCACGTACCACGACCATGTTCTGATCGCCCCGGTAGTAGCTAATATCAAGCTTTTGGGTCAGCTCGCGCAGGATTTTATCCTGTTGGTCCAAAAGGTCGCTGACTTCCTTGCTCGAACTCGTTTCCGCGCCTTTGATCGCGATGTTGAGCTTGGCAATATCGGCCACCATGCCGTTGGCTTCCGACACTTCGCCCGCGATGCGGTCATTGATGTCTTCCCGGTGAATATTCAGACTTTCATCGACATGTTTGAAGGCGTTGACTACGTTTTGCGCGTTTTCTTTAACGGCGGTACGAACGGGCAATTCCTCAGGAAAATTCGACAGATCCTGAAGCGCGTTAAAGAACTTGTCAAGCTCGTTCGTAATACCGTTGCCGAGTTCGGGGCTATAGATCGCTTCCAGCGGTTTTAGCGCATTGAGGCGGGCCTCGGAATGACCTGAATCCTGGTGGGTTTCATTGATCTGCTTTTCTAGAAACTGATCATGAGCCCGGGTGATATTCTTGACGAATACGCCGTTGCCGATGACAACGCCCCGCGTTTCGGAAGGAGCACGGGTTTCAAGGTTTACCCGCTGGCGCGAAAACCCCTCTGTCTGGGCGTTGGCGATGTTATGTCCAGCCGTATCCACACCTTGTCTGCTGGCAAAGAGAGATTCGGATCCAATATTCAGCGAGTGAAAAAGGCCGGACATAAATTAAGTCCTAACGTTGAGAATGGACTTTTGTGGCCCACTTCCATATTTGGTTTTGCCTGACTGCCCATAAACCGCTTCGGATTCCCGTGCGACAGCTTGCCAGAAGGAATAGGTTTCACGATGATACTCAAGGAGGCGTTTTACCAAATAGGCGTTGGTTTCCACCTTGGCAAAGATATGAATTCTCAAGTCCTTCAATTTGAAGGCCCATTCCTCCATGCGGGCTAAATCCGCCGCCAGATTGGGGCTTGCCTTAAGAATCTGCCCGCGAATGATGGCTACAAATCGCGTAAGTTGCCGATCTCCGTCCGAGTCGATCTCAACTTCGCCGACTTCAACGGCAAGATGATCCATCGCCTGCTTTAAGGCTTGAATCTGTTTTTTGACTTTTTCGCCAAATACTATTTTTTCATCCGTTATGTTTTCCAATTCGACTAAATCGGAACGGCCGATGGCGGCGTTTTCTTTAGTGATCACGGTCTCAAAATCTATTAAGATGTGATGGAGGGCCATGCACTGTTCAGTGACTTTGTTGAGACGATTTCCTATGCCCTGATTTCCCATCATACATAAGCCTCACGGATATTTGAATGTGTCCGGACATACAATTGGGCGTCCTGTTGAGGATCAAAGTCAAAGCATCGGAAAGCCCGAAGTCCGGGGTGGCCTGAACGGGGGTCCCTTCACCTTCGAGCAAGGAGGCGGAAACCTTGCCCACTGAATCCGCAACGCGGGCTGATTGGGTAAACACATTGGGCTCACACTGGCTTTGGTTGCCACAGCAGGTTAAATCCTGTTCGGCACCTTTAGCGGCCGAGAGCTAGAGCTCCGGCTCACCTTTGGAAAGCTCATCCTTCACCGCTTCACGGAGTATGCCGTCCGCAATATTCTCGGAACTTACTTTATAGTCGCCTGACTCGATTTTTCTTTTGAGGTCAGCGACTTTGTCTTCGCGTACATCGGGAGTGCCGCGGGCGATGTCAAGCGCCTTGAGACGGGCTTCCTGCATATCCTTGGCTTTGCCTGAAAGGTTGACATTGTAGTCCCCCTCGGCAGCCTTGGTTTTCACCTTCTTAGCATCCCCGTCGGCGTGAGGGCCCTTGGCCTTTTGCACACCCGTATTGTTAGTCAATGCCGTAGAAACATTTGGTCCGATCTTGCCGCTATCCATAAGTCACCCCTCCTCGACCCTAAGGTACTTGAGAAACAGTTCAACGCTCTTCTTTTATCTGCCGCTGGTATTGAGCCCGTCCCGCGGCTTTCTCCACTTCATCGATCTTACCACCACCTTCCATAAGTCGGGTCAGATGGCTTTCGATTGATGTGGATAGGCCCGTCAAATCCTGGGAGGCTAGATTTTTAGCATATTCCGTGTCGAGCATGGACTGAAATATTTGCTCGCCGTTGCCACCATCGATAAAATTGGACTTGTCAACCGAGTCCCGCATTGATTTTAGCACAATCTCCATAAATATTGATTCGAACTCTTTCGATAATTTTTTAACCTCCTCGACGTCCTTGGGAGCCTTCTGGTTAACCTGCGCTAATCGCTCAGCATTCATATTATTTACCGAGACATTCGAAAGAGCACCTATATCGCCCATAACGACCTCACATGAGCTTGATCTCGGCCCGAAGTGCGCCGGAGGAATGGATGGACTGTAAAATGCTTATCAAATCCTCGGGCTTGACACCCATCTGATTGAGACTCTTTACCAAGTCGTTGATCGTGGTTCCCTGCAAGGGCATGACAGCTTCCTGTTTGGCTTGCTTTCCATTTCCGACCTGAATACTCAAGCCATTATGAGAGATGACGATATCGGAAACCTTCACGTCGCCACCCATGACGATGGTACCTGTCCTTTCGTTGATGATAACAACTGCCTTCTGATCGACCAGCACTTCGAGGCTCTCCATTTCCGCAATGAATCCCGTGACGTTTGCCCAATTTTGCTCGGGAATTTTAACCTTCACACGAGCGGGATCCAAGGCTGTGGCGATCTCGTTATGAAAATGATTGTTAATGGCCAAGGCAATTCTATTTGAGGTCGAAAAATCAGACTTCATGAGATTGAGGTCGATCGCCTGATTTTGAACCAAGCTCGGTATAAAATCTTTTTCAATCTGACCTCCATCGGCAATGACGGCCACAGTCTGGACCTTAGGACCGGTGCCGTTGGCCTGGCCGATGATGATAGTTCCCTCCGCCATGCCATAGATTTGACCGTCACCTGCTTTAAGCGGTGTCATAAGCAGAGTTCCGCCACCAAGACTTTTGGCATCACCAAACACCGAGACCTTGACGTCGATACGATCGCCGATACGCGCAAACGCGGGAAGTTCCGCAGTAATGATGACGGCTGCTGCAGACAGGCTGGTGATAGGGCTGCTGTCGGGCGTCATGCCGAGGTGGGTAAGCAGGTTGCCAATCGCCTTATTTTTCGCGAACGAGGTCGGTGAGTCACCGGTTTTATTGAGACCCACGACCAGGCCAAAGCCGATAAGACTATTCGTACGATCGCCCCGCAAGCGCGCCAACTCTTTGATTCGTACGGACTGACTAAAGCTTCTTGGACCTTCAAGCAAAGCCCAGCCTAGTAACAATGCCAGTGTCAACAATCGCAACATCAATGTCCCGCCTTAGGGCTTTGGTGGATTTTTGGGATCTTTTGGGTTCGGCTGTGGCACTGGGCTTGGCTTGGGCTGCGCCACCGGCGTTTTTTCCGCAGTTGCCGAATCGGCTTCGCTTGCCGTCCGAACCTCGCCGATGAGAAGCTCCTGCTTTCTGATGACGTCTTTTTGCTGTTCGATTTGGGCATCAAGCTGAGCATTTTTCTGCGCAAGTTCATTTAGTTTTTCCTCCGCTTCACGCCTGAGGCTATCGACTCTATCTTTTTCCACCGCAAGTTTATTGCGCTCCTTACCTACGTTGACGATCTTATCTTTCAACCGATCTCTAACTTTTTCCAAGTCTTTGCGTTTGGTTTCTAGATCGAGGGCAATTTTTGATCGGGCCTCATCGAAGCCCGCCCATCTGAGACTATACTCGTCTTCCCAGGTATTCGATTCGCGCTCGGTTAGAGCGCCATTGACCGATTCCCACCAATGGACATCCGCTAAATCCGCAGTCGATATCTCGCCACGTCCCGGAACTTTTGAATAGGGAATACGCGCCGTAGCCCGCTGACTATTGGCTTCCCACTCATTCTGCGAGGCGCGGGATGCCTCAACAATCAGATCGCCATTTTCGAGTTTACGAACGACCTTCATTTTGATGGAAGATGGTGTTTTGGGATCCGCTAGCCCTGGCTCCAATTTAGGGAGAGCGGCAATCAAATCGTCTTGAACGGATTTGCCTTTGGCCGCATTAGCGGGATCAGCCGGGGCGCCTGGAGCAGGAGTCGGAGCTTTGTCCTTTCGGTTCACCTGCACCGCAATATCCAGAAAATCACCTAATTCCCCGCGCGGGGCATCGATGAATAGGTAGGTATCCGGATTTTTTAATGCAAGCAGGGAGCCCGTATAGTTTTTTGTTTCTTGAGGAACAATCTCAATATTTTGTCTTTTGATATAAATGTCTGGACTTGTCCCGGTTCTATCCTCAATAGGCCTTCTATGACCGAGATTGGCGGACTTGCCTTCCTTTTCATACATGTTCCTTTGGGATATGGGCACAAAACCTGTCTGGCAGGCATTTACGAATAGAGCAAGTGCCATCATACACGTTTTCTTCATAGAGAGGGTACCTCAACCTGGGATCGGGCGATGACCACACCCAAAACATTTTTTTTGGTCGCTTCCAACCGAATCCGTATTTTCTGCCCAATGAATCCAGGTTCTAACGCCTGAGCCACACTATTCATTCGAATCCCACCGCTATTGATCACGGCTTCGATACGATCGCCGCGCAGCACTTCCGGCTCGCGGATCAGATCCCAGGTTCGGATTGCCTGCTTAGCCTGAAGGCGCACACGAAGCAGCTTGCCAACGATGAGCTTGTCATCCGTCAGCACCTGGTCCTGATAAGGAATCCATTGCAGTTCGACCAGCTCAGGCGTGACTCTTTCGCCGCGCTCCCGCGCCTGGGTCATGACCAGGGCTTGAATCTCAATGCGAAAATTTAACTGCACTAAAAATTCTATGCTGGCCTGTGACGAGGGATCCTGATCAACCGCGACGAGTTTTATCTGTCCGAAACGACTGCGAGGGTTGGCATAGATGCGTGTTATTTGATCGGCAAAACTTGGTATTTTGTAGAGATAATTATTATGCCTTAATACTTGGGTCGTGGGCAAGCGTACCGATTGGACGATGACCCGCATCCCGCTCGGGGCCGATTGAAACTCACGCTCCAGCAGATGAAGGACCGCCTCCTCATCAATCGGACTGGAAAGGGCCGAGATGAGACAGGCCTGAGCCCCTTCCCACTTCACTTGGGCCTGAGCGGTTTCTTTTTGAACCAAGGCTTCAATTTGAGATCGAGTGCTTCGGTCCTGACGATTGGCTTTGGGCGCCGCTCCATAGTCTATGCCGCCAATGTCGGAGCAAACGTCCTTTGGACCTTGGCAGGTCACGAGGTCTGAAAGATAAAGTCGCTCTCTCGCAATAGAAATACTGCTGCGTAAATTAAGGGTGAGAATGCTGGCCGATCCCGGCAACGCCTCGGGCCTCGGCAAAGCGGCTTTGGAGGCGTCGCCACCTCCGCTTCTTTGCGCAGGACTTGACGAAGCGGACTTACCCCCAGCTCGCCCATAGAGCTGTTGCAGCAAATCCACGGGCTCTGCATAGAGGGTGCCAGCAAGTAGGACGAGAGGAAAGGCGAGACTCAGAAAGCGGTATTTCATAGAAGTCTCTCAAGTATTATTAGCGAATGTTGTTGGTTTGCTGCAGCATCTGATCGCCGGTTTGAATGACTTTGGAGTTAATTTCGTAGGCGCGCTGACCTGAAATCATATTGACCATTTCCTCGACGATATTGACGTTCGAAGCTTCCAGCTCCCCTTGACCTATGCGCCCAAAGCCTGTGGTGTTGGGCTGCCCAATCAAGGCGGCTCCGCTCGCAGCGGTATCGGCATAGAGGTTTCTGCCGAGTGACTCGAGGCCGGTCGGGTTTACAAAGTTCGCAACCACGATCTGGCCGATTTCCTGAGTCTCCTGACCCATGCGCACGCTAACCGTTCCATCCATACCGACATTGATTTTATCGTGAGTCACGTTTTCGGGCACCACGATTTCGGGAACGATGGGAAAACCTTCGCTCGTGACGATACGGCCGGTATTATCAACTTTAAAGCTGCCATCGCGGGTATAGGCTATGCTGCCATCATCTTTTTGAACACGGAAGAAGCCCTGGCCCTCGATCATAAGATCGGTCGTCTTATTGGTGATGCGAATGGCCCCTTCGCTGAACATTTTTTCGACAGAAGAAACCTTTGAACCACCACCGATTTGAATACCGGTGGGAGCGACTGTGCCGGCCGTTGAATTTTGCCCTGGGGCTTTTAGAGTCTGGTAAAGCAAATCGTGAAAATTGGCACGCGAACCTTTAAATGCCGTTGTGTTAACGTTGGCAAGGTTGTTAGAAATGGTATCTATGGTTACCTGCTGGGCTTCCATGCCAGTGGCCGCAGTAAAGAGTGAACGCATCATACTCATTCTCCAATCTTCAATTCAGGGTCTAGTAAAAGGGATTAAGCTCGGACTTCACCGATAACATTCGAAGACTTTTCCATCATCTTGTCATAATTTGACACAGCTTTTTGGTAGGCTTCGTAGGAGCGGTGGGCCACTATCATCGCCGTCATACTCTTAATGGCGTTGACATTGGATCCTTCCAGAAAACCCTGCTCGATCCTTAGACTCGGTGCAGGTTTGATCGTGGCTTCGTCGCCGCCGAAGTAATAGTAGTTGTTGCCAACTTTTTCGAGCTCTTTCTTATTGTCAAAGCTAACCGTTTTCAATCGATCGACCAATTGGCCGTCCATGAAAATCTCGCCTTGCGCATTGATTTTAAAATCGGTGCTGCGAACATAGATGAGGCCTTTTTCCCCAAGAATAGGATCGCCCATCTTGCTCGATAAGACGCCATCATTCGTTAGAGAAAGGTCGCCAGCCCGCGTATACCGCACGCCTTCGGGCGTTTGCACGCTGAGGAACCCATCGCCTTGCAGCATGATATCGTGATCATTCTCAGTATTGATCGCCGGCCCCTGGGAAAAATCCCGCTCTATCGAGGCGACACCGACCGAATTCATTTCGTTGCCACGCAAGGGATAGACTGCGGACATATCCTCTTTGAAGTTAGCGGGAGGAATGCCTGTGGGATAATTCTTATTGGGCTCAGGATGAAGCAAACTAAAAGCTACCGCGTCGCCCTTATATCCTACAGTGTTGACGTTTGCTAAATTGTTCGCGATAGATTCAAGGGCCCGCTCTTGTGCAAGCGCTCCTGCTACCGGTACATAGATATTGTTTAGCATCTGTCTTGTCCTCTGCTGCGTATTTCCAGGACACTTTGCAAAGAATAGGCCAGGGCGAACAGGGAAAAAATTATGGGGGGAGAAGACTGCGATAGGGGGATGATTTTTTGATTCAAACCAAACGGGAAGCAGTCGTTTTGTCAAAAAATTGACTCAACATATTTTCCTCCCGTCAAAAGCTAAACGCGCATGGTCTGACGACTATAGCAAAGTTTTGACGAGTAGGGCGCAGGCGCTACCGCCAAAACCCATCGACGTAATCAAGGCGATTTGAGGCGCTGCCAGTGCTTGCGGCGCATGCATGGGCTCAGTTTTCGGAAAATAAGGGTGCGGCGGCAGCAGCTGACGCCTGAAATGCTCGCAGGCAAGCATGACGCTCAGCGCAGCTGAGGCACCGAGCATATGCCCACTGCACCACTTGTGCCAAACCAACGGCGGTAGAGGGCCAAAAACCGAACGATAGGCCGCAAGTTCTGAATTATCGCCTTTTTGGGTTCCAGCGCCATGGCCCACGATAAAACTGACTTTCGAAGGTTTGACGCCAGCGATTTGTAGTGCGCGTCGTAGCGCTTGTGTCAAAGCTTTGCCATCCTCCGATACTCCGGTGAGAGTGCCGCCCTCTGTCGCCGACCCCCAACCTATAATTTCAGCGCAAGAATTATGGCCACGATGCAGACTGAGACTCAGCAATGCCCCACCCTCACTCAAAACCATTCCGCTCCGACTGGGGTGCCCGGGCCGGCAGGGATAGTCTTCTCCCACAAAGGTATTTAGGACCTTGGCCGAACGCAGCATTTCAAAGGTAAAAGCAGTATTGGCCGCTTCGATTCCTCCAACCAGCATGTCCGTAGCCATGCCTGAGATCAAGGTGCTTATGCCCTGCAGCACAGCGTAGAGACCGGTTGAACAGGCTGCAGAAAGTGAAAAACTTGGCCCCCCCATTTTCAAATCACGGGCGACGGCAGCAGTCAGACCACTGGCCGTCGTTGCTGGACTGGTTGTGGACGAAAGACGCTCTCCCTTGGCAAAGGTCTGCCACGCGCTTTCAAGGGTCTCGGTGGGACCGCGTGATGATCCTAAAATGATGCCCATCGACTCTCGCCTTACTTCGGCGAAAGGAGCGGCGAGTGATCGACCCAGAAAGATCCCGATCCTTGAAGTTTTATCCTGATATCTTAAGGCCCTTTCCGATTGCAGGGCTGCCAGGGACGCATTGACGGCATCCGGCAAAGAACCCCGGGGAATAGTATCGACACAGCTCAGGTGAGTGCGTGAGGAAAAAAGACTTTCCAATAGAGGCCCAACCCCATGTCCCGCAGGGGTAACACAGTCATAAGAATCTAAAAAGATTTTGGGGAATACCATGGATTTGCCCTCGATCCCCGATGATGGAAAGTCCGATAAAGCCAGACATCAACCCGAGAGCTTGAGGAGCGGGGTCTAAAGCCCGGGTAGAAACTGTGCAGCAGCGGCTGGTTACAGTGTCTTGCCTTATCCACCCTTCAATAGTGTATAAACCCCGGAGACACAAGATATGAGAGATTAATTGCCGATAGAGGAGAGGAGTTTGAGGGCAACGTTGGGAAGCTGATTAGCCTGAGTCAAGACTGCCGATCCAGCCTGAAGGAGGATGTTGCCCTGAGTGAATTCCGCCGTTTCATGGGCATAATCGGCATCGATAATTCGCGAGCGAGCGGCCGAGAGGTTTTCAATGGTGACACCAAGATTTTGCTCAGTGCTTATCAAACGGTTTTGGGCCGATCCTATCGTTGATCGATAGGATGCTATCTTTTCGAGCGCGGAATCGATGCGTGCCATCGATTGCTGAGCGCTCTGTTTACTATCGATACGGGTGCCCGTTTCATTGGCGCTACTGCCTATTCCCAAAGAGTTTGGTCCCTCGGTCCCCGCATTCAGCTTATTGAAATCGATGCGGATAATATCAACAGGGTTTCTGGCATTGAGAGAATCGGATGGTAATAGGTAATCCTTGCCTACCTGCATCTCAAGCGGAGAGAGATTATGGTTATTCAAAAGCTCGGGGGAAACGTCCTGCTGGCCTATAAGGAGCCGCGTTCCGTTATAGTCAGTGCTATAGGCGAGACGATCGACCTCGTCCTTCAGGGCCATAAATTCTTCGTTTAAATAGCGGCGCTCCTGTTGACCCACTGTATCGGAAGCAGCCTGGACCGACACTTCCTTAAGCCGTGTAACGATATTGGTAATCTCTTCAAGACCCCCTTCTGCAACCTGCAGCATGGAGACGGCATCGAGTGAGTTGCGGCGGGCTTGAGAAAGGGAACGGACATCGGATTCAAGGTTGGTGGCAATGGCAAGGCCGGCGGCATCGTCGGCGGCTTTATTGATACGATGACCGGATGAGAGCTTTTCCATAGTCGACGTAAGACGCTGATTCGTAAGTCCTAAATGCCTTTGGGCATTTATTGCCTGCGTGTTCGTTCTTATCCTCAGACCCATAGATTCTCCGAGATACCGCTCCCGAATCAAAAGCCATGCTTAAGCTTCGTAGATAACGCTGTAGCTCAAGAATACAAAACTTTCGTTGACCAAGGTAGAAACAAGCAAAAATTGCACGGCTTGTGCTAAGGCGGGTGCCACCAGAAAAGGAGCATCCACCCGACCAACCATCATAGGAGCCAGGGTTAGCTCCAGCTGATCGACCAGCTTTTGTTTGTAAAACCAGCTATTCACAACGCCGCCGCCAAAGAGGAGGGCTCGGGTATAATTATGGAGTTTGAGATAAAGTGTCAGAAACATTGCGGGATCCGCCGAACCATAAACCAGGTTCTCAACACCACTACCCGAAACAAGGGGCAAGGCTCCATCGGATACCAAAATCCGGCGAATATGAGTCTGTCGCCAAAAGGGATAAGATTCGGGGATGGGTGTTTGAGCGAAGATAAACCAAACCGGCGCTTTGCCGTTTTTTCCGGGATGATCGAGACAGGCTCCATTCGAGCGTATCGAGCTAGCCCCGACGAGAATTGCGTCACTTAATTCAATCTGCTTTCGAAGATGCGCCTGATCCTTGGCATTTGACATGCCAACATTAAGCCTTTCAGTATCGCCTTCTCTATCGTGAACCCCAATTCTACCATCGAGACTTGAGGCCATGACATTTACTATCTTCATGAGACGCGTCTTCCTGCAGAAATCTAAGCCTCTCTTTTAGCTCCGAAGCTCCAGCCTCATCAAGAACTAGCTTGCTCAAGAAAAGCCAAAGCGCCATCGATGAGGCCCTCAATCGTTGCCACATCGGTATCTTTTGCGGCGACAATCTCGCTGACCAAACGGGCACGGGCCCGTTCAATCATCTCGCGCTCACCGAACGAAGGCAGACGCGATTTGTCTTTGCCGACAAGGTCACGCAGGACCTCGGCTATTTCAAAGAGCGAACCCGAACGAATTTTGTCGGAGAACTCTTTTTTACGGCGGTTCCAGATTGTGGAATAGGTTTTGGGGGAACTGCGAAGGATACTGATGATATTGACTATATCTTCATCGTTGACAAGTTCGCGGATAAGCCCTTGGCTGGTCTTGGGAAATCGCACCATAAGGCCGCTTTCCAGTATCTTTAGAATATAATAATCCTGCGCTTGTCCGCCAAGAGAGAGCACTTCAGTGCCTTCGATTACGCCTACTCCATGGGTCTTATGAACTACTTTATGACCGGCTGGAAAACTCATCAAAGCACCTCCTGAATTGAGACTCTCGAGAAAGTCGTTGGGCCCGAGAAAGCAACTCAATGGGAACAACAGCGGAACTAAACAAGGCCAACATTACTGTGCAGCAGTGACGTTTAATGACAAACCAACTTAGTTTTGTCAATATTTAAAACAAAACTCCCATAATTTCACAAACCCGCGCCACCCGACTGCATGTTTGGGTGTCGAGCCTGTCCTCTTCTTAGTTAAGAGAGCTTGCAATCTAAGGAACTTTTGGTTACTTTGCCTGCTTACGAAGCCCGAAAACCCGGGGCAGCAGCCGAAATTCGCGCGCTTGAAACCTGTTAGAAAGTTTTTTAGGAAGGATCTAATAATGGCTTTGAATGAAACTCAAACCAGCGAGATTATTACAAAGTTCGGCAAGAAGCCAGGTGATTCAGGCTCTCCCGAAGTTCAGGTTGCTTTGATGACAAAACGTCTTCAGCAACTGAACGAACACTTCAAGACTCACACCAAAGACCACCACTCGCGTCTCGGGCTTTTGAAACTCGTTGGCCAGCGCAAGCGTCTGCTCACTTACCTGAAGAGCAAAAACGCCGGCGCGTACAAGACTTTGATCGGCGAACTCGGCCTTCGTAAATAATTATACAATCCCAAAGCGTCTTTATCTCTCGCCAATATCTTGATAGTGTTGGCAGGAATAAAGACGTTTTTAATTTTGGCTGTTGCCAAACTCATTTTGGAGTAACCGCACGATGTCTGTCATCAAGGAAGCCATAGTCGGCGACAAGACCATCCGCTTTGAATTTAATAAATTTGCCAAGCAGGCAAGTGGTTCCGTAATGGTCAGCTGCGGAGACACCCAGGTCCTAGTGACAGTGTGTGCTGCCGAGTCCCCTAAAGAAGGTCAAGACTTTTTCCCGCTCAGCGTTGACTATATAGAGAAGTTTTATGCCGCCGGTCGTATACCCGGCGGCTTTGTTAAGCGCGAAACAAAACCAAGCGACGGCGAAGTCCTGACTTCAAGGCTGATCGATCGTCCCTTGCGCCCCTGTTTTCCTGAAGGCTACCTCAACGACACTCAAGTCATTGCAACCGTCATGTCCCTTGATCCGCTTCACCATCCGGCAAGCCTTGCTTTGGCAGGAGCCAGCGTTGCGCTGATGATCAGCGATATCCCCTTTAACGGACCCGTGGCCTCTCTCCGCATCGGCCGTCGTGAGGGCAAACTCATCATCGATCCTCTGCTTGGCGAAGAGAGCGATCTCGACCTTACAATCGCTGCGACACCTGATGCGGTTTTAATGGTTGAAGCCGCAGCTAAATTCCTGTCCGAGCAAGAGATGATCGATGCGATCACCTTTGCCCACAAAAGCATGAAGCCCCTTCATGATCTTCAGGTCGAAATCCAAAAGGAAATCGGCAAGAAGAAAAAAGATCTGATTATCGATGCCAATGCTGAGGGCCTCTATCTTAAGGCTGCTGGCGTTGCAAAAGACCTGGTTCGTGATGCTCTCGTCATCAAGGAAAAACAAGTTCGTCAGAAGGCTTTCCGCGACATCAAAGCGAAACTTGCGCAGGAACTCAATGGAGAGGGCAGCTCAGCTGTTGCGAAAGGCCTCAACGTTGCTCTGGAGAAACTCCAGTACGACGTGATGCGCGCAATGATTCTCGATGATAAAAAACGTATCGATGGCCGGTCTTTCACCGATATCCGTAAAATCACCTGCGAAACTAAAGTCCTGAAGCGTACCCATGGTTCGGCGCTCTTCACACGCGGTGAGACGCAGGCGCTGGCAACGATCACCCTTGGTTCCGGTGATGATGAGCAAAGACAGGATTCCATCCTGGTTCCGCACACCACCAAAAACTTTATGCTTCACTATAACTTCCCACCCTACTCGGTTGGTGAAGCTCGTCCTCTACGTGGACTCGGTCGTCGTGAGATCGGTCATGGAGCTTTGGCTGAAAAAGCTTTGACAGCAGTTCTTCCTCCTGCCGGGTCCTTCAATTACACGATTCGTCTGGTGTCTGAAGTCCTTGAATCCAACGGTTCATCGTCTATGGCAACGGTCTGTGCCGGAACCATGGCCCTGCTTGATGCTGGTGTTCCCATCAAGCAACCGGTCGCAGGTATTGCGATGGGGCTTATCATGGAAGGCAGCAAATACGCAGTTCTTTCCGATATCCTCGGTGACGAAGATCACCTTGGCGATATGGACTTTAAGGTCACAGGTGGACAAGAAGGCATTACCGCTCTTCAGATGGACATCAAGATCGCTGGTATTTCGACCACTATTCTGGGCGAAGCACTCCAGCAGGCTAAGATTGGCCGCCAGTTCATACTTCAGAAACTGATTGCCGCCATCAATACCCCGGCCGAAATCAGCGAATATGCACCGCAGATTTTCCAAATGAAAATCAAAGAGGAAAAAATTCGTGACCTGATTGGGCCCGGTGGAAAAACGATCAAAAAGCTAGTGGCTGATCTCGGCGTAAAAATCGACATCAACGACGACGGTATCGTTAGCATCATCGCTCAAGACGGTGCAACGGCGGAACGTGCAAAACAAGCGATTCGCGGCATAACCTCTGATCCAGAAGTTGGCGCGATCTATCTTGGGCTCATCAAGAAAATCGTCGACTTCGGCGCGTTTGTTGAGATCCGCCCGGGATTGGAAGGCCTTCTGCACATCTCGCAGCTTGAGAATCGCAAAGTGGACCGCGTGACCGACATTATTCAAGAAGGCGAGCAAGTTCTCGTTAAGATTATTGATGTTGATCGCCAAGGCAAGATCAAGTTGAGCCGTAAAGAAGCGCTGGGGCAAAAACCTACAGTTTAAGCCTGGAGATGGATGACGCAATTTTTATTGATGGAGATTGCGGCTGAACCATTCCGGGGCTCCTCCATCTTTCTGATATTTGGCGCTGAGTTCTATAGAGTAGCTTTGCGGACAGTGACTAAAAGCCATCTCATAAATAGGAGATCAATCCCGCCAGCGGACTTTGTCCGGTCGGGTTGAGATTACATTTTTGAGATGGCTTCTCCATGCGATGAGGATTTATATGTTTAAACTTCGCTATTCAGCAGGCTGTCGGCCGGAATACATGACAGAACATTCCGCGGCCTGTGATCTGGTGGCCCGCGAAGCAGCGTTGCTCCCCCCTGGCAAAGTCGTAGTCGTGCCAACTGGCGTTTGGATCGAAAGTGTCGAGTGGGACAAGGTTCCTCAAGGCTTTATCCCCGAACTCCAGGTTCGTGCGCGTTCCGGCTTGGCCCGTAAGGCCAGCATCACGCTTGCCAACGGCATCGGCACGATCGATGCCGATTATCGCGATGAAGTGGCAGTACTCCTTATCAATCATGGTGAGGAAGCGTACCCTATTCAAAAGGGTGACCGGCTGGCGCAAATGGTTCTTAACCTCGTTGCCCGCATCCCTGATCTGCCTATAGGGGGTCAACGCATGGGCGGCTTTGGATCGACCACTCCATCGCCTCAGCGATCAAGCCGCTGAGGTTGGGAGGAGCATAAGCTTGCCAGTGCCGGCAGTCATTTCCAAAGCCAAATCTACCAGTTCTTTGCCCTTTTTATTATTGCCGACCTTGAAGTAAAGCTGCCCGAGACACATCACAAGCGATGGCTTATTGCCCAGCAATACCTTCAGCTGTTCCAGGAGTGAGATTGACCGGGCATGGTCCTCACTCTCCTGGCAGGCCTGGGTCAGCGCAATGAGATAGCGCGAGTTTTCCACATCGACCGAAATACTTTTCCCGAGCCAATAAACGGCTTCATCAGCCATACCTATCTTTCGATAAACGCTACCAATTCCTCCCATGGCTTCCGGGTCATTGGGCTTGAGCGCCAGGGCCTTCCTATAGAATGACAGTGCTTCTTCATTGGAATGGGTAAAAAGGGCGATTCGGGCCAAGCCCAAAAACGCTTCTCGCTGAACACCTTCTTCGGCCGTACCCAATTCAAAACAGGAAAGGGCGTCATCATAGTGGCAAGCTTTGAGCAGCGTTTGCCCCTTTAAGATGAGAAGCCGACCTCGGTAATCACTATGGCTTCCCCAGCGTCCCCATTCGACGGCAAGTGCCGCTTCAAATTCCTCAAGACCTTCCCTGGCTTTGCCGGCCAGGATAGAAAGCACATGAGCAAAGTCTCCGGCCAGCGGTAGCTGCAGCGGCTTTTCGGAGATGCGATTTCTCAAGAATTCAGACAATCGAATGGCGGCATGGTTATTCGTATAATGTTTATCGACCAAAGCGATGATATCACGACGTTCGATAGGATGAAGCAGGGCATCGCGCAGTGACAGGGCCACAGCATGGGGATTGATTGCTACGAATTGAGAATCAACCATGGAGGCAATGGGGTGCTTCTCATCGATAAGCACCTTTACACCGCAGGCCATGCTTTCCAGAACCGCGAATAGCCGCTCCGTTTCATCCTGACCTTCACCCAGCGAGACAAAGAGATCGGCCGCCGACATGAGGTCGACAAAGAAGGGACGGACGTCCTGGGCAATAAACATAATGGACTTGGTCATCCCGAGATCAACAGCCCGGTATTTAACCGAGTCCTTGTTGCTAGCGTTACCTATAAACAAAAGCTTAGCACGCTCAAACAGTTCGGCATCAAGCGCCTCAAGCATCTTAAAGGCGGCCATCAACTCAAAGGGAGCCAAATCATCACTGAGCGCGCTTACCACGAGCACATCATCCTTCTCAACCTTGAGATACTCGCGAAATTTTTGTCGAAGCTTCTCATGAAAGCCGAATTTTTTAGCCTGTATTTCCGGCTGGAGAACTAAAATTTTATCGGGCCTGCAGCCCATAAACTCCAGAGTCTCACCAACGCTTTGATCAAATATCAGGATACCGCTGGCGTTATTGAGACAATCTTGAAAATCCTCGGATTTCTCTAGTATAGCCCGCTTCAGCTCCTCTTCCCGCTGGCAGAAGAGGATAAAGGGTTTTTGATGATGATAGGCAAATCGAAAGGCCTGATAGGTCGATGGGTCAAGCAGACCCGAAGCGACCACCACATCAGCCTTGGACAGCTCCTCTTCAATACCAAGCATATAACCCGGCAGGTGCTGATCTTCGATAAAAGTCTGCAGCGCGATGTCTGTCAAATAGCTTTCTGCGCAAATTTCATCAAGCAAACCCAACGCCTTGACGTCGAAATCCTCACTCAATGGACTGAAGACTTCAAGGAGACGAATGCTGTGATTTGCACCCAAAATAAGCGCAATGCTCAGTTTTCTTTCCATGGCCCCGTCCCTGTTAGAACATCAGATTTCGACATGCGAGCCTTTGGCGAACTTGGTAATGCAAAGTGCACCTTGTTGGGCTGAACGTATTCGTCGCTTTCAACGAAAGCTCCGAATTCTAATTCCTCAGACACAATTCCCGTCGATGCCCGGACGGGGACCAGGGCGATCTTGGATTCGCCCGGCTTCATATCGCCAAGCGTGACCGACTTGGCATCGACAGCGATCTGTTTGCCAACGAGGCTTACCAGCTTAACTTCAACCTTGTGAGCGATGATCGCCGAATTATTGCGTAACAGGACTCTGATTTTGGCGTTTTCCGCTGGTTCGAGAATACCGGCCTGCTTGCCGCCTTCCTCAGCTACCAGACTCATATCGACGGAAATATCGGGCTTTTTGGTTTCTGTGAGTTCAACATAGAACTCCTTTTCACGGCTGGGAACCGGCCAGCCGCTGCGAGCCAGACCTGCTCTCATTCGTACCGAACCTTCTTTGGCAGATACTTTCATATCGAACTTCAAAGTACCCTTTTGGGTTTGGCCCGGATCGAGCTTGCCGATCAGGATTTCGTTGGTGCCAAGACTGGATTGAATCGAACTCAGATAGACGGATAGGCGATAAACGGGCTTCTTCGATACGTTCTGAAGCTCATAGGGGACCTCGAGAGTCTTACCCTCAGCCATCTGCAAACGTTTGGGCATCTGCACCGTGAACTGAACTTTTTTATCATCGTCGCTGCCTTCGCCGGCATCGGCCCAATTGATCTTCTGATCATGCGCCAACCACTCTGAGGCCGCCTTATCAAAATCCAAAAGGCTCTTTTTAACAAAGGCATCGGCGCTGGCTTTCCAATAGGACGCTCGCAATCGTTCGGGAGGAAAGGGAATACCATCCCGTTTGCCCAATTCGCTTAGAAATTTAGTGGCAAAAAGGAGAGGGACATCGGGATCAGTGTCTTTTTTATCGGCAGGGGTCAGGTAATAAGCCTTTTGAGAACGCGACGAATTGATCGCTATTTTTGCTTTTTCCTGATCAAGGCTGTGATCGAGAAATCGTTCGCTTTTATAGCGATAGGTACCCAGCAGGTTCAGGTTGGACTTATTTTTATCCAAAGGCTGCAACCAAATATCCGGCATGATGCCTATGTTTTGAATCGAGATGCCTTTGGGGGTAAAATAACGCGCAATCGTTAATTTAAGGGCTTGTTCCCCTGGCAATTCAAAAACAGTCTGAACCGAGCCCTTGCCAAAACTTGGCTCGCCGATGACCACGGCGCGACCCTGGTCCTTAAGTGCACCGGCAACGATTTCACTGGCTGAGGCCGTATCACCATTGGTGAGGATGGCGATTGGATAGTCGAAGTGAAACAGGTTTTTCTTGGCCATATCGAATTCACGAGTACGCCCCTGGGTGGTGAGAATCTTTCCTTCATCAAGAAAAAGATCGGCAACCTTCACGGCCTGATCAAGCAGGCCGCCTGGATTCGAGCGCATATCGAGAACTATCCCAACGACCGGTTCTTTTTTCTGCTGGGCCTTGACGAGCGCCTCGCGCAGCTCGACCGCCGTACGTGAGGAAAAGCTGTCGATAAAGGCGTAAAAAATATTGCCTTTGGGTGCTGGGATAAGTTTAGATTCGACCGAATCGACCTGAATGATTTCGCGTGTCAGCATCACATTACGAGGTGCGATATCGCCGTCTTTCAAGAGCGAAAGCCGGACCTTGGTCCCGGGTTCGCCGCGCATATACTGAATCAAATCATCAAGGGTTGTTCCAAAGGTATTTTTGTCATCGATCTGCATGATGCGATCGAGCTTCGCAACTCCGGCTCGCGATGCAGGACTCTTTGGAAGGGGTTTGACGACGGTCAAAACATCGTCTTGCATTCCAACAACTACACCCAGCCCCCCAAAAGAACCTTCGGTACCTTGCTTCAGGTCCCGGTATTCCTCGGAATCGAGAAGGTTGCTATGCGGATCCAGACCGGCAAGCATCGCGTCAACAACAAGATGGGCACCGTTTTTCTCGGATTTTTTACGATCTTTTCCAATAGGATTCGGGTTACGGTCGAGAAAGCGAGCTAGCTTTAAAGAATCGCGGACCACCTCATCGAAGGTATATTTTTCGGCCAGCCGAAAGCTTATCGTTTCGTTGGCCTTCGTTACGTTCCAAGTATCCGTCGAAGGAAAACTGAGGCGGATAAAGTCTTGCTTCTCCAGGGCCCTGATCGTCTCTTCCATCAGCTTACGATTACCGACCCTATCCTCGTCCACATAATAGTTTTGAACGATGGTAAGAATGGAATCGATCAGCAGGTTATCGGAAAGGCCGGTATTTGCCTTACGATCCCCACGCTTGCGCTCGGCTCGCGGACGGTCGGTGGATTCTTTCTCAGCTCCCAATGCGTAAAGCTCAGCCGAAGGGTCGAACTGGGGCACGACCCATGTTTGAGCTGCAGCCAACAGGATGAAAGCAAAGAAAGCACAAAGGACGGTTCTCAGAGTCGTGTGTGTCGGATGCTGCATGGTTTGTTCTCCCTACAGCCCTATCGTCAACTAGGAAATTTTGTTTAGGTTCCGTGAAAAAACTGCCTACTTGGCCAGTTATTAAGGTCAAGACAGGCGCTTGCAAGCTGTGGAAAGGAGGGATTATTCAGAGGGCGCTGCGCCATTTTCAAAATATTTCTTAACAATTTTACTATTCAACCGAAAAGGTAGGAGAAGCCAAAGAATAGCCTCGGAGGATTTATGGTAAGGGATACCAACAAGTGTCAAGCTAGGGAAAGAGCGGCCGTTTCCGGGAAATTTTTGCCCAGGTGCACGGCGATGGCCGTAACCCTGCTCTGGGGACTCACGATTGGCCAAGGCCAAGCGCTTGCCAGCCCAAAAAACGACCAACTTGAAAATCACATTTGGACGTCCGACCTCAGCAACTATGAATCCCTTGAACGCACTGCCGTGCGTCTTTTGCAGGAAAATCCCGGAGCTTACGAACACTATCTTATCGCCGAGCTTTCGCTTCGCATGTTCAAACATAATCCCTCGGAGCTGCGCTACCTCAAGCAAGCCTCGGAAATGAGCCAACAGGCCATCGAACTCTCTCCCAACAAAGAATACGGGTACCTTGTCGCCTCTCAGGTTTTGGATCTTATGGGTTATAAGCAGGAAGCCGTGGAAATGCTTGCCGATCGTCCGAGTTTCGCTCAAGGATGGCGCACGAATTTTGTTCGGGGCGTCCTAGCTTCGTCGCAGGAAGTCGATAAAGACAGTCTCGTTGATTTTGAAAAGAGCCTGAATGCGGATTCGGCGGCGGCCGAAATGGTGAGCGTGTTCGTTGCCAACGGTCTTGAGTCGGCTTACGCTGGTGAAGAATTGGTAGCGGCCCTTAAGGTTTGGCGTAAAAAAGCCGACAAACCCGCTCTTCAATTGAGCTTGGCCCGGGCCCTCGCAGAGCTTGGCAGAAGTGAGGAGGCTCACCAGATTTTGGCTGAACTCAATAAGACCCAGCCTACTTTTGAAAATAAATATTCGGACGCGATACTTCTTTATTCCAAACTTGGTCGAACCAAAGAAGCTGAAAAAATTCTGGCCGACGTTGCCGCCAATGCCCCAAGCGACGAATTAAAAAATTCGGCAAAATCGCACCTTGGTAATATCGCTTTGCTGAAAGGCGACAAGAAGCTCGCTTCAAGTTATTTCCTGGCGGCCATTGAAGCGACATCCGAACCCTTGAAATGGATTGCTTTCACCCATAAATCCTATTCAGAGAGCCATGCTCTTCGGGAATTCTCGATCTTCCTCGATGAGCTGCGCCTACAAATACCTGGTAGTAGCTATTTCTACGCGCTGCAGGGAGAAGTTCTCTCCGAATCGCTTTCGCAGCATGAAAAGGCCGTAGAATCCTTTGCTGCGGCTATCACCCTAGATCCCAAACGCAGCGACTTCTATAACGGCATGGGTCTGGCGTTCTACCGTATGCATCAAAATGAAAAAGCACTTTCAACCTTCGCGCAAGCCCTCAACATCGATCCCAAGGATGCGTCGGCGCGCTACAACGAAGCCTGTGTTTTAGCCTTAATGGGTCGGGGCGAAGAGGCCGTGGGTGAGCTCAAACAGGCGATTTCCTTGGACCGTAGACTGCAAACTGTCGCATTAAACGATAAAGATTTTGAGGGCATTCGCTCGAATGCCCAATTCCAATCTCTCGTTCAATCGCCCAAGATCACCAAGGTGCCTTAATCAGACGTCGCGGATAAATTAATCCCTCACTGACCTGCCGGGCGTAATCGGAGAGCCCGACTGACCAGAAGGGGTCTTTGATTTCAAAATTTTCCTCCAGCTTTTTATGGGCCCCCAGGTCCCCTAAAATCAAATCAATGGGCAGATCAGTGTAGTTATATTCATAACCGGGCCGTTTCCATTGAAAGCTCTCTTCACCCAGATCCATAGCCGCCCGAATTACAGCCAATCCTAACGCATAGGTTTCTATTCGTTTGGGATCAACCACATGAATGTGCACGCCGCGGCAGATTTCACCTTGCCATTTCTGGGAGGTCGGTTGAAATTCGGCCGGCCTTAAAAAGACCGCATCGCTTTTGATATAATGCTGGATCTGCTTTGCATAGATTTCGGCGTCTTTGATATAAGGCGCCCCGACCAATTGAAAGGGCAGTCCCGTGCCACGCCCTTCAGAAATGTTGGTTCCCTCAAGCATCACTGTCGCCGGATATACGTAGACCGAATCGATGGTTGGCAGATTGGGTGAAGTCAAGACCCAATGCTTATAGATATCCGACCAGTATTCAGTGCCAGTCCAGCCGCTCATTTTTACGATTTCAAGCGAAGCTTCGATTGTTCGGTTGAAGAGTAAGGAGGCTTCAGCCGTCGTCAGGCCATGGCGCATCGGAATCTCAAACTCGCCGACGAATGATCGCGCTTCAAGATCGAGGCAGCGTCCTTCAATATGCTTTCCACCAAGGGGATTCGGCCGATCGAGTATGACGACGCGCTTACCCAGACGCTTGGCGGCGCGAAGACAGGCGGCGATCGTATATTTGAAGGTATAGACTCGACAGCCGGTGATCTGCAGGTCGACGACGATGGTATCAACGTTTTCAAGCATCGAATCGTTTGGCTCGCGCGTCTCGGAATAAAGGCTGTAGATGGGCAAACCATAGGGACCCGCATGGTGCGCGGTCTCTATCATATTGTCTTGCACCGTTGCATGAAAGCCGTGTTGAGGCCCGAAAAAAGCGACAAGTCGCTCCCCGAGCAGGTCATGAAGCAGGACCCAGGAGGGTTTAAAATCAGGACCCACTGAGGCCTGATTGCCGAGAAAAGCACAACGTCCCCACTCCTTGGCCAAGTGAGGATTTTCTACCAGGCGTTCCATTCCAAGCTTCACAGGCAGCCTCAATGTTGACGCTTGTTAATACGATCGATAAGTTTGTTGAGGCAATCCTCGAGCGAATCGCCATTGACCGATTGGATCACAATATTTTGATCGGTGGCCTGTTCGCCATGCCCAACCCAGATGGAAGACCCATGCTCGTTGATTTCAAGGACATAGTTCACGCCCTGATGGATCAGGTTGAACCTATGAATTTTGAAGAGCTTGCTGCCTTCGGGTATTTTGAGGGTCTTCCAATCCATGAGTGACCTCTTAGATATATATGAGAATGATGTTTTTCTACTGTAATCAATTCCTTGCCCAGCGTCCAGCGAAACACTTTTACCGGCAGCCCCGGCCGCGAATTTGCCTCAACGCGGCAATCCCCGCAGGCTTGCACCGGCGGGGTAAAATTAGGTATTTGTTGAAAAAACGGAGGAATGAATAATGCTTACTTATGCTTATGCAACATCTTCACGAGCCGTTCCGTCGGCAAGTTTTCGACCGATGAAATCAAATAGGGTCTTTTCATTTTCTTTGTCGATTTGAACAATTTTAATGGCAATGCCGGCCCCCGATTCGGTGACGACGGCATTATCCTTGGGTACGACGCGAGCCATTTTCCCGTTGAAAAATACGGCTCGGCCAAGCTCAAGTTCAGCCCACACTTCCAGAATACTCGAGTGATTAAATGGAAAGCGATTAGGGTTCTCAAAATCCAGGAAAAAGCCGCTATGAGAAATATCACGCGTGCTCACCTCATAACGAACCTGTGCCCCAATCGAGGAAATAATCACCCGGAGCGGCTTGTCCAGCGCCACTCTTTTAACTTTTCGATTTTCACGACCTTGTGAAGCCATCGCCACACGCCCTTGTATGAGTTTTCATAGGGTCTATCGGAGGCTTTGGGCTGAACTTGACAAGAAAGCCAAAGAGGCCTTTCCAAAAAATTTTGAAAAGGCCTCTTTTAAATTAAAAATCAGATACTTAGATTATTTTGCCGAAAGTTCGCTGTCGATGACTTTTTTAAACTCCTCGTAGGGGAGAGCGCCCGACAGGCGACGACCATTGATGAAAAAAGCTGGTGTACCTGTCACACCAAGTTTTTCGCCTGACTTCATATTGGTCTCGATAACATCGACGATTTTATCTGGCTTGGCTACACAGTCATCAAATTTCTTGCCGTCGAGTTTAATCTCCTTAGCGTATTTCTTGAAGTCGGCGTCACCCAGAGCTTTTTGATTTTTAAACATCTCTTCATACATTTCCCAGTATTTACCCTGGTCTTTAGCACAGCGAGCAGCGATCGCTGCTGGGCGCGCCCGGTTGTGGAAACCAAGAGGGAAGTCGCGTACGATCCAGCGAATCTTACCCTGATACTCTTTCAAGATGCGTTTGCTGGCAGGCTGAACGCGCTCGCAAAAAGGACACTGAAATTCCGAGTACTCGATGATGGTAATGGGGCAAGCGTTGCCGTTGCAGCCAACCGGCTTGGTATCCTTAGGCTCGGGACCGTATTTGACCGGGTCAGAGCTATCATTCACTGCAACCTTATAGACAGGTTCTTTGGGTTCGGGATATTGAATTTCAAGATTTTTCTTGGCGATGCCTTCCGCGATGATGCCTTCAAAGACTTCCTGCGCCTTGGTTTTTTGCAGATAGTCTTGAATCAGTTTTTTCTTGTCAGTGTCCGAGCGATCTTTAAGCTGAGGGTAATCCTTGAATTTTTCGAGACTATCTTTGACTTCCGAATCGGAGACTTTGGTTTTGGAGTCGAGGTAATCAGCCTTCGCCTTTTCCAGTGGAACCTTATCTTTTTCAGCAAGCTTTACGAAAAACTCCTGCAGATAGCGGTCTCGTGCCAGATTGGAGATCAATTCATATTTTTTGACTTCCACATCGAAAAACTGACCTTGGTTTTCCTTCGTAAGGTCTTCGACAGAAAAAGGTTTTCCGTATATCTTGAATGCCTGCTCAGCATGCAAAACAGAAGTGGTGCCAATAGCAGCGAGAAGGCCGCCCAAAATCAATGCTTTTCCAACTTGGGCCATTCTTATGATCATCGTCATAGAGATTTTCAAGCTCCTCGAGAGTAGTCGTTGGTGAGATCCAATGCCAAATCGTATTTAGAATTCTTATGATAAGTGTTAGACCATGATAAATCGATAAAAATGAGAAATAAAGTCACAGGCTCCGCTTTCTCGCTGGCATGACCAGTCGCAAACTAGCCATTTTGGCCAAAGTCACGAAGTGAATTTCCTTATGCCTTGTAGCAAATTCAATTGCTCGCTAGGATCTATAATGTCGAGATGCATGGGAGCTTCAGAAAATTTATGGGCAAATCGAAAGACAAGCTAGTATGGATCGACATGGAAATGTCGGGTTTGGACCCGGATACGGACGTTGTTCTTGAAATAGCTTTGTTATTAACCAACAGCGCACTTGAAATCACTTCCGAAGGCCCCAGTCTGATTGTTCGTCAGGAGGCCGCCCTCTTTGACAAGATGGACAGTTGGAACCAGGAGCATCATACGAAGTCAGGACTGTGGGCCTCGGTCCTCAGCTCCAAGCTTTCCATCCTCGAGGCGGAAGACCAGATTCTGGCTTATCTCGAGCAGCATCTTGTCGCAAAATCGTCGCCACTCTGCGGCAATTCTATTGCCCAAGATAGAATGTTCATCCGCAAATATATGCCACGCGTCCACGAATTTCTGCACTATCGCATGATCGACGTCAGCACCATAAAAGAACTGGCGAAGCGGTGGTATCCCAATGGCATAACCGGGCCAAACAAAACGAATGCCCACCGAGCCCTCGATGATATTAAAGAAAGTATCGCGGAGCTGAAGTTTTATCAGGACAATTATTTCATTAAATAATTCTAAGAACTGACGCTGAGATTTAACGATAATTATTCAAGTCCTTGCGCTCTATACCGCAGAGGACTTTTTTGATTTCCGGCAATAAGTCTTCTTCCCGGCTGCTTTTCTTTAATGTTAAACTCCAAGCAGGACCCTCTGGCTAGCGGATAAACCGTGGTTTTAAGGTCCCATAAGCTAAAGGCTTAGGAAAGGAGGTGGTGCTTGGTGTGTTCTAATTGCACTAGTAGCACGGAGGTGAACGTCTGTTAAGACGTCACTTCCGCTACTAAACCGGCTCCGCCCCAATCAGATGGTTGGGAGCCGGTCCCATTTTTACGACTTCAATTTAGCTTTGAAAAAGTTTGGTAATGCAAACACGCCCGTCATCAGATCTTCGTTCAAATACTTCAAGCCAGTCGCTTCAATCTTATTCAAACGAGTTTTATCGTAGTCTTTTATGTTGATCGCATTTTTTGATGCCATTGTCCAAGACCAGGTGCCCTTGGGATAGGTGGGAATGCTTGCAATATAGGGATAGACATGACTAAAACCAGCCGACACATTTTTATGGATGCGCTGGAGAACAGGGGCTGGATGCCAGAGGCCCTCCGATTGACAGACCATAAGCCCGTCGGACTTAAGCGCCTTCGCGACGCTACGGTAAAAGTCGCCACTAAAGAGTCCTTCGCCTGGCCCTATAGGATCGGTGGAATCAACGATCACGAGATCAAGCAAGTCGGCCTTATGCTCAGCCATATAAGCAATACCATCACCGATGTTAAGTTTAACCCGGGGATCACGGATACCTTTGGCAATCTCGGGGAAGTATTTCTCACAGACTTCAACAACCATCCCATCGATTTCGCAGAGTACGATCTCTTTGATTTCTGGATGTTTTAACAGTTCGCGAACGGTACCACCATCTCCACCACCGATTACCACAACCCGCTCGGGCTTTTTATGATTAAGTGCGGGAACATGGGCGATGAGCTCATGATAGACGAATTCATCTTTATCCGTCGTCATCACCAGACCATCCAGCAAAAGCATGCGGCCATAGGCTTCCGTTTCAATCACGTCTACGCTTTGAAAATCAGACTGCTCACGGAAGAGAACCTCCTTAGCGGCAAGTCCAAGTTTGACCCCATCTGCATAGTCTTCATAGTACCAAAGTTGCATATTTAATTTCATTCCTATAAATATTAGCGGCGAGCTTTTTCTTGGCTCCGTACGTATTCCAGGAAAGTCGCTTTGTCGTCCATAATGGTTTGATAACGGACATGGCTCATGCCGCGATGTCCCTTATTGCTTTGGTTGGTCCCCCGTTGGCCCCCACGATTGCCGCCCCCCTGATTGTTGGGGCTACTATTATTGTTGGGACGCTGGTTGGAGTTCGGCCCTTGCTGCGGGTGACCTTTCATCGCATTTTTACGCTCAACGATTTCCCAGGCGCGAAGGACAACGCTTTCAGCCAGCAATTCGCCCACAAATTCCTCTAGCGATATGCCTTCGTCAGCCGCTTGCTCCTTGAGCTTTTTGGTCAAAGATTGCGACAGACGCAATCTTAGACCATCGTTTTCAGCGTCTGGCTTCTTCGTTTCCTGACGGTTGTATTCCGCACGTGCCGGTTCCTGGCGAGGTGCTTCCGGCTTATTGACGACGACGCGGGGTTGGATCGGAGCGATGATTTCAGGCGTTGCCTGCACTTTAATCTCTCTTTCCTCACGGACTGAGATGGATTGCTTCTCTATTTTTGATGGGGATATCGTTTCTTTTACCGAGGGCGAAGGCAAGGGGGCAGACGCTGCGGCCGGTGGCGCTTTCTCTGCGGGGATAGCGACCTTAGCTTTTATAGAACGCTTGGGCATTTCTTCGGCCTGAAGCTGAAGTTCTTCAGGCTGCTCAATCTCTTTTTCCTTTTCGTCCCGTTTTTTCGATTTAACGGAAGTTTTCTTCGACAGAGCTTTTGCCTTTTTTGCTTTCGCTTTTTCGGCCATTCGAATTCATCTCCAGAGGATATTAGGATCGCGCCAAGTAATGGCCCGATAAAAGAAAGCTTAAAGACCACGAACCGGCAAAGCTTTGGTTTGCGGAGTGGAAGCAGCACGCTTTTTTCTTAATTGCGAATTGACACGGTACTCGTTATGAAAACGATCTAAACTCGAAGGGCACCAGGCCTCGGCTCATTGAAGGTGAGCCTTCCCTCATTGCTTATCTCAGTCGCTTTACGCATCGGGCCAGGAATATCAACTCGGGGCAAGGACTTCGCCTCGATCGACGATGCCTGGGCTCACATTCAACCCCCTCTGGGGCAGCCAAGGCACAAGACAGGATTGTAAGTCTCATACAATCTTCAAACCAACAGCCGCTCGAACAGTTTAAATCATGCGGATTGGTTTGTGGTCTGTCAATACACGAAGGACTAAATTCACGGTTCGAAGGAACCGGCAAACGTGGCAGCGGCGAGCCCTGTGTACTATATCCTCTGCCCTAGTCAGGAAATCTCGTCAAGCGTATTTAATCGGGCCCCGAAGCTAGATTCGGCCGAAATCTGAGGCAGGCCTTGGTAAAAAAATAAATTTTCTTTATTTTCAAAGTCTTATAGACTTCATTCGAACTCAATTGAAGTCTGCTGCCCATCCCTGGCCAAAGCCTAATAGCTATACCTTAGGGCTGCCAAAACTATGTAAAATAAAGAATTCATTCATACAAAAACAGGGACATCATGCGTCACACCATCGCTCAATACGCATTTAGATTAGCGTTACAAGGGTCACTGCTTTCAATCCCCTTATGCCTTTTTCCCGTGCACCTCTTGCGGGCGGAACATGCACCCAAAACATCGCTCAACGTGGCTTTTGAAGATAACGTCAGAACTTTCGATCCGCGTCAAAGTGTTGATGCAAATAGCCAATATATCGAGGATCTTGTCCACTGTTCCCTTATGGGATTTGATTCCGATGGCAAAACCATTGCCATCGCTTTAGCCAGTGAACCCGTTTGGACCTCGGCAAAAATTCTCGATATGCAGCTGCGTAAAGACCTCAAATTCAGCGATGGCTCGCCGGTACGCTCCGAGGACGTCGCCGCCACCTACAGCTCTATGTTAAAAGACCGCAAGTTTGCACGTTCCTCGGCCTTTGACGGAGTGGACCACGTCGAAAGCCTCAGTGAGGGCCGGCTGCGCTTTACACTCAAGAAAGCGGATTCAAGTTTCCCCACTAATTTAGTGGTCGGCATACTCAAGGAGGCGGATATCAAAGCAACTGCACTTGACCCCGTTCAATTTAAAGGCTGTGGAACCTTTAGAATCAAGAATGTCGCTATCAATGAGATAGCGCTCGAACCCAACCCTTTTGCTGCCAAGCCGGCAAAGTTACGTGAGGTGACAATCAAAATCGTCCGCAACGAAAAAACACGCTATGCAAAACTACGAGCTGGCGAGATCGATATCGTTCAGAATGGAATAAGCCGCGACACCCTGCGGACCTTGGAACGGCGGAACCCCAATTTAAAAATACTGAAACGGTCAGGTCTTAAGACTACCTACATCGGCTTCAATATGAAAGATCCCTTGGTCAGCAACCCGGCTATTCGTGACGCCATCAGCCTTGCCATCAATCGTCAGGAGATCATCGATATCATTTTGAATGGCATGGCCATCCCTGCTCGAACCATACTACCACCAAGCTCGATATTTTTCAGCGAAAAGCTTGCAAAAGACGCCTACAATCCTGAGGAGGCACAAAGTATCCTCGATAAAGCCGGCCTCAAAAAGCAAGGCGATTTCCGCTTTGAGGTCAGCTTAAAAACGACCACCGATGTGACCCGTATCAGCGTAGCGAAGGCGATCGCGAGCCAACTCAAACGGGTCGGCATCAAGGTGACCGTGGAAACCATGGAATGGGGGCGCTTTAAGCTCGATATAGAACAGGGCCGGGTCCAGCTTTGGACGCTGGCCTGGGTGGGATTCAAAGATCCCGATATCTATCGCTACGCCTTCGCCACCGAAAATTCTCCCCCAAACGGAGCCAATCGCGGCTGGTATTCCAACCCAAGGCTCGATGCCCTTCTCGAACAGGGGCGCGAAAAAAATGATTTTTTGGAACGAAAAAAGATCTATGATCAAGTGCAAGACATCGTCGAACACGACAAACCCTATATTTTCCTTTGGCACGAGGAGAACTTTGCCGTCGTGAATAAAGACCTTACTGGATTTGACTTGTATGCTGATGGTCGCTACTCATCTCTGCAGCAGAGTTTTTTTCAATAAACCCAACCCGACCCGGAGGAAGTCTCCTTGTTGAGCTTCATATTGAAACGTCTTAGCAGCCTTATTCCCGTGTGCCTCGGCGTGCTCCTCATCGTCGTCGGCATGATCCATTTTGTGCCCGGTGATCCTGTCGATATTATACTCGGAGACTTCGCAACGCTCGAGGATAAAAATGCCTTGCGACAGGAACTGGGCCTCAATCAGTCCGTCGTTCGCCAGACCGGTAGCTACATCGCCCATGCCGTCCGTGGTGATCTCGGCCATAGTCTGATCTATCAAAAGTCGGTCAACGCGCTCATAATGGAGCGCCTGCCGGCAACGATGCGCCTTGCTTTGGCCTCTTTAATCGTCGCCCTTGTCATCAGCCTGCCCCTTGGCATCTTAGCTGCGGTAAACGCAGGCTCGAAGATCGATTTTGCGGCAATGAGTTTCGCGGTTTCAGGAGTGGCTATTCCAACTTTTTGGTTAGGTCCACTCCTGATCCTCCTCTTCTCCGTGCAACTCGGCTGGCTTCCGGTCTCGGAAATGGGCGGCTGGCGCAGCTTTATCCTTCCCGCCCTGACAATGGGCACACCGCTTGCAGCCGCCCTCAGCCGCATCACCCGCAACTCGATGCTCGACACGCTTAAAGAGGATTTCGTGCGCACGGCGCGGGCCAAGGGCTGCTCGGAATCACGCGTCATCCTCAGTCATACGTTTCGCAATGCATCCTTGCCCCTGGTCACCGTCGTTGGCCTTCAATTCGGGGTCTTGATGACCGGAGCAATCATAACGGAAAAAGTATTTGATTGGCCGGGTCTCGGCAGTCTTCTGGTCGAGGGCATCAACACGCGCGACTACCCCGTGGTACAGGGTTGTGTGCTGTTTTTTTCAGGATCCTATCTTCTCGTCAACCTACTGACAGACATTGCCTACTCCCTGGTCGATCCTAGAATCAGGTTATCAACGTAAGGTGTTCTATGACTCAGATGTCTCAATCTCCCAGTGACAGGGTTCGCCAAAAGCTCAGAGGCAATGCCCGCTTTTGGATAGGCGCCGGCATAGTCGTCATCACATTTGTGATAGCAGTCTTGGCACCTTGGCTAGCCCCCTATAAACTTGGCAATGCGGATCTGCTCGAACGCCTTTGCTCCCCAAACGCCGCCCATGTGCTTGGCTGCGACATGGAGGGAGAGGATGTCCTGAGCATCATGCTCTATGGCACACGCATTTCCCTTTATGTGGCCTTTCTTACCGTGATCATTTCCATGACGATTGGCACCTTAGTCGGCCTCATCTCCGGCTATTGGCGCGGCTGGGTCGACCTCGTCATCATGCGTTTCGTCGATATTTTCATGGCTTTTCCCGGCATACTCCTGGCCCTGACCCTTACGGCCATCATGGGCCCCAGTCTCTATACGATTATCTTCGCCATTGCGGTCAGCGGCTGGACTAGCACGGCGCGGCTGGTGCGAGGCCAGGTCTTGTCGATTCGGGAACGCGAGTTCGTCCAGGCCAGCCGGGCCCTGGGCGCGCAAAGCGGTCGTCTGATTCGCAAGCACATATTTCCAAGCATTTTGACCCCATTAATCGTCCATGGAAGTTTCTCACTGTCGAGCGTCATCATTGTCGAAGCGGGCCTTAGTTTTCTTGGTTTCGGTGCCCGCGATTCGGTTTTAACCTGGGGCGGCCTGCTGGGGCAGGCCAGCCAAGTCGAAGTTGATCTGGCGCCGCACCTGGCCCTTATTCCCGGGCTTGCAATCTTTATCCTCGTCGTTGGCCTAAATTTCTTAGGCGATGCTCTGAGAGACGCTCTCGACCCGAAATCTTGACTTAAACAAAAGCGATGGAAAGGAAGTCCTGTGAGCATAAAGAAGATCTTAGTCATCGACGATTCAACAACAGCGCGGCAACTCATCCTTAATCACCTGGATGGACTCAAACACACAATAATCGAAGCTATCGACGGGGACGAGGGCCTCCAAAAAGTCTTTGCCGAGGGAAATATCGATCTTATATTTTCTGACATCAACATGCCGCAGATGAATGGACTGGAACTGGTCGAAAGGCTGAAGAAAAATCCCAAGACAGCGACGATTCCCATCTGTATGCTTACCACCGAGACCGGGTCGGAAGAACTCATGCGGGCCAAGAGTTTGGGAGTGAACGCATTTCTCGTGAAACCGATCAAAAAAGAGCAGATTCTGGCTGTCGTCAACGGGCTGCTTGCTGGACGCTGATTTAGGGGAAATTGCGCTCCTCGACCTGCCAGAGTCTTGGGTTATCCACCATATATTTCACAAGACTGTATTTCAGATGATCATCGAAAGCATGGGGCTGCATTCTTTCTTTCATTTCAAAGATGATCTGCTTTTTTTCCATCTCCAGATCTTCAAGATATTTCAACTTCAGGTTGTGATAGCGCTTGGGTTCACGCTCGCGCATCTTCTGAAGCTCTTCGCTCGCCTGCTTACGCAATTCCGGATCAGGCCCCTTTTGAACATTTACCGCTTTCATACTGGCGGCACTTGGAGGAGAGGCCACCGTCTGTTTGTCTTTGCGTGATTGCATGGCCTGAGACTGCGACGCCTTGGAGACTGTCGAGGCTGAACTGGCAGCCGCGGCCAGACGCTCGAGAACCTCAGATTGCCGAAGTGTTATCGGAGCAGCTATGCTGGCACGCGGGAGCGATTCGATGTCCTTTTGGTATTCGGGATGACCTTTGATCAGAGCTGTAAAACCCGAAAGTTTCTCCGCCAGGGGAGCCTGGGAATTGGCGATCAATTTAAGAGCCGGACTCTCCTTCAGCCAACCCGGCATCTGAAAGATATCGGTATTTTTTGAGCGTAGGGTCCATTCGAAAAAGAGGCCGGCAACCGGTAAAAGGATATTGCCTTCGAGCTTGATATGCCCGGAGGATTCCCCCTTCTCCCGCTCCTCGATCTCCTTCCAAAGGGCCGAGGCCTCTTCAGGCTTGGTACCCGTACTGATAATAGGCGCGATCTTTTTTAGCGCCTGTTCAAGATGATTATCGCGAAAGTAGCGAGCGACATCGGTCTCATAGGTTTTTCTATCGGCCGACTGCGCCTCACTTTCATGGAGCTGCCAGATGACGGTAAGCGGATCACCGTCTGAATCAATCGCCAGATAGTCAATATTTTGTGCTGATTTGATGACACCATGGTCGATGAGTTTACGGCCCACTCGCTTCAGGAGCCGAATTTTTTGTCGGAAGGGACTAAGTTCCATTCCGTCTTTTGCCTTGATCTTTGGCAACACGATACTGGCAAAAAACTCATCGAAGCCGCGGCCATAGACAGAGTCCCAACGATAGCTGCTTTCTTCCCAAAGGCTGGCCTTACGCAGCTGGAGAAAAATATACTGTTCCAGATAGGAGAGATCGAGCCAGACGGAAGGGCGCAGGGAGAGGGGTTCATGCTGACCGAGGTAGCGATGCGCACGCGCCTTACCTTCCACCAGGCGATACACTTCGGAATAGGGTTCTGTGTACCCCAAAAGAAGTTCAGCCGAGAGATTATTCAGGCGATACATCGTCTTGGTGCCACCGTCAGAGTCGCGGCGGCGTTCTTCTCTTTCGAAAAAAAACAAAGTCTCTTTTTGATCCGGTTGACTGTGTGGCAGCACCTGCAGGCTCCTCAGCATCTGCACCAAACGAAGAAAGAGGAAACTCTTGCTTCGCGTCATTGTGGGATGGTTTTTGAGGAGAAGATCGCTTTCAAATTTAAGCCATTTTTGGCCGCTTAAGATTTGCTGCTGGCTGCTTTGAATGATGACAAGGAAAGCATTCAGTTCCGCATCGGTAAGAGCCGGCGAAAGTCCTCCGCTTTCACTCATTGCGAAAGGATCGGTATCAAACGATCTCAGTTGCAATGCAACTTCAAAGGCCCTTATCCACCAGAGCGGTACTATAAATGACGCTGCTGATATGGTTTCGGACATGTTTGGTGTTAAGGCTCCGCCACAAAGTATGCACATTCGTCGTAGTATAGGACGAGAGGCTCACATTGTGCAGAGACATGCGGGGAAAGGCAAGCCGATAAAACCCAAGTCCGAAAAGGCCTAAAACCTGAGGAACCAGCTAGAATTATTGCAGCAAGGGCAACTGCGAGCGCAGGTCCTCTTGCGGATAATTCTGAACAAACGCCTTAATAGCTGCCTTAATGCCTGTTGCCTTAGCGTTATCGACATGAGCATGGGCAAATACTCGATAATACTCGGGGATCAATCCCGTGTCTGCGCGAGGCAGGTTCACTTTATCAAAATAAAAATCCTCGAGATTGGCTGGAGTCAATTCCTTATCAAGCGTTTTACTGATCACTTGATTGAAATCGCGCGCCGAAGTGGGACTTAAAGCAGCTAAATTGATTGGCTTACGAAGCATCTGAAAGATTTGAAACTTGAGATTATAAAGGACACTGGCCTGGGTTTGTTCCAGACCGAGGGTAAGGTCGAGAATCCTGTCCTTGCAGATGACAAAGTCTATACCGTCTGGGCCTACCATTAATCCTGGGCCAGCCTCCAGCCACTGGGGCTGAATCTGCCGGCTTTTTTCGACGACGCGCATCTTATCCGGCACCGATTCACAAGAGCCCAATATGGTTGAAATAAGGCAGAATATTCCATATCTTAGTGAAGGTTTCATTAGACTCGTTTTTTTGGCTGGGTATCAATTTTTCCGGCCATTGAATCCAAAACCCCTTCTTCACCGCGGCGAATATATCGGATCTTGGTAAGGACTTTTTCAAGTAGCCAGGGATCATCTTTGATGATTTCACTTAAAAGTTCAAGATCATCACCGGAATTTGAGCGGCGCTGCGATTCCTTTTTCATAGGCATTCCCCCTTTAGAGCTTAGTTCTTTCCTTCGGTAAGAACAGGGCGGGACTTTAAAGTGCGGAATTTTACGGATACAACTGTCTAATATGATTTATATCGCCATCGCTTAGCGTACGAAAGCTCAGGCCTGGTCCTATGAAAGTTTTGGCGTGCATAATGGAATCAGCATCGTCGGCTTCGGGGATATGATCCAAGCCAAGAAGATGTCCAAATTCATGAAGGAGCACCGTTTGGGCATCCACAACCCTATCTTCATTCATACCCTTGGGGAGGGGTTTCATGGCATCAAGGAAGGTATAGGTTTGAGCGTTAAGGATGACATCACCGCGGACTATGCGGTCCGAATCGGGCGCATTTTCCCAAATCGTCGTGGCCAGAGTGGTCGATGATTTGGAAGTTGTCGTCGTCCAATTGCTTTCATAGTAGATGTAGGTCGTATCATCATTGAGACTGGCGTAAAGGTCCTTCCCACGGCTCGAACCTGAGATTCCTAAGAACTGCATTGCCACCTGACCTACCGCATCGCCCCAGCTCTCGGCGGCATTTTGTGCCGCTTCAACGACTTCATCGGGTGCTTCCGCGCTTATATAGAATGGCACAGTCTTCTGCCAGCCAATAAGGCTATGAAAGGCTGAATCGGCAGGTGACGAGATGTTTGCAGCCTGTTTTCCGATCTCTGAAATTGAGTTCCGCTTACCAGCCGCAGCCCCACATGCAACAAGCTGGCTAGCTAAGATCATACAGAGAAGCAAGCGTTGCATGATTTCCCCCGTGGTCGTGTTCTCTAAGTTTCGGCCCGCAAGCCTTCCGAATATCTAACTCAATCGGAGATTTCAATTCGGACTGAAGAAAAATATAAAAATCAATCTATTCTTAATAAGATCAATGCATTAATGCTATCAAAGCAAATGCTTTATCAAGCCAACACGGGATCTGAAAATGGATTTTTCCAAATCGTAGCTTGCCGAAGCATTTTTAGGGAATCGACTGTCTTCAAATTCTAATCTTACCGCCCAGGTAAGCTTGTAGAAGTAATCGATACTTAATTGAGCCGACAGACTCTCTTCGGTAATACTTATGCGTCCCGGGCGACCTAGCACCTTTAGACCATTAACGCGTTCCCAACTATAGACCACGCCTAGATTGCTTCGAAAGCGATCGTTAAGGTTCAAGACCAGACCCATCTCCAAACCCGGAAGCGTTGCCCTGTATTGAGTTTCAAGAGTTCGTGACCCTTGATCTCCGAACAATACCGAGGAGCTCGTTCCAAGGCTATACCCAAATCCTTTGATCCATGGGATATGAAAACTATATTGGAGAGTTATTTCAGTTGCGTCAGTTTCGGTGTCTACTGCGACATTGTCTACAATGCCTTTCCAGCGTGTTTTCGTTTGACCAACGAGAATGCCAAAATTGTGTTCGCGGCGGAAATCGCGGACGGCTCGCCGCCAGTCGTCAGCGATGCTTGACTCATCCCAGACCAACGGCGGCTCCTGAGCATAGAGCTTGCTTGTAAAGATAAGACTGAGCATAGAGTACAAGATTATTTTCAAGGTTGCCCCTCTTCACGCGTTGACGCATTCTCGCTAGGGTTTTACAAAAATTATCGCTACTATCGTAAACCTCTCTGAGGTCATGATTTTCTCAATCCCAATTTGTAGTAAGCAAAATGGACGACTCTTCGGAACGAAAGGCAACGTGATGCTTACCTGGTCGAGTACTCTCCAAGCTCAAACGTTATCAACTCCCACTCTTGACAGCAACTCTTGGCTCATTTACTTGGTGCCCTTAAGCCTGGTCGCGCTGCTTATACTTTTTATCCTGAAAAAAACCCATTGGCAGCATCCCAGAACTCTGCCGCCCGAACCGGCGACGACTCCAGTCGTAGCCAGGGAAATTGACAATGAACCGGCCGCAGTTCCAGTCGCGATGGCTCCGGCCGATGTCACGGAAATCCTAAGCGATAGCGAGAATTCTTGGTTAGCACGTCTGCGCAGTGGGTTAAGCAAGACCCGAACGCAGCTTTCAAGCAGCCTGGGTCAGCTCTTCAACGGCAAAAAAGTATTTAACGAAGAGCTGCTCGAAGAGCTCCATGAAAATCTTTACCGAAGTGATATGGGAGTTGAGACTGCCGATCGAATGGTGGCGGCCTTGAGAAAAAAGTTTTCCGGACAGAGCGCCTTGCCATCCTGGGAAGAGGTTTCGAGTTCGATGCGCGATGAGATCGCCGGAATACTTTCCGGACCATTGCCTCAGATCAACCGTCCGGTTGCCGGGCCTATGGTTATTCTAGTCGTTGGGGTCAATGGGGTCG
>CAXSGP010000010.1:0-71271 GCA_964236955.1 uncultured Oligoflexus sp. | reverse complement strand
AATTCCCCGCCATAGAATCCGGATTCAACTTCTTCCGCGGCTTGCGCGGCGCAATACGCGCCGAAGGCCATGATTTCTTCACTCGCCTCAAACTATAAATTCCCGACCCAACATGGCTCGATCCATTGATCAGCATTTGATCGGAACTATAGGAATCTTCCCTGACAGAAAGATCAGAATTTATCGTCCACGCCTGAGCAGGGACTGCGACCAAGCAGATGAGGATGAGCATAAAACTACTGGAAATTTTCATAACGCCCTTTCCTGCCTCTGCAGAGCGAAAATTTTCTACAAGCTATCCTAACCAAGAACGAAAGAAAAGCCTAGCTCTGTCTGTTTCTCACGACAGCTATGCTAAAAATTCAATAATTCAGGGCGATTGAGGATAAGTTCCTAAGAATACCAAGCCGGAATTATAAGCAAAACGTCTCGATCAAATAGGAAACTATGCAGAGGATTCTGTTAACCGTTCATTCTAAAGCAGATCGACGCCTGTCTCGATCCAAACCCCAACGCATTAAAGAAATTTTTGTACCTTACCAACACCAATGGCAATCAAGTCTTAACCTGACCGTCAAGAGTCAGCAGCGCCTTGTAGAGTTCGGGCCGACGGTCCCTAAAAAATCCCATTCCCGCCCGAAATTTACGAGCCGCAGCAAAATCGACCTCTGAATACAGGACACCTTCAAAATCCGCCCGCTCTTCAATCAGCTTCTCGCCGCGATAATCACTCAAAAACGAATGACCATAAAAATCACAGCTCGAACTCCCAAAGGTCTCTTTGCCAATGCGGTTGGCGGCACCCACGTAACAGGAATTGCTTACCGCATGCCCTATCATCGCCCGTTGCCACATGGCCGGAGTATTGGGCGTTTCCACTTCACCTGCAGGCTCGCTGCCTATTGCCGTAGGGTAGAGCAAAAGATCGGCTCCCTGCAGAGCCATGATACGGGCACATTCGGGGAACCATTGATCCCAACAGATCCCAAGCCCGATCTGACCATAGGCCGTGGACCAGGTCTTAAATCCACTGTCACCGCCATTGAAGTAATATTTTTCCTCATAACCCGGGCCATCCGGAATATGAGACTTGCGATAGACCCCAAGGCGTTGGCCATCGGCGTCAAACATCGCCAGACTATTGTAATAGGCCTGGCCAGCCGTTTCAAAGAAACTCACGGGCAACACGACCCTGAGATCAGCCGCAAGCTTTTGAAAGCGCGAGAGGAAGGGATGGCCGTCCAAAGGGTGTGCCCACGAAAAATACTCTTCCCGCTCGAGCTGACAGAAGTAATGATTTTCAAAGAGTTCCGGCAGAAGAATGATCTTTGCGCCCTTGGCGGCGGCTTCCTTCACTAAGCTCACGGCCTTGGCAACGTTCTCCTCGACGGAACTGCTCATCTGCATCTGAATGAGTGCTAATCCTTGATGGCTCATGGCAAAGTCCTCCTGCTCAAAACGTGACTTCAGGTCTTAGGCTGCTGCTGAGTGAGGCAATGAAAGCTGCCACCCCCCGTAATGATAAAGCGCGATGCCAGACCGATAACCTCATGCTTAGGAAAAGCCGTACGGATAAGCTCCAGCGCGACCTTATCGTGTGCATCCCCATACTGAGGAACAATCACAGCGCCATTGCAAATATAGAAGTTCGCATAAGTCGCCGGCAAACGCGTGCCATCCTTTAGATGCATGCGGTCCTTAGGCAGAGGCAGGGCTATCACTTTAAAGGCTTCACCCTTGGCATTTCGCGCGGCCTTGAGAATATCAAAGTTATGCTTCATGCGCCCGAAATTGATATCGCCTGCATCCTCGGTCATCGAAGTGAGTATCGTATTTTCATCGCTGAACCGGGTGATAGTATCGACGTGGCCATCGGTATGATCGCCTTCAAGACCCAAATGCAGCCAGATAACCTGCGTAAGGCCCAGGTAGTCCCGCAAGACTTTTTCCAACTCGGGCTTGCCCAGCTTCGGGTTTCGCGTTGGTGTCAGGAGACATTGCTCGGTTGTGAGGCAGACGCCGTGACCATTGATCTCAAGCGAACCCCCTTCCATCACAATAGGAATATCGTAACGGCTCATCTTGAGATACTGAGAGACGAGTGGCGGAACAAGATTATCGAAATCCCATTCATATTTTTGGCCCCAGGAATTAAATTCCCAATTGGTGGCACGAATCGATCCCTTTTGATCCCGGATAAAGATCGGGCCATTGTCACGCATCCACACATCATCAAGAGCGATAGCGTGAAAGTTTACATTCTTCACTGCAGCCAGAGCGGACTCAGCCGTTGCCCGAGCCTCGGCATCGCGGAGCAAAAGGTGAACGGGCTCAAAACGAGCGATCGTTTTAACAAAGTCCGCATACTCCGCGCGCACTTCCGTCAAATGACCATGCCACATCTCCTCATCAAAAGGCCAGGACATCCAAGTCGCGGCGTGAGCTGCCCACTCGGCCGGCATAGAAAAGCCTTCTTCGAAGGGAAGTCCTGTCGAGATGTTTTGCATAGCGTTTTCCTACGTCATTTGAGGCAGAAACGACAAAAAAAGAGCCTCGTGAGTTCGAGGCTCTTACCGTCATTTAAGTCCCATAGCAAGATAGAAATAGCAAATGGCCTAAACTGCTTCCATCCGTGGAAAATTAAGACCTCTTCCAATCAATGGAACCCTTGTGCTGCTGCGGAAAACACTGCTTTTTGTCGGACGTACAGACAAAAGCCTTTACTTCATAATCGATGCGGCCCGCTTTTGCCTGACCATCGAGAGGCGCGGTGATCCGGAAGCCAGGAAGTTTTTCATCAAAGGTCTTGGAGACGTATTTGCCGTCCTTCAGTTCCAGTTTCAATCCAGGCGCCTGCGTAAAGGCAATTTGCCAGGGTGCGTCCTTGGAAATGACCATATCCGCATCGGGCTGGACTTTGACTTCGATTTCAAGATTCGAACCGACGACGCTGGTCTTTGTTTCAACTTGGGAATGTTTTTCACCAAAGGCCGTCAGAGCAGCAAAACTGACGACAGAAAGCCTGAGCAAACCTAATTTCTTCATGAGTTTCTCCTAGCTTATCGCACCTGAAAAGCGTCCGCGTCGCAGGCGACGTTGCTTCACCAGATTCTTTCTTTGAACCGATATCACGGACGGCAAAGATTCCAAACGGGTAATGACCGTTTCGAGATGATTGAGATCGCGGACCCCAATTTCGAATTCAAGATGACCGGTAAGTCCCGATTCAATTTTGGCCTCGGCCTTATGCACATTGATGCCGTTGTTGCTGAGCAGCGTGGTAACCTCAGCCAAGACCCCAGCCTTTTCCTGCGTTTTCAATCCAATCGCACAGCGATGGTAATTTTCCACCGCTTGAACCTTGGACCACTCAACCGGGATCTTGCGAGCGGGATCGGTATCAAAAGCTCGGGGACAGGTATTCCTATGCACGGTCACCCCGCGGCCGCGGGTAATAAATCCAATGATAGCCTCGCCTGGCAGAGGCAGACAGCATTTGCCAAGATTGACAAGCACATCGCCGTAGCCCGAAACGAGGATGCTGCTGTGATTGGATTTCTTATCGGGTTTGTTTTGATCCAAACCATGACGATGAATCTGCTCCTGCAGACTTTCCTTGGGTTCAGGCGCCGGAAAGGTCTTGGCCACGACATCATGAGCATTGAGCCGACCATAACCAACCGCCACCAGAACATCTTCCAAGGTGCTCTCGCGCGCCGCTTTAATAAGCTTGGCCGCATCACCGCTTTTTTCCAGATCATCGAGCCGCAGGTGGCGTTTTTCAAGTTCCTGAGTGAGGAGTTCGCGGCCGAGCTTTCTGCTCTTGTCACGCTGTTCACTCCGAAGAAACGATCGAATCTTATTGCGGGCCTTGGACGTGACGACAAAGTTCAACCAGTCTTTGCTGGGCTTTTGATGGGGCGAGGTCAAGACCTCAACCATGTCTCCGGAAACGAGCTTCTTTTTGATAGGCGACATCTGGCCGTTGATCTTCACGCCTATGCATTTTAAGCCGACGTTGGAGTGAACGCTGAAGGCAAAATCGAGAGCCGTCGCGTGCTGCGGCAGCGAAAAGACGTCGCCCTTGGGAGTGAAGACGAACAGTTCCTCCTCAAAAAGATCGACCTTGACCGCCTCGAGAAATTCACTGGGATCGGTGAGTTCGTTCTGCCATTGCATGATCTGTCGAAGCCACGAAAACTTCTGGGCATCGGTGACGGCCGTGGTTTTATCGCGCTCCTTATAAGTCCAGTGAGCCGCGACCCCGTATTCGCAGGTTTCATGCATTTCCTTGGTGCGGATCTGGATCTCGGCGGTTTCGCCATTGGGCCGGACCACCGTCGTGTGGAGCGACTGATAAAGGTTGGCCTTTGGCATCGCGATATAATCTTTGAAGCGCCCCGGCATCGGTTTCCACATCGCGTGTACCATGCCAAGGGCTTCGTAGCAGTCTTTGATCGACCTGACGATAATACGGAAGGCAAAGAGATCGTGAATATCCTCGAACTCCAGGTGCCTTTCGATCATCTTCTTATAGATGGAGAAAAAGTGCTTGGGCCGTCCATAGACCTGCATTTCGGTGAAGCCATACTTGGTCAACTCGGCTTCCAGAACCGATTTGACTTCGCTGATATAGAGCAGGCGCTGTGATTTCTTCGCGGCGATCTTGGTCCGAAGGTCTTGATAGATCTCATGCTTAAGGACCCTCAGACAAAGGTCCTCCAGTTCGCTTTTGATCCCATTGATACCGAGACGGTTGGCCAGCGGCGCATAAATGTCGAGCGTTTCCTGAGCGATGCGCTTGCGTTTTTCAAGCGGCATATCGTCCATTGTCCGCATGTTGTGCAGACGATCGCAGAGCTTGATCAGGATCACCCTGAGATCCTTTGCCATGGCGATAATCATTTTGCGGAAATTTTCCGCCAGCTTTTCTTCATTCGACCGAAATTGAATCTTATTGATCTTGGTCAGGCCATCGACCAGCTCCCGCACCTCAAAACCAAAGCGTTTCTCCACTTCTTCTAAAGTGGCCGCCGTGTCCTCGACCGTATCGTGGAGGATCGCAGCAACAATGGAGGGGGTATCGAGTTTGAGTGTGGAGACGATGATGGCAACAGCCAGAGGATGACAGATATAGGGTTCGCCAGAATTACGCTTCTGCAGGATATGGCATTCAGCAGCATACTCGTAGGCCGCCCGGATGATATCGCGTTCGGCGTTGGGCATATAGGTATCCAGACTCGCCAATAGGGCTTTGAACTCGTCATCCGGACAAAGTACGGTTTGGGATGGAGCCATATTGTGTCTGTTCAGCTCTTTCTTGATGCTCTCGGTCATGCACTTCCGATCGGTTAGGAGTCCGCTCGTTCATCTACTCGCCAAAGACCACTCACTCGTTGCTATTCTCTCATAAAAACAGGAAAATACCGCCTTATTTTGGAGAATTGTGAAATCCGCTCCCGCGTCAACGCCGGGCGAGTCTTTATTGGGCTTGGGAGTCAGTTGCATAAGCTGGTGAGAAGACGCCTAAAACCCGAAGATTCAGGCAAAAAGTACGTCAACTGCCCAATTGATCTCTTAGCCCTTTTATCCAATCGGCTGTTTCAAACTCTTCATTGAGCTTTTTGCAGAGCCATAGACCCTCGGGATCCCCTTTGCCTTCGGGCTTGCCGCTTAGAATGATGCTTTTAAGCTTTTGAAAGGCGAGCTCCAATTCATTGTTTATGATAAGAATATCATACTCATGCGCCTTCTGAATTTCGTCGTAGGCATTCTGCAGGCGGACCCAGCGGATCTCGAGACTGTCGGATCCTCTTTTCTCCAGACGCTGCCAAAGCGAAGCCATCGAAGGCGGCAATATAAAGATGCTGATCGCGTTTTCCAGCAGGGATTGGGCATTGTGCCAGCCCTGGATATCGATTTCGAGCAGGGGGTCTTTGCCGCCGCTCTCAATGCGTTTGAGCTCGCTAAAACTTGTTCCATACAGGTTGCCATGGACTTCCGCCCATTCGATAAAGGCATTGCTATCGACCATCGTGCGGAAGCGGTCGGGCTTGATGAAGTGATAATGGACCCCATCCACTTCGCCAGGCCTGGGGCTACGCGTGGTATGGCTAACCGACATCTCGAGGCGGGGACACTCTTTGAGCATCCGGCGATTCAAGGTGGTTTTGCCTGTGCCTGAAGGAGCTGAGACGACAAATACTGGCATAATGAGCCTCAATAGCAATCGCGTCCGTTGACGCTATTCGATGTTTTGAACCTGTTGCTTCAAACGCTCTATCGTCTGTTTTAGGGTCAGGGAATGAGTTTGAACGTCGAGCTGCATAAGCTTGCTGGAGATCGTATTGACTTCCCGATGCATTTCCTGACAGAGGAAATCGAGCTTACGCCCCGCTTCATCCTCATCGTCCATTATACGCAGGAATTCGTCCTCGTGCGCCTTCAGCCTTGTCAGTTCTTCCTCGATGTCGGACCGGTCGGTAAGAATAGCGAGTTCGGTGATCAGACGGTCATCGGGAATAATACTGCTGAGCTCGGGAATGATGCCATCAAGCAGACCCAAGAGGCGGTCGAGGCGCTTTTTATAGGATTCAAATAAGGCCGTTTGAATCATCTCGCGCTTGACGAGTATAGCCTCCCGATCGCCGTGCATGGCAGCGACAAGTTTAGCCAGGGCCCTCTGCAGAACCGCGCCTTCGCTGGCCCGCTGCTTGGTGACTTGAACCAATGCCAACTCGATTAGGGCGCGAATATTTGCCTCGTGGCCAGCAGCATACGCATCGCCACTCACGCTACCGGCACTATCCAGACTGCCTTCCAAGCACAGTAAATCATATTGGGAAAGAGGAGTGAGGTCGGGCCGGATCTTTTTGAGCTGGTCCGCGAGCGAAAGATAGTGACGTATGGCGCTTTCATTAAGCCGAGGCAGATGGGAAGCTTTATCGACCTGACTCAAATCGAAAAAGACATCAACCTTGCCCCGATGGATATGAGTTTTCACCAGAGCCAGGAGCTGGGGTTCGAGCGAGAGCAGGCTGCGGGGGAGCTTTATGGAAATATCGCAGGAACGGGAATTAAGCGTACGGATTTCACAGCGATAATGCGTGTCCGCTGTACTGAGTTCCGCACTGCCGAAAGCGGTCATGCTTTTGAGTGACAAGAATTCTCCTCGAGGAGCGCCCGCTTCAACAAAAATCACCCTTGATTTTGACTCGATCGAGGGCCGTCTTCCCGAGGGTCCGTGCGCGCCATAATGTTGGCAATATGAACTTCGGCACGATACCTCTGAAGGCCATGAATCTCAAGCCGTCTTTCCACCTGATCGCAGCCTGTAGGGCCGGGAGCGGCAAGGCTTTACCCGGCGCTTGTATGATTCCCGGCATCCCGGGGGAGCGAGCCTGTTGAAGTTACTATTTTGAGCTAGTGCCACTTGTCGTTTGTGCGCTACGATAGCGTTCCATGAGCTGCGGAATTGAGGTGTCAATGTGGTCAGTGTAAATCTGATCTTTCATATAGTGTCCGCAATCACTTTTGTCACTCTCATCTGGTACCTGTTACACCTGCAGGCTCAGGTGGCTTTCCTACGGGAACTCGCCAACAGCCTGGGCAGTAGACAGGCCAAGCTCAAGGTCGATTGGCCCGAAGGCTTTGTCAAACGTTTTGCGGGAGCCTATGGCATCCGCTTTGCAGCCCTGACTGACGCAGCCGGCCCCCAGCCGAAGGCCCAGGCGTTACCCCCGCTAAGGATCGACGTGCGACTTTGGGCTGAACTGCATCAGGCCTTGGAGCTTGAAAGTATCGAGTGGTCGGGCACCCGCTGCCGCCTCAAAGTAAAGCGCGATATTGAACTTGAAGCCTGGCGAATGAGACTAGAGACATCGCTTCAGGGTAAAATAACTTTCGAATGGTCCACATCATCCGCTTCGTCAAAGGGTCTATAGGGAGTCCTATGTTGAGTGTAAAAAAATTCTTCTTGCTCGGTAGTCTGCTGCTAACGGCCTGCCAGACGACTCAGGATGCTAAAAAGCCTGAGATTACCCGCGATATGCCGCTTGCCGAAGCCTACAGTCTTGCCAAGACGCACGGAAGTGATGTTATGCAAAGAGTGAAAGAACTGGCCAAAGAGCGGAAAGAACTGCCGAAACTGGCGGAAATTACTGAAAATGATCTCATCCACAATCATTCAAAGCTCTCCGCTCCCGAACTCAGTCATGCCACCAACATGTACGTGTTTTCCAGCCAAAAGGCTGATCCAAAGGTGATCAGGGCCCTCCTGACGGCGAATCAACCTGAAGTTCGAAAGGTCGGCTGGCGTCTGGCTGCCGTGAAGCCTTCGCCTGAGGTGGTGGCAGTGATCGATAACGTCCTCAACAACGCGCTTCGCGACGGCCAGGAGGATGGCATTCTCGACCCTGATATGGCCAAGGCCCTGCAGGAAAACGACATGAAAAAAGACTATACCTTTTTAGAGCGTGGTCTAGCGCTGCAGGGAGCCCCTGAGTATGCGACGGCGATGCTTGCCATCGACCCCAAAAGCGCGACTCCGGCCTTTCTCAACTATCTGATGCGAGCCGACCTCGAAGATCTCCGGCAGCTCAACCAGAAATCCATAAACGTCTATACCTGTACCGTTATCTTTCGTTTTCTTATTGAGAATCCACTGCCGATCTCCCACCCCGGAGTCGCCTCGCTCTTTCTCTTCGCCGTGTCCAGGAATCGTGGACTTGCGGATATGGCCAACGCAGTATTGGAAAAACAAATCCCTGAGCATCGGGCCAGTTTTGCCATTATCCTGGCCCGCCTTCCCGTTCCCGTTCAGGTTGCATTCATAGAAAATTCCCAGCGGGAGATGACCGCCAACCTGCGGCTGCTGCTTCACGATCTAAAGGATGTTGCCCAGAATAAAGAAGTCATCGAAGAATTGAACTCTCCCAATGAGTCGGGCGCTCAATAGCCCGACCGGGATCGATAGCCTGGGTGATCCCAGGCTTTTTTTTAAGCAAAATGACCTCCGGACTCGAGCTTCCGGACCAGCCCGGTCAGGCCCAGGTTTCCTAAACTTCGCTCTGGACTTCGGCTTGCGATAAAATTTAAGTTTTTTGCGATAGTTAGTTTCTAAATTTTAATTTTAAGCTAAAATAGATAAATTCTTTCGTCAGAAGCAGCAAAGACGGTATTCCATTCAACGAACCGATTTCGGTCGATTGCTGAAGAAGACCTGAATTATTGTTGGAACTTAAATCTAGAAAATGAGGTCCCTATGCGTTTCAAAGGTTTGAACACTGCAGCTCTAGTTTTAGTAGCTTTCTTCGGCTCTAATCTCGCTCTTGCCAAAGGCGGCAAAGCAGCTGCTGGCAAAGCTGCCAAAGAGTGCACAGACAAGCACGGCACTTGGGATAAGAAAAAGAAAAAATGCGAACCAGCAAAAGACGAAGCTGCAGGCGCAACGACTCCTGCCCCAGCTGAAGAATCGGCTGAGCCGGCTCCAGCTCCTGCAGAGTGATTTTCAATTCACTTTGAAAACAAAACCCAGTCCGGCTCGCGCTGACTGGGTTTTCTTGTCTGGGCTCGAACCCTGGCAAGCGATCAATGAACACTGGGATCCGTCGCCCTTGCCGGCACTGCCTTCCTATCCATCCAGCGATCCAAATTCGCCAGAACATGATTGGCCCGGGTCATCGTCTCGTCGGCGATGCCAAAGCTCTGCTTGGTTTTGATATCCCTATCCATCAGATTCTGAATCTTCTCGAGTTCGATGATGCGTTTGATCGGCAGTCGATTCATAAAATAAATAGCGTTAGAAGGCACGGGCCAGTCGCTGCCGTAGAGGGTGCGACTCATGATCAGAGGATCTTGAGCAAGCCTTGGGAGATGGGCAAAGCGCGAGGGGTTGCAGATGCCGGAGTTGTCCACATAGAGGTGGGGATATTTTTTGAGGAGTTCGTGCAGACGGGGCGTCTGGTCCTCTTCGCGCGTTCCCAGCACCCGGGTGACCGAATGGGCACAGATCACCGGAATGCCAGCGGCCAGGGGGACTTCGATGCGATCGAGCCGGGCAAAAGCCGGTGAGAGTTCGGCAAAGGTCCTTTCGCCGCCCATATGGATCAGCAAAGGGATCTGCACTTCGGCGAGTCGGGCATAGAAGGCATCCAGTTTTGGGCTAGCCGGATCAATATCCTGCGTGGCTGGCAACCATTTTATAAGGACCGCGCCTTCATCGATGCAATACTCGAGTTTGGCCATCGCATCATGGGCAAAGGGATTGAGGCTTGGCCCAGGTAAAAGATTGTCGTAGGTTTTGCAGACTTTAAACACCCATTCCGGAGGTACGTACATCTGCGTTTGGCCGGGGCACGGCTGGCCATCGTCATGATTGAAGACCTGATCAAATCCCAGGACCACTCCATAATCGAGTTCACTCTCCCGAATCAAATGTGAAATGCGCTGGGCCCATTGCGTATCGAGATCGGTCCGCATCACTTCATCGGACATGCCCTGAATCATGCGAATGGCACGAAAGGTGAGCCGCTTTTGAAACTTCGGAGCCAGCCAACAGCCGGAATCACAGCAGCCGGAACCGGTGAGGTGAATATGAACATCGATCTTTGGAGCTGATTTCATGATTCGATCCAAGCTTTGATGGTTTCAAGAGTTTGCCTTTGAAACGGTAGCAGAAAGTGATTCGCTCTGTCGATAACGACTAATTTGGCTTTCGGCGCCGCAATCTGCCAATGCTTGAGTTGGCAAGGGGAGGCCAAGACATCGTTTTCTCCAAAAAGGACTAAGCAATTGTGGCCTAATTCAGGAGCCATAGCTAAGGGTGGAAAATCACGAAAAATGCCATCGACCATCTTTAGATAACTGCCTTTGAATTGCGGATCAAGCCTTAGGGGAAACGCTCGTCGCCGGAAATTTCCGACGGCAGGCAAGGTTTCGCGCCACCCATAACGTCGCCACTGGCGATAAAATTCAGGACTGATGAGGCTCATCAATTCCCTCCACACAAAGCGCTGGTTGACCTGGATTTGTAAAGGCAAGGCGATCAGAACCAGCTTCTCCGGCTGGAGGATCCGGCGGCTTACTGCCAGCACTATAAGGAGGGCGCCCAAGCTATAACCGATCAGATCATACGGACGGGACGAGAGTCCTTGGGCGTCTAAGAAGGCGCTGAGATCGACAGTGGATTCAGCAAAGTCTTGTTTCCTTAATATCGTAGTGCTGGCGGTGCCGTGGCCATCGAGATCAAAACTCAGGACATTGCGTCCTGAGCGCAAAAGCTCAAGAATCAAGGGCTGCCAGGTGAAAATCTGGTCATTGCCAGTGCCATGAAACAGGATCGTTAGCTTTGCCTGCGGATCTTTTTGGATCAGGACATAGGCAACCTTCCCGCCGCTTGACCGCGTAAAAAGCCCTTCGTCAAGTGCGAATCCATTTTTGATCAGGGAATCCAGCCAATCTCGACGAAAATTCGTGTAACGTGGCTCTAAGGCCGCCTTCTCCATGCTTTAAAACTCCTAAGCAATACCTTTGGTTGACGAGGGCGCGGTTCCTCGCTAGCCTCATTATATACCTACGACGAGGCCCATCACTTATGAATCGATGCACAAGCGAATTGCTAGAATCCTTTCTTGCTGATTACGGCTGGGCGTTTCGGCGCGAAGGTGATGGTATGTGGAAAACTGGATTTCGAGGCGAAGAACAAATCTTTCCCCTGTCGATAATCATGACGGAAACGTGGATCAGTTTCATCGTTCAGCCTTTCGTCGAGCTTTCCGTCGATTGGGATAGCTGGCCCGAAATCTCGCGCATGCTCCTTGAGCTGAATGCGCGTGCGACAATGGCGAAGTTTTCCATTAGTGGCGAAGGCCGAATTGAATTGAGCATCGAGGTTCTGAATGCAGCCTTCACCTACGAATCGTTTTCCCTGACCATGGGGCTGCTGGGTTATTATGCCGACTCCTACTACGATGAAATATTAAGTGACCTCGATCAAATTGGTTATAGATACTCGGATTCCTTGAATCTTCTCACCTGATTTGTAAAAGGCAAAAAAGCCTCCCGGGCCCCTAAGATCAACCTCAGTAAATGGCTGCCGATAGACTCTTTGCAGAAATCCGTTGAGGGTAGAGAATGTCGGCGTCGGACCCAGTCGAAAAAATTGGACCTTATGTCATCGAGCAGGAAGTCGGGGCCGGCGGCCTTGGACGCGTCTTTCGTTCGAAACATCCCGTTACTGGCCAGGCGGTTGCTGTAAAGATTCTGCACGATAAATATCAAGAAAGTAAAAAGTTTCTTGGCATTTTTCACCGCGAGCTGCTCATCGTCGCCAGGCTCAAGCATAAGCATATCGTCGCTTTCGTCGATGCCAACTTCGATCCCCCCAATTGCTATATCGTTTCGGAATTCATCGACGGCTGGTCGCTTTATAAAGTGATGAGGCACTTCGGCAGAATTCCCCCTTTGGTATCGCTTTGCATAGCTATCGACATCCTTCAAGGCGTGGATTACCTGCATCTGCACGATACGATCCATTCGGATCTTTCAAGTCCGAACGTTTTGATATCGAACAACGGCAAAGTGCTCGTAACGGACTTTGGTCTGGCCTGCAACGGTGACGTGGAAAACTACAAGAACTATATGGTGGGAACGCCAGGCTACTATTCGCCCGAGCATATTGCCCAGACTTCCATTATCAATCAATCGGATCTCTACTGCGTGGGACTGCTGATCTTTGAAATGATTTCAGGCGAGAAAGCGGTGAAAGCCAGCAAGGATAGAAACGAGATTATTCAATCGATGAAAAATATCGATTTTAATGCTATTCAGACCGACGATAAGAAAATGCAGCAGATGATTCGCGCTTTAGCCAAAGGCTCGCTGCGCTTCAAACCTATGTGGCGTTATCGCAACGCCGAGTCGATGATTATTGATATCTATAAGATCCTCAAGAAGTTTGACATCCGTTATTCCAGGTATGCCATTCGCCAATTCCTGGCCGATCATGATATGGCTTCACCCGTGAGTGAGAAGAATAAGCAGGATATCTATCAGGGTTATAATAAATAAGCCCGCAATCTCAATCCCGCAATCGTCACTTCACCTTATAATAAGCCAGATTCCAGCGATGAATACGCCCATCACAGGGTCTTTTGTAGAGGCTTGAAGGATTGTATTTGCTTAGGGCCAGCTGGCCGTTAGGGCAATCCAGTATCTCGGTGAGACTATCGATCTCCGCACCGCTTATGAAGGGCGGCACGAAGTTGTCCATCAGTAGGAAAAATCCTCCCTCGTCCTTCACGGCCTGCCACTGCCAGGGATTCATGGCCGGCCTGCGCGCGATCTCGGAGCTTCGGGCAATACCGGGCCATTGCTGTAATTTAAGATCGGGCCGATAGAACATCAATTCACCGACGTTTTGATAGGTGTCGGCAAAGAGGGGGGCCGGCGGCAGTTCCGCCAGGATCTCAGCGAGATCCTTATAGCCATGGGTTTCTTTTAAAAGTCTATCTTTGTGGGCTTTGCCAAAGGGCAAGGGATGCAGCGTATGAAAGCTGATGAGCAGGCAAAGACCCAGATTTGCAGCGAGGGCCAGGATCATCAGGGTTTTGGGCAGTCTAAAGTATTGGGCAAACAACGCGGCGGCTGCAATGCAATACATGGCTGGCCAATTGGCTTCCACGTGCTGAAAGGGGCTCAATAGACCGAAGATAATCACCGGCGCGAGTGCGGCAGCGCTAATCAGCGCCGCGTGCGCCGGGCTTGTCCATTGGCTTTTGCGCCTCAATTTTTTGTTGAAAAGAGCCACGGTCATAGGAATGAGAAGGAGGCCCCAGAGCGCGAGCTGGCCGCCGGCATAATCGCTTAATCCGCGCCAGGCCTTGACCAGGCCAGTGGGTTTCGGGCGAGCTATCGGTTTTTCATCTTCGGGCAGACTGAAGGAGTTGGCAAGTTTGCTTTCTTTGCTACTGTCGAGAGAACGCGCGGCATGAGGAAGGTCCGTGCCCAACTGCATCGCCACTCCGTATTCACTCATCAACCCACGCCCAAACTGAAAACGCGTTGTGATCCACTGGTTGTTTTGCAGCCAAAGGATGTGAGGCAAAAGCACGAGCACACTTACGAGACCGCCCAGGTAGGGCCAAGGTGACTTTAACCGTCTGGGATGATAGAGGAGGGCCAGGAGAAACACGGGTCCAATCATCACCATCGTATATTTGCCGAGGATCCCCAGGCCGGTAAAAAATCCAGCGCTCAGCCAGCGTTTTTCCTGGCCGGCAAGGGCTTTGGCGCATTCATGCAACGCGGCGATCCAGCAAAAAATCATTGGAATATCGGGTGTCGTAATATAGCCGAGAAGGATTCCGGCAAGACTCCCGCTGGCAAGGATAAGCGCCGTGGCAAGCGCATCCTGATCGCGAAGACCGCTCGTCCTATAGAGGCTGAGCATCAAGGGCATGCCGAGGATGCTAAGGATGAGAGTACCGGCCCTTGCCGCCAGCATGGAAGCAGGCCATATCTGGATGAGACTTGAGATCCACGCAACCAAAGGCGGATGATCGAAATATCCCCAATCGAGAAACCTGGCCCAATAAAAATAATAGGCTTCATCCTGGATCGGAGCCAGGAGCAAAGCGCTGATCGTCCGCGTAAGAACGATGGCCAGAAGGGCAAGGAGCAAGGTCTTTTTCGTGACGATATCGCGCGCCGGGGAATGAAAACTCATAGGAGGACCTCCGATTAACGGCCACGGTTCAGACGTTGCACCAGCAGGGTCTGCCGCTGAAGACTCGTTTGGGTGCGTATCGCCTGATTCAGCGCCGCTGAAGTACCGATAAGTATTGCCAGCCGACGGGCTCGCGTGAGTGCGGTGTAGACGAGGTTTCTTTGCAGCATGATAAAGTGCTGCATGGTCACAGGAATGATGACGACCGGAAATTCACTGCCCTGCGATTTATGAATAGTGATCGCATAAGCTAACTTTAAGTCGTAGGCATCCTCTTTGCTAAAGGTGACCTTTCTGTCGACAAAGTTGACGAGGAGCTGACCGCCATCAAAACCAGCGTGTTCGATGTAACCGATATCACCATTGAATACGTTCAAATCATAGTTATTCACGGTTTGAATCACTTTGTCGCCGGGCCGGAACTGCTGATTATCCGTCTCAAGTTTTTCGCCGGCACCAACCGAGGGATTCAGTAAGTTCTGCAGATCTTCATTAAGAATCGCCGTGCCGAGCGGACCACGATTCATCGGCGTCAAGACCTGGATGTCCCGGATCCGGTCGTAGCCGCTTTTAGGCAGCGTGTTATCCACCAGAGTCTTGATCGTTTCCTTTATATTCGCCGGATCATCAATTGTTAAAAACTGGCAGTCGGTATCATTAGGCTCAGGAAAGACCGGAGTCTCGCCGCGGTTGATTTGGTGAGCGGCCTGAACGATGGCAGAACCCGCCGCCTGTCGAAATATTTGCGAGAGTTTGCTGAAGGGCACAACCTGTGATTCGATCAGATCACGCAGGATGTTGCCAGGCCCTACGGAAGGCAATTGATCAACATCGCCTATAAAAATGATCTGGCCGTTTGGTTTGAGCGAGCGCATCAGCGCCGCGGCCAGATGCACGTCGAGCATCGAAGCCTCATCGACGATCACCACCTGGGCATCGAGCGGATTCACCTCGTCCCGTAAAAACGTATGTTCCGAAGCCGACCATTCCAAAAGGCGATGAATAGTCTTGGCGCCAACGGCAGCGACTTCGGAGAGTCTCTGAGCCGCACGTCCTGTTGGAGCCGCAAGCGCAACCGAACGATTCATCTTGATGAGGAGGCGGATGATGGCATTGGCCGTTGTGGTTTTTCCGACGCCAGGGCCACCGGTAAGTATGAAGACCCGGCTCTCCACCGCGGTTTTTACCGCATCGAGCTGCTCGCTTGAAAAAGGCTGGCCGGACGCTTCCGAATAACTTTTTAGCCACCGCTCAATGCGATCGCCACTTTCGACAGGCATCGGTGCATGCAAAAGTTTGGTGATCTGGGTCGCCACCATTTCCTCGGCATCAAAGCAGGCCTTGCGATAGTAGACGTCGCCGGCCTGGGGCGATTCGTCAAAGACGACAGCATCAGCTTCAAGCAGATCGCTCAACGCATCTTCCAAAAGGTCTTCCACGCGAACCCTTGGAATCTTTAAAAGATTGCCGAGGCTGTCGATGATCTGGCTGCGGGTCTGATAGCAGTGGCCGTTTTCTTCAGCCGCTTCCAGTTGAAATGAAAGCGCGGCTTTAATACGTAGGGGGGAGTCCAGAGCGATACCTACCTGTTGAGCCACCGCATCAGCCGTAATAAAGCCTATGCCAGGAATGTCACGTGCCAGGCAATAAGGATCCTCCTGCACGCGTTCGGGCGCACTGGCTCCATAAATGCGTATGATACGTGTTATAAAAGCTGGGGAAATTCCCTGAGAACTGAGGAAAATTTCAACATCGCGAAAACGCTTGCGTTCATTCCAGGCCTTTATGATCTCGATTTTCTTGCGTTTACCGATCTTTGGTAGGGTCAGCAGACGATCGGGATCATTATCAAGAACTTCCAGAGTCTGAATGCCGAAATGCTGAACAATGCGTTCCGCAGTTTTTTCGCCAATGCCTTTAATTACGCCGGACTTTAGGTAACGCAGGATCCCGGCCAGGCTTTTGGGGTAGATGACGCTTATATGTACCGCTTTGAATTGTTTGCCAAATTTTTTATTTTCCGTCCACTCACCATGGACTTCGCAGTATTCACCCGGCCGGATTTTGCCAAAATGTCCAACCACGGTGACGATGGGCTCGGCTTCGGACGTGCGTAAGCGAGCGACAGTCCACCCGTTTTCGCTATTTTGAAACGATATCTTTTGAAGCTCGCCTTGGAGGACGGTTCGATTCGTGGCTCCCGGGTTCGCTAGTTCTTGCTGCACAGCATTCCTCACCGCATAAAAAGCATCTCTATGTTTAGAAAAAATCCATAGATTTCGCAAGGTCTCGCGGCTTTATAAAAACCTTCCAACAGGCAATTTTCGTCCCTACACCTTTTGGCTTCAAATGCCGATACTAGATTTATGTGAGAGACGGAGACTCCATACTCCTGGAAATCCAAGGCTTTCGTTAGCCAAACTCTCATGCCCAACAACGTGTTTCTGGAGCCACCCTATGCAGTTTCGATTTGCTTTCAAACACATGAGTTCGTCAGACGCCCTTCAAGAGTATGCGCGAAACAAAATCAACACCGAGGTCGCCAAGTTTTCTACGAAGCCGATAGAAGCCCACGTCACGTTTGCCGTCGATAAACACAAACACCAGGTCCTTTGCTCGATTACCGGAGGCGACGGATTTTCTTTCAACGTAGAACATGTTTGTGACGATATGTACGCATCTATCGACCATATGATCGATAAGCTTTCGGCTCAACTTAAAAAACGCAAAGATAAATTAAAGGACCATAAATTCCCCAAAAACCGTGAGTTGTTCGCTAGCCCAGCAAGTGACAGTGAATACGCTAACGTTGAAGTCGATGCCAGCGACATCTTAAAATTTGAGAAGATCCTTCGTCGCAGGATGGGCTAAGCCCGCCGGCTTTTTTTATCATTAACAACGATCAGGCGCTCCCTAGTGGGCGCCTTTTTTCGTTTGGGATGATGGACGCTGGAGCGGAAGGGCGCCGTTGTCTGGTGCTCTGCTAGGCGGCCGAATCGATGGACACTATTTTTTCAAAACCCTCCTCGTTGAAATGGCCCGCAAAACACTTTTGACCATCAGACTGACTCGTATAGGACGTTTTACAGTAATTGCATTGATACCGACTCCTGTGAAACGAGACTACCGTGGCAAAACTTCGTTTATGAAGCCCCTTGGAAGGATCTCTTTCCACCAAAACCCCATCACCCGAAGGTCGGTTGAAAGTGTCCCTGGCCGCGAGCGGCAAGGTTCGATGGATCGTCGGGGTCCATAGCGCTTTTTTCCTGGCCTCAGTCTGGTGCAGGCCACGCGTCATCTGAATAAGATGCGACACGGGATGCGACGGTGGGGGTAAAGGCTGGCCATTCAACAGCTGCTCGCGCACCTGCGCCTTATTGCGAATGCCGACGCAACGTCGGGCGCAGGAATAGGCATTGATCTCATTGTTAAAATCCCGGCAGCAAAAAAGGCAACGGTAGGTCCAGGTCGAAGGTCCCCGCTTGCGCTTGACCACCGGATAGAAATTATGGACATCGAACCAGCATTGGTTCATGCAGGAGTTGGCTGCTCCGTAGTTTTTATAGTCCGATTTGCAAAGCCCGCAGATGTACCGGGCGTCCTGGCGAAAGACTCTTCGAACCAAGGGGAGACGTAATTTTTCCTGCGAATCATCAGCCATGCTTTAAAACCTCGGGGCTACGGGGTTGTTTCGGCTATCGGCAGCGGGGCTTGAATGAAAGTGCAGGGTATTAATATAAATAAATGATATTGATAGCTTGCGTATTCGTTCTGAGGGCGCGCCAGGGCGATGATCCGCCCATGGCCCTTACCTTCGCCCGACTTTCGCCCAAAGCCATCCCGCCTATGGAATTACCAATTCCGCGCTATAGACCGAGCGCGGGTCCTCGCGTTCCAAAATCGTTTTCAAGATCGTATCAATCGTGCGCTGTGGCTTCACCATCGCGTTTTTTCCATTGCGAGCCACCTGAATGTCCTTACTCAAATCTATCATGTCGTCATTGAGACGAATACGAGCCGTACCAGGCATAGTATCGGTGAGGATGATGGTTTGCCCCTTGATTTCAGCGGTCATTTCGCTTCCAGTCTTGGGCGTGTCGACGAAGATCCAATAGAAGCGATTGTGATTGACATCATCCTGATGCCAGGCGACCTTGGTCGGAAAGGGATTGCGTGTGAAGCCTCCCATCCACGGCACGGACTCGGCATCGACGAGATCCATCCAATGAGGTTTCCCCGGGACGACGTTCACCTGGTGCTTATAGGAGCCCGGCTCGGCCTTTGCCATAGCATCCAATGTTTTGCCCCATTCCCCGGCGAGTTTGTTCCTGTCATAGGCACTGTCGTTGCCTCCGCAATGGATTGCAAAACCGATATTACGAAGACCGATCGGCGAGGCATCACCGGGATGCCCGGCACTCATCGAGCCCGCAGCCAGACGATCGGCCATGCGCGGTCCCAATTGATAGAGCCCGTCGCCACCTGCCGAATAGCCCATAAGGTAGACCCGGTCGGGGTCAACCTCACCGGTCAGCACATAGTTTGCTATGAGCCGATCGAGGAGCGCATCGATGTGCGGAAGCTGCCAAAGGTCCCAGGTATCGGTAGGGGCCCGGGGCGCAAGGTAAAGGCCTTCGCTGGGTTGATAAAGACTGATCTGGTTGTCCCACTGTTCGTCATTGACAGCTGCTGTCGCCTGACCGCCACCATGGAGCGAAATATAAAGGCTTCGGCCTTTGGTGGGTTTGCCGCCAAAGATTTTGGTTTTATAACGCATCGTTTGTCCGGCGGCTTTCACAACTGAGGCTTTGATTTCTTCCTGCCGGTCGACTAAGGCACGCGTCCTGAACTCGTTCCAAAGTTTAATCTTTATCTTGGCCGCATCGTCAGCGGTCAACAAAACCCTGGCAAAGGCTTGCTTGCCAAGCTCACTGAGTGAGGCTGGATTTCTGGCAAGCATCTCATCCAATGCTTTGACGGCGGCAAGCGAAAGATCCAGGCTGGCATCAGTGCCTGGTTTCGGGGAGGTATTGCCAGCCGGCATGGGTTTGGAAACGACTCGGGGCTTTTCAGCACCTGTTCCTGCCGGTTTTTCCATCCCAGTGACAACCGTTTTTTCCGGACTGGCCTGATCCCCATTGTCGATGCTTGGAGCTGGGTTGGAATCGTCTTTTGGATTCGGGGAAGCCTCGCGATCCGGATCGGAATTTTCCGAAGGAAGCGGCGTAGAGTCTGGCTTTTCGGTGCCGGCGCCTCGAGTATAAAGCGGAGGCTTGTTGCAGGCTTGCATCATCACGGAAAGGGATAGGACGAAGGTTGCAATTGCCGGAAGTCGCATATTTTTGTCCTAGCGTAAGGATTCTCCATTCCTATCGGCTGTTCAGAGCAAAAAATTTAGCATAATTATTTATGTAATATCAAAGACTTATAATGGTGTTGGGAAGCTGTGTCCGACCGGAACGAAGATCAGCGAACTGGGGCCTCCGGGCAGTCTGGCGAGACTGCTCAGGAGGAACGGTTGCCATTCGCGAGGCGTGTGATTTCTATTTTTTTGCTTTCAATTCAATAAGCTTGTCCGTTACGCGTTGCGCGTCCAACATGGGATCAACATCCTTATCGATCGATGCGATCTTGAGGTCGGGGTTGATGATAAAAGTCCAGCGCTTGGACATGCTCAGGATTGGCATTTTGCTTCCGTAAAGCTCGATAACCTTGTCATCAGGATCGGCAAGAAGATCAAAGAGCAGCTTATGCTCCGTGTGAAACTTGCTCTGCGACTCGACGCTATCGGCGCTTATCCCATAGACCTCGGCGCCTTCGGCTTGAATCTTTTTGATTCCATCACGAAAGGCACAGGCCTGCTTGGTGCAGCCCGGAGTGCCGGCTTTCGGATAGAAGTAAAGCACCGTCCACTGGCCTTTGCGTGTACTGAGATCGAAGGCTTGTCCGGCTTGATTCTTGGCTGTGAATGTCGGCGCCTGATCACCGACCTTGAGGTCCGCTGCGTAGGTCGAAGAAGCCACGATGAGGCTCGCCGCGAAGAGAGTCGATTTAAACATGTCTACCCTTTCCTTTTTCGAAGGTTGAGAACCTTTTGGCATCGCCTTCCCTAATAAAACGCGAAGGTTCTCCTCCGACTATAGAGAGTTCGGAGGAGAAAAGAACACATTTTATGAGGTGATTTCCGACATTTTCGAAGCTCACCGTTGCCAGCGGGCTCGACCAAAGGGCGGCGTGGCGGGGAGGGGAGCAGCAGAAGAAAACTGGACAAACGATTAAATTTTTATAGTTCTGCGCTTTGGTCAACCCGGGCGATCGGCAGTTGCCGAAATTTCCCGTATTTTTTGGCTTCTGCAGCCAGCTCTCTGGCTTTGCCTATCATCAGAATCTCAAGCCTATCCTGAGGCAGCCGGGTTTTGATCAGCTGATTGGCTTCCGCTAGGGTCAAGCTATCGACCTGGGCTTCAAAGCTATTGAACTGGTCGATAGCGACGCCGTAGACCCAAAGCTCGGTCGCCAGATCGGCAAGGCTCGCCAGTGTTTCAAAGGTCGGAGGGAACTGGCCTTTGACATAGGCCTTGGCTGAATCAAGGGTCCTTTGATCGATGCCCTCGGCTATAAACTTTTTGTATGTGGCCAGTGCAAGGTCCAGGGTCTGGAACGTAGTTTCAGTGGCGGTAAAGGTTGAGATAAAAAAGGTTCCGGAAGAGCGCCATTCATTGAAACGGCTTTTGGCACCATAGGTATAGCCGGATTTAACGCGTAATTCTTCGTTGAGTAGAGACGTAAAGCGGCCTCCAAGCACGGTATTCACGACATTGAGCTTCACCCAGTCTTTGTCGAAGCTCGCGGTGCCCGGTCCGCCGATGCGAAAGGTCGTTTCATGGGAGTCCTCTTTATCGAGAAAAAGGACTTCGGTTTCACGGGGGCCTTCGACCTGGCCAGCGATCTCCTGGGCTTTTGCCAGGCCTTTTTTCCAGGAGCTAAAATTCTTTTGGATGAGAGCCTGAACCTGAGCCGGATCAAAATCACCAGCAATGGTCAGCGCGGCAATCTGCGGCTGGAAATGATCAGCATGATACTTCACGAGATCGGCGGCTCTGAATTTTTGAACGGTTTCCGCTACGCCACCCTCGGGTGAAGCGTAAGGGTGACCCTTGAAATACAGGCGCTGGAAGATTTCACTGGCGACCTGATTGGGGCTTTCTTTGCCCTTTTTCAGCTGCGATACCGTACGATCGCGGAGTTTATCCACCTCTTTGCCTGGAAACTTCGGTGCCATGACCAGCTCGGCGAGGATCGGAAGGTACTTCGGCAGATCAGCGGTCGCGACGGAGGCTTCTATCGTGAGATAATCCTTATTTACCGCGCAATCATAGTCGATGCCGTAGAAGTCAAAGCTGTCTTCGATCACCTGTTTGGGATAGGATTTGGTCCCAAGACTTAAGGCGTCGCCGGTCAATGAAGTCAGACCCCATTGCGCCCCATCCGAGGCGCTGCCCATCGCTATACCGAGAGTGATATGAGTCAGGGGTACTTCGCTTTGACGGACAAAAAAGATTTGCAGGCCATTGTCCAAAGTCCTTCTTTCAATTTTTGGAACTTTGAAGGCCGCGAAGGCGGGCAGCGAGCAATGAAGACCCAAGGTGAGCAGCGCGAGGTTCGCGATTATTTTAAGCCGGGATAGCTGCATGTTCATTCCTTTCCTTTTTCCTGCTGTTGGTCGATTATGCCGAGGGTGCGGTTGCTTGGGGCGAAATAAGTCCTGGCCACTCGTTTAATATCAGCGGTGTTCACGGCCTTATAGCTTTGCGGGGCGGTGAAGAGATGTTGGAATCCGCCGAAAAAGATCTCAAAATTGCCGAGCAACTGCGCCTTGCCGTTGATCGTTTCCATCGCCCGATAGAGGCCGACCAGGCGTTTGTTTTTCGCTTTTTCCAACTCACGATCGGTCACTCCTCTGTTGACCAGGGCCTCGATTTCCTTGTCAAAGGCCTTTTCTATCGCCGATGGTTTTTTGCCCTCGGCGCCGACTATGGAAAAGGTAAAGAGTTCAGGATCAAGTCCTTCCCCATTGTTAGCCCCCACTTCAAGAGCGATGCGCTGCTCATCGACAAGCGATTTATATAGGCGTGATGAGGGTCCATCACTCAAGATTACGGACAGGAGGTCGAGCGCATAATGATCGGCATGGTTGGCCGCCGGGGTATGATAGGCAGCCATGAAATGCGGATTGGTAATGCCTGGTCTGAGAACCCAAACCCGCCGCTCACCCTTTTGTTCGGGTTCCACGGTACGGAGCGGCTGGACTTCGAACTTGCGTGATATGGGTTCGATCTTGGCCTGCAATTCCTTGATGATTGCCGCCGGATCCACATCACCGACGATGACCATGACGGCGTTTGCAGGGTTATAGTAGGTATCAAAATAATGCTGAAGATCAGCCTTCTTCCAGGCTTTGATATCCGGCTCCCAGCCTATGACCGGCCAACTGTAAGGGTGAGCCAGGTAAGCCGTGGAACGCACGACGATGCTCAGCTCTTCCCAGGGATCGTTTTCAAGGCCAGTCGATCGCTCGGACAGCACCACGCCGCGTTCACTTTCGATTTTTTTATCATCGAGTTGAAGGAAGGCGATACGATCGGCTTCAAGATTGATGATGGTGGAGAATGCCGACGTGGGAAACCAGTTGGTATAAACGGTTACATCATTGCTCGTGTAGGCGTTATTGGAGCCACCCGCTGCTTCCATCACCGTATCGAAGGAGCCCGGCGGATAATTTTTGGAACCGTTGAACATCATGTGCTCAAAAAAGTGCGAAAGGCCGGTAATGCCAGGCAGTTCGTTGCGCGATCCGACCTTCCAGAAAGTGTACATGTTGGCATTGGGAATGGAGCTGTCCTTGAGAAGAAGAACTTTCATACCGTTCTTGAGCTTAAATTCCTGCACATCGTCTTTGCCGGTCGCGGCAAACGATGGCCAGGCCATCATCAGGCTGCATGCCAAGATTCCAAAACCCCTCATATCCGTCTCCTAGTGATGAGGCCCACAATAATTTCAGCCCGAATGTTCCGTCTGCAAAAGCGGGTTACCCACGCGCCTCGTCATCGCCCGTCTGATGGCCTAAACCCATGGCATTGAATAATAACTGTCATCGAATGGCGGAAGCATTGGTGGAAGAGAAATCAAATTCCAAGCCAAGTCGACAGTGAGACCACCCCAAAGACGCCCTTCCAGGTGCCGCGATCGCCTTGGCCCACGTGGTCATGTTCCCAGCGCAGATCCCAGGATCTTTGCACGGGAATAACGACGCCAAGGCTCATATGATAGCCTTCGATACGGGTCATAAGCCATTCAGGACGATTGCCCTGCGGACGCGCTGGTTTGAGAAAAGTCGCGGTCAGGGCCGGCGTGATCGCGGTCCAACCGGCCTTCATCAACCAGGCCTCGCTGATCGATTGGTCGGCAAGAACCTGGCGACGAAACGAACGTCCGACGAGTTGAAAAATTTCCACGCCCATCTCAGCGCCATAGGAGCCCCCAGGGTTGCGTAAAGATGAGGTGAGACTTTTCCCGAAGGTTGCAGACAGACCATAACCTTCAAAGTCGACAGGAGGACTATCAGGGTAGCGCACGCTGGTTGGACCAAAAGGCACATGGCCGCGTGCCATTACCCACCAGCTGTCCTTGATATAAACATAGCCAACATTGATATCAGGAGTCAATCCTCGCTGTTTATAGCTTCGGTTGCTGGGGGTGATATTGAGCTTTCGAACATCAAAACCTATGCTCCAGTTGCCATTTCGAGCCGGCAAGGCCGCGATTGCCTCAGGACTTAAGGTGGGCATGCCCTTGTCTTGTTCGGTGTCCTTGCCCGAATCGGCTGGGGCCGCTTGAGGTCCCTTCTCTGCCGAAGGCGGAGTGCCGGGAAATGCTGGAGGGCTTGCCCGAGGATTCTCCTGCGCGCAACCGAACTCCGGGTCAATAAAAATGAGAAGACCCGGGAGCAGGATCGCCAAAAAAGCGACCCGAAGTCCCGATTTAAAAAATGTCCTCGCCGCCATTTCCATTCGGTTCTTCATCTTTAATCCTTGGATTTAGCTGCTTTATCCTTGGATCTTTGAAGCCATGCGATCAACAGTATCGATCCCTCAAAGAGTAGCCAAGTGGGAATCGCCATGGCGAGCTGCGAGAGGGGGTCGGGGGTTGGCGTTAAAACCGCCGCGACAATAAAGATGATGACGATAACGATCTTACGATTATCCCGCAGGGTCTGGGCGCTAATGAGATCGAGCAGAGCCAGCATCACCAGGATCACCGGAGTTTCAAACACCGCTCCAAAAGCGGCCATCATCAGCATAATGAGCGACAGATAATCGCTAATGGTGATGATAGGTGTTGTTCCCATGTCGGTGCCAAGACCAATCAGATACTTGAGCGCCAGGGGCAGGATCATGTAGTAGCAAAGGGAAACGCCGGCCAGGAAAAGCGTTATCGATGAGACCATAAAGGGCAGCACATACTTTTTTTCTTTTTCATAAAGCGCAGGCTCAAGAAATTTCCAAAGCTGATAGAGCCAGATCGGACAGCTAATGATGAGAGCTGTAAAAAAGCCGAGTTTGACGTTTGCCGTGAAGACATCCATGGGTCCGGTGAAATACAGCGAGGGTGCATTCCTTGGCAAGACCTCAACCAGCGGCTGTTTCAAAAAAAACAAGATCTGGGGTGCAAAGTAATAGCAGACGCAAAACATGACGATGAGCACCAGCATCGACTTGACCAGCCGCGAGCGCAATTCGTCGATGTGTTCGAAGATGCCCATGACCTTGAGTTTTTCTGGATCTTCCATTTTAATGCGCCTCTAACCAGTTATCGCCAACACCAACATCGGTTTGCAAGGGGACCCCGAAGTCATAGGCCCCTTCCATCTCACGTCTCACCAGCTCGATGAGGCTGTTCTTATCTTCCTTAGGACATTCAAAAACCAATTCATCGTGCACCTGGAGAAGCATTCTAGCACGCGACCCGGTTTCATCCAGCTTCTTTTGCACCTTCACCATGGCGATCTTGATCAGGTCGGCCGCGCTGCCCTGAACAGGGGCATTGACGGCTATGTTCTGCGCATTGGCCAGGAGCATGCGATCCTTGGTCTCATTGATCTCATGCAGGGTACGGCGTCGACCGGAAAAAGTCAGAGTGTATTCATGCTCGCGCGCGAAGGCAATGGACCTGTCGATATATTGACGAATACCCGGATAAGTCGCAAAATACTTATCGATAAAGTCCTTCGCTTCCCTCATCGTAACGCCAGTTTCCCGAGCCAGGCGCTGCGGACCCATACCGTAAATAATGCCGAAGTTAATGGCTTTCGCCTGGGCCCGCTGATTGCCCGAAACCTCGCCGGGGGCAACTCCGAAAATGCGGGCCGCTGTTGCGGTGTGAATATCCTGCCGATCGACGAAGGCCTGCCGCAGGTTTTCTTCCTGAGCAAGAAAGGCCAGGATGCGGAGCTCGACCTGCGAGTAGTCAGCAGAGACCAAGACCCAATCCTTTTGACTTGCCCGGAAGGCTTTGCGTATCTCCCGACCCTCTTCGGAACGAATCGGAATGTTTTGAAGGTTGGGATCGTTCGAACTCAAGCGACCCGTTGTCGTGCCCGATTGATGAAAATTGGTGTGGAGACGGTTGCTCTTTGGATGGATCAACTGCGGCAGGGAGTCGACATAGGTCGATTTCAATTTTATCAGAGTTCGATAGGACAGCAACGCCGCTCCCAGCGGATGTTCCCCCATCTGTTCCAGGACCGACACGTCCGTCGAGTAGCCGGTCTTGGTTTTTTTGATTCGTTTGAGACCCAGCAGTTCATGGATTTTGAGCTTTTCAAAGAGGATAGTGGCCAATTGCTTGGTGGAGTTAATGTTAAATTCTTCGCCGGCGATCCTATAGATTTCGACTTCCAGGAGCTTGATCTTGGCCGCCAGTTTATCGGATATTTCCTGCAAAATTTCGGTATCGATATGCACGCCTGTCGATTCCATGCGGGCGATCACGGGTATCAAGGGCATCTCGATATCGTAGAACACACGCAAGAGGTCTTTCGCCTTGAGCCTGGCTTCGAGGACCTCCCAAAGGCGAAAGGTAAAGTCAGCATCCTCGCAGGCATATTCAACCAAATCCTCAAGCGGCGTGCTCAGCATCGTCCCCTGTTTGTCGAGGAGATTTTTGGTGGGAATCTTTTTATATCCAAAATGGCGAAGACAGTTTTCATCCAGACTGTGGCCCCGGTCCGAGGTGTCGTTGAGATGCGAGGCAATCATGGTATCGGCAAGAGGACCGACGACGGCGATATCCACATTGCCAAGCATCTGAATATCGAATTTGGCATTATGGGCGATCTTCAGTTGCTCGGCGTTGCCCAGTATGGTCCGCATATAGCCCTTCACGCGCTCTTCCTCCAGAACGCGGTGCCGGGCGAGAAGAGGGATATAGCAGGCGCTGCCGGATTGAAAGGAAAGGCTTAGACCGATAGGCACGCAGGCAATGCGGTCAAGTCCCGTCGTTTCTGTATCAAAGGCAAAGACTGAAACCGTCGCCAGATCGGTGAGAAGTTTTTGAAAATCCTCTTCGCTTGTCACCAGGCGATAGTCGTTTACATCCCGCGGTGCCGGCAGAGGTCCTTCGGCAACCGCCGGCAGCCGCGCGTCATCGGCTGCCGGTTCCTGGGACCGTTCCGCAGCCGCAGCGCGTTTGTTGATCTTCGTTTTGATACGTTCGACATGGGTTTTGAATTCCATTTCCGTCGCGAACGCGAGCAGCGCCGGGTTGGCAATGGCCTGCTCGGGAATGCACTCGAAATCAACAAGGGTCCATGGCAAAACCGCATCGACCTTGATCGTGACGAGGCGCTGGGATAGGTAGGCGAGTTCCTTGTTTTCAAGCAGGCCATTGCGCTGGCGCTGATTGGTGATCCTATCGAGATTCTGATAGATTGCATCAAGACTTTGAAACTCCTGAATCAGCTTCGCGGCGCCTTTGTCCCCAATACCAGGGACGCCCGGAACATTGTCGGAGCTATCGCCGATCAAGGCGAGGATATCAATAACCTGCTTAGGCGAGCAGCCGAATTTCTCGAAGACGCCCTCTTTTTCGATAAGGACGGCCTCACCGCCTTTTTTCGGGCAGTAAAGGGAGACATTATCATTGACGAGCTGCATGAAGTCTTTGTCGCCGGAAACGATATAACAGTGTAAATCATCGCTGGCCAACTGGTGGACGAGCGATCCGATCAGGTCATCGGCTTCGAGCCCGGGCTCTTTAAGCAAGGGCGCCTGAAACGCTTCAAAAAGGCGATAAAGCAAGGGAATCTGCCTGGCCAAATCCTCGGGCATATCCGAACGATTGGCCTTGTAGGCTGCATAGAAATCGTGACGAAAGGTCTTTTCCTGGCTATCGGTGGCAAATACGAAATAGTCGGGTTTTTGCTTCTCAATAAGTCCGGCCAGGAACACAAGGCAACCATAGACTGCATTTACGGGTATGTTTTGGCTGGTAGAAAGGGGTCTTATGGCGTGAAAATTTCTAAAGGCCATCGCCATCGCATCGATAATGAAGAGTCGTTTTTTACTCATGACTTAGGGTTCCTTAGGCGAGACCATCCGATGAATGGTAAGGTTTATCCGATTTTGCTGCCTGCGAGCTAGGATTTTTAGAAAGGTGTGATTATGTCCGAGGACTTGTACTGGCTGATGAAGACTGAGCCCGACACTTTTGGCTTTGATGATCTGGTTAGACGGCCGAAAAAGACCGAAAGTTGGGATGGTGTACGCAACTATTTGGCACGTAATTATATGCGTGACCGGTTTAAGGTAGGCCAATCTGTCTTTATCTATCACAGTCGGGTGGAGGAGCCGGCGATCGTAGGCATTGCAAAGGTGGTCAGAGAGGCTTATCCTGATCCCAGCGCCCTCGATCGCAATTCCCAGTATTATGACGAAAAATCGGCGGCCAAGGGCGAATCCCGCTGGTGTATGGTCGATGTAAAAGCCCATGCACGATTTGCAGAGCCGATTCTTTTGAAGCGATTGAAAAACGATAAGGTTCTTCTGGATATGGCTTTGGTAAAGCCGGGGCAACGACTGTCGATTCAACAGGTCGCCTTACACGAATGGAACTATATCTGCGGGCTCTCGAAGGTGATTAAAGTCTAAATCCGATCAATGAGCACCAAACTGAAAGCTAAGGCCGATCTGAATGAGATGGGTTGTGCTGCGACTGCTGCTTCGCGGCAAGCTTCCCGTTCCGACCAATGCCGTCACGCCACTGGCCAGGGAGAGTCGATTGTCTTCATCAACATTTTGCAGAAGCACCGCGCCCTTGTCATAGGTCCAGCTTTGGCTTGCGACCTGATGCTGCCAGGCAAGGGAAAGACTCAGATTTTCGGTAAGGGCATAGCTGCCGCCGAAACTGTGCTGCAGGTAACTGTGCCTGACATCGGAAAAGCTGCTGTTTAATGAGCTTTGACTGGTAGATTGAGTAAGGTTTAAGGTGCCGCGACCCTGACCTGAGGCGAGGCCGTAGTAAATTTTGGTCGATCGGCTCATTGCTTTTTCCAGGCGCAGTCCAAGGTTGAAATCCTGGGTTTCGTAGGTGCTTATATTTTTATAGCCGGTATTCGTCTGGTAGACGGACCACATCTGCTTATCGATGCCAAGGTTTGGACTGATGGCAATCCCCATGACACTGAGCACATGGTAGCGACACCCAAAATTGAGGCTGCTTATGCTATCAATGTGACCTTCGTCGGCGCTGCCCCGACCCACGCTTGGTGCCAGATCACAGGTCCATGGACGGGGTTCAGCAGCGGTTAGGGCAAGGGCAGTGAGTAGAGCTGGGATCAACATGACAAGACTCCTTAGGCTTCCTGATGCAGTTGTTTACTAGAGTCGCCGCCGGCAGGCAAGTGTAAAGATGTTATAATGACGCAACAAAGATCTCCGCTCAAGATCATTCAATTTAGCTATTTGTTTGGGAAAATATGGATTAGACGCAGCTTTCTGGCAAAAACCTGTGATAGAATTTTGGAGGAAAGTCAGTCGATAGGGATCGGGCTAAGCCTAAAGTTCAGCAAAGGGCCAGTGGATCAGGACTTGACCGGCATTTTATTGACAGACAATAGGCTTTTACTTAAGTTGCGGACATCCAGAAGAGGCGGGACAGTCCCGTCGGAGTCCAGTGGTGATCGCCCACCCTTTGCCAAGGCAAAATTTGGGTGCTTCAAGTCCCTAGTAAAATTGGAGATAAGACGTTGCTTTGGAAAGTCTATAACATCGAGACAGGCAAGATTCTCAAGGCTGGTTTTGATTCTGAGGACGATGCCAAGGATTGGCTGGAAGAGCGCGCCGAGAAGCTCGCCGATGAACACGTTGTCGACGAAATGGACACGGACGAAATCGAAGAGTGGAAAGAAGAAAACGAAGCCGCAGAAAAAGAAAAAGAAGAAGCTGATGAAGATGATGACTTCGCCGATGACGACGAAGAGGATGATGAAGCTGAAGAGACATCATTAGATGAACTCTATGATGATGAAGATGATGACGATCTATAGGACCGCTGTTTCCAAGGAATCGACAGGCTTGGCCGCTGCTGAAATCAAGAGGACCTGCTGCCTTGGGACAAACCTTTCCGGTGCTTGATTTCGGGATAGGCAGCATCAGGTATTAAAGAGGCGTGATCCTTTCCAGGCTCTTCCTGGAACGATGAGATCCTTTGGCCTTCGGCCTCGGTTAACTTTACCCATGCAGCCGTTGCTGTTTGAGACCGTGACATGAGAAATTGCAAAGGGCTCTGGGTGATCCAGGGTCCTTTTTTCTCTGAGATTGGCAGTTTCTGCTTTTCTGTGTTCTCGCTGCGAATAAAGAGAGTCCTGGCGCTTAGCTCACTGTGAGCCTGACTTTCAGCCAGCAAATAGCGACCAGTCTAATTCTGCAGGGATGGATCAACGTAATTCCACTCGCCAGCCTCGTGCAAACGGGTTAAAGGTGAGAGTGGGATGATTTGAGCCGGTCGTCCCAAAATATGCAGGGGAGGATAAACTATGCAAGCGAATCTTTGGACCAGTGCCCTTATCGTAATCTCAGCCCTGTCATGCGGTTTTGCATGTAGTAATTCTGATGATGATAAAAAAGACAGCACTCCGGTGCAGGTCGCGCGATTGCCAAAAGACAGTGAAACTGTCACTGAAAATGCAACGACTCAAGGGGCGACCGTCGCTTGCGAGGATTCATGGAAAACCTATGTCACGGGCCATCCTAAGGGCCTTTTACTATCGTATTCAACGGTTTCCCAGGCATCGGGTGCTGACGCTTCCATCATAAAGAATTCAAAATCAAGCTTTGAAGATTGGTTTCTCCAGGCCGATGAAACGCAGGTGCTCTCCACCCGAACAATGGTAGTTGAGGGTATCGCTCAGCCCGTGGTTTCAAAAGTGGTCCTGACCAAAGCTCAATGGTTGAAAAGCTGCAATCAGCTGAATTCGATTCTATCAAAAGTGAATATCAAAGATAACGTTGAAATCATGGAGAAAGGGCCCCAATCGGTTCAGGTCTCAGCCGGCAGTTTTGCTGCGGAGTACATCAATGGCAGGACCAATGCTCCGGGTTCGGGCCCTACCACGTTTCAGAATTGGACCTTGCAGGACGGTAGTGGAATCATGGTGAAGACTGTGATTGAAACGACCAATACTGTCGGCGACGGCGTGCTGAAAATGATTGAGACTACTGAACTGACCAGGATTCTTCGTCCCTAGGGACACAGGCTAGGGAAGGTCTTGACCCTGACATTCCATAGCCTGGAGAAGCCTCCATCCTCATTTTAATTCACTTCACGCCCTTTAATTCCGCCAGTCTATAGCCGCGAATCGTCCGCTGCAGCGCCGATAACCCAAGAATTAATTCCTTTTCACTAATCATAAGCGATGGGACAAAATAAACGGTGCTACCCAAAGTCCTTAATAATAACCCCTGCTCCCGCCCAAGCTGAGGAATCAGGTAGGCCGCGGTATGAAAATAATTCCCTGGCTCGAGTTCAAAGGCCAGGATAGCTCCGCTGGCGCGGGCGGCGATGAGTCCCAAACTTTCGCTATGGACTTCGATCCAATCTTGAAAAATAGCCTCTATGTTCCGAGCCTTGCCCATAATATTTTGTTCGCGATAAATATCGAGACTCGCTAGACCTGCGGCGCAGGCAATGGGATTGGCTGTGAAAGTGTGGCCATGCAAAAGGGCTTTGGATCGATCCTCATCGAGGAAAGCTGAGAATATTTCATCCGTGCAAAGCGTTGCGGCCAGTGGCAAATTGCCGCCGGTAAGGCCCTTGGCCAGGCAGACGATGTCAGCTGCCAGGCCAGCCCGTTTGAAAGCAAAACTTTCGCCCAGACGGCCAAGGCCGGTAAAGACTTCATCGAGGATGAGAAAGACTTTGAATTTTTTGCAAAGTTCATCGAGATAGCGCAGCCAATCCAAATCCTGGAATAGCATTCCCGCTGCCCCTTGCACCCAGGGCTCAATAATCACGGCGGCAAGTTCGTGGGCGTGGGCCTCAAAGAGACGAAGCAGCGCGGCCTTGCCCTTCTCAAGTTCCTTAGGACCGTCAGGACAGATGCGCGAAGGATGGGAGGTGACGAGCGGAGCCTCAATGCCCTTGAAGACATAGGGTGCAAAGGCCTTGTGAAACCCCCCGCTTTCGGCCACCGACATCGCCCCGAACGTGTCGCCATGATAGGCGCCTTGAAAATAAAGAAATTTGCAGTGTTCCGGCTTATTTCGATTCGTCCAGGTTTGGGCTGCCATCTTCAAGGCGACTTCAACGGCACAGGATCCATTATCGGAGTAAAAAACCCTGCTGAAAGGGGGTCCTGCCAAAGCAATCAGGCGCGCGGCAAGTTCGGAGCCCGGTTGATGCGTGGCATTTCCAAAGCCGCAGTGATCGAGCTTGGCCTGCTGCGCGCGAATCGCCGCAGCCACACGTGGGTGGCCATGACCTATCGAACAGGTCCACCAGGAGGCGCTGGCATCAAGCAAACGTTCGCCTTCATCGGTGAACAGATAACTGCCGCGTGCGGCGACGATGGGAATGGGTTTGGGTGCGGTTTTGTGCTGGGTATATGGATGCCAAACAAAGTCTTTGTCTTTTTGCAGCCAGCTTTCGGAACGCTGGGACTCATTGCGGGTCTGACTGAGCGTCTTCCACATTTCCTCGCCCAGGCGGTCGAGTTCGCTCAGAGCCGTATCGGAACCCAGCCGGGGGACGATGATTTGAGGAATCCGTGGATGAAATCGTGCCAGGCTTTTTTGATTGCCACGATGCTCCGGCCCGTTGAGTACAAGAGCAAGGACAGGTATAGCCCGACTTTGGAGGGCTTCGATGCTCAGCAGAGTATGATTGATCGTGCCTAGGCCGCTCGAGGCTACCAGGACGACGGGCATGCGCGTGGCCTGAAGAAAGTCGAGCCAGGTTTCATTGTCATCATTAAGGGGGACCATCAGGCCGCCGGCGCCTTCGATCAAAAGATTGTGCTGGCCGGCGGCGATCGTAACCAGATCCGAGACGCGGGGTGCAATTGCAAATTCTGCGGCAGCGGCTTGATCGGGTGATGCGGGAAGCTCAAATTCAAAGGTTCTCAGCGGACTGATCGTCGCCAGCGGTGCGATCTCATGCAGGGCATTTTGATCGATAGCCGAGCCCCCGGTTTGCACCGGCTTCCAGTAGGACCAGTTTTTATGGGTTCTTAGCAGCAGGGAGGAGACAAAGGTTTTGCCGACGTCGGTACCCGTAGCGGTAACAAATACTTGGGAGAAGTTCACAGGATTTCCCTTAAGGCTTGCAGCAAAGGATCAAGTCCGCTTAGACCGGCATGGAGGGAGAGCCGCAGCCGGCATTCTCCCTCAGGCACGGTGGGTGGGCGTATCGCGCGGGCAAGTATCCCATACTCCTTTAGTCTCAGTTCGGTTTGCAGGCTCTTTGCTTCGCTGCCTAAGATGAGAGGAACGATATGACTGGTACTCTTGCCGATGGAATATCCAAATCGCGTCAGTTCCAAACGCAAGGCCCGGGATATTTCGGCCAGATGCGTCCGACGATCCCTTGCCTGACGGACCATGCCGATCGAAGCCTGAAGGCCTGCCGCAAGCCAGGGCGAAGCTCCCGTTGAATAGATAAAGCTGCGCGCTGTGTTGATTAGGTAGTGCCTCAACCAAAGAGGTCCCGAAATAAACGCACCGGCCCCCGCCATGCCCTTGCCACAGGGATTGATCGTGATAACCTCATCGGCAGAGATTCCATGGGCTTCCAAAAGACCCGAGCCCTGGGCTCCATAGACGCCGAGCGCATGCGCTTCATCGACGATCAGGAGGGCGCCATGCGCGCGGCAAAGGGCAAGAAGCTCAGGCAAGGGGGCTTGATCGCCATCCATACTAAAGAGGCTTTCGGTGACGACGACCTTCAAAAGACTCGTTGATAAGGTCAGCTGCTCTCTCAAAACGGACAGGTTATTGTGTGGAAAAATATGTTTTTGCTCGGCGCCGATGCGCGATAAACGCAGGCCATCGATGAGACTGGCATGATTGAGGCTGTCAGAAAAAAAATTCACATCAGCCATCCCGAGGGTCGCCATCAAAGCTTCGTTGGCAGCGTAGCCTGAGACAAAATAGAGACTGGCTTCACAGCCTTTCCACGCTGAGAAAGTCTGTTCGAGCTGTTCATATATAAGATGCTCGCCACCTAAGAGCCGACTCGCCCCGGCTCCCATCGGCCAAACGCCGGCAGCATCGTGTACGGTTTTTTGAAAAACCGGATCGGCGCGAAATCCAAGATAGTCGTTGTGAGTCAGATCAAGGAGCGCTCCCCTGGAGTCTCGGGCCAAGGGGCGCAAGGAGCGGGTTCGGCCCTGCCCATCGATCGCGCTGAGCCTCTGCTGGACAAGGTTTTTTAACGTATTTATACCCTGCGTCGGCATAGTGCTCAGTCCTTAGTGGGTGGCCTCGTAAGCGTATTCTGATGGGCAGCCGGGCTCACTTACGATTTCAATATCGCGTAGCTTTGGTTCGGACGCAGGCAATGGTTTAAGACCCAGGCGTGCCAATAGTTTCTGGTCGGCATCGTCCCCCGGGTTAGGGGTCGTAAGCAGTTTGTCGCCTGTGAAAATCGAACTGGCACCAGCCAGAAAACACATGGCCTGGGCTTCATCGCTCATCTGACTGCGGCCAGCAGAAAGGCGGATACGGCTTGCGGGCATTATAATGCAGGCCGCCGCTATCGTCCGCACCAAATCAAAGATATCGAGATCCTTTTCATCTTGAAGCGGTGTGCCCTCCACCCTGACGAGAAGGTTGATCGGCACCGATTCGGGATGAGGGGCCAGTTGATGCAATTGCTCCAGTAAACCGATGCGATCGATTTTTGCCTCGCCCATTCCTACGATTCCGCCGCAACAGACCGTCATGCCTGACTTGCGAACCGCTTTCAGAGTGTCGAGTCTATCCTGATAGACACGCGTCGAGATGATGTCCTCATAATACTCGGGCGAAGTATCGAGGTTGTGATTGTAGGCATGAACGCCAGCCTCTTTCAGGGCCATGGCTTGACCCTCATCAACCATTCCAAGGGTCGTGCAAACTTCAAGGCCAAGCGCCCGCACGGCCGTGACGGCTGCAAGAACCTGGTCGAAGTGTTTGCCTTTCTTAGGCGGGCTTCGCCACGCGGCACCCATGCAAAAGCGGCTGGAACCCTTGGCCTTAGCCTCTTTCGCTGCCGAAATGATGGAATCTACGCTCAGCATCCCCTGGGCATCGACGCCCGTGGAATAGTGGGCGCTCTGGGGGCAATAGGCACAGTTTTCTTTGCAGCCACCGGTTTTGATCGATAGGAGCGTGCTCATTTGAATCTCATCAGGAGCAAAGTACTTTTGATGAACGCTTTGCGCCAGAAATATGAGTCGGGTGATGGGTAGATCGTAAATCGCCTGGATTTGGTCACGCGTGTAATCGTAACGAACAACTCCTGACGCCAAATGGTCGAGATTGAGCATGAGACACTCCCTGTTTTGATCCCTGATCCTTGGCATATTCTTAGACCAATTCGGAAAGCTTGGCGAGAAATATTGGCTAACGACCGGTAACGTGATACCAAATGGGACCGTTTATGGTGACAGTGTCCCTTACCGGTAGTAGTATACAAAGAACCGTTTTTTTAACATGCAGGGAGTTCCTAGTCCCATGGTGACCAAGGCTCAGAATTGGCTCGTAGTATCTCTTCTAGGCTTAATCATGTTCACATTTTCGTGGGGCTTGCCGTCGACGGCTCCAGCGGAAGACGCTGTAAAACCGGGCACGGAAGCGCCAGCTGCGTCAACTGAGACGGGTGTTCAGGTCGAGGATATGGGATCATCACCTTCGATTTTTTCGCGAGCCTGGCATGCGGGACTTGTCGTATTTGCTGTACTGACGATACTGGTGATCTTTTCGGTTCTCAGCTGGGCTATCATGGTCTGGAAGATGATCGTGCTTAGAAAGAACAGCAAAAGTTCCGACATCTTTATCAAAAGCTTTTGGGAAAGTCGTTCGCTGAATGATCTCAACAGCCGCCTTGGTGATTATCCGGCCAGCCCTGCGAAAGAAGTCTTCCGAACCGGCTACGCCGAACTTGTCAGAGGCAGTCAGCTGAAAGAAAGTCTGCCCAATTCCCAGCTTGCGATCAGCGCTGCCATGGAGAATATCAATCGTTCCCTTGGCAAAGCGAAAAGAATCGAACGCAAAAAACTTGAAACCTTTCTTCCCCTCCTTGCCACGATCGCTTCCGCAGCGCCCTTTATTGGACTCTTCGGTACGGTCTGGGGCATCATGGGATCCTTTGAAGGGATCGCCCGCTCCGGCAGTGCAAGTCTGGCTGCGGTTGCCCCTGGAATTTCCGAAGCTTTGATTGCAACCGCTTTTGGTCTCGCTGCGGCAATCCCGGCAGTTATAGCCTTTAACATGGCGAATTCCCGTATTCGCCATCTGACTGGTGCGCTCGATGGATTCTCCATGGATTTTCTTAATATTGTTGGCCGCTATCTTGTGAGCGATCGCAAGGGCACCGGTTCCACCCAAGCTTCGATCTGAGAGGACGTGAGACACCATGGAGTTTAAAAGTTCCAACGACGATAATGAGAATGACATGGGACAGATGGCCGATATCAATATCGTGCCGTTGGTCGATGTCATGCTGGTGCTGCTCATTATCTTCATGGTTACGGCCCCGCTGTCGATCGGTGGCATCAACGTTAACCTGCCGGTCAGCAAAGCGCGCAGTTCCGCAGTATCGGAAAACCGCGTGGTCCTGTCGATCTCGATGAAGGGTGACTATTTTCTTGAGAAATTAGGCATTCCCAGCGAAGTCCTTGAGAGCAGGCTGGCAGAGATCTATCGCAACCGTGAGAAGAAAGAGATCTACATTCGTGCCGACAAGGCTGTCGTCTACGAAAAAGTCGTCAATGCCATGAGCGCGGCGCGTATGGCCGGTGTCACCAAGATTAGCATGCTAACCGAAGCCAAAGTTCCGGCTCGGCAGTAATGAGGTTATAAAGTCCTTGAGCAATCCTCCTCCTATTGAAACCCCGGATGAACACCGCTCGCTCTACATCCTCATCGGTGTATCGATAGGGATTCATTTGCTTGTCTTTGCTCTTAGCTTTATCAAAAAATTTTGGGACACTCCGCCGATTCTTGTGGAAGAGTATGCGATGGATACCGAGCTGCTCACCGAAGCCGAGCTGGGGTCCGCCCCCAAAACCATTATCCCGAAGGCCGAGGTCGCGCCGGAGGTCCTGGTTCCCGACAATCAATTGCCCCAGCTCACCAAGACCTTTAAAGTCGAGGAAAAGCTCAAGGAAGAAGAGGGGTTGGAACCCGCCAAAGAGCCTATTAAGGATCAGGGTGCCGTCATTCCCAATGCGGTCAAAGATGGTCAGGACAATCAAAAGCCGGAAGTCGCCACTATTCTTAAAAAATCCGAAGCGCTGGAACGCTTGGTGCGCGACCGTTTGAAAGACAAAACCAAACCCAACAATAGAAAATTGACTGCCGAGGATAATACGGAGCTGGCCCAAATTCGTGATGCCTTGACGGAAGCGGGTGCGGTGGTTTCGCCAGGTGGGATCGCCGGCCTCAGCGAGCAGAATAAATATCGGGGTTATCTCACCGGAGTGATTCGGCGTAACTACGCTCTCCCCACCACCTATCAGTTGCAGAAAAGTGATGCGGTCGCCACTCTCGCCATCACGATCAGCGCCACAGGCGAACTGATGCAGGCTGAGATAGAAAAGGGCTCAGGCGATTCTGTTTTCGACGACTACTGTGTTCGGGCCGTTAATAAGTCATCGCCATTTAACCCGCCGCCTGCGACACTCGCCGGCGAAACGATACATGTCGCGTGTAAACCCTAAGGAGCTTTGAATTTCGTGAAACGTTATATCATTCTTTTGTTTAGTCTACTTTGCAGTTCCGCCTTTGCCGCTGAGGCTGGTGGCCCAATGTTGATTAGCATCGATAGTCCGGCATTTCGTAAGCTGGTGATTGCCACTCCAGTTATTCAAGCTGTGGGTGCCATCAACGATCCTCAGGGGAAGAAGCTGGTCGAGGACGGTTCGGTGGAACTGTCGCGCCTTTTGGTGTTCTCGGGCTTTTTTACCCCGCTCGCGGACAGCGCTTATGCCGGTGCCTGGGATCAATTTACTGCCAGTCGCAAGACCAAAGAATCGACGGCCTGGGTATCGGACTCCAAAGGTCTTTCGGGCGAAGAGTATGTGCAGTGGCGCGCTCTCGGGGTCGAGGCCCTCACTGTCGGCGCGTTGACGGAAGAAGCAGGCAAAGGTCTGGTCCTCTCGTTTAAAACGATCGATGTCAGCCGCGGCAAAGAAATTCTCGCCAAGCAATTCACGCATATCACCGATTACAAAGCGACCATTCGGCAATATGCCGATTTTCTCTTGGAAGCCTATACGGGTAAGTCGGGAATCTTCAATTCCCGTATTGTCTTTGTCGGACGCAAGGTGAAAGGCGCTGCCAAGCAGATCTATATCTCGGATTTTGATGGTTCCAACGTCACGGCGATCACGGAAGGCGACTATCCTCACCTGTCGCCCTCGTGGAGTCCTGATGGGCGATATATCGCTTTCACGTCTTATGAATACAAAAATCCTGAACTGTTTATCTTCGATACCCAGACGCGGATTAAAAAGCGTCTGACGAACTTTGCCGGTTTGGATTCCGGTGCCAATTTCTCGGCAGATGGTAAATGGATCGCCTACACCAGCTCGCGTGGCGACGATACGGATATCTTCTTGACCAATCCTCAGGGTATCGGCAAAAAGCTCCTGATCGAAGGCTCAGGTCTCGACGTCGATCCCAAGTTCTCGCCGGATGGCAAACAGATCGCCTTTGTTTCCGGTCGCTTCGGCAACCCCCATATCTTTGTATCCAACATCGATAAGACCGATTCGCCTCGCGTCACGAGCGATAAGCGCCTCACCTATGCGGGTTGGTATAACGCGACGCCTAACTGGTCTCCCGATTCGGACAAGATCGTTTTTGCTGGCTATGATAAAGAGATCAACCGATGGGACACTTTCCTGATGAATCCCGACGGCAGCCAGCTGGAACGTTTGACGCTTAAAAATGGCGATAACGAGAGCCCAAGCTTTTCTCCGAATGGTCAGCTGATCGCCTTTCAATCCAATCGCATTGGCGACGGCAATGGCAAGGGAATGGGAAATCTGTGGATCATGAATCGTGATGGCAGCAATCAACATAAGCTGGATGTCAAAGGATTCTATGATGTGGCGGCACCGATGTGGTCGTCGAATCGTAAGGATCAGTGAGAGACTATGAGTGGCTGTTGACGTTTGGCTTCGCCAACGTCGGCCATCCTCACTCCAAAGTTTTTTAGGGTTTAGGCAAAAGCGTCGTCGTTTGCTTGACAGCACCTTGATAAAGCGCCAGCGCTTTGTCCATATGCTTGGCCAGATCCTTGGCCCGGCGAACGGGATCAGGGTGAGTGGAAAGCAGTTCAGGAGGACGACCACCACCCATCTGGCCCATGCGCTCCCAAAGGGCGACGGCTTCACGCGGATCGTATCCCGCTTTTGCCATATACTCGAGACCAACCCGATCCGCCTCCGATTCATCGAATCGACTGAAAGGCAAAGCGATCCCATAATTCACGCCCAGGCCCATGGCGGCACCAATCAGGTCTTTATACTGCGAATTACCGAAGCTAACGCCGACGATGTCCATGCCCGTCTGTAAGACCATCTGCTGACTCATGCGCTCAGCGGAATGACGAAGCACCGCATGGGCCACTTCGTGACCTAAAACGGCAGCCAGGCCGGCATTATTCTTGGCTATAGGAATGATCGCCGTATAAACGGCGACCTTACCACCGGGTAGACAAAAGGCGTTGACCTGATTTTCATTGAGTACCGAGAATTCCCAATCAAAATCAACGCCGCTTGCCTGAGCGATGCGTTTGCCAATGGCGACGATTTCACTGTTGAGCTGGGGCTTTTGCGAGATCTTGCTTTTGGCAAGGATCTCTTTGTAAGCTTGATCACCCATGCTGTTCATCTCACTGTCCGAGACCAGGTTGAGCTGCCTGCGGCCCGTCTCAGGATTTGAGACGCAGGACGTTAGCAGCGCGGTGGACAAAGCGATGGATGCGCAAAAGAACTTCATGAAAAACCTCTTACTGTTTTGCCCCGGCTTTGAACAGCTGTGCTTTATGTCTTTTCTAACAGAGTCGCGCCCCAAGTCAACCCACTGCCGACAACGGCAAGAGCAATGAGGTCGCCCTTTTCGAACCGATCCCAGTTCATCGACAGGACCGACGGAGCCCCGGCCGACCCTTGGTTGCCAAGCTCTGCGACGTTGTGAAGATGGCGGTCGGTGGCAATGCCAAGGCGATCGGCAGCCGAGGTGATCATCCGAAGGTTGGCCTGATGGCCCGTGAAATACTTCACGTCCTTTGGCATCAGATCGTTTCTCGCCAGAATCTGTTCGGTAATTTCTATGGTCCGCGTGATCGCAAACTTCTGCACGGCCTTGCCGTTTTGCGTAAAGCTATGGCCCACAGGGATCTTCACCGCATCAAATCCCGCTGGATCGGAAAACAGCATGGTATCGACCACACGCAGGGAGCCGGGCCTTGGTTCCGAAGACAGTATGGCTGCCGAGCAACCATCGCCGAAGAGTATGCAGGAGTTCCGGTCGGTAAAATCCATACGCAAGGAGTAGCGTTCCGGATTAAAGATCGCCATCGTCTTTTGGGCTCCCGTTGAAATCATCTGCCGCGCCACATGCAGGTCCAGCACGAAGCTGCTGCAGGCGGAGTTGGCGTCAAAGGAAAGACAGCTCCAGCCAAGCTTTGCCGCGATGGTACAGGCATTGGCGGGGATGTCAAAATCAGGGATGGAGGTGCCGCATATCAAAGTGTCGATCGAACTTCCATCGAGATCCGGATAACGCGCCAGCAAAGATTTCCAGGCCTCTGCGGACAGGTCGGCGAGGCTCATCACCCGCCCTTCCTCGCGAAGCTGCTGCAAGGTTTTGATGCCGTAACGAAGGTCCTTAATATCGGTCGCATTGAGAACGCTCCGACGAGAGCGAATGCCCGTACGATCTTCGATCCAGGCGCCTTCCGAGCCTATTTCGAGCGTATCAAAAAAAGCATTGGGAAGAACATTCTCCGGATGAAAATGCCCCATTGCGTGGAGATATGTTGGTTTCATCTGCCTAACCTTTCAAGACGTGTACATGCCGCCGTTGACGTGAAGGGTTGAGCCCGTGATGTAAGAGGCTGCCGATGAAGCAAGGAAGCACACGCAGTTGGCAACCTCTTCAGGAGTACCGAGGCGTTTCAAGGGGATTTTTGAGGCGATCCCTTCTTTCACGTCATCCGTCAAGGCTTCGGTCATATCCGTTTTGATAAATCCAGGAGCGACGCAATTCGCCCGGATACCGAACGAAGCGAGATCGACCGCGATACTTTTGGTAAAGGCCGTGATTGCGCCCTTGGAGGCAGCGTACATGCTTTGGCCGCCATTACCGGTATGACCGACGACAGAAGTAAGATTGACGATCGATCCACCCTTTTGTTTGATCATGAAGCGCGAGACGGCTTTGGTGAGGTTGAAGACAGACTTAAGATTGACGTTTAGAATCTGATCAAAATCCGCCGGCTTCGCGAAAGTGATCAATTGGTCGACGCTCATGCCGGCGTTGTTCACCAGGACATCGATGCGGCCAAAAGCCTCTTTGACGTTTTTTGCAAGCTGAATGCAAGACTCTTCATTACCGAGGTCACCCTGAAAGATCCTAGAGCCGGGGAGGGTCTGGGCGAGCTCCTGAGCCTGGGCTTCTTGTGAGCGAAAATGAATAGCAACGAGGTAGCCTTTTTGACTAAACGATTGGGCGATCGCTTTGCCAATGCCACGAGAGGACCCGGTCACTAGTGCTACTTTTTGTTCCATAATAATTCCTTCGATTACCAAAGTAGATTCCCTCTTTATTACTTAGGAGGGATAGCATTTTTGCTGCCGAACGACAACTTTGGAGCCACTGTTGAAAAGAGTTGATGGCGAGTCGGCATTCGAGCGATGGCAGGCGCAAAAGATTCCTCAGAAGACGTAAGCGATGTCGAGGGAGAGTACAGGGCTGAGGCCGTAACGTTCGATTCCTGAACTCAGATCGGATTCGGCCAGATCAAGCAGAGCCATACCCGTGGCAGAGGAGTCGAACCTCGGGATTTCGGTACTGAGATCAACCTCCGCTCCTGTGACGCGTGCTAAGCCGGCCCCAATGGCGGCATGCAGGCTGTGCGGCAGGTCCCATTGATACATTCCCATAAAATCGGCCCATACCATTCTCGTTTTCATCGTTACATAAGGCCGATAGCCAAGGGCGCTGATCGAGCTTTCAATCGCTTTATAGTCCCGACCGGTAACGGAGACACGACCGATGTCACTTACCTTTTCCTCGCCTCTGGAACTGATTTGGCTCAGACCAAATTCTATGGCCCATCCTCGGCTGGCCAAGGGCGAGAATGAGTAGCGAAGGTAAACGCGATAGAGACTGTTGTTGGAAAAGGCGGCGACGAGAGTGGGTTTATATTGGCTTTGGCCCTTCATATGCGTCGCCGCGCTGCCTATCGCTTCAGCATAAGCAGCCGGTGTTTTACCGATATCAAGGCCGAGTCGCAATTGAGGGGTGGCATGGAGCTGCAGGCCAGCACCGAGGTAAAGAGGAAATACGGTACGCGCGCCAACGGAAACGGTAGTCCTTCCAGTCTCGGGATCGCCCGGAGGATCCTCGGGATCCTGCGCCATGAGCCTTGGTGTTAGCGAAAGACTGAGGACTATAAAAAGTTTAGAAAAGTCGATAATTGCTGATCGAAACCGACTGGCCATAGCTGGCACACCCCCACGCTGTATGGTCAAAGATTAACCAGCCCAGGGCCGACTTGCAAGGGAGGAGTCACTTTCAAAGCACAAAAAAAGGATCAGAAATTTATGCGATGTGCTCTTCCGGCAATTCTTCGGCCGAGGTGTCGAGGGCCCAGTATTGATTGCCACCATGCTTTTGCGCGGCATTCACGGCGACGTAGGCGGTCTCCATAAATTCCTCAAAAGTATCAAAATTGCCCCGATAGCCATCAAAATGGGCTAATCCCACCGAGGCCGCGAGCGGTTGGTTTTTAATGTCAAAATGCAGTTTCGAAACTTTCTTGCGGAGGCGCTCGGCAACCGAGATCGCGCCATCAAGTTCAGTCTCAGGTAGAATCACGAAAAATTCGGCATCGCGGGAACGGCCGGTAAAGTCGATTTCAAAGCGCACCGAATTGCCAATGGTCTGACCGACTTTACTCAGCAGGGTCTCTTGCACCGGGCCGATGGTGTCGAGTGGTTTGATGCTATCGATCCGCACAATGAGGAGCACCAGATTTTTTTGATAGCGCTGCGCGCGTTTAAATTCGACCCGCAGTTGATTGGTAAGAAACAGCTGACTGCCAAATCCGGTGAGGTCGTCGGTAAAGGATAGATTCTTCAGGCGTTGATAGGCCTTATGCATTTTTTCGTTCAGCAGTTGCACCTCGACCTTGGCCTGACAGAGCCTGAGGACACTTTCGATGGCCGCTTGCGTTTGCAAGAGGGTCCGGCCCTCGGGGAGACACACATCGACTCCCGCCATGATTGCACGATCGAGCCATTCATTGGATTCCTGCTGGGATATGTAGATGAGACCCGTGTAGGTTCCTGTGGATTCGTCGCGCAGCATATGGGCAATCGCCAGAGGGCTGATCAGGTCCGATTGAAAGCAAAGGATCAGTATGTTCGGCCTGGAGGCTCGAACCAAATCCAGAGTCAGCTCCGGATTGAGGCTAAATTCAAGCCTATAGTCAGCACCCAGCGCATCGCTTAGGGAGGTCTGATCGCTGGGATTGCCGAGAATAAACAGAATATGTGGCTGTGTGGCCATAGAAACAGTTCCTTGCGTTTGAATAAGTAAGCTTTCAGCTGCTTTTCAGCAGTACTTTGGGTGCCTGGTAAGCATCAAGTCCGTCTGCTATCACAAACATGCCTTCAATGATCGCTGCCGTGCTTTCCCAAATACTATCGAGATTGTTGCTGGCGTCCGGGTGAAACCCTTCGTGCGCAGCGCGGTTACGGAAGTCCTGGAAGACATGCAGTTCCTTACAGTAGACGAGAAGCTGCTCGGTGGTCATGTCGGAAATCGTGAACAGACCACCCAATCCGAATCGACAATCTTTGCGCGAAAAACAAATAAAGAAAAGTGCAAAAGCCTTAAGCCCATCCAAAGTGAATCGTTTGCCGGGCCGGTACTGGCAAATCGCCCGTAGCATTTTCCGCAGCTTGAATCGGCTAAAGAAGGGTATCGTGTTCACAATGGGCAGGCTTTCAATGTACATCTCAAAATCATCCATCGCCTGCATGATAGGACGGGCGTAGCCGATGACGTCGAGCTTGCGCTGCAGGGTGCCCTTCCGTATCAGCTCGCCGGCAGCGTCCTCAAATTTTTCGCGGAAGCAGATTTCCAGAGCTTTATACTGCATGTCTATCGTCGGCGACAGATCGATCGTTTCCAGACGGTCTTTGACCTTTTCCACCTGAATATGGAAGAACTGGGCCGTTCGCAGCGCACGCTTCACCTCACTCGAAAGTTCCTGGTAGCGATTGATCTTCTTTTCCAGCAGGCCGTCGAGATCGGCGGTTGATGGCGCCGAGCTATTGTCGATGTCCCGGCTCACCTTGTTTGGTTCCTCGATAAGAAGCAAACTGGTGATCGCATCGTGTAGACCAATATGCAGGCTGTCGGTCATGGTTCTAAAATGAAGATCGTTCAATGCCGAGCGAAGCTCCGCCTGCAGATGACTGACGTCGTGATCCTTCAGGATCTGAGCGATTTCAAGCTGCAGCATGACATTGATATTGGGCCTGGTAAGGAACGCCACGAGTTCCTGGGAAGCCCGAACCGTACCGATCCCCTGGAGAGCAAAGACGACGCTGCGAAGGACCGGCTCTTCCTTGCTGCGAATATAGTCGAGAAGCTTAAGGGCTGCGTTGTCGGCTCCCTTAAATCGGCTAAGGGTGTCGATAAAACAGAGATGAAAGAGATGAGGCTCCTGCCGGGCGAGCAACGCCAGGCTGTCGATTTTATCCGGGCTTGGTTTCAACCAACTATGGATCAGGACAGCCCAAAAATCATGGCCTTTGACTTCTTCGATTTTTTTGCCGTTGTAAGCCATCGCAAAAAAGTTCTGCCGATTGACTTCGTCCGCCGTGATTTCTTTTTCCCAGATGCCCAGCCCTAGAATCTCGGACTTTTCGCCATTGCGGAAGGCCTTGATCATCGCCTCCCGTTCCTGAAAGATCTTGGAAAACCGACTGCTGTTGCCGCTGGTATTTAAAAGTGCGGAATAGCGAGGCAAAACGGTTGACAATAAGGCCGATGGATCAGCGGCCTTCTGCACGATGGTGCGCAGCTTATCGACGAATGGATTTTGTTTTTCGATATCGAGGAAGCTGCCAGCCATGTTCAAAGCGAGAATAAAAACATGCGGTTCCTCAATGCTTTGCAGCGTCTCGATCAGAGTCGTCTGGGGAATACCGGCGATGAATTCCCACTGCTGAACCTCTGGCCACGGCTGCTCGGCGATGATTTTGAAGGCAAAGCTAAGGTGCTCAATCGTCAGCAGATGACGGTCCCAGACGCTGGGCCAATGGCGCATGAAGGCTTTTTGATCAGTTTTTTTAAAGTCTCTATCACGAAGACTGAGCAAGGATCTGAGATCCCTGTCGATCGTCTTACCGTCGATAAGACTTTTGGAAAACTGGGTCCAGATGGAAGCCAGACCCTGATGAATATTCTGGTCCTTCAACCACGCGGATTCGTATCGATAGAGATAGGCCAGATAATAGGGCATGGTCTTTTCAGGCGCAAAAGTCGGATGAGCCGCGTCATGGGTAAAGGAGTCTTTGGCAAGTTTGATCAATCGATCCGAACGGATATCGAACTGCAGGGCTCTAAAACAAAGGAGAGCGTGATAGGCAACCGACATCTCCTCCATACCTTCGGTGTTGACCAGATAATGAATAAGGGCATAGCCGCCCCCATACCAGGCGAGGTCGGCAAGGGTATAGCGGATCCGTTGAGTCGAAAGCGTGGAGGTGCTCAGCGGCAAAGTCCGATGCCACATGATGCAGTCGCTGCGCGTCGCCCATTCCCATAGGGCCGCAGCGGCGAGGTTTTGATCCCAGCCTCCGATCTGACTTGTAATGTAATCCTCGAACACCAGGCGCTGTTTGCCTTGGGTCGCATGGAGGATAGCGATGTGTTCTTCGTGATGAAGTTTTAAACGCAGGAGGTCCGAACAAAGTGATATGGGAAACCATTCTTCTTTCTTACGCATATTGTGTAAGATTTGAAGACGCTCAGTCGAATGTTGATTCATGAGATAATCATTTATCGCTTGGGATTCTGGCATACGAATCTATGCTCCGATCAGCTCCGAGAGGATTAGTGGAAGGCATTTCCATTCATTCTAACATGAAAGACAGCGATAAACTTGCCCGGGTAAAGGAAGTATGGGATGAAAATAAGCGTCACAATTTTCGCTATTCTATTTTCTTTTTTCACGGGCAGCCTTGGCCTCATTGCCAAGAATCAGGAAAAAATCTTCGATCTGGCCAAGGTAAAACACTCTCAGATCACGATCGAGTCGTCTCTCTATGGGATATTTCGGGAGGGGCCGACCGTCCTGAGCTTTCCTGGGGAAGCCCCCTTTTATCTTCGCTCAACTTACCACCCAGAGGCCAAGGAACAAGACCTTGGATTTGGTTCTTTGCACAATCCCTATGAGGGCAGTGAACGGATCTCGTTCGAACCGAAAGATAAGGGACGAAGGATACGATCCGCTTTGCATGTGGGTGGGCACTGGGCATTTCTCGATGTCATGAGCCGGCAATTTTTGGTGTGGGATGACGCCTTTAAAGCCTGGCAGATGCCCGCCGACCTTATCCTCGATATTCCCCGGCCGCCGAGAGACCGTCAGGGGGAGCCGACCCGGGCCGAGGTGGCTACGCTTCGGGCGGAGTTGACCAAAGTTCTGGTCAAAGAGAAATTTAATCCCGATCTCATCGCTGGGATCACCGCCATTCCCAGACGTTGGAAGGACAGTGACGGCAGCCAGTTTGTGCTTTGGCTGCGCGTCGGTCGCAATCCACTTATGACAGTGAAGTGCGACCTGCAAAATTTCAAGGTATGTCAGGTTCAGCGGGCCTGCTTTGTGCGGGGCTTAAAAACAAGCGATATCGAAGCCGTCAACAGTCTCAGCCTTGATCCCAAAGCGCAGGAGATCCTTCTGCTCATGCGTTCCAGGCAAAAAATCGTTCGCCTTGCCGGCAGCTCCTGTCTTCGACTATCGGCAAAAGATGCCTACACCTTGCCCAAGAGCTTGGAAAACGCCCAAGGAATATTTGTAGATGACGATAATAATTTTTGGCTGGCACTGCGAGAGAGCGAGGGGGCCAGCAGCGCTTCGGTCTTTACCTGGGATGCAAAGAGCTGGTGAGTGCTCACAGTGATCAAATATCGCATTCAATAAGATCATGAAATCCATGGGTGGGAAATCGGCGAAAGATAGGGTTGAAGCTTATTCCTACGCGGTTTTCAACGTAAAGATAGACGATTTCGATGAGAGAAATTCCAAATCTTATAACTTGCAAGCCGAAAGCCCTATGCACTACTGTCGATTCATATAAGGCACAAATAAATACGGGTGTTGGGGGAACGGAGCGGGGGGGCTGCCGCCTTAGGGCGGGCGCATCTTTCAGAAGTTGGCGCCAATATTCAAACTGACGACGGCTCCCTGCAGATTGCGGTAATTGCTGGTACCGCGAGGATAAAGGCAGTTTTCCTGGTTATTCAGGCAACGCCTCCAGGGCCAGCCGAATGACAGGTTAACGGAACCTAGCGGTGTGAGATAGTTGCCGGCGACTCCATAGGAGACGTAATTCTTCGTCCACATATAACTGGGATGAGTGAATATCTCTTCAAACCTATAGGGTTCATTATCGGCAAAGATCGGTTTGACCTCGCCGGCAACTGCCGCATGCTCCTGGCGAATGCGCGCTTCTTCTTTTGCTGAGAAGGAGCTGTTGCTGCTATCGATAAAGGTCGTTAGCGCGACCGTCTCGGGCACCAACTGATAGCGCAATTCGAGACGATGCGAGCCCCGTTGTGATCCTCCGTTATAATGCTGTTTGCCATCGGCGGCTATGAACACCGGACCGAGGGTGTTTTCTTTGTACCCTCGGTTGCTTTCCGGCCCGCCGGCAGGAAGCCTCTCGCTGATAGGCAGAACATCGGAACCATCGAGGCGTTTGACGTTTTCATAGGTTGAATAGTTAAACCCCGCAGCGATTACAATATTGGTCACGACTTCGCGATAGAGGTTAAAGCCCAAACCCCAATGGACATAGCGAACGCCTCCACCAAAAACAAAGCCCGCAGTGCTGAGATCAGTCGTGACGCGATAGCCGGTGGTTGGCCAGGCCAGGTTGTTTCGGCCATCGGTCACATGGCGAACGCCGATCTCCCGAATCTGAAGATTTCCCGAGTCGATCAGGGTCGCATCCTTAACGGAGCCCTCGGCTTCCTCGCGGGCTTCCTTGTAAAGGGTGAAGCCTTCGATTAGAGTTTTCGGCTTTAATTTGCGCACGCGGTGACTCACGACCGCTTCCGCCGAACGACTGAGTTCCCAAATGTTTTCGCGCGCTTCGGCTTTGTAGTTGAAGGCCAGAGTGCCATCGATCGGTAGATCGAAAAGCCAAGGTTCAAAATATCCAACACCGGCATAGCGACCAAGCAGCGTCTTGCCTCCGAGTGGCGTCTGATCCCGCTCCTCGTTGAGCGTACCTTTGGAAAAGACCTTTCGGCCTACGCCGCCTATGTTGTTGTAGGAGGATTCTATTGAGAAACGAAGGCCTTCCGACCGACTCCAGCCCGGGCCGAAGCTAACATTGCCCGAGCGGGCTTCGCGCACCTGGATGGAATAGGAAATGATCGAGTCCTTACCTTTGGATTCGGTGGGAACCATGCTGATCGAACTGAAGAGACCGACGTCGGCAAGCGCCTGGCGACTTTCCTCGACGAGGTCGGGATCAAAGTAATCACCGGCCTTAAAACGCATTTCGCGTTGAACGACTTTAGGATGAGTCTTGACCAGGCCTTTGATGAAGACTTCGCCGAACCGACTCTTCTGGTTTTCGTGGATTTGAATGATGACTCGGGTTTCGACGTCCCGAAGTTGGCGGTTTTGCTGAAGATCCACCGCGATTTGCAGGTGAAGATAACCCTGCTGCCGGTAGAGGTTGCGCAGCTGCTTTTCAAAATTGACCAGCGACTGGCGGTTGAGCCCCTGGTTCTTTTCCATGGTGATAAGGTCTTCAATGGCCCGCGTTGGAATCGCCGTATTTCCCGATATAATAAGCTTTTCAAAGATCCGCTTTTTACCCTCGCGGATCACAAAGACCAGCTTCACTTCGCCGTTGCTGGGATTTTTGATAATGCGCGGATCAAATATGCCGACGTCCCAATAACCCATTTGTCTATAGATGCTGATCAGGTGCTCCCGAGCTGCGATCACCAGATCCTGAGAGAAGATTGGAGCATTGCCGATGCTGGCCTTCATGTCGATCGCATCGCTGGCCTCGTCGGGGGTCATCGCCTGCAAGCCTTCATACTGAACATCAACAATGCGATACTCGGGTCCAGGGGTAATCGTAAATTGATATTCCGTGGTTTCTGGGTCGGGATTAACGATATGGGGTCGCGAAATCTCGACGTCGTCGTAACCCTGGGCCTGATATTTGCGGGTAAGCTCCGAAGCCATGGCATCGGGATCGGTGATGCTTGCATCAAGGGTGTTGAGACTATCGCCGAACATGATCGATAGGACACCGGGTGATTTGATGGCGGAAAATATTTTGTACCGAACTTTTTTACCGAGGCTGCCTTCGATCTTAAGAACAGCCGTGTTGCTCGCCTGGTCATAGATCAATTGGGGAGTCTGAATGCGCTGGAGATTATAGCCGGCGGAAACGAGGGCGCTTTCAAGTTCAGACATGATGGTACGGATCTCGCTTATGTTGCAATCCATTCCCACCGGAAAGGGGCTTATGATGCGATAGGGAAGTTTAAAATCGCTGTCGATACGCGACACCTTGCAGGGCTGCCCCTCATCGACGATGAGATCATAGGCGATGCCGATTTCGCTCGATTTCGCTACAAATTTCAAACGAGTCTGAAAAAATCCGCGGCTTTTAAGATCAGCAAGGATTTCGTCGGAAATCTGCCGATGCAATTCTTCTGAATCGGTTTGCCCAATGTATTTGCCAACCTTGCTTTCCATTTCAAATCGAACGGCGCGGGTCAGGGTCTTGATAGGGAGGGCTTGAATGATGTTGGCCGCTTCCGCTTCGAGGATGACCGTGTCATTTTCGAGAGAAGCGCTGAGATAGGATAGAGAATTTGACTCGGTAAAAAGTGTGATCAGGTTCTCAAGGTCCGCTTCATTGCGCAGCTCGGGAAAGCGGCTGTGGAGATCAGCAGCGAAAGCTTGCAGAGGGCCGGATTTGGAACGAAGGACCCAAGGGCGCGCCAAGGCTTGGGAGGAGCAGGCCAAGATCAGGATAATAAGCGCCCATCCCAGCCGCTGCACGGCGCTTAGGAGAAGGGAAACTGTCGCTGCCATGCATGCCATCCCATATTAGTCAAAGCCAAAACGGAATTTCAAATCAAAGCCTGTGTCTTTCGGCAGATTGTTTTCCGCATCGGTTCGTTTGTTCGCCTTACGATCGAGACTGCCCGTAAAGGTTATCCCTTCGTGTAGGGGATACTCAAACGATATCTTAGCATTGGACTCATCATCCACCTGAACCACAGCGTTGGCGGCATTGAATATGTTGAAGGGCACGTTCAGGCGGGTGATAGGCCGCTGCTGAACCTCGGACTCGGGCAGATAGGAATCTATGTAAACCTCGCGCACCACGGTCTGGCCCGACAGATCAAAGAGCTTTTCAATGGGCTCTTCGGCAAAGACGAGAATGGAACTGAAAATCTCGTTCACCGAGGCTTTCTCTGCAGTTTTATTGGCCGTTTCCGATATCTTGCCGGTCGTGATCAAAAGCACGATATCGAGACTGTTGATAGCCGTGCCGTCATCTCGGGTCGGAGGATCGCTGGTAAGGGTGACCTTGGGTGCGGCCAGGTCGCCCGTCACCTGCACCGTGACTTTATAGGGATTGATAATAGCCTCGCCGCTGATGTCGAGCCGCGGGTTAGGAGGCGAAACGGGTTCATCGAAACTCACCACGGCCTGCGTGATCTGAAAGGCCCGCCGATAGTTGAAGGTACCGCTGTCCGCTATGATCTGGCCCAAAAGCAGCGGCTGGCTATCGGTTCCCCGGATGCGGAGATTGGCGGAGAGCAGGGCTTCGATGGTTTTATTCTTCACTATGATCGAACGATCGGCCTGTAGCCCGATATCAAGATTAAGCAGGGCCCCCGAAGAGATTGAAGAACCCGAACTGGTAAAGAGCTTGGACTCATATAGAGAGGCCATAATCTCCCGCCGCAAATCGAAACTGCCTATCGATTGAAAACGATCGACTTTAAGATTGCCGCCCAGATTGAAGGGAAAGGTGTTGCCGCTCAACGTGAGGTCGCCGCTTATCACTGCATCCGCCGATTTAAGGACGGGGATTTGCAGCCGAGAGAATTCTATCCTATCCAAATTGATGAGGAGATGGGAGATATCCTTGCCCTTTTGGTCAAAAAGCAAAGTTCCCGTGATTTCGAGATTGCCCTCGCGGCCTTTATTGGCCCGGAATCGATGCACGACAAGTCTGTCCTGTTTGACTTCCACATCGAGATTGATCGCGCTGAGGGACGGCCCATAGTTGACGATGCCAAGGGCGAGCGGATTCCATTCTTTGAGGTTGAAGGGATCAAGCTTACGTTCCTGGATGTGCATCGAGAATTCGGGAGCAGCCAGGCTTCCCTTCAAGTATCCGTCAAAGACAAGCTCACCCCTTGCCGTTTCCACGAGATTCGTAAAGCTCTTGAGAATATCGAGGCGTACCGAGCCCTGCATATGCAGGTCGAGCCTGTCGGGCAGTCGATTGTTGCCAGCCTTGAGCTGAAGGTCGAAGAAATCGCCGTGCAGCTTGAGGGGTCTGTCCCCTTCAAAAACCCACTTTTCAGGGGAAATATCGATGCGCACGGTCTGACTGCTATTAAGCTCCATGGCGCTGGTGCGACCGCCGAGGTTCCTGTAGAGTTTGCTCTTGAGGTCGACGAAGGCCAGCTCGCCTTTGGATTTCCAGAAGTTTTTGAGTTGCCCGCTCATCGTCCATTCAGCCGTGAGATAGGCATAGTTACGAGGATCGTCGGCAAAAAATTTCCCAAGTATCGCCCGTGCATCAAACTGTTTGAGATAAATGTACCAGTCGTAGGGCAGATCAGGATTGCCAAAATCGATGTTGAGCCGACCAACCAGGGAATTCCCAGCGTGGCGAAATTCAGGAACCTGAAGTTTCATGCCATCAAGAAAGCCCGAGAAGGAAAAGGCGGAGACCGGCATATCAAAAATGAAGGGCCGCAAAAGAGCGCCATCGATCTTGCCCTGCAGGCGGCCGATTGGCCCTTCGAGTTCGGTGTTGAGTTCGATGATGCCGCCTATTCTCTGATCGCGAAAGAACTTGCCGACGAAGGGCAGGGAAACGAGCTCGTTTTCAGCTTCATCAATCCGATTCTCGCGATACTGATCGGGCCGGTCATTTTTCGTATGAAACCCAATCTTGATTTGGGTCCTGTCGTCGATGCCAAGGCCCCTGAGGAAAGCGGGCAGCGGCGCCGACTGAGTCGCTTTTCCCAATTTCGTCTCGATACTGAAACGAGCTTGAATGCGACCAAGATGGGCTTCGCCTTCACGCAGCGACTGACCTTCGGCGCTGCCTTTAAAAGTTCCACTCACGTCGGTAAGCAGAGGCTGATCGTTGATACTTATATCGTAAAGGGCGATCTTGGCCTGGCCCCGGTACTGCAAAGGCAGAAGGAGTTTGCCTTCAAGCTGGCCGGCAAATAATCCAATTCCAATCTGTGGTGATCCTTTGCCAAGACTCGTCGCGAGACCGTCATGGATAAAATCGGAAGGTAGGTGCTGGGCATGGATGCGCGTGGAAAAAGGCAGGTCAGGTGAAAGTCCCAAAACAAAATCTTCCAACCGCAGCGAGCCGATGGCACCCATTTGGGCCGATAATTCTTTGATCTCAATGCGGTTTTTGGCCACTGGCAAAACAAAGCTCGCGGCCAGGTTTCTCGCCTCAAAGCCAGTGATGCCAAAGCTTGGCGCCTGCACATCGCCAGCGATTACGATCTGATCATAAGGTCCTGCTATTTTAATGGCAGTGTGGATTAGGCCCTTGCTAGGCAGCTTGACGAAGTGTTGAAGCAAAGTGGCATCGAGTTCATCGGAGATGATGCTGAGATTTAATCCCTCTTTTTGACTAAAATAGATCTTGCCCGTGATATCGAGCGGCGAACGACCCAAAGCTGAATTTTCGCTCGCCTGGCAATCGCCGTGGCCTTTGCTTATACCAAGGCCATCGGCCGTGATCTTGATTTCGGTTTCCAGCTGGCAATAGGGTGCGGCTGGATATTTCATGCCAAGGCCTTTGACAAAGGGAAAGGTGAGTTGATCGAAGATGAGATTGCCGGCCACTTTGAGGTGAAAGGGCATCATCTGTCCGGTCAGCTTAATTTGAGTCGGGGCCAGTATCGCCTGAAAGGCCTCGAAATCCTCGACCTGGAGAATGCTCATCAAATCCTTCATCGCCATGCCCTGCGGCTGGATATCGAAATCGATGAGGGAATCCTTTTGAAAACTGAGAAAGCCTTTGCCCTTGGCCTGCTCCTTGCCGTCTTTGATGACACTAACACTTTCGAAGGTCATGCCTTCTTCACGAATCTTAAATTCAGCGCGGCTCTCGTGCAGCTTGAAACCGTCGATCCGGGCATTTTTCGTTTGGCCCTGGCCATCCAATCCCCAGGTAAGCTTGCGGTCGTCAAATGGGATTTTTACCTGCAGATCGATCTTTCCCTCGGCGTCACCATCGGTCTTCGGAATGTTCAGGTAACGGCCGAGAAGCGCAAAGCTGGCCCGATTCACCCGTTGATTCAGATGCAGATTGAGGCCTTTTAGTATGCGGCTGTGGCCCGTCGGTAGTGAAAGATCGAAATCAACGACCATCTGTCCCAGCGAATCGATCTCCTGGGAATCGAGGCGAAATACTTCGCTCCGTAAGCTGTCGTTTATTTTTTGCAGACGCAGATCGACTTTGGCGCCGGACAGAAGCTGATGACCGTCAACCGACAGGTTGGCCTTAAGCACAGTCATATTCACTTGGAAACTGGACCACGACGAAAAGAGTAGCTCGAGGTCAAGGCCCGAAACGACGAGGGTTAACAGCTCTTTTGCGGCTTCCTCCAGATGCAAGGAAACCTGGGCATTGGTGATGGCCAGGCGATAGAAAGGAAGGGGCTGCTTGGGGGGCCAGATGGGTGGGCCTTCGCTTTTCCCAAGGTCAGGAAATTTTTCCATCCTGAGAATCTTTGCCAAGGGTGGCAGGGGCAGCTGCAGGCGAGGTTCGTTGACTTCTATATCAAATAATTCTTTGCGGCTGAGCAGGAGCGCACGAATCGATACACTGGCTTTCATATGAGCGGCGCTGAGGAGCTTTTTACCTTCGTCATCCTTGACTTCGATGCCATAGACTTCGATTCCCGGCGGAATAAACTTGGCGCCCACGGCTTCAAATTTCACGTGGAGATGGGTATAGGTCTTAAGCTCATGGTTGATGCCCTTGCGAATGAGGCCGTGCATGTAAGGGTTATCAAGCAATAGATTGCCCACGTATCCTGTTATCAACAGGATGCCGAGGAAGATCACCAGCTTTCTAAAAGCTTGAATCACAGGCCCATCTACATATGAACAGCCGCAGCAGGGAGCCTTGGACTGGGAAGTTAATGTTTGGCAAACCGTTCGCCAGCAACAGGGACTTGAATCGCCTTAACTTGGGCCAAAGATCATTCTTCGCCGTCGCCTTCGGGGTCCAAATTCGTTCGGTAAAAGAGTGAGTTCAGGTCTCCCGACGTCGTCGTAGCCTTGATCGGAGCGGTGCCGTTGGCGCGCTTCTTCGAGATCATCTTGCTTGCCTTGTGGACTTCACCTTCGTCTTTTTTCAAACGAATGCCCGTATGTTCACAGGCAGCCAGGACGATTTCCGTGCTTATCGTTTTTTGTTCTTTCAGGAAGGCCTCGAAAAGGCAAGCCTCGAGTAAAGCATTGACGCCGGCAAAGGTCATCGTACCCTGCTGGGCAATAAGGGCCAGGGATTCAGGAACCAGGGTGCGTCGCGAGATGCCAATGTCTTGCATGGTCTGGCTTAGAAAATTCTGCAGCTCCGAGCGGGAGAAGGGGTGTAGCTCACTCAAAAGCCCCAGACGATGCTGAATATCACGATTATTCTGGATATGCTGGCCGAGTTTGGGATTGCCCAAAAGTACGAAATTGATGGGACAATCGACCAGGGCCTGAATCTGACAGAGGGAAATAATCTCATCAAAGGCGGCGATTTCGGTTAAAAAATGGGCATTGTCAATGATGACGGTAAGAATTTTGCCATGCACGGTCGATAGGTTTTGCAGAATCAAGCGCGCGTCCTGGGCGTTGTCCCGTAGGCCAAGGTAACCGGCGAGACGCGGCAGCAGCCATCCGGCTTCGTGCTCCTGCTTCAGCAGAGAAAAAAGCGCCGCATCATGGGTCTCGCTATCGATGCGGTGGTAGAGCCAGCGGGCCAAGGTGGATTTGCCGTGTCCGGGTGGAGCAACGATTACCGATATGTTTGCCGTCTTTTCCAGCGCCAGGAGCAGACGGGAGCAAAGACTTTGGGTGCGATCCTGCCAATAGAGTTGATCGAGATCAATCTGGCCATTTCCAGGCAGACTCTTCAATCCCCAAAAAGCTAAGAATCTTTGGTTTTCCATAGGGCTCTCGTTAGGGTTTTAGCACGTGGGCTTCAGTTCAGAACGTCTGCGCCTGCGTTGCTCTTTAACCGGCCAGCCTGTTCCAGGCATTTTTAAAATCGGTTTCATTGATGTCAATCTGGGCCGTGGTGCGCTGCAGGCGTTCGGAGTAGCCTTCCGCCATCAGGCAGCGGGCCAAAGCAAAGCCGGCATCCTTGCTACGGTAGTTTTCCCGAACGAGAGCTTCCAGAAGCGGTATGCACTCTTCGATTTGATTCAGCATCAGGTGGGCCTGGACCTGATCCGCATAAAGGGGTCTGAGCGTGCCGTGGTTTTTACGGGCGGCATCCAGTACGAGCAGGGCAGTGCTTGGCATGGCCGCGCGCAGGTAGAGTTCAGAAAGGGTTGCGATAAGGCCTATGTTGCGCGGGTGAATCTTCAGCGCCTGCAAAAGATAATTTTCTGCCGATTTGAATTGGCTCTGCTTCATAAGGAGTTGGGCGATAAAAGGCGTGACAAGATGCTGAACATCGACTTCGCTACGCAGGGCGGTCAGGGCCTGCGCGGCGTTTTTGAAATCTTTGCCGATATAGATCTTGCGCGCCCCGATCAATTTCCTGAGATTGCCCGTGGACCAACGGCGCAGCATCCATTCGAAACCGTCGGTAAATTCCGCGGGATTATTTATGTTGTTGATCAAGTCGGGCTGGCCAAAGTCTTTGAGTATGGCAGCTTCGCTCGAGTGAGCGGGATCGATGACGACCAAGGTTGGGGTGATAATGCCGACCGGATCGACTATTTGGGCCCGCAGCAAAAAACTGGCCGGTACTTCGGGGCTGTCGTGAACGACAATAATCGAGCAAGTGCCGGCATTCAATGCCTTTAAACATTGGTCGATACTATGGGTTATGATTCCCGGACGCCAGCCACGGCGCTCCATGCGAGTCATATTTTCTTCAGGAAAACGGGACACTGCCGCCGAGAGCAGGGCGTAGCGTTTATTTTCCCAAAATTCTTTTGGTGATTTATTTGTGTTTTCCAGGAGATATCCTCTCATCGCCATGCTTATCGGGCTCTCTTCCCGAGGAAGAAAACTCCGTCTTAGCAGTATACCATCAAGCCGCGCCATCCCGTGAGTGTTGACAGGGTCGAGGGGTCTGGTTAAAAGGTGGGAGCAAGTGCGCAACCTACCGAAGAGGAACCGAATCCATGAAGATCTTGCTTATTGGCTCAGGTGCACGCGAGCATGCCCTCGCCTGGAAATTCAGCAAGTCCGATATTACTGATGAGCTATGGTTCTGGCCGGGGTCCGAGGCAATGATGGCTCATGGGCACCGGCTTGATCTCGAGAATGATGCGCGCTGGGAAGATCTTGCCCGCTATGCGAAGAATCAGGGCATCGATTTTGTAGTCGTCGGTCCGGAGCAGCCACTCGACGATGGTTTTGCTGATTCCTGCCAGCTTTTGGGCCTGCCTTGCTTTGGGCCCTTGCAGGCGGCGGCGAAGCTTGAAAGCTCTAAAGCCTTTTCCAAGGACGTCATGGCCGCCGCGGGGATTCCGACAGCGGCTTTTTATGTGGCGAGGGGCGAAGCTGAGTGTCGTGTCAAAGCTCTCGAATGCCTGCAACGCACCAAAGGTGCGGTAATCAAGGCCAGCGGTCTGGCGTCGGGCAAGGGCGTCTTCGTCTGTTTTGATGAAGCCAGTATCGATGATGCCTGCTATCGGCTCTATTATTCCGGGATGGCGCGGGCAGCTGAAACCGTGGTCATCGAAGAGGTTCTAAAAGGTAGGGAATGCTCTTTCTTTGTCTTTATGGGCGAAGGTTTGCCGACCCCTCTAGGATTTGCCGTCGACCATAAGCGGCTTAAGGATGACGACATCGGTCCCAATACCGGCGGCATGGGCTGTTATACGCCCGTGCCCTGGCTGCCTGCTGATGCCGGGGATCAGGTGATGGCCAGGGTCGTCGATCCCCTGGTCCACGAACTTTCGAAACGGGGCATGACTTACACCGGTTGTCTCTATGTCGGCCTCATGTGGAACGACGACGGCTTTGCGGTGGTTGAATTCAATGCCCGTCTGGGCGATCCCGAGGCTGAGGTTCTTGCGGTTCATGATAAGCGCGACTGGGCCCGTCTGATCGCTAGGAAACTGGGCCTGCTTCCCGAAGATAAAACCTTCGCCGCCGATGCCGCGCGGAATACCGGTGCCACGGTCGGTGTGGTTCTCGCCTCCAATTGTTATCCTTTTGGGGAGCGGCCGACCAGCCGTTATGTAGTGCCGAAGACTGAATTTACCAACACCGATGCCAATTTCTGTTCCTTCGCCGCAGCGGTCCGGCTGGAGAACAATCAACTCCTGACGGGCAAAGGCCGTATGCTGACGGTTGTATCCCACGCTGAGTCCATCACGGAAGCCCGGCGAAAATCGTATCAGCATATCGATGAACTCACGAGGAACTGGACCGGAGTCCAGTTCCGTCGCGATATCGGATTGTCCATGGAAAAATCTGTGTAGAACGCCATTTACAGAAGGGTGCCAGGCTATGATTAAAGTTCTTATTTTGCTGGGAAGTCACAGCGATCTTACTATCACCGAAAAAGGCCAGGAGATCCTGCGCGAGTTTAAGATCCCCTATGAACTCCGTATCGCTTCCGCCCATCGCTCGCCAGCCTTGGTCGAGGAGCTCATCGCTTCTTTTGAAGCCAAAGGTGGCCAAGTGGTGGTATGTGTTGCAGGTATGTCCGCGCATCTCGCCGGAGTCGTGGCCTCGCAGACGAACCTCCCGGTGCTGGCGGTGCCCGTTGCCAATGCCGCGACCGCAGGCCTTGATGCTCTCCTCTCGATGAGTCAGATGCCGGCGGGTATTCCCGTGGCGACGATGACTTTGGGTAAGGCGGGCTTCACCAATGCAGCTATTTTCGCGATTCAAATCATCGCGACGCATGATACGGGACTTGCTCAGGAACTGATTCGCTATCGTAAATCCCAGACCGTTCAGGTTCTGGAGACCGATAGTAAAAACCGCGTTATATTTGAAGGCTGAATGATTATGGTATCTATCGATGAATATGCTGGCGCCTGGATGTCCGGAAAAGTTTGTCTTCATCCCACAGATACCCTGCCCGGTCTTAGCTTTAATCCGAATTCCCCGGCAGCTGAGCAGGCTTTCCTGGCCCTAAAGCATAGGCCGGCCGAGAAAAGTCCGATCTCGCTGATCTCAAGTTGGGAACAGGCTTCGCGCTACTGGCAAACCTTGCCCACGGCCTGGCATGAGATCCTCAGGGACCTCTGGCCCTCCTCGTTGAGCGTGATCTGGAAAGCTTCGGAGAAATGTCCGAAGTCGCTGATCGCAGCCGACGGAAGCTGTGGGCTACGCATGCCCGAATGGACCAAGGATACGGCGTGGATGCATCAGGTATTGATTCGACTGAATACCGCGTTTCCAAGTTCGAGCGTGAACAGGTCCGGCGAGCCCAGCGCCACGGATTGGGCGGCTGCCGTCGCTTTAGTTCAGGATCTGGGTCCAAACATCTATATTCCTCGATTTATGCCGCGGCCCGTGGAATGGCATCAAAGTTCGGCCGCTCCCTCAACATTAATTCGCATTGAAGAAGATGGTGGCTGGACTATTCTAAGAGAGGGGGTGTTGAGTCGATTTGCAATCCAAAAGAAATGGGAACAGCATGCCAAGCGCTCTTGAGAACTTTCCCTTCAGCCTTATCCTGGCCAGCACTTCGCCGAGACGCAAAGAGCTTCTCGCTTACCTCGGGGTCGCCTTCGATGTCGTCTCGCCCTCGATCGAAGAAAAGCACCGTGTCGGAGAGGGCGGCATGGCCTACGCGAAGCGAAATTCCATGGAAAAAGCCGAGCTTGTCTATCAGGGCCGCAGCAATCGCTCGAAGCCGGTGATCACGATCGGTGCCGATACGATAGGCATGCTCGATGATCTCGTCTTGGAAAAACCGGTCGACGCCAGCGACGCCATTCGCATGCTGACGTCGATGTCGGGGCGTTCCCATAAGGTGATTACCGCAGTATCGCTGGTCGGGGACATTCGCAGCGGGGTCTATCGAGAAAGCTTTGCGGTCGAAACTCTGGTCTTCTTTAAGGAGCTTAGTCCAGCGGAAATCGCCTATTACGTGCAAACCAAGGAGCCCTTCGATAAGGCGGGAGGCTATGGAATACAAGGCATTGGTGGATTTCTTGTGCGTTCGATCCAAGGCTCCTACTCCAACGTCGTGGGCTTGCCCTTGGTTGAGGTGACCGAGGCGCTGCAGCGTTGGCCTGCCTAAATTAAAGACTTCCCAAGAGTTTGGAAAGGCACGTTTTGAATCGCATCGGCCTCTATCTTCATCTGCCTTTCTGTTCACGAATTTGCCACTACTGCGATTTCGTGAAGTCAGCCCTCTATTCGGAAGAGCAAAAAAAGCAATATCTCGATGCCCTCGAAAGTCTGCTCGATAACTATCTTCAGGTTTGGCCGGGGATACCGGGCGTTGGGGCAAAATTCTATTCCGTGTTTTGGGGAGGTGGTACGCCCAGTCTTGTCACCCATGAACTGGCGCCGATTATGAACAAGATCCTGGCCCACACCGAAGTGGGGGCAGAGATCACGCTCGAAGCCAATCCTGAGCACATCAATGAGGGTAGCCTGAAGATCTGGGCCGGAATGGGCGTCAATCGCATCTCACTTGGGGTGCAATCCTTTCAGACTGATGGTCTCAAGGCGCTGACCCGCGAGCATAGCCCCGAGCAGGCCCTTGAATCGATACGCCTCGCTCGGCTTTATGTTGCCAACTGCAATGTCGACCTGATCTACGGATGGCCTGGGCAGACCCAGGAAGACTGGGAACAGGATATCGCCGTTTTGATTCAGAGTGGGGCAACCCATGCCAGTCTCTATAATTTAACCTTTGAAGGCAGCACCCCATTTGCCAGGCGTGTGGCCCGTGGCAAAATGGAAGCAATCGATGACGAGAGGCTCTACGCGTTTTATGAAGCCGCATGCACCCTTATGAAAGCTGCCGGTTATCAGCATGAGGAGGTGTCGAACTGGATGCTCCCCGGTCACGAAGCTCGTCATAATGGATTATACTGGCATGGTGGATCCTATTTGGGGCTTGGGGCAGGAGCGCATAGTTTTCTGGAAGAATTAGGGCCTTACGGTCTTCGTTGGCAGCAGAGTGGAAATTGGCGAACGTTTGTTCCCGAGCCAAGCCCTTCGCTTCAAGGTATAATCAGCCGTAAGATAAATCAGATTGACGCTGACAGGGATCATGAAGCGTGGATACTGGAAGCCGTAAGTTCAGGACTCCGAAGCTCAAGAGGCATTAATATCCATGCTATTGAGCAAAAAAGTGGATATACTTTTCAGCCCCGATCGATCCTTCAGCAGGCTCTTCACCTGGGACTCCTAAGGCTGGATGAAAAGAGGCAACTGTTCCTTAATGAACTGGAATGGTTCCGCGAAACACGATGGTCGCTGGAGGTTGCCCTGTCTTTTATTCCATCTTAAGACCCCGGTATCACTGGAAGATTGGCCCGGGTGTTGGGGTAGATGACGACGGCGTCGATAGTTGTATTCTGGACCTTGGATTGTATTATGGGAGAGAGTCATGGAGCTGATCAAGAAACTTCACGAAATACGCCGCCGGAGTGGTCCTTCCGTCACGAAAGGATTGGATGATGGTACGATTGAGGGTTTTGCCCAACGTGATCGCGATTTGGTCAACGCGATCGATGGAGGCTATAACGAGTTTTTGAAACTGGAACAGGAATTTGGCGACAAGGTCAAACTTCCTGAGCTGGAACTTATCAAATTTCTTCAATCTGATTTCGTCAACTTCTACGAAGCCGCCTCGGTAAATCCCTATACGGCCATCCACGCTCAAGGTCCCTGGGTCGTCACCGCGCATGGTGCGGTGCTGCATGATTCCGGTGGTTATGGCATGCTCGGCTTTGGCCACGCGCCTCAGGCGATCATCGATGTGATGGCTCGTCAGCATGTGATGGCCAATATTATGACGGCTAACTTCAGCCAAAAAAGACTGACTGACAAACTGAAAAAAGAAATCGGCCATACCCGATCCAATCGAAATGGTCTCTATCAGAAGTTCCTTTGTTTGAACAGCGGTTCGGAAGCGGTGACGGTGGCCGCCCGTATCGCCGATCTCAACGCCAAGAAGCTTACCGATCCAGGTGCGCGTTATCACGCCCGCAAGATCATGATGCTTTCGCTCAAGGGCAGCTTTCATGGACGAACGGAGCGTCCGGCGATGGCTTCCGATTCGTCGGCAAAAAACTATCTTAAGCTCGCTTCCTTTCGGCAGGTGACTCTGCAGACGGTCGAGATCAATAATATTGCTGAGCTTCGTCAGGCCTTTGTCGATGCCGATAAGAATGGCGTCTATTTTGAGATGATGCTGATGGAACCTGTAATGGGCGAAGGCAATCCCGGTGCCCGGGTGACCCGTGAATTCTATGATGAGGCGCGGCGCCTCACTCGTGCACACGGGGCCCTGCTTATGATGGACTCCATTCAGGCCGGCATAAGGACTCAAGGCGTCTTGAGTATCTGTGATTATCCTGGATTTGAAACGGCCGAGGTTCCGGATATGGAAACCTATTCCAAAGCTGTAAACGCCGGTCAGTACCCCTTGTCTATCCTCGCCCTCGATGATCAGGCCGCGGCTCTTTATGAGACTGGATTATATGGCAACACGATGACGACCAACCCCAGAGCCCTCGACGTTGCCTGTAAGGTTCTCGACCTGATCACGCCGGATCTTCGCAAGAATATTCGCGATCGCGGTGTTGAGATTCTGGCCAAGTTCAAGGCTTTGCAACAGGAGTTTCCTCATGCCATATGTGATGCGACGGGCACCGGTTTACTCTGTGCTCTGCACCTGAAGCCGGAAGGTTTTAAAGTCCTTGGCATCGAGGGCATTGAGACCTGGCTCCGCTACAACGGAATCGGTGTGATTCATGGGGGGGCAAACGCCCTGCGCTTTACTCCCCATTTTAAGATCACATCCCTGGAAATTGATTTGATCATCGAAAAAGTCAGGCAAGGTTTGAAACGGGGACCGGTTTATAAGTAATTCTTGGGCTTTTAAGAAGGTGGAGACCTGAGAGCGCTTCGCTGCACGGCGGGTGCTTTTTTTGTGGCCTGCGGTCTCTCAACTGGGATAGTGTGCCACATAACAAGGAGGACTGCCTGACTGTAAAAGTGAAGCAGCCACTATTTGATGAAGACCCGGAGGGCAGGATAAGCCGTCTAAAACTGGAAGAATTGTTTTAGCGAAGTTGGGTACTCCACACGACGACACTCTGCGTTCCGCTCTTTGAGCTGATGACCGAAAGGACAAATGGGGAGGAAAGGTTGAAAGTAACTGTCTCGCCTTCCGAATAGGTTTTTAGTTGGGTCATCTGCCCATGCAAAAAAACTGCAGCGTCACTGCCATAAATGAAAACAAAGAAGTCAATATTCCGAGCGCTGCAATTTTCTTCATACTGTTTCACACCTAAGCTAAGATTAGTCTACAAAAAAGCCTTCTCGCTCCAGGGCATCTGAAGACTTGACCAAGCCACTTCTATCTGTGGGAACTAAAGCTCTGACAACGATTCTTCGCAGCTGGCCTATCTCAGTGTTCCACAAGCAGTTGGAATAAAACCGATAAGGTCGCGAGTCGGCTTCACCACACCAAAGTCGGAAAAACCATATCTTGTCAATGCAGCATAAACTTAAGGGTCGCCATGGTCGTATTCATCGTAATATTGGTCGTTATATCGGCGAGTGCTTCATCCTCTGCCTTGGTAAAATTCACTCTTTTGTAGCTAGCCTCTAGCGCCAGGTATTCGCCGAGTCTCAATCCAATCCCAAATTGTCCGCCCAGGGCGCCGCCGTATTTTATAGGTTCGATCGCTTCGTCCTTGAATTTGACTTCGCCACTGCCAAAATTAATTCCTACAAAAGCATAGGGAATTTCCAGGGAAAAGGAGGCATTGACAGTCCCCCCGTACTGAGAAAACTCAGAGTCAAGAGCGTTCCCGAGCGTGTAGCTCTTCGTACTGTCTTCAAGCCTGAAGGACTTGATCTTTTTAGCTTGATCGTAGTAACCACCAATGCAAACGCCGAGACGTCCGCTGGTGATGTTACAAAGTTCGAGGGTAAAACCAGGGGCGTTTGCCAGATCATAATGGGTCTTGGTAGATGTCGAGCCCAATCCGCCGGCAAAAGACAGCTCTTTATTTACTTCAATCGTGTTACTTAAACTCATTCCAGCGCCAATAGCGAGAAAAGACAAAGCAACCGGCCGTCGATCCGCGGGATCAACATGGTCGTAATCGTCAATATCGGACTCATCGGCAGCCGCCCTCCGTCGATCCGATTCGGAGCTATTCGAAGATTTTTTTGAGCGCCTTTCGGAGTTTTTGGCAAGCGCTTCGGCATTCATTCCTAATATGGCAAGGACCAGGAGGGGCTCTTTTCTTGCCAACCTTTTTAAAAGGTGAAGTATTTCTAGAATGCGCATAAAGCCTTCCACTATACGGGTGTAACTGCTTATCGGCATAAGTTTAAAAAGCTAAAATTTATCTTGTAATGCTCAATGATTGCGGCATCATAGAGATGATTATTAATTCTAAAAGGTGAATTGCCGATAGTGAGGGCTGGGAGATGGTATAAGCGTGAGGTCTGGCTTTAAGACGTTTCGCAGAGGGTATCGACCTGGCCACGGATAATTCCGGGTTTTTCTTGATGACTTTGTTCCATTCGGCTGCAAGGCCTTGCCCTACAGTAGCTTCCAGCCTCCTAGGCTTTTCACTGAGTGAAATATGGCTTCGGACCGCCCTGACCCACCGCTATCATGACAAGCAATGAATCCCTGGACCGACGTTCTGGATGGGCCGAAGCAGACCCGTTAGAGAGTTGGATCCTCGATGTGCTTTGTGTTCCCAATAGTATTGGAGTCTAGCTATGACCACGCGTATCCATTTGTATCTTACGGTTTGCCTGGTGTTCGCAATGGGTGGAGCAGCCTGTGGAAAGGCTCTTTCTATCGATACGGGATCCAGCAATCTCGCTGCCGATCCGCTCTATGAAAACGGGTCCATTGATAATGGTCCCTTCCTTGCCGTGTTAGGGGATAGCATCTCAACGGGTGTGCTGGCCAATACCCAGCTTGGAAAGAGTGTCAGTCCCAGCCTTTGGGTGCAGGTCCTCCGGCTGGCCCTGAGTGATTGGAATGATCCTGCAGAGATCCACAATGCCCTTTCCAACCCAAAACTCGCGGCGGCAACCACCACCCTAACCTTTGGCCTAAGAAAAAGTCTCCAGGAGCGCTTTCAAATACCGCCCTTAGGGGTTGTCAGTCTGGCTAAATTTGGCGCCAAGGCCACGGCGATTCCAAGCATGCTTGAGAGACTTGCTCAAGTGGAAGCCGGGCATAAGCCTGCCGACTTCATCTTCGTTATGATGGGCGGCAATGACTTTTGCTCGAGTCAGACGACCGAGGAATTTTCGATTCACTATCGCGATGCATTGAATCTGGTAAGATCCACACACCCGCAGGCAACTGTGGTCGTCGCTCCCTTGCCCCCCGTCCATCAACTGGCAACCGTGGACTATCAATTCAGCCCGGAGCGGGATGGAGCGCCGCGCGGGGCGTTGACCTGCCGAATTTTTCGCGATCGCTACTGCAAGCGTGTTTACGAAGCTGATGCGGCAGCACGGGAGCAGGCCTTTAATAAAATTGTGGAAGACACAACGGTGGAATTGAGTCTGCCGACCCATAAAATCATCTTCGCGCGCGAAATGATGGACTGGCAAATTCAGGCCGACGAAATCGCGGTGGACTGCTTTCACCCCAGTGCCAAAGGCCAGGAAGTGATTGGTGGCTATCTTAAGCAGGCCGTTCAACGGGCGTTTTGAGTTCTGGACAAACTGTTATTGAGCGTCCCCAAAAATTTTCTTAAACCACCCAGGTCTAATCACCCTGGGTTTTTTGTGGGAAAAAATCCCAGGCACTCCAATCGCTTCCAAATCGCGGCAGGTCTGAAGGATTCTATTGACGATGATGAAATCTCGGTTTTAAAGCCAGGCATGGGCTGATTTATAAGGGAGATCATTTTTAAATGGCGGCTAAGGAAAATTGAATCGCGCCTTTGAAGGTTGGTATGACACAAAAAATTGGACTACTCGATAACGTGATAGAGGATTGATGTCATCCATTCCATTTGATTGGCAAAGGTTCCAGCGAATCGCACGTTGACAATCCAGACCATTGCGACCAATGTTAACTAACCCCTCTAAAAAGTCGGTCGCGATCTCAATCTATTTCTGGATTGAAAAAGTAATTAGGAAAAATTGAATATGAGTTTAACTTTAACAGGTAAGCTGTTGACTATGGGTTTAGTCATGGGATCCTGTGCAAAACAAGCCGATGTCAGCAGGTCAAAAATCGTGAATGGAACTATGGCTTTTTACTTTGAACAACCGGCAATTATTACTCTTTATGATGAAAATCTGGATGCAATCTGCACCGGCACCTTTATCAGCGAAACTCAGGTTCTCACAGCTGCGCATTGTACCGAAGCCAATGATGTTGACCCCAATACGGGTGAGGTTGGTGGCAAGCTCAGTATCGTCTTCATCGACGACCTGGCTTCCCATCAGGCCAAGGTTGTTGCAACCTCAACCAAGATTGTCAGAAACCCGCTTTGGGATGCGTACGGTTCCGGAGTAAATAGCGCTGATTTAGCTATAATAACCTTTCCCAAAGGTACCTGGAAAACCAAGGCCAAGATTTCCAAACGTCAGGCGCAGGTCGGAGACGAAATTGAATTGTATGGCTACGGACTGAACCAGGATGACGATAGCTCGGATATCTCAAGTGCCGGTGTCTTTCGTAAAGGGTTCAATACGATCGATACCGTGGACGGTGGTTTTATTGGTTTTCTAAGCTTTTCTTATAATGAATCGGGCGATGGCTCTTACGCTTCTTCGGGCCAAGGTGATTCCGGGGGGCCCCTTTTCGTAAATGAAGAAATTGTTGGGGTTGTTTCAGGTGGACGGCCTCCTAGCTCTTATGGAGACGACTCCTATAATTATTATGTTGATCTTCACTCTAAAGTGTCACAAGCATTTCTGGATTATGCCATCACCCGATGATCGGCCCTTAATGCGCTGGGAACTATTTATTACGGCCTGCTTCCAAACCTGGCGGCAGGCTTTTTACTGCTTTGGATGAAAGGAGCTTAGGGAAACTTCGTGCAGTAATCCACAGGCAGATGCAGATCCATACCGGAAGATTCTTCCAGCCAACAGAGATGGGCTGGAAGCAAAGTGTAGACACCACCGTCACCGCAGCCTACCCCACGCGAAGTCAAACCGAGGACAGCCCATTTGCCGGCTTTACTTGGGCTATAGGCGGGTCCCCCACTATCACCCTCGCATGAGTCTTTGCCCTGCCCACCCAAAGCTATTTCATTTGCACTGTTGAAGGGTGCGCCTGGAGCTTTGTCGATAATTTTGGTATCCACCTCCCATTTTTCCCCAAGTCGATTGCTATCCCGCAAGCCGTAACCGACGAGATGGACCCTGGCGCCAACTTTGGTTGCCGCTTTTATTTCCGCAACGTCGCTGAGGAAGGGCTCGTAAAAAGAAGTGGTGAAATAACTTAAAGGATTTTTAAGGAAAATATAAGCAATGTCGTTATCAAAATCTTTGTACTTGGGGTGAACTTCAACGATCGAGACTTCACTTTTCCCCACTACTGTATTTTGAAAATTTCCGGATCCTCCGTAAACTTTAAAATCTTCGGCTTTCCGGTCTTTAACGCAGTGCGCTGCGGTAATAATGAAACTTTCATTAAAAGCGACCCCACTACAAAAAATACCGCCCGAGTTGTAAGTCAGCGCGACAGTCGATTTCCACTTGCCGATATCGACCCTGGTTCCACCATAGATTTTGCCTTCACTCACATTCTGAACTGACGTCCCGCATCCTGGGGCGAAAATGGACGCAATGAGACAAGCATGGAATGCTTTAAAACAAGCTTTTTTCATCCATATTCCTAATTTTCGTAATCAACGAAGACAGTGGCTCTATTATAGGTAATCGATTCAGGCATAGATATCCTTAATGAATCTTCGACATAAATAAATGGCGATTGTTTTCTCTAATCACTCTTTGATTGCCTCAACTGTGCAGCGGGAGCAAAAAAACTGTTAACAAAAGTTATTTTATCTGTACCGTGATAATCATAAGTTTAGAAGATGGAATGAGATGATTGCTGGGCAACGGGCCGTAATTTTTTGCTTGAGATAAAATGACTTTAGATCGACGCGTGAGCATGACAGTTGTTATCAACATTGTGTTCCATGGGCGGCTGCTTATGAGACAGGCGGGTTGTCAGAGTTGATCACTGGCTCGAAGTCTCCATTCGGCCGAATGGAAGGAAAGATAGGACGAGGACCTGTGCCGGAACATCATTATAAATCTGGCGTCTCCGGGATAAAGTGCAAAAAATGGCTGGATCAAGCGCTTATGCCTCTTAATTCTTAACAAAATCAGCGATACGTAGGATGATGTCCACTCCTGGCTTTGATGCGTCAGCCTAGCTTTTTATGGTTTTTATATTTAAAATTTTATGAACGGCGGGACGAAAGGTTTACAGGACTATTACATTTCTTCTCATGGGAACGAGTTAAAATAGAGGTCGAAAAAACTTTTTTACCGACATCAAGTCAGTGGAGAAACCTTATGGAAAGCAGCCGAAGACGGCATCTTCCTCTCGGCAATGAAAAGGTCGATTGGCGTGTCGTCGGATACCTGACCCTTGCGCATGTCTTGGGACTTGTTGCCCTCTTTCATTTTACCTGGCAGGCGTTCCTATCTTTTGTAATTTTGTATGTTATCACAGGGGTTGGCATTACCTTTGGCTTTCATCGCCTGTTTACCCACCGCTCCTTTAAAGTTCCAAAATTCATTGAATACATTGCCGCATTGTCGGGAACCCTTGCCCTGCAAGGCTCTTTATTGAAGTGGGTTGCTCATCATCGCATGCATCATGCTTATTCCGACCATGAAAAAGATCCCCATGATTCAAGCCGGGGCTTTTGGTTCAGTCATATCCTTTGGACTTTTTATAGCGATGAATCGCTCGAAAAAACCGAGACACGAAAGAAATTTTCCCGCGATATCGTCGCCGATCCTGTTCTTGTCTTTATGTCTTCGGACTTTTTCGTCACGGCGAGTCAGCTGACGCTGATGGCTGGACTTTGGATCTTTGGCGGCTGGCAGATGATGCTTTGGGGCATTTGGCTGCGATTGGTCGCCGTTTACCATGCGACCTGGTTCGTTAATAGTGCCGCCCATATTTGGGGCTATCGCAATTACGAGGGTGAGCATCGCGCGACGAATTGCTGGTGGGTTGGCCTGATCACCTTTGGCGAAGGTTGGCATAACAACCATCACGCTTATGCAAACGTGGCTCCAGCCGGTCATCGCTGGTGGGAACTTGACACCACCTGGATGCTGATCAAGCTGCTTCGTTTTGTCCGATTGGCAACTGATGTGAATCTTCCGCCTCCCTACGTTAAAGGGATGATTAAAAAAAGAGAAGACGCACGAGCGGTCTAGTCATCTTTAAAGCCTAGGTTCGGAAGGATTATCAATCGGCTTTTTATAGGGCGCTTTATTACGACGAAGCTCCCTGCCTTATGCCCCGGCTTGCGTTGATTGGAGGGGGCTGGGTATGAATGCAATCAGGATTGGTCTAAGGGGCTGATTTTTTGAGAGGACAAGGCCCTGGGAATTTTGATGAGCCTTGGGATGAAAGGCGGCGGTCCTTCCTGCTGAGAGAAAGGACCGGATATTTAAAACGCTTTTCGCTAGGCGTTAGGGTCTGAGACTCTGATGCATTCCAGCCTTTAGAATGGGCTGTCTTTGCCTCCGGGAATCACCGGACCCGGACCCATAGGCAAACCGATGGGACTCACAAATGGGTTTGGCTTTTGGCCGTCAACTTTATACGTACACGTTTCAAACAAAACCGGACCGGGACCGAGCAGTCCACCGCCGAACGTTGAACTTTCCGGGACAGCGCAACTGGCGTATTCCAACATGGCCGCCAGCGACCTATCGACGAGAATGCCTGCCGATGAAGCGATGAAAGTCGCGCCGAGAGCTTCTGGGGAAACTTCGATGTTTTGGGAGAAAGGAATGGAAACCGCCTGTTCGTCGACACATATCGAATTGGAAATTCCCGCTTTAGAAACGAAGTGAGCCGACACGATATTGAAATTGTCATCGGTTGAAGTGGTTTCTAAGGTCAAAGTGTAAAAAGGCAGTTGGCAACTTGAAAGACCCGTCGCAGTGCCACTGATTGCGATTGTGTAGTCAGATGAAGTCGCGTGCCAGAACGAAACTTTAAGATCGCTGATTTCCGCAGGTCGTTCGGCCCCATGAATGTTGGAGCCTGCGAAGAGAAGGGTTGCAGCAAGAAGTTTTTTCATGGTGGTTTACCCTAAGTTATTGAGTAAGAATTCCTCCCTGAGGACTGTGTTCTAGTCTTACTCCGATTGATCCGTGAGAGCTATGGGTGCTGATTTCCTAGATTGGTAGAAAGCGCGCGTAATCACTGCGGAGTAAGGATTTGAACTGAATTTTAATGAGATTCATAGAAAATAATCGATGGGCCAGATATTGAATGTGGAAAGTTTGCTTCTAAGGTATTGGTATTTTTAATCATTTATTGGAAAGTTAATTCCGGACTTTTTGATGATGATACACTAGGTCCGAAAAATTTGCCAAAAAAAGCTCTGGCATCGTGGCAAGGCTCAGATGAATTA
>CAXSGP010000009.1:65518-72883 GCA_964236955.1 uncultured Oligoflexus sp. | reverse complement strand
TGGGACCAAAATTGGAAAGAGGGAAGCTTTTTGCCTCCCTCTTTTCAATCAATGACTATTTTTAATCCCCTGTAGTTTTTTTCTTTGATCTATCGACAGCACTTCACGGATTTTCAAGGTTCTATCGAATTTGATCCGCTGAAGCTCCAAATATTTCCTCTGCACCAGTTCAAACTTCCTGCGAACCTCTTCGGCCGGCGTGGCGTCCATCATTGCGGCATTCATATCCAGCTTTGAAAGGCGGAGCTCTTCCGTCAGGCGTCTTTCCGCTTCGATCTGAGAGCTCTTGCGAATCTCGATGATGGCATTGGTTTGCTCGGGGCTAAGGCCAACATCGGACGTGCGTACCCGATTGCGGGCGCGGTTGGCATTGGTGCTGGTGTTAGGGTTGCCACGCAGGTCATCGGTAAGGTCGGCCGCAGTGGGATCCTTCACGCCTGTAGCGGCTGGATTGAGCGGCTTTGTAAGGGCAGGGCCCTTCGGCCTTGCTGGTTTAGTCAGGGGATCCGCATTGGGTTTTACAGTATCCATGGGTTTAGCCGGGGCGTCCATAGGCACGGATTCGCCATCCTGTGAACCGGGCGCATCCAGTTTTAGATCAGGTGTTTCGAGGGTTTTATTCGGAACGGATCCCTTGCGGGTTTTTTTTGCCGGCACAGGCGCATCCAGGCCTCCTTGGGGTAGTGCATCCGCTCCTGCAGGTGGCTGGTCCGCTCCTGCATCTTGATTGTTCACAGCACTCGGCTGGGTCGCTGGAACTGACGCCGGCTGGGTTTTTTTTGGCGTTGGTTTAAGCGGCTCACCGAACTCATCGACCTCGGGCTTCGTCGCAGGAGTCGGGCCGGAGCTGTCATCAGGGGACGTAGCATCGCCCGCTCTCACTTGCGCCTGAACGGTTAGGGGTGTGGTGAGGGCACCAAGCAATCCGACTATCAAAACATTGGCAAACTTCACGTTCCTATCCTTTGTACGTTCGAGGCTCTTATCAATCCACTATAACCAGATCACCGCGTTCCAAAACAAAATTATCAAGAATAGGCAGACCTTCGCGAAGGCCCTTAGTACTTGTTTCAAAGCGTTTCCGCACGCCTTCCGGAGTATCGCGAACCACAATGATGCGGCTGGCTTCGTCGTCTTTGTCCCTGGTCTTAAGGCCACCGGCCAGGGCTATGCCCTGCTGTATCGTCGTTCGGCTGTCGAGCTTATAAGTTCCGGGTTTGGCGATCTTCCCTTCAAAATAAACGACATAACTATTCATCTGAACGACGCTGGTTGAGACTCTTGGGACTTTGACATGCGGCTTTAGTTTAAGGACCATCGACTCGCGAAGCTGAATCTCGGTTAAACCTTTAGCACGGACCATGCCAATGACTGGAAAGGAAATATAACCGGATGGCGAGACTCTTTGCACACCGTCGAACTTCGGCATTTCTTCGACGATCACGTTCACGCCATCTCCAGCATCGATAATATATTCGCCCCATTCCGTAAATGTTTTTCCTTTAGGTGCCAGGCTCAAGTCGAGCTGCCTTGATGCTGTTGCCGGCGCGTGCTGACAGGCATTCAATAGAGCAAGCATGAGGCTCAAACGAATTAGGCTGAACATACGAAACTCCTGGAACCTGGCCTGGTAAAACTTGGTCGGCGGTTCTGTGGGGGTTTCGGCTGTTCCTCGGCAAAATTAAGAAATTTTTTCGCTGAAAATGCAGGAGCTTATGTAAGTCGTTGAATTTTTTGGAAAATGAAATTGAATTATAAATTAGCCTTGAACATTATAGGCTTTTTCCTCTGTTCCGAAAAAGCCAGTTCATCAAAAAGTCTATTTCTCGCCGACTATATAGGCAACCCAGGAATCACAGATTTCGCCGCTCGTGACTTTGGCATAATTACCGTCGCCCTCGCCGTCTTCGTCGGTGCCTTCCCAATAGTAATGCACGTTCTTAAACCCGGCTTCGGTCATAAGGTCCTTCAATTCAGGAATGCCCCACAGGCGCCAGTCGTAGGTAAAGACTTTGTTGATCTTCTTTTGGCCCTTGAGCTGATAGTGGATATAGAACATCCCTTCGTTGGTGATAGGGTCGAAGGTGTCCTGATCCCAAAAGTAACTGAAGTCATCGTATTCGCTTTCACTCTCGTTTGGTTCCATCGATGCCGGTCCACCAAAACTGTCGAGGACGAGCAGACCACCGGCATGGAGCGTCTTGTAGCAGTTGTCGATATACTGCTTGAGAAGCGGCCTGGTTTTAAAGCCGTAGTAGGAAAAATTGAGCGCCGCGATAATATCGGCATGGGGCATGTGCGGGCTTAAGACGTCTTGTGAAAGTACAGTAACGCGCGACTGTTCGTCCAAGCTGAGAGCGCTTCGATAGTGCTTGCGACCATAGTCCAAAGGCTCTTCGTCGAGATCAATGCCGATCGCGAATTTATTGTCATCCAATTTGGTCCATTCACAGCACAGAGCAAATGCTGCACAGAAATCTTCGCGCATGGTCTTGGCCTCGCGACCTTTGAGCGAGACATAGATTCTTTGAAGAAACTGAGCATCGACATCCGGCGATTGCACCGATCGCTGATAGTAGTCATATTTGTCGAACGTGGGTTTGCTCATCTTATGGATTCCTTCCCGTGGAAATAGCGAGTTGACCTGTATTGCTACCAATACCCTGACGCATATCCAGGGTTTGGCCGCGGGCAACCCCTGAGCGATAAGCATCGGCTTCGAGACCACTGTGGTTATTGCTCCGCTTTTGGAGTCGTGGAAATCTTTCGTCTACAAAGCCCTTCAGTTCCTGGCTAAGGATGTGCTCAAGGTTTTTGTCGAGAGTGATCAGGGACTGGGCTGTCCCAGCTGTGTCACCCGGGACGGTCGGTTCGGCTTTGGCTTTCTCCCGACTCAATTTTTTGCGAAAGCCGTTTAACACGCCCAGGTAAAAGGAACGACGGGATGCTCGGCGTTTTTGCGGGTTTTGGGCCTTGGCATAGACATCCCAAAGGAGTGGGAGTTCGCGCCAGAGGTACCAGTAAACATACTCCGCGATCTGAACGTTTTCCACTGAGCCCAGGATTTCAAGAACCTTATGAGACTCCCGGGTTTCGGCATCATACTGGGACCGACTCACGCAATTGATATAGAAATGCGTGATGAGCAGGCTCGATATCGAACTCTGGTGGGCCGGCATGACCTTCTTTTTATGATTGATCAGCACATAGGTGTAGTTGCGTTGTTCGCTTTGCATCTCGATTTGATATTGAATCGACAGCTCTCGCGCTCGTTCCATAGCCAGGGCGGCTTCATTGGGATTGGACGATTGGGCCAAGGACAAGAGCTTTTCGATACGTCGAACCTGTCGTTCCTTTTCTTCGCTCAACTTTCTATGCTGGCTGCGTGCCGTGTTGGGATCGATTTCAACGTTGGCTGAGCGGGCCCAGGGAGCCACTCCGAGACGGCGGCAGGCGTCCTGAAAGAGCAGGCCGTGCGGGTCATCCTTGGCATCGAGCCCCCGCTCGCTGACCCACATATGGGCCAGTTCATGTTTAAAGATCTCGAGAACCACATCCCAACTATAGTCTTCGATCAGATAACGGCTGAGGCTCAGCGTACGCGTGAGGGGCTGCCAGGATCCAAATTGAGTGCGGCTATCATTGATCGAGATAAAGGGCTGGTTGAGGGGGACGCGATAATAATCCTTAATATGACGAAATTCCAGAACCAGCTGCAGGAGCCAGCTTCGGGAAATAGAATCATAATCCATCATTTGGTGAAGCCCCCATGTTCAAATCCTTGCCAGTCCATAGCACTGTGATCATCCTTCCAAAAAATTCCCGATCCCGCCCTGATCTCGCCAATCGCGCTACAAAAATCGAAGCGGGAATCGTTTTGCAGCCTGAGGCTGTCCTCGGGACCCAGAGTAAAACAGAGTTCAAAATCCTCACCGTCGCTTAGGGCTTTTTTCAGGGCGTCGGGCTGCTCCTTTAATATCTCTCGAATGGGAATGGCGCTGCGATCAAGATAGGCACTCACGGAACTCTGGCCGGTGACGGTGCGAAGGTCTTTCGCCAGGCCGTCCGATATGTCCGTCATGCTGTGCAGGGTAAATGCATCCATAAGGGCTCTGGCTTCCGCCAACCTGGGTTGAAAGACCAGGTGGTGGGCGTGGATGCTGCCTCCCAAAGCCCCCGTGACAAAGATCGTGTCGCCGACCTGCGCTCCCGACCGCTTCACGGCGCCTTTTGTATGGGCTTCACCGACGACAGTGACATTCACCACCAACGGCCCGTCCCAGATGTTGGTGTCGCCGCCGGCTATCGCCACTCCAAACTCATTCGCCAAGCGACTCATACCTCTATAAAAGTCAATTATAAAGCTCTCATTTGCCAGGCGGCGCGGCAGAGCCAGGGATACAAACGCTGAGAGGGCCTTGCCTCCCATCGCCGCGATGTCGCTGAGATTGACGGCAAGGGCTTTGTGACCGATTGCCTGAGGACCCGCCTCGTCGATCTGAAAATGCACCCCATCCATCAGCATATCGGCGCATACCAAGGTGGCCCTAAGCGTTGGCCTGAGTATCGCGGCGTCGTCATCAATACCAAGAATTATGCTCTCGTTCGAGGGACATAATGTCTTGAGCTTGGCGATGAGTTGAAGTTCATGCATGGAAGAGTCCCTCGACATCTTTCGCCTCGATAGGCTGGTCCACCTGAATGAGTCCAACCTGGAAGGCCGCTCTACCTATGATGGCGGCGGCCGTCAAACCCTGATCACGCCATTGCCCAACCGATGTGGAGCGATCACGTTTTGAGAGCTTTTTACTGTCGTCCGCCCAGATCAAAGGATGATGCAGATAAAAAGGTTGGCGCGTAGCCTTGAACAGCTGCCGCAGTTCGAGCTGGCGGCCGGTCGCGGGCAGTATATCCTGGCCGCGAATGATCAATCCAATGTCCTCAGCAATGTCATCGACCGTAACTGCAAAATTATAGGTGAAGCAACCATTACGATCACGCAGAAGAAGATCGCCGCATTGCTCGATGGGACTCTGGATCTGGTCGCCCAGGAGAAGATCGCAAAAGCTTTGGGTTTGCCCTGATAGCATCAAGCGCAGGTTCGGCCCGACATTTTTATCGCGGCAATAGCCGTCGTAGCGAAGTTCATCAGCGGTTTCCCCCGTGCGGGATTGAATATCCTTTCGGCTGCATTGGCAATGATAGACCGAGGCTGATAGCTGGGCGAGGGCGCTTTCATAACGTTCCCGGTGATCGCTTTGACGAAAGGCTGAGGTCTCGGTGGCATGTGTCACGCCAAGATCGGCCTTAAATCCAAGCCATTCCAAATCGGAGAGGATACTTGCTTCAAAGTCATTACGGACCCGTCCCTGATCATGATCTTCGATGCGCAAAATGATCTCGGCCCCATAACGTCGGCCGATTCCCCAGACATAGATTGCAGAGGCAACATGGCCGAGGTGCAGGTAGCCGGTCGGGCTCGGCGCAAAACGCGTCCGCAAGCCTCGGGGAAGACTAGGAATTTTGCTCGATAGGGCGGGCTTTTGCATGGAACTCCTTGAATCCTGAAGCGCCTCATTTTTCCAGACTTTACGGTTGAGGCGCAAGGGATATTGCGTATGATAGAAGTCTGTCCTTAGTAGCGCGGCTGGAGCTTCTGTTATGCCCTTGAAAGTCGACGTCTTGGTTTTTGACTCAGGAGTGGGTGGCCTCAGTATTTTAGAAGCCATACGAAATCAAAAGCCGGAGCTCAGCTATGCTTTCGTCGGCGATAATGCTGGACTGCCTTACGGGGACAAGGCGGAGGCCTGGCTTTTGGAACGGGTGCCGCGCGTCATCGAAAAGGCCTTGCTCTCCATCGAATGCAGACTTTTAGTCGTGGCCTGCAATACGGCCAGTACCGTCGTGCTGCCTACGCTCCGCTCGCAATTCCGCTTCCCGGTCATAGGCGTGGTTCCGGCGATCAAGCCAGCCGCCTTGATAAGTCGCAAAAAAATTATCGGACTGCTGGCCACTCCAGCCACGATTCAAAGAAGATATACGGATACCCTCATCACGGAATTCGCCGCCGATTGTCAGGTCATCAAAGTTGGAAGTTCGCGATTGGTGACCATTGCCGAAGAAAAGCTGAGAGGCATCCGGCCGGATCGTCAGGAGCTGACATCTATCCTTGAGCCTTTTGTTATGGCAGGGCCCGATGTTGTTGTTTTGGGCTGTACCCATTTTCCACTGTTGCAGCACGAATTTACCGCATTGTTGCCAACCATCGTCTGGGTGGATTCGGGACAGGCCATTGCCCAACGTGTCGGGCATTTTGCCCTTGAATCCACTCCGCTCTCAAATAGCGCGGATGGGCAGGCTTATTTTACCGCTCGTGATATCTCCCTGGAGCCTCTCCATGCCTTTGGCCTGAGGCAGCTCCATTTCCTTGAAATCTGACTCTCCCGCCATAATTAACTTTCGCAATATGAAATCTTAACTCCATGATACCAATAGAATAATCCAAAATGGTCAATTTTTAGAAAATAGCGCCGACTGGGTTCCTATAGAAGCGAATAGACCGCATAAGGAAAGTGGACATGTACTTTAAAATCAGTATTGTCAGCTTGATGTTTTCCTGCTCAGCATTGGGCAACGGCCTTGATGAAGGTGTTCGCACCCGAATAAATGAAAACCGAAACTGCAAGGCCTGTCGTGCGGTGGGAGCGGACTTCGGTGATTTGGATCTAAGTTACGTTTCGTTTGAATCCGCCGACCTTCGCAAGGCTGACCTTCGTGGCAAGGATTTGACTCGCACTGTTTTTAAAGGCGCTGATCTGCGTGGGGCCGATCTTACGGGAGCCAATCTCAACGAAGCCGACCTTACGGAAGCCAATCTCACCGGCGCGATTCTGGTCGGAGCCAATTTGAAAGAAGCGCAGCTGGCCGATGCTATTCTCAATAAAGCCGATATGAGTAAAGCGGATCTGACGGGTGGGCAGTTCAACGGGACCCAACTCGTGAACGCGGTTTTTAATGGGGCCAAGCTCGACAATGCAAGTTTCTACGGGGCAGACATGACGATGGTGCATTTGGAAGGAGCGATGTTGAATGAAATCGATTTTACAGCTTGCACGCTCCGTGGCGCCCATTTGGAAAATGCCCAATTAAAGGCCGCGATGCTGGATGGTGTCGATCTTCAGGGAGCCTTTCTAACCGAAGCGCAAATGTCCGGAGTCAACCTTAAAAATGCCAATCTATCCGGTGCAAAGATGCAAGGTGTGCAGATGTCGGGAGCGAAGGCGACCGGAGCCAGGTTTGATAGAGCTGATTTAAGCTTTGCCGTCGCTGTTAAAGTTGATGCAACGGGTGCAAGCTTTATACAGG
>CAXSGP010000009.1:23671-65508 GCA_964236955.1 uncultured Oligoflexus sp. | reverse complement strand
TCATCTGGAGAATTCTAATTTTAAGTTGGCTAACTTTACTCAAACAACGTTTAAGAACGCTTTTTTTGACCACTCCATTCTCACCGGTGCTATAATGTGCAAGACCGATATTCCCGCTCCTTTCAGGAAAATGGGAGTATGCAGCGTCGCCACTTTTGTGACCGACGTTGACGATCTCTGAAGTTTTCCTGGGTCTATAGATGAAGATGAATCTTAGGGCCCCGCTTTTTTAAGGCGGGGTTCAGCTTTGTGGGCTTTGGACTAGGAGATAGGATTTCACTCCTACCATGAGGAATGGCAATACATTTTGATTTTTATCCAAGAATCCTTGAGCTTAAGTCTCGAAGCCCAATTTGATGAACACCTTTGGTCCGTTTAGAATTTAAGATCTTAGCCATTCAGCCGATGAGCAAACTCGGATCATAGAGGATAGGTGCCCTGTGAAAAAACTTTCGACGATCATGGGTCTTTTTTCGCTTTCCTGTATGACGAGCTTTTGTAAGTCAAGGCCAGTCGAACCCCTAAAAAAGCAGCTCACCGTTGTTTCAAAGCCGATAAGCCCTGCCCCAGAACCTGAACATAATCAATCAGCTGCCGGAGGGCCAGGACCGGTCATCAATCCGATTCCGCCGACACCGGTTGAGCCGATGGCTCCAGCCGTTGGCAATCCCGCCAACCCGGTTGTTACCAATCCCGTGGATTCAAGCCCCATGCCGCCAGCTCCTGCTCTGCCTTTGCCTTTGCCTTTGCCTACCCCTATGACCCCGGTTCCACCCATGCCTGGGAAACCGCCGCTATCTCTCGTCTATGGACTTGACCCATCAACTTATTTCATCCGGACGGGGAAGATAGTGGGCTACGCGGGTGATAAAAATAATCCAGATGATTATTTTGATATCAAAATTTTTTTAGACGGCGATAACAAAACAGGGAAGTTAGTCGGTACGACCAAAGCTGAACGGACCGGCCCCGATGCTGGGCTGGAAGGCGAGCACGCTCTCTACTTTGAAGTGCCTAAGGAGTTCCGTGACAGCAAGCCGCATAAGGTGAATATTTATGCGGTCATAAATGGGCTTGATGTTCTCCTGAATGCCAAAGCCCCTTATAATATGACCTTTTTTTCTCCAAAAGGAGGCCAGGCTGAAGCCTTATACAATGCCAGCGGCCTTGTAAAAGGCTGCGGCTGCCACGGCTTAGCTTATGAAGATCGTTGGGAAATGATGAGTCGAAACGGTAGCAATGCTGGCTGGTCGGCGAATAATAATTTTTTATACAATAGAATCCAGGTGCACATGCGGGGTTCGATTCAGAATACCGATCTCGTAAATTGGTGGAAGGCCGAATTTGGTCCCTGATCGAGCACCCGAGCCCACAGCTTCCCATCAAAGCGCCTTAGCCGGCGCCCTTAGTCTCGGCACCGTGCGATTCATAGCCTCAAGCCTTCCATTACGGATTGAGAACAGGAAGTTCGGCCAGTTGCCTTCATGGTCCATCTTGAAGATCGGGCCGGCTCCAAAGAACTCCTTATCTGTGGGCTCAACAAGCTCCAGGCGCTTATACAGGGAAAAGCGGGGTATCCGGGGGCCCAGCAGCGTTTCGACAGCAGCTGCGACGGCATGATTGACCACGAGTTCGATGTCAACCATAGAGGCTTCAGAACCCTCGATCATATTCTCGTCATTGACGATGTCCGCTTTGATGCCATAGGGCAGCTTTTTATAACTCCCGACATAATCGACGAACACCGCTCCATTGAGATTCTCCTCCGCTTGATCGACAAGTTCGGGTGCCCGCCACTTGGGAATTCCGAGCAGCGGCAATTGTTTTACACCGTAGAAGTGCAGGCTCTTTGCGAGGTGACGAACATTCTTAAAATGGTCGATGATGACGAGTGCATCGACATCGACGAGTGGGGGTAGCATCAGCCCTTTCGGATCGAAAGCCACGCCCTCCTCCTTGGATTTATCCTTCATTTCGTTGATCAGATCGAGGAGTTCCGGTTTGCGCGCTTCGTCATTGAGATGAAAAAGACGCTTAAAGACCTGATCGATAGAGCTGAAATCGGCCGGGTTATAGACCAAAGGCCCGACCGTTTCCACCTTGCCGTTATTGAGCAGAGCATCGGCAAAACTTCCATCCCGTGAAGTCTGCGGCATCATGATCGCGATTTTTTTGTAGCCCTTGCTCATCACGTATTTTAACAGCGAAAAAGCCATCTGCCTGTTATCGGGTCCCAGCCGAAAGATATAACGTGAGCGCGGGGAGGCAAATTTCTTATTGAGAATGATCGCCGGAATGCGGAGCCGATCCGCCCATTTCGATAGGACCGGCGCTTCAGCTAAAGTCATGCCGCCTATGATCATGCTTACGTGCTGCGTGAACACAAGAGCGGCAAGCTGCTCCTGCATCCTCTGCAATTGGCCGGCGGTATCGAGCCAGATGATAGTCTTTTCAGGATCCAGACCCTTCGAGGCCACGTAGCCTTTAATCTGAGCCATGAGAATATTCTGAGTCGGCTTCGACCAGCGGTTCATCGGCAGCATGATCGCTATCTTCTGGGAGTGCAGACTCACCACGCGCTGATAGAGGTCGATGGTATCGATAAGGCTGCAGCCATCATCCGGCAGCTTTAGAAACTGATGGCTCGGCAGCTGATCGTGATATTTATACTGGGGCGGCAAATAAAGGCCCAAGGCCTTGTAATACTGCATTGAGCTATCATAGATTCGCTTACAGTTCTCCGGCGTCGTCGGGATATCCTCGGCGAAGAGGCCCGGCGATGCGGCGAGTAGCAGGGCTAAGAGGCTGCCGTAAAAACTCTTCTTCATAGTTACCAATCCAATGCGTCCCGAAACGAGCCGGTATCCCGGACGATAGTGAGTGTGGATTCCAGACGACTGGGGCCGCGACCTTCCAGAAGAGGCATATCGATGCCATTGGGATCTTGAAATCCAAACAGCGGATTTACTTTCATCATAACGACCCCCTCAGGCGTCTCAAACGGAGCCTGAGGATATCGATCCTTAATACGTGCCATCATTTTAGCCCAAATAGGCAAGGCCATGGTACCGCCAGCGACCTGACCGCTGAAGGCATAGTTCTCGTCGGTACCCACCCAGACCACCGCTGTGATGTCGTGAGTAAAACCGCAGAACCAGTTGTCCTTGGCCTCGTTGGTCGTGCCCGTCTTACCTGCGGCATAGTTTGAGAATTCGGGATAACGAGAAGCCGTCCCATAGCGAAAAACAGCCTGCATCGCATGGGTCATCAGATAGGCCACGGCCTTTGGCATCACTCGGGTCGCTTCGGGCGCTTTGTGTTCAAACAGCAGCTCTCCATCGCGACTGGTAATTTTCTCGATCATAAAGGGCTCGGGGCGTTCCCCCTCGTTGCCGATGGTGCCATAGATCTGCGCCAGATCCAGCATGGTCATCTCCGCGCCGCCGAGCAAGGTGCCGGCCTGGGCTTTAAGTTCAGACTTGACGCCCATTTTGTAGGCGTTTTCGATGACTTTCTTGATGCCAAGGCGAGATCCAAGTTCAACCACGGGAGTGTTGATCGAACGATAAAATGCGTTGTAATAGGTCGCTTCCGACATGAATTCATAACTGTAGTTTTGCGGCCGGTAATTCTGTATGACCACTGGCGCAATATACGTAACATCGGTCCAATTCACCCCATTCATCAAGGCCTGTGTGTAGACCACCGGCTTAAAACAGGATCCAGGGGAGCGTTTGGCCTTCAGGGCCCGATTGAATTGGGAGCGCTGAAAGTTACGCCCGCCGATCATGGCTAGAATCTGACCCGACCGGTGGTTCATGACCAGCGAAGCCGCCTCGATCATCGATTCCTTTGGCTTCTTCACATTGACAAGATTCTGGGCTGCGGATTGATAGATGCTGTTTGATTTCTGCAGTATCGTATTGAGTTCCTGCTGCAGGTCCAGGTCAAGGGTCGTTGTGATTCGCAGACCTTTGCCCTTAAATTTCCCCGACAGTAGCTTATCTGTCTGTTCCTGAATGGCATCCAGAAAGAAAGGCGCAATACTTTGGTTCATGGAACTTGGGGCCTGATACACGAGGGGCTCGTCGCTCCATTTCCTGACTTCGGCAGCCGATAAAAAGCCATTGGCCTTCATCGCCTTCAAGACATTGAGCTGACGCTTTTTTGCCGCTTTGGGATATTTGTGAGGGTTAAAACGCGTGGGGGATTGAAAGAGCCCGGCGATCAAAGCCATTTCGTGAGGCTTGAGTTCTTCCAGGGTCTTGCCAAAATGCCTTTGGGCGGCGGCGCCAACCCCATAGGATCCCTGGCCTAAAAAAAGGGCGTTAAGATAGATTTCCAGGATGCGTTCCTTGTTCATCTTGCGCTCAAGCTGCAGGGATAAGAGGGCTTCCTTGACCTTTCGCGAGAGCTTTCGCTCAGGAGTCAGAAGGAAATTGCGCACAACCTGCTGCGTGATGGTGCTGGCGCCCTGCTTGAGATGGCCCGTCGTTAACAGGGCCAGGCCTGCTCTCAGGATGGCTTTGTAGTCGAGGCCATGATGTTGAAAAAAGGCGCGGTCCTCGATGGAAAGGACGGCGTTGACCATCATGGGGGGGATCTTGTCATAGGGATAGTAGACGTGATAGTCGTTGAAGAATTCACCGATCTGCTTGCCGGACTTGTCAAAGACCAAACTATTGTCGGAATGTTCGTAGTTGACGATAACATCGAGCTTGGATTCGTCGATACTGATACTGCTTACCCAACTGTACAAAGCGATCGAGCTTGCGAGGATCAGGAAAGCCAGCACCGCGAGGACCGTGGGAAGCGGTCTGAGGCCCTTTGGTCCATGCTCCCTTAGGGTATTCAGTCTATTTTTGAAAGCTTCAACCATGGATTTCGGGGTCATAGCAATCTTCACTTTTATAAAGCGTGGAATTGGGTCGGACGCGCGTCTTGCAAAAGGCCCTGCGAATTCAGCGAAGTTCTTTGCAGTGATCGAATTATCTTAAGGTTTCCGGCATTTCTCCGATAACGAGCCAGCGAAAAGTTAACCCTAGAGAAGAGCTATCCATAGTGAAATCGCGACCGAAAAGAGCCATGAAAATCCTAGTCGCCGAGAAGGCTAGAGCCAGCGGTGGGCCTATCGCGCGTTTCTTCATGACAGCTAGTTTCCATGATAACCCAGATCTTCCGCTGGCGATAGATGCGGTCCATCTCGCCGATGGCAACAGCCAAGTTCTCGATATCTTTCATGCCGAGCACCCCGATGTGGTGATTATCAATGTCGATGACCTGGGTGCAGAAGCCTTTCGCCTCTGCCAGCTTATTCGTAAAGTTGAGAGAGACCGGCATTCCGGCATTATCTTCTATAGTGAGAACTCCTTAGATCCCGGTATGGTCGATCTCGATAAGGTCTTGGAATGCGGAGCCGATGATCTCATCGATACCCGTGTCGACGATCACGAGTTCCTGGCCCGTATCCATTCGATCTATCGATTCAAGCTCATGACGGATAGCCTCCGAACGGCGAACCATAAGCTCAAGCAGCTCAGTCTCACCGATGAACTCACCGGGCTTAGCAACATGCGATCCTTCAATATTGAATATCAAAAACTTATCAGGAACTGCCGGGAAAAACACCATGGACTGGGCCTTATTATGTTCGACCTCGATCGATTCAAGAGTATTAACGATACGGCGAACCATCTCGTCGGCAGCTTTGTAATAGCCGAGATTGGTCATCTCCTGCGCTTTTCGGGAGTCTTGACCGAAGGCTCGCTTGCGGCGCGCTACGGCGGCGACGAATACATCATCGCCGTGCCATCGGAAGAAGTGAAGCAGGTTTGGCAAATTGCCGATAAGGTTCATGATCTGATCGTACGAAGCGTATTTAAGAAGGAACAGTATAGCTTTAAGCTTACCGCGAGTTTTGGAGTGGCCTGGGTTGATGCCGGCTTTGAAGGTAAATCCGATGACCTGATCCGAGGCTCGGACCTTATGCTCTATCGAAGCAAGCGCCTGGGGCGAAACCAGGTCAACGGTCTGATCCTTCGCTACCCAATTGATTTTGATGACGTGGGCAAGCCGCACCTTATCGATAGGGACGAACTCTTTTGTGACGAAAAACAAAAGAAAAACGCTTAAGGCTCCTACCGGCCCCGCCCGGTTCCCTATTTATCGTCAAGCCCAAGTCCCGATTATAGTAGCAAGATCTGCTCCGGCGAGCCCGCGCAACGAAGCCGTGGGACGGTCGGACCAAGCCCATTGAAAATCGAAATTTCACCCCATTTTTGGATGTCGGCCTTGAGCCCTTGCCGCAGGCAACGGAATAAAATGACTTTTTTATGACTTCTAGGGGCACCTTAAGTTTTTACCACTATGCGCCGATATTTCATTGGGTCTGATTTTAATAGAGAAAAAATTCAAACCAAACCTGAATTTAAAATACTGAGCAACCATCCTCCCGAGGCTAGGCATGAAAGATAAGAAGAAAGACAAAAAAGAAGCAAAGTTGGAAGAAAGCGTTCATGAGAAATCCGCCTTGTCAGAGCTCAAATCACTGGGATCGACAAGTTCGATCACCATTCCCAAGGCTTCTCCCGTCAAAAAAATAATTTTGGCTGCGGTTGTCCTGCTTGCCGCGGGTGGAGGATATTTCTTTACCACAGAATCTGGCAAAGGACTGTTTAAGTCTTCATCCTCTGAATCAGAGGATACAGGCAAAGCTGATGATCCCGATGCGATGCCAGGCGATATGCCTCCGTCGGATGACTCCGATGCTAAGCTTAAGGATGCCGCGTTGCCTCCTACAGCCGTGCCACCACCAGCCGCCGCGCCGGTTGCACCTGCACCGGCGATTGCCCATCCCATTGTTGAGAAAAAAGCAGTGGTCACCAAGCCTGCGGCCGTGAAAAAAGGCAAGGCTGCCGTTACGTCTAAGAAGACCGGCAAGAAAGCCATCGTTTCAAAAGCCAAAGCAAAAAAAACCAGCAAGTCCCTTGCGAAATCAAAAAAGGTGAAGCTAAAGAAGGCCGCAGCTGATGCAGCCGCTCATCCTAAATGAGTCGCATTTCCCTATAAGATGCAGGCAGGCTAATCGAATAGGCCTGCTTTTTTGATTCCTGGATAGATCCCATCTTCTGCTTTCGGCCCCCTTGCCCATGCGCCCCCCTGGAAAATTAACCCACGTCTCTTATGTTTTGCATTGGATTTAGACAGTTAAACGCCGTTATTATGTATAAATGACAGTCTTTAGCCTCAAAAAAATCTCATGATAATTCATTGAAATAATTTTTTTTTTTGCCTATTCCCTTGTGAATTTGGTTTTTCCGCGGCGCCTTATTTACTGGAAAGCCTTGCTATGAAATGTTTTGGAAAAGGCAGCATCGAATGTCAAAAGCTCACTCTTATATTGACGTCAGAGATATTCCGGGCCAAAAAAACTTCCTTCATCATTGCGAGAGGAAAACGCGGAGGTTATAAGTCGCTTAGGAAGAAAAGAACTAGGCACTTCGAAAGTCAGAAAAGTGCTGGAGTTCAAAGTGGACGTCGACACCTTTGCTTCTTGATCGCAATGCATTTAAGCCTACGTTTTACGATAAAAGGGATACCCAATAATGAGATGGTATGACGGAGTTCTGTCCGTATCAATATGCTTCAGTATCGTTGCCTGTTCAGGAAAAAGTGGTTCAGGCGATCATGCAACGGGCGAGCAGCCCGATTCCACCGCCTTGGTGGGAACCAACAATAATGTGGGTCAGCCTAATGGCGGAAATCCGGGCTCTGCAGAATCCCCAGTCCATGACGGGAATTCAAACCCACCGATCGTTGGGAATTCGAATCAGCCTATGGGCAGCGCCGTCGTGAGTGTGGCAAAGCCGGTGGCGTGCCGAGCCGATTTTGCTATTCGCTGCGCCGACAATCAAAAGCAGATTGACCAGGCCCAGAGTGACCTCACCACCATTACGGCTACTCACGATAACAATAAGATCTATCAGGCTCAGATTCAACTCAATGAACTGATGGAAATACGGGAAGCCTATCGGCAGGGCGAAGGCAATATAGACCCGATCCATCAGCGTTATGAGGCTCTTAAGACCTTGATCGCCGCAAACTCGGCGATCCCTGATGCAGGCTATAAACTCACCTATGCGACGCAGGAATTGGCAGCGACTCGGGAGGTCCTTAACGATTTTGGGGAGCTTACTCTTGATCCCGCAGACATACAGGAAGTGGGGGCAGCTCCCGTCAAGACCACCATCTATAAGATAGCCGATCAAAACATCCCCTGGTCTGCCTACTGGTATCCAAAAAGGGACAACCAGCTCTTCAACGGTGATCAAGCTCCGCTTAGCAAGCTTGATGGTTACTTTATGACAAATAATATTCAGAGTCAGAGCGCTCAATGGGAAAAAGACCATTTTGACCCCAACGCCGCCGAGTGGGAGGGGCTCTGTGATTCGTGGGCTCTCGCTTCGACCATGACCCGGGAACCAACACAAATTTTTGTCGCCAATGGCGTCTATTTCTCGCCCAGCGATCTTAAAGCAATTGCTATCAAATACTTTGAAGGCTACGGCCCCAAGGTATATGGCCGTCGTTATCAGGGCTCAGCAAGTACTGATGGTCAGATTCAGGACTTACGTCCTGAAGCCTTCCATAAGCTTGTCGAACAAATTGTTGGTGTCCAACAAAAGCCACTTATCGTCGATGAGGATCCAGGTCCCGAAGTTTGGTCGAAGCCGCTTTTTCGCATGAGCTTTAAGTTTACGAGGGACCCTGAATTCAAGGATGCTGTTCTCGTCAAAGCTTATCCATGGATGACCCGTCAAAGGGCAGACGTGAGTGACAGTCCCACTAATGTCGTTGGTGACCTGGCTGCCCCCCTCTACGAATACCGACTGTTCCATGAGCCAAAAGTCGGAGTCGATGGTCGCTATAAGGTGATCGCCGGGGAATGGATAGGCGCTAGCATTAACTTTCACCCTGATATGGTTTATCTGCCAGGTTCTGCAGTCAATGGTAATCAGGGGAATCCCGAGCTTAGAAAGAACCACGAAGAAATCCGTAAACTATTGGTCAAAGCCGGCATGCTTGATGATGCGATTTGATCAGAGTTGGCCTATAACACACAATAAGGAATAGAACATGAAAATTTTAAAATTGGGTTCTGCACTCGCTCTGTCTCTCTGTCTATCAGCGTCGGCTTTTGCTGCCTCAGCGCAACAGGGTCAGACTATGGATCTCGCCGGGATCAAGGCAAAGTGTTCGGAATTGCTGCAAAACGAACAGCTGAAACCATTTAAGGCGATCGTCAGCTGTAAGCAAGTACTAACCCAATGGCGCCCAGCCGCCGCCCAGGCCGATGCTCTGCAAGTTGCCAATAGCAAAGAAATAGGAGCTTCCTTCAACCTTAAAGGCTATGAAGTGCCATTCAAAAGCGAATCGATGGAAATGCCCTCGACACCCGCTTCATGTACGACTCTCGAGCAGGTTCGCACAACCATTCCAGCAGTTGATATCGAGCTATCCTGCGCCGCCCTGGATAGCGTTCAAAGCGTAGCAGACATCTGTGCACCGGCGATCGACGAACGCATTGAAGCTGACCCCAGCATTCAAATCGTCGAGCTGACTGGTCACACCTTCAATTCTTGTACAGGTCACTAAGTCCATCAGAATCTATACACCTTTTGAAAATGAGAATGGCGCCGTGTGCAAGCAGGCGCCATTTGAATTTGAAGGTCGTCTCATTCGATCAGTTACTGTCTTTCCAGCGTTCGACTGCTTCATCGATGGTCTGCACGGAATGAATCTCAGCCCCATTCTTAAGTTTGATGAGAACCTTGCCATCGGCGTCCTCAATGCCAGCGATATGATCGGCTGTGATAGCGATGGGACCCCAGCCTTGAGCATTGCTTTCCACAAATCGATAGGTCCCCACAGCCGGCTTTTTAAAAGCCTTGTGCCATAGATCGAGGGCATCGTCGAAATCCATGAGTATCGTGTGTTTGGCTCCGCTCTTTTCTATTGCGGTAACACTTTTCACACCATCTTTTTCAAGGCAGACCAGGACATTGATGGCGGTCGCCTGCCTTGCTATCTTTATTTCTTTGCCATCACGAGAAACTTTGAACGTGACAATAGCCATGGGGCTCCCTTTCATAGAGGCGTTTTTGACTTCAGCTGCTTCGCCTTCAGACACCAACTGCGAAATAGATCACGGCGGCCAGGACTAGGCGATACCAGCCGAAGCCGGCAAGGCCTCTCTTATTTAGAAATGCCACCAGCCACTTCACAGCGAAGAAGGCACAGACCGCTGAGGTTAACAGGCCGATGATTAAGGCGCTGGGTCCAATGTATTCCATGAGAAGGGGGCCGCTCTTGAGGCCTTTATAAGCGGTCGCGAGAAGGAGGACGGGAAGGCCGACGAGAAACGAAAACTCCGCTGCCATCGGCCGTTTAAAGCCTGCCAGCATCCCGCCAAAGATCGTCACCATGGATCGTGAGGTACCGGGGAAGAGGGCAAAGCATTGCAGGAAACCAATAAAAGCAGCCTGTTTATGAGTAAGATCGTAAAGCCGGAGCGGCACCTGACCCTCGACTTCGTCGCCCTTTACGAAGTATCGTTCAAAGACTATCATCAGCATTCCGCCCACAACCATCGCGATCAAAACGGGACCCGTAAATTGCAGATGCTCACTGATAAAATCTTTGGCCAAAAACCCGACGGCCAATACCGGAAAGCAGGCGATAGAGATATTGATGAAGAGTTTGCGCCCATTGGGGCTGCGACCCAAAACCCCGGCGATTAAATCCAATATCGCCTTTTTGTAGAGAAAGAGGACCGCGAGAATCGCGCCAGCCTGAATGACGATTTCGAAGGCTTGTATCGCTGCAATTTGCTCGGCTGTTCGCTCAGCCTGACCCCGCAGGCCCAGAAGTTCTGAAGTAAGAACCAAATGTCCGGTCGAGGATACGGGCAGAAACTCAGTGATGCCTTCAACGATTCCCAATATAAAGGAATCTAATCCAGATAGGACGGGTTGTTCCATAACAGTTCAATCCTTGATTGTTCGACGCCGATAGTAAGTTCCAGGCAGCATAACAAAGCCCCGTAATGATTACCAGCTTGGGTGCAGCGCCTTTTTTCTTGCAGCCTACCTTTAGATAGGTATAACCTACCTATGATTAGGGAAAGGCGAACGATGGCTATCGAACTGAATACCAAACAGCGCGCGATTCGCGAAGGCCTGAACCTTTTGCAGAAGCTTGGTTTTCATGGCTTCAGTTTTCAGCATATTGCCGACAGCCTCGGCATCAAAAAGCCCAGCCTCTATGCTCACTTCGAATCGAAAGAAGCGCTCGGCCTCGACATGCTTGAGAGTTTCAAGAATTGGTTCGTACAATGGACTGAGACCCTGAGCGAAATGGCTCCAGACCTCAAGGTCGCGGCGTTCTTTGACGTGATTTTTAAATTTTCACAAAAGGGCAGTCTCTACTGTCCTCTGGCAAGCCTAAATGCCGAGGTCTTTTCCCTGCCTGCGGCCATGAAAAAGCGCATGATCGCCATGCAGGAAACCCAGGCGGGCTGGGTGCGCAGGGTCATCGCCGAAGGTCAGTGCCAGGGCATCTTCCGACAGGACCTGGACTGTGGAGAGCTTGCCGAATTCGTTATTTCACTCGGTATAGGAAGTCAATTCCTCGGCCGTATTTCAGGCGATGCTGACAAGGTCAAGATGCTGAAGCGTCATGCCCTGAGTTATCTGAAAGCTTGAAGCCTAGCTATTTTTATCTCAATTTTTTTGGGAGTCTTTATGAGCCAGCCGGAGTTTGAAACCTTTCATACCCGTATCCTTATCAAGGAGCACCACCTTGATACCTTTGGACACGTGAACAATGCTGTCTATCTCACCCTATTAGAGGAGGCCCGTTGGGATTTCATAGTGCCACGTGGCTTCGGCATCTCGGAAATTCAGCGCATGGGCCTGGGTCCAACGGTCCTTGAATGGAGCATAAAATTTAAAAAGGAAATCAAACTCCGCGATACGATAATCATCGAATCTCAAGGGGTTTCCTATGATAAGAAAATTGGTGTTCTGCGCCAGGATATTCTTAACGAGCAGGCAGAGATCTGCTGTCAGGCCCTAATGACAATGGGGCTCTTCGATACGAAGGCGCGTAAACTGGTCTTGCCCACGGCCGAATGGTTGCATGCGATTGGAATGAAAAGCATAGCGGGGATATAGCCAGGACTAAGGCCTTCCTCATTAAAAATAAAGAAGGCCCATAGCAAAGGTATAGACTCAGAAAGCAAACTTCAGGGAATACGGTTGATCTTGATCATGTTGGTCGGCTTCATCTGGTTGATCGGAATTCCGGCTGTGATCACCACGACGTCACCGGATTCCACAATGCCCAAGGCTTTTAGGAATTTCGGAAGTTCTTGCACCAGGGAATCTGCATTATAAAAGGATTCATTGTTCACGCCCTGCACGCCCCAGACCAAAGCCAGACGCCTTGTAACATCCGGTCTTGGACTGATCGCTATGATAGGAGTATTGGGACGCCAACGCGAGATGGATTTGGCTATCGCCCCCGTCAAGGTCATGCAGACGATTGCCTTGGCATTCAAAGCATCCGCGGATTCGCAGGCTGCCACTGCAATCGACTCATGAGTTTCCCAGTTGCCTTCGGTCAGGGTCTTGTCAGCGATGCTGACCGGCGATGGACGTTTGAAGGTCCAGGCTTCAACCTGCTCGATGATGGAGGCCATACGCTTAACGCACTCGATAGGATAGCGGCCCGAGGCAACTTCGCCTGAAAGCATCAAACAGTCGGCTCCGTCCAGCACACCGTTGGCAACGTCAGCAACTTCAGCTAGACTGGCGCGAGGGTTGGTGATCATGGATTCTAGCATCTGGGTGGCAATGATAACGGGCTTGCCGGCTTTTTGAGCTGCGGCGATGATCTTCTTCTGGAGGTTGGGAACCCGCTCAACGTTTGCTTCCACACCAAGGTCACCCCTGGCGACCATTAATGCGTCGGCAACTTCGGCGATGGCATCGATGTGTTCCAGCGCGGGAAGCATCTCAATCTTCGCTATCACCGGTACGTCGGAGCCCAGCGCTTTGATCATCGCTTTGACCTGAAGAATATCGGCTGGATCCTGAACGAACGACAAGGCGACGTAATCGACGCGATTGGCGATTCCAAAGAGTAAATCCTTGCTGTCTTTGTCGGTCATAGCCGGAATGGACAGCTTGGAGTCGGGAAAGTTCACGCCTTTGCGGTTTTTGAGAAGACCACCCTCAAGGACGGTGACGAGAACAGATTCTTCCTGCACTTCCAGAACCTGAAGAAGAAGGAGACCATCGTCCATCATGACTCGCTGGCCCGCTTTAACATCGTGAACGAGACCACGATAGTCGATAGGAATGACCTTACGATCGTCTTGTTCCACACCGTAGCGTAAACGAAGAATTTCGTTGTTGACAATCTCCTGAGATCCGCCGATCAGACGACCGACACGAATCTTGGGACCTTGCAAATCCTGGAGAATCGCCACAGGACGCCCCAATTCGGCACTTGCCCGGCGAATGGACGCAATGTTTTTCGCATGAGTTTCATGATCTCCGTGCGAAAAATTCAGGCGAGCCACGTTCAGTCCGGCCTCAATCAGCTGCTTTTGTATTTCGTAGGTGGAAGACGAGGGCCCTAGAGTCCCTATAATCTTACAGTGGCGGTGTTCAAAAAAACCCCGATTGGGAACAGCCGCTTCTAGAGTAGAGGACAAACTTGACATACGAGTTCCTTTTGAAGCATCTGGCATTTGGTAAAATGACAAATGGAGCTTACAATCGTTTTCCCTTTCTAACAGGAATTCACGCCGACCTTAAGAACTTTGTCAGATTTTCCGAAAAACATCCTAGAGTTTCTCTCCATTAAGCAAAAAATTGAGAGAATGATAAAAAAAGCTAAATTAGCGTTTCGGTCAAGGGGACCCTAAAGTGTCACGGCAGAACCTTTTGGTTGGGAAAAACATCGCAGATCGTTACTGCATCACCGGCGAGATCGGTGGTGGTGGTATGGGACGCGTGTATTCTGCCATTCCTTTTTCCGATCCATCCCAGACCGTGGCAATCAAAGTTATTGAACGCAACCGCCTCGACTATGAAGACGTGTTGAGGTTCCAAAGGGAAGCTGCGCTCATGAGCCGGCTCCGCCACCCCAATATCATTGCCTTTCACGAGCTTGGCCTCTACCGACTGGAAGGACCCGACGGCAGCACCGTGGTCGGTGGCTATTATATAGTCATGGAAGTCGCCCAGGGCCACGATCTCAAAGAATCCCTCATCAAGGGGGGACGCAAGCGTCTCGATTTCTTCTTTGAGCTTGGGCTCCAGGTGTCGGCGGCGCTTGAATATACACATGCCAAAAATATTATTCACCGCGACATCAAGCCGCAGAATATTATTATTGAACGTTCCAACGACTCCGAGGGCGGCCTGCTCGTCAAAGTCCTCGACTTTGGTATCGCAAGGCTCGGTGACCTTGATCTTTATAGTGATGAAGCGGTTGCCGCCGATATTGCCGGCACTCCGCTCTATATGGCCCCGGAAAACAGCAAGTTTCTGGATGCCCCGATCGACCATCGTGTGGATCTCTATTCGCTGGGCTGTATGCTTTACGAGGTTCTCGCCGGCAAGCCGCCCTTCGGTGGTGCAACCCGTGAGAAGCTGGCCCGTGAACACGCGTTTGCGACCCCTGATTCCCTGACGGCGATAAGGCCGGATATTCCTGATGTCGTGAATGATATCGTCATGAAACTGATGGCGAAACATCCTAAGGATCGTTATCAGACCTCCTTTGGACTGCACGTCGATCTTCAGCGCGTTAAAAAAATGCTGCAGTCAGGCCGGAATCGCACGCAACGATTTATTCTGGGCCGTTACGACCGTTTGAATATTCTTCCATCGTCGGTACCCATGGTGGGCCGGCAGGAGGATTTCGATACTTTGATCAGCAATTACAGTGCGATCGCCAAAGACACAGGACGCAGTCGGCTCGTCGTCGTGCGCGGTGCGGGGGGGACGGGCAAAACGCGCCTGATGAAAGAATTCCGCGGCTATCTTGCCAAGAACAAGATCCGATACATCAGCACGAGCTTTTCGCGCCACGAAAACAATTTGCCCTTCAACGCGCTGGCCAACGGTTTCAATGAATACCTGGTCCATGTGTTTAAAACTCAACCGGTTGAAGCCGAGGAGATTCGCCGCAAGGTGAAAACCCTGCTGGGTCCAACGGGCAAAATGCTAGCCTCCGTGGTCCAGGGCCTTAAGCCCTATCTGCTCGAAGACACTTCAGGACAACCTCAGATTTCGACTGACCTCGATCTCGATCGCGAAGGCGACTTCGCGGACTTTGCCAAGGCATTCTCTGACTTTACCCGCTGCCTGGCGAATGAGTCCGAGCCCGTCGTCTTCTTCTTCGATGATATGCATTGGGCTGACGATAAAAGTCTCGATCTCATCGATCGTTTCCTTTCGTACAACAACTCCCAGCGCTTCCTCCTGATCATCTCCTATCGAACCATAGGCGTGCAGCAGGGTCAGGCTTTCCAGAACTTTCTTACGAAGTTTGCGAAGCTACGCCGCCGCTATCAGGAAATCGATATGGGACCGCTCCCTGATCCCTCGGTCGGTGACCTGAGTCGAAGCATCCTCGGCCTCAACAAAAACCCTGATCAGAGCTTCGTCTCCTATCTTTTCAATAAGACTTTGGGGAATCCGCTTTATCTTCTGGAACTGCACCGCAGTCTGGTGTTCCAGGAAATGCTGAGCCTCGATGACCAGGGCCGTTGGCGCATCGAACTCGATGAGATCAATCGTTCTGACGTCATTTCCAATTCGATCGATCTCCTCCTCAATCGCTTGAGCGAAATGGGTGATGCCGATCGCCGTATCCTGGAGATCGCGGCCATAATAGGCACCCAGTTTACTTCGGACCTTCTCCAGGCTCTGCCCGATTCCGATCCCTTGCGAATCTCACGCGTGCTCCATAAAGCTATGGTTTCGGGTCTATTGATGATGACCTCAGATCAGGGAAGTCACCTTGCAGGTCATGGGACCGGACGCACCTACTCCTTTATTCACAGGAGTATTCGCGAGGCACTGATCGATAGCATGCATCATGGCCGACGGAGCGAGGTGCATCGGCTCGTTGCCCTGCGACTGGAAACCAGTGCCGCAATCAATCGTCCGCAATTGATCTTCAGTCTGGCCCATCATTTCTTTCACGCTTGTAAAGCGCCCGGTGAGTGCGATCCTGTTCTGATCGAGAAAGCACTCGAATACAATATGCGCGCCGGAATGAAGGCGATGGAGATCGACTCCCGTCTCACGGCGCAGCGTTATCTTGAAAACGCCCGCTCGATGCTGCCGCTGTTAAAGGAAGCTTCGGTCAAGACATCGTCGCAGCAAAAATCGATCTATCACGCGTTGGCCGACATTCAGTTCGCGCAAAGAGAGTATGGTGAAGCGGCCAAACTCTATTTTGAATTGAGAAAAATGAATCTCAGCAGCCATGAATATGCCTTCGTTGCCTATAAACTGACTCATCTGAGCCTCGTCAGCGGCAACGTCAACGCGACCCTCAAAGAGATGGCGCAAAGTTTCGTCAAACTGGGTTTTCCATCGATCGTGATCAATTTCAAGACCCAGCTCCGCGTGATCTGGCAGCTAGCGAAAAGCGTGCTTTTGCCGATAAACCGCAGCCTGCCAGGCCGTGCCTTGACACGATCGGATCCAGACAGCACCAGCTTTCATCCTTTGTCCCTGTATTTGATCGGACAGCATGCCGGTCTCGCCTATGACAAGCGGGTGGCGCTGGCTTATCATTCCGAGCTTTTGCATCAAAGCGTCAAACACAGTCTGCCCGAGGAGCTGGTGCTGCGCCTGATCTGTGATCACGCCATTATTTTGAGTTATCTCGGATTCCAGAAAAAAGCCTATCAATTCCTCGAAGTCGTCTATGATGCGGTCAAACAAAAGACCAGCAAAACGATGGTAGGCTATGCGACCTATCAGCAGACTTTGCTGGTCGATCAGTATCAGGGCAAACTTGAAGATTTCCGATTCAGCCTGGAGTTGATTCAATCGACGCTTGATACTCAGGATTTCCAACTGCAGGCGATGCAGGAAAGAATCTTCCGGATCGTTTCTTTCCTCTTTAGCGGCGAAGGCAAAGCCTTGACGCAACTGTTTCAATCCTTGCCGAATCTGCTTACGGTTCGACACTGGTTGACGGCAAAAGCTGTGAGCATGTATCTGTTCTGGCTTTTACTGACCGATTCACGCGAGCTCATCGTTGACTACGGCGGGTTTGTGAAAAAACGGAACTCGAGCCGACACCATCATCGCGGTGACATCTTCTACCGGGTGATCGAAGCTATCGTATCGTTGGCGGCGGGTGAACGAGAAAATGCTCGCGCGGCTTATTATATTGTTTTGGCGAACTTTCAGGACAATCTTGAGTCGCCGCTGCTCTTGCCTTATGAAATCGACTTTTTACTGCTTTTCATAGGTTTTTTCCCAGAAGTGTTCGCCACCGAATATGGTGACGTCCTTTGGCAAAAGGAGGAGATCGTACCGACTCTGAAGAAGATCCTGGCCATAGCGAGCCATCGTCGGCATGAGCGCCGTGCTGTGCCCATGCTGATGCGGGCCCGACTTATGGACCACTTGAATAAGAAGGGTGTGAAACTCTATTATGATATCGCCCTTAAACGCACCAAGATCACTCAGCAGCCGCTGATCGAAATGCTGACCCGAATGTGGTTTGGCCGGCATCTGTCGCAATCAAGAGCGATTCTTCGCGCCGATTATTTCGGTATGGCAGAGGAAACCGCCAAAAATCTGGGACTTGTCCTGATCAGTTCGATGCTCAGAAAGATTCGTAAGGAACTTGGTCATTTGAACCATTTGCCTACCGAATATTTGAGTGAGGAGAGCGGCGATGTGGTTAGAATCGATTCGGTGCTGCTCCACCATGTGGCTCTGATGCCAAGGCTCAAGCCCCGTACGATGAACCTTGATGATGCGAAACGTCATATTTTCGAATTGATACGCAACCGTTTGGACCTCGACGAGGTCTACCTGATCACCAGCCACGACGTTAAGCTTTTCGAAGAGTGCGGGAAAGCGCCCGTCGACAAGGCCCAGGAGATAATTGCTTATATTTCCCCTTATTTCAGCCTACGGACTTCGCTGACCATTCCGGTCGGGGACGCACCCTGGCGGCAGAAATTCTCAAGCCCCTATCGACCCGGCCCACGGACTTTGGGTTTTCGAATCGATCCGGTTTCAGTGACCCGTTCGACCACTCAGGTGACCGAAGATTTTCAAACGCTGGATCGCACCGCTCTGCTGCCGGCATCGGACGGTGCACTCCATTCCTCGAACAGTCACAAGGCGCTGCATGAGCATCAGGAAGAAGCGAACGGAACCCGTACCGTGAATACCTTGGTACCGGTACGTTATGCCAATCAAAGCCTCGGCCTCCTGTTCCTTGAGTCGGCACGTATCCAGGACGAGGATTCCACGGTGCTCCGGCACACACTCGATTGCTTCGGCGCGGAGGTTGGCACCTGGATGCGGGCTTATCTTCCTAACGAAACCAAGCCCGAGGAGATGCCTCTCTTTGAATACCAAGGCAGCGGTTACTTCCTTGAACCATGCCCCTGGCTGCATGTCTGGACCGAAGGCCATCTGCGCAACGCCAGGGAAAACACCTGGTATTTAGGTCTGAATGTGGGTGACGAGAATTACCTTATGGTCTATTGCCGTCTTAACGGACCCGAGGATCTTCGCGCCGCTCTGAGTTCTTTGCTGTGGCACGAAGTTCTCACTATGCGGACTTTATTCACTGGCGGTGGACGCGAGGATTTGTCCCCGGAAGAAATACAGGAATTCCTTGAAAAATATTTGCGGACCTTTCCAGGCATCGAAAATCTGGAGGCGGTGGCTTTGAGTTTCAGCGTGATACACAAGAGCACGGGCGACACCTGGTCGGGTCATTTCGGGTCAGCACGTCCCTTGCTGATGGGCGCGGAAAATAATGTCACACCGCTTAATCGCGTGGTCCTGACTTTAGGTAACGATCGTTCGCTACGCTACTGGAAGGTCCAGGCTAATCAGGGCCAGCGCGGGGTTTTCATCATGACGCATGATACAAGCAAGCTTGATAGATTGGACACTACGCCTCTCAATGCCTTGAATTTTGAGACTCTGAGCTGGGATCAAAAGCGTTGGCGCTTTATCGACTTTTTGCGGCAGGGCCTCGCGGAAGCGCAGGTTCCGCGATATTTTGTCGCGGTCTCCTGGAATTTACCAGCGCAGCTGACCCAGTGAAGACGGCTTAATTAGATGAATTGACTATGATTTGAATATGGCTCCGCGTATGATAAGCAGCATTTGTCGGACTTTAACGCCCCGTTACCCTTAACCCATTCTTAATCCGGAGATGAAAGAAATGATGCCAGGCTGGACCGAATTACTTATCATCGCAGGTGTGATCGTTTTGCTGTTCGGAACGAATAAGTTGCCAAAGCTGGGCGGCGCGATCGGCGAAAGTATCAAGAATTTCAAAAAAAGCGTCAAGGATGAATCCGATACTGCGCGTTTGGACGATAAGAAGGACGATGCGCCTAAAAGCTGAGAGTTTGAGTCCTGGCGCGGTTTATACCGGATGGCGCGCTTGGGGAATAGACAACATTCTCACGGAATGAAGGCCATGCTGGAAGAATCATTAGCAGAGCTGTTAGCGAAGAAACTTGTGATGGTTACGGGCAAAGGCGGAATAGGGAAAACTCTAGTCAGCAGCGCCCTGGCGTTGGAAGCCCGAAAATTAGGCAAAAAAGTCTGCCTCGTCGAGTTTTCGGCCCACGATCAGATCGCTCCTCTCTTTGGAGCGGCACCGATAGGTCATCAGCTTCGGGAGCTCAGTCCCGGAATTTTTGTGATCAATCTCAATGCCCAGGACAACTTCCGTGACTTCGTCATCAAGCACCTGGGATTTGCCAAGCTGTTTGAAAAAGTTTTCACCAAGCCGATCGTTCGTTCCTTTATTCAGATGCTTCCTGGGATCGCCGAACTTACGCTTCTCGGCCGGCTCTTTTATTTCGTCGAACTCGATAAAGAAAATAATTTCGACCTTGTAGTATTTGACGGCTTCGCTTCGGGGCATTTTTACAGCCTGATGAAGACCCCGGACGCAGTTATCCATTCCGGTATGTCAGGTCCTGTGATCGACGAGACGCAGCGGGTTCGGGATTTTCTGTCCGATAAAAGCAAGGTTGGCGTTGCTCTCGTCACCGTTCCGGAAGAACTCATCATATCCGAGGCTCTCGATTTCAGTCAGCGCCTCGCTAAGGAAAGCCCGGCCTCCCTGACCACCGTGATCGCCAATCGCTGCTGGCCAAAAGTCCCGTCGGACCAAGTCCTTTCCAGCGAGTTGGAAGTAAGTCGTCAATACTGGCTGCAGCAGCAGAAGGCGCAGGGCAAGAATCTAGAACGATTGCGCGAGGGGCTCAAAGGGATCGACACGCAATTGCCCATCATGGTCTTAGAAGAGCGCGGCGCGTTCGCCGAGCCGCTTAATAGCGCCGAGATGCAAGCCTGGATCGAGGGAGCGAAAAAACTATGAATCAAGGTCTGAGTGAGATCGAAACGATCATCAAGAAGAGTCGATTGATCGTCACTGTCGGTTCAGGCGGAGTCGGCAAGACCACCAGCTCGATCGCCATCGCCTTGATCGCGGCCCGCCTCGGCAAGAAGGTAGGGCTACTCAGTATCGATCCGGCCAAACGCCTGGCCGATGCTCTGGGCATCAAACTTGGCAGCGAATTGCGTCGGGTTGAATTGAAGGCCGATATTACGGGCAGTCTGGAGGCGGCAATGCTTGATCAAAGAGCGGTCTTTGATGAAATGGTCAGACGTTTTGCCCCCAATGCCAATGTCGCGGAAAAGATTTTTAAGAATTCAATTTATAAGGAAGTCGCGTCGAATCTCGGCGGGCCTTTGGAATATATGGCCTTGGCCAAACTCGAAACCATGCTGCGCACAGGCGGTTATGATCTCATCGTGATCGATACCCCGCCTGATTCCCACGCTCTCGATTTTCTAGCGCGTCCCAATATACTTGCGGGTTTTGTCGAAACGGGTGTGATGAGTTGGATGATCAAACCCTTTCATTTGGCACAAAAACTCGGGGCGGGGGCTATCTTCAAAGCCGGTGGCAAGATCATGGGCGGCATTAGCTCGATCACGGGGATGAAGATGCTTAAGCTCCTTGCTGAATTTCTGGTGCTTATGGAGGATGTCATCATTGGCTTCAACCGGGTGGGGCGGGATGTGGCCAAGGCTCTCAAGGCTGAGTCGACAGGATTTGTTTTGGTGTCGGCTCCCTATAATAATGCTGTCCGCTCGGCTACGCACCTCCTACGTGAGCTCAAGGCCAATAACTACCCGCTGCTTGCCCTTATCATGAATCGCAATCTGCCCTTTGATTTGCAGCAATCCATTGCCAGCCATCCCGGATGGGAGAGTGATCTCGATCCCTCTTTGCGGCCGGGCTTTGAAATTCTGGCCAGCCGTCAGCGGTATGCAGCCTCCCTTGCGGCTCAGCTGCTTGCCAAGGCCAAGGAATCGGCTGGCAAAGACGTTCATCTTCTCCTTTTAGAGGAGCAGGGGCAGATGATCCATTCCGAAGATACTCTGTGGACCTTCGCAGACGCGCTTTGCAAGGCCCGTACCCTTGGCAGTTAAGGCTCTCGGGCGGACGGTCTTTGATCCTAATGGGGTTTGAAGGCGTGGCGCTGGGATGTGTTATTATAGAAGGGTATCTTTAGGTGGCAGACGGAACAAAAACTATGGCGCAGCAGAATTTTATCTTGTCCGGCGTTTCCGGCGTTGGCAAATCCATCCTGAATATCGTCGAAGGACTCGGGTCCTTCCTTATCTTTGTTGGCTATGTCTTGCGCGAGGCCGCGCATCCCCCCTTCCGCTCGCGTTTGATCTTTCAACAAATGTATTTTCTTGGCAACGAGTCGATGTTCATCATTCTTTTATGTGGTTTTTTCATCGGTGCCGCGGTCACGCTTCAGGTGGGCACGGTGTTCACCCTATTCGGAGCCCAAAGCATGGCCGGAGCGGCAAACGCAAAGGCCCTGGCCCGCGAGCTTTCGCCACTCATGGCCGGCTTTTTGATCGCCGGTCGCGGCGGGGCATCGATGACTGCCGAACTCAGCACCATGAAAGTAAATGAGCAAATCGATGCCATGGAGGCCATGGCCGTCGATCCAGTCGGTTACCTGGTGGTTCCGCGCCTTGTTGCAGCTGTTCTTATGATGCCCCTGCTCGTGGCGCTCTTCAATGTCAGCGGTCAGTTTGCTTCCCTGCTGATTGCCATCAATATTTTTGATATCGATACGGGCACCTTTTTTGACAAAATGCTGCAAATTGTAAGCTGGCATGATGTTTGGGCCGGGATGCAGAAATCCCTCATTTTTGGTGCCATCATCGCCATCCTCGCCTGTCGCTTTGGATTAAATGCCTCGGGCGGTGCGAAAGGCGTCGGCCAGGCGACGACGAACGCCGTGGTGACGATGCTGCTGGTGCTACTGAGCGTCGACTTTGTCATAACCTACATCCAGATAGTGTTTAAATGAATGATCCAATGATCGTTTTTGAAAAAGTGACCAAAATCTTTGGGACCTTTAAAGTACTCGATGAACTGGATCTCAATATACCAGCCGGCAAAATCACCCTCATTCTTGGCAAGAGTGGCGAGGGGAAATCGGTAACTATCAAACATATTATGGGATTATTAAAACCCAATTCGGGAAAGGTGATCGTTGACGGGGATCTGATCAATGATTTCGACGAAAAACAATTGAGGGAATATCGCAAAAAGTTCGGGATGCTTTTTCAACAAGCAGCCCTGTTTGACAGTATGTCGGTAGGTGAAAATGTGATGTTTCCTCTGCGCGAACATACCAAACTGGGGCTTTCCGAGATGCAGGCGCAGGTGGCTGCCATCCTGAAAGACGTTGGCCTGGCTGGAATTGAAGCAAAAATGCCGAGCGAATTATCGACCGGCGAAAAAAAACGCGTGGGGCTGGCCCGGGCCTTGGTTCACAAGCCGAAGATTATTCTGTACGATGAGCCGACGACCGGTATGGACCCTATCGTTGCCGATATGATCGACAAACTTATCGTTGAAGTCTCGGACCGGCAAAAAGATTTGACCTCGATCGTTATCTCGCACGACCTCAAGGCGGCTCTAGATATTGCGGACCACGTCGTCATGTTATATAAGGGGCACGTACAGCTAGCGGGAAGCCCTGATGAATTCCGTAAAACTAAGGATCCCATCATACGTCAGTTTTTTTCTGGTAAAGTGGAAGGGCCCATGGAATTTTTCTAAATTCGGGTGGAATGGTCCAGAATTTGAACTTAGGTAAGTTTTGAACCTTAAGTTTTTTTAAGAAACGTCGATGCGTTAAACTGGGAAACTATCCCAATAAGGAGCTCGTCTTAGCATGAGTCGCATGGGAACAGAATTCAAAGTCGGATTATTCACACTCTTTGGGATCTCAGCGATTGCCTTTGCGGTGTTTTTTGTTAGCCCTGAGCTCTTTGACAGAAAAGTAAAAAAGAACTTCACGACAACCTTGAAGGACGCTTCCGGGCTTCTTATCAACACCCATGTGAAGACCAACGGAGTTAACATCGGCCGAGTAAGTTTGATTCGCCTGATTGAAAATGCAACCGAGGTCCGTCTGGAAGTCGAGGACAGTGTCGTGATCCCAAAGGGGTCCGAGATCGCAGTTCGTACCGTGGGTTTTCTAGGCGATAAGTTCATCGATATCGTTCGACCGGAAAAAGGGGGGGAAGCTCTTCCCAATAACAGTTTCCTCCCGCCATCCAAAAATAGCGGCGACATCGCCGAAGTCATGGGCAAAGTCGGCTCGATCGCCGACGATGTGAAGAAGGTAACGGAAAACCTTGCGAAAGTGCTGGGTGACAAGCATGGTGCAGACCGGATGGAACACATCGCGGAAAACATCGAACGCCTGAGTGAGACCGCGAAGCTTATGCTTCAGGAAAACCGTTCGGATGTGCGCACCCTTGTTAAGAACTTTGAAGCGGTATCAGTTTCTTTGAAAGACGTTGTGAACGAGGACAACCGAGCCAAGGTCGAACGTATACTTGCTAACCTCGACAGCTCGATGGGTCAGATAAAAATCGCTTCGGAAAATGCCAAGCTCATCACGCAACGCATAGAAAAAGGCGAGGGCACTATCGGCCGCCTGGTGAATGACGATAAGACTGCTGACGATATCCAAGCGACTTTAAAAGATCTTCGCGAGGTTTTATCGCCGGTGACCAAGCTTCAGGTCGCTGTGGAGACCCATGCCGAGATGCGTCTCGATGAAAGCAATCAGACCTATTTCAATATACGCATGAATACGCGTCCGGACTCCTTCTACCTGGTCGGGTTCACGACCTTTCCCGACCGGGTTCGGGACACCTCGACAGAAACCTTGGACACAACAGCCACAAAAACCTCGATCCGCGAGCATATCCGCGACGAGAAAGCTCTGCGCTTCAATCTGCAGTTCGGCAAACGCTGGGGCTGGCTGGGGGCTCGCCTTGGTTTATTTGAATCAACCGGTGGATTGGCAGCAGATGCCTACTTTTTCAAAGACCGCATGAAGCTTGCCTTGGAAGCTTTCGATTTCTCCGATAAAGAAGATCTGGAACGCCGCACCCTTCACTTGAAGGCTTATGCCAGCGTCTTGTTCTTTGACCACTTGGTGGCCATGATAGGCCTGGACGACCCAACCCGCTACAAAGAAGGCACAACCAAGCTTAGGAAAAAACTAAATCCTTATCTGGGAGCCGGTCTCACGTTCAACGATCAGGATTTAAAAACCCTTTTCGGAGCGGCAGCCATTGCAGGTACGGGGAGTGGCTCTGGTTTGTAGTTAGGGGCCTCATTCTGGGCCGTTGAAAGGCGAATCAGTCCTGACCTTCGATCAAGCCGAAACCCGGTCCACAATCAAATTCTCATCGTTTATTAAGACTTTTAGGAATTTTTGCGTTATTTCATCGTCTATTTTCTTCGACATCCTCACCTAAATCAATGATTTCAAACGATTGACCAGTATTTTTTGAGTCATTACTTATTGACATATCTTTTTAGACATGGCAGTAAATCAGCGTCGGCTCGGTCCCGATGCTTTTCCTTTTGCTGTTGGTTTTCTTTCGGATGTGGAGATAAAGCTGTGAAGAATTTAATGCCCCTGCTCCTGCGTGGATCTTTTCTGGTTTTTTATGGTCTTTCGCTGTTCCAATCGAAACTTGCCCTTGCCCAAACCCCCGTTCTGCAAATGCCGCTGATAAGCGTCGCTGAATATGACTTCGGCATAAAGGCGCCTGCCGGTTGGAATGTCCGCAGGAATTACCGCGGCAAGACGCTGGTTCTTGAGGATCCCTTGCGGTCCTCACGTCATGGCTTCGAATATAGCCGGAACATCACTGTCGCTATTCGTCAGGAAGTGAAACCGATCGATACTCTGGAAGCGCAAGACCTCAGTCGCAAAATCCTAAGAGAGATGGGCGAAGGGGTCAGCGATTTTGAAATAATCGAAGCGCGGATCATCGACTATCGCCAAAAAAAAGATGCAATTTTAGTCTTTACCAGCTTTCGCCAGGGCACCGTGCCTATGCGCCAGATGCATGTCTTTACGTCAGGCTCCAGCAACTCAGTCCTTATCAGCTACACGGATATGCAGGACCTCTTCGAGGCGGAAGGCGGGCTTGACCAGGCCTGGGGCTCAATGATGTCGGCCCAACTCCAGGGCCACGCTCCTGAGCGCTTTGATGGCCTTATCTATAGTGGATCCGGTCTGGCTTTCTTGATGACTGCCGCGTTTTTAAGCAAGCAGCTCCGTCGCCGTAAGTCAAAGATTGACCTTATGGCCGAAGAAGACAGCATGTTTGAAGAAGATGATGATTTTGAAACGGTAAAAAGTCCGCCTCAGGCTACGAACTGGCAGCAGGACGAAACTCAGTATGCTGCCCGTTTCTCCTAAACCCCACTTTCATAAAATTCTCAGAACGGGGCCCTGACGGGCCCTTCATCGTTTCCTCATCTAAATCTTTTAATCTTAATTTGGAACTGTGGTAAAAAGATTAAAGCTCCAGCTCGCCCCAGGCTTTTAGCATGAACCCCGTGTTAAAAAGCTGGAGCCTAATGGAACAGAAACCCATGGGCTGCTGAGGTTTTTAGACTGGCTTTGCCGAGGGTTTCACGTTGAAGACACGCCCCAGAGTCTAGGCAAATCCAACGGGATTATAATTGTCACTTTGAAGTGGCGAGGCAACTCGAGGAGCTGCCCCCTTAACAGGAGGTCAATCCCATTTTGGGGGCCGCTTCAGCGACTAGGTAAGTTCTAGCCACTTGGAATTTCAGCTACGCAAATTTGTTCCCATATCATTTCCTTTGGGTCTGATATACTTGAATGTAAGTCAACAACCATTGCACTGAGGAAGGGCTATCGAAAGAAGCCATGTGCGATGTCTTAGGAGGTTCTTAGAATGCCATTCAGTGCAAGCCGGTTTGCTCGGTGCCTTCGCTCATTTTGTGTGGTGGCAGGGCTATTGCTTGTCTCCCAAAATGCCTGGGCGTTGACGTGTTCGGAAGTAAGGCAGTTAACACTGCTCTATTTCAAAATGCACTTCTCATTCGATAAGTTTACCGATGAGATCTCGCGCCGTACTCTCGACAATTTTATCAAGGCCTGGGATCCGGGAAAGCTTTACTTCTATCAATCCGATGTTGACGAATTCAACAAAAAATACTCAAGCAAGCTCGACGATATGATCGGCCGTGATATGGATTGCTCGGCTATCGATGAGGTCATGAATCGCTATTCCCAGCGTTTCGCCGAACGATCCAAATTCGTCCAGAAGGCGATCGCCGACAAGCAGGATTTCACGATTGAGGAATACCTCAATGTTGACCGTAAGAATATGACCTATCCCAAAACTGACGAGGAAGTGAACGAACGCTGGAGGAAACATATCAAGTTCCAGTTGCTCACCCTGAAGACGAGCGTGGATAATAACCTTGATAAGGCCCGCGACAAAATTCGTAAACGATATGAGCTGCAGACCAAGCGTCAGAACGATTTGACGAAAGACCGAGTCTACGGTGTCTTCCTCAATGCCTTCTCCACGGCCCTCGACCCTCACTCCTCTTATATGCCGGTTGAAGAGCTTGAGGATTTCCGCATCCGAACCCGTCTCTCGCTTGAGGGTATCGGCGCCAGTCTGCGTTCGGAAGATGGCTTCACAATGGTTGCGAGCCTGGTCAAAGGCGGAGCCGCCGAGAAAAGCACGCTGCTCAAGATCAACGATAAGATCATCGCTGTTGCCCAGGATAATGGCGAGCCTGTCGATGTCATCGATATGGATCTCCAGGATGTCGTTAAGAAGATCCGCGGCGCTCGGGGAACAACGGTCAAACTCACGGTTATGCGGGATGGTTCAGGCGGAGCCACCAAGGTCGTCGTGCCTATCGTCCGGGAGAAGATTCAACTGGTCGATCAACAGGCCTCGTCCCATGTTATTGACGTCGATGTCAATGAAGACGGCAAACCCAAGCACATGAAGGTCGGCCTGATCACCCTGCCATCCTTTTATATAGACTTTGAAGGTCGTCAAAAACGTTTGAAAAATTACCGTTCGTCTTCGAACGATACCCGCGAGCAGCTGAAGGTTCTAAGAGATAAGGGCGTCGATGCGGTCATCCTTGATCTTCGCAGTAATGGCGGCGGCGGCTTAGATGAATCGATCAGTACAGCCGGTCTTTTTTTCGGAGCCGGTCCCGTCGTTCAGGTTAAGGCTTCCAATAGCGAAACCGAAACCTATTTCGACCCGGATGAAGGCACAGCCTACGATGGGCCACTCCTGGTTATGATCAATCGTCATTCGGCCAGTGCCAGTGAAATCTTCGCGGGCGCAATTCAGGATTATCAGCGTGGTTTGATCGTTGGGGATTCGCACACCTTCGGCAAAGGCACCGTACAAAACCTCAATGACCTTGCCCCAAAGTTGGGTGCGGTAAAGGTCACTGTCAATCAGTTCTATCGCGCATCAGGCGCTTCGACTCAGCTTAAAGGCGTGGCCTCCGACCTGGTGCTACCAAGCATCATCGATGAACTCGAAGTTGGCGAAAAGTACTATGACTACGCACTTCCCTTCGAAGAGATCAAAACCGCAAAATATCAAAAATTTAATCTCATCAAGCCATTTGTCCCCGAATTAAGAAAACGTTCCGATTTACGTCTGGCGAAAGACACAGAATTCACCAAGATTCGTGACGAGATAGCGAAGTACCGCAAAAACAAGGAAGAACGGAATCGGGTAGCCTTAAAAGAGAAGAAAGAGGACAAGGAAAAGAAAGAGACCGATCCGGAAGACGCTCTCAATGACTCTCCCGATTTCAATCTAAAGGAAGACGTTTATCTCCAGGAAACTGTCCGTATTGCAGCCGACTATGTGCAGATGATGGGCAAGAAGAAACTGGATAATACGGCACCCGTTCTGCCCGGACTTAAAATTGTTGAGAAAGATAAAAAATCCAAAGCACTGACCGAAGCCGCACCGGCTAAGGGCAAGGAAAAGGAAAAAGAAGTCGTCCATACTATCCCGGCCAAAGTCAAAGAAAACGATAGCGGTAAAAAATAAGAGGCCTTAATAAATTTAGCCAGGGACCTTCGATCGCAAGATCGGGGGTCCTTTCCTTTTGTGGAGACTAAACAAAGTACCTAATGGGGTCGATCTGCTGCCAAAGAGGAACAACGAGGGATTGGGATTTGGGTCAGGTGGACTGAAGGGGGCTTTAGACATGTCCTGGGCTGAAGACAGCCCAGAAATCATTGGGAAACGCGAAGGCGGAAGGCCTTAAATGTTGGTACCGCTACGGCTTAGGGGCAGTGGATCGCTCGCCGGAAAACTGTCATCCAACATGGTGTCGAGCTTGTTATTAACGTGGTTAAGATCTTGTTTTGTTTTGACTTTTGAGTTGTAATAACGGTAAGCCTGATGACCGATAAGAGCGAGCGCTCCATATTTTAAGACTTGGCCTATCGATGTGTTTTTAACGCTCATGATATTTCCTTTGGTTTGGGTTGAATGCGCATTCGAGCACTCTGATTGTCATGATGTTTGCAAAGGTTGTGCCTGGCAATTAAAAATTATGAGGAAAAGCAAAGCATGCAAACCATGTCAAAAGCGGAAGTTCGGTCACTCGACAGTGCAAACTTGCTTCAATGGCTGACTTTTCTCAGCCGTTTTCGTGCAGAGGATATTGGTCTTCATCAGGACGAGGCCGGCAACTGGCTTAAAGGTGACATCAGGCCAAAGTTAGAAGACGTGGAAGACGAATTGGTCAGCCGCGGACTTAATAGCCGCTCCTCTCCATGCGCAAAGGAAAGGGATGCCCAAGAATGAAAGCGATCCTAACCAAGGGATTTGGGAGTAGCGACGTCCTTGAATTGGGACAAGTGGATGCTCCCAGGGCCGGTCCGGATGAGGTTCTGATTCAGGTGTGCAGTTCCGGCCTGAACGGCGCTGATTTATGGCAGAGACGGGGGCACTATGCACCACCTCCAGGTTCCTCTCCTCTGCTGGGACTGGAAGTCTCTGGCACAATTTCAGCGTTGGGCAGCACGGCTGGAAGGCAAGGCCTTCGAATCGGGGATCGCGTGATGGCTTTGCTTTCGGGCGGAGGTTATGCGGAACAGGTCGCCGTTCGTTACGATCAGATTATGCTCTTACCCGAATCGATGGACCTCGTGGCAGCCGGTGGTATCGCTGAAGTGTTTCTAACTGCTTATCTTGAACTTATAGGCCTGGCCAAACTTTCTCCAGGCCAGACCCTTCTCATTCATGCAGGGGCAAGTGGTGTGGGTACGGCTGCGATTCAGATAGCCAGGCGAACAGGCGCCGAGATATGGGTGACGGCGAGTTCAGAATCAAAATTAGAACTCTGCAAAAACCTTGGAGCCCATCATCTCATCAATTATAAGACTCAGGATTTCGCGGAGATTATAAAAGAAGAAACCAAGGGGCAGGGAGTGAACTGCATTCTTGACTTGGTAGGCGCTGCCCATTTTGCCAATAACCTCAAAGTGCTTTCTTTGGAGGGCAAACTTCTTCTCGTCGGTATGGGAGGAGGAGCCAAAACTCAAATCGATCTGAGTCTGATCATTTCGAAGCGCCTGCAGCTTATCGGCAGCACTTTGCGGTCGAGGAGTCTCGATGAAAAAGCCAGGCTCATTCGGGAATTTTGGCAAAGCGGTCAAGATAGTTTTGCGCATGGCGAGTACCGTCCGGTGATCGACAGGCTCTTTTCCTACCGAGATGTGAAGGAGTCTCATAATTACATGGAGAGCCAAGCCAATGCTGGCAAGATACTGCTGACCTGGTCCTGATTGCAGCCTTTATCAGTTTAATGGCCTGCTCCCGACACAAAAATCCCGGCCACTGATACTTTGTTCCAAGAATTACCGAACATCGCCGCGAACGCTTGGAAATAAGTTCTGCCAAGCCATAAGTTTTTGTTACTACTGCATAATTATTCGACTTGTCGGAACATTCCAGGAATATAAGTCTTGCACGCCCTATAGGTCTCACTTAATCAAGCCTATAGGCTATTTCCAAAATTCCAAAAAAAAATTTTTAAATTTAAATGCCACAGGAGTCGATATGAAATTAATCCAAGGGCTATGCATAATTTTAGTCGGCACAAGCCTTATCCATTGCGGTGACAAGGCGAACGATGACGATAGCAAGCGTGAGAAGGATTACTTGGCCACTCAAAATGCTGCTCTGCAAAATCAGGTGGCAAGCGAAAAAGCTAAAAACGAGGCCAGTAGTAAGCAACTGCAAGCCTTGACCGCGACTCAATTGCCAGCGACCGACCTTCAGGCTCAAATCGATAGTCTTAAGAATGATACAAATGGAAAAGTCGCTGAAATTGAAGCCCAAAAGGCTGAAATAGAAGCTCTAAAGGCCTCGACTGACGCTCTTGCCCAGGACAAGGTCAAGCTGCTCGAGGAGCAGCTTAAAGCTAAAGAAAGCGCAGTCTCGGAACAACAAACTCTCATCACCCGACTTGAGGAGGCTCAAAAGCAAAAGGCTGAACTGGAGGCCCTGAAGGCTTCTGATGACGCCATGGCGCAAGGCAAGATCAAAGCACTGGAAGAGCAGGTCAAAGCCAGCGAAGCCGCAGTCGCCGATCAAGCTGCCGTCGTTGCCGGCCTGAAGGCGGCAGCCGATGCGAAATCCAATGAGCTAGCCAAAGTCTTTAAAGGCTCAATCAGCCCTTATGCTGGCATCTGGCTGCTCGATCCAAAACCGGAATTGAGCTTTCCCAACTGCCAGTACCTGGTGCGTTTTGATGCCGATCAGGGCAGCGTGTATCGCGCCGTGATCTGCAGCGATGGAAAGATTCAGGCAGAGCGGCAGAACGTCATCGGATTTGGCGCTGACAATAGCTCCGGATGGTCAGGTACCTTGGGCTTTAAGATGCTGACCACGTCCATAAAAAGCAGCTGTGCCGACCCGGCTGGATTATTTGCCAGTGGAACAAGCTATGGATTTGATCACAGCGTGGGCACAGCCAGCGCGGCCAATGAAGCGTCACTCTTTATGAAGGCATCGATCGGCAGTGATCAAAAGAATTTCAAAAGTGGTTCTTCCATTCCCGATCTCGGCAAAAATAAAAGCTGCAGTGGCATCATCACCCGCTCGCAGATGCCTTCGCAAGCTGGCAACACCTTGCTTCAGGAAGCCGCCAAAGTTTGTCAGCTCACCCCAGAACTGACGGGTACCGGTTGCTTTAAAGGCGCTGATATTTTTGAACCAAGTCTATGAGGAGCAGGAATATGCTAGCAAGAACCCCTATCGTGCTGGTTTCCATGGCGGGGCTCGCTCTGCTGAGCGGCTGCAATAGTAAGCAGGGTCCATCGAGCCAACTCAAGGAATCTCCGGATTCTAAAAATGGGATTGCCCATTTTGCTCTGACGAGTATGCCGAGTTATGAAGATATCGCCGCCACCAAACAAGTTTTTACCAAAAAATTACCCTGGTCCGACACCTACTGGCCTTTGACTGAAGCTGGCATGGCGAGACGCTGGGGGGAGATCGCTGCCTTGCCAAGCGTCCTGGGATTTTCAAGTTTTTGGCAGGACCAGTTGGATGCGGTTCACGATAAAGCCATCAACCCCCTGCTTTCGCCCGCTGAAAAATACGATATATTGTATCGCCTTCGCTGGGGCAAAACCTTTAACGAAGAGGGCTTGAAGAAAGAAATTGAGGGGCTCGAAGCAGTCGAAGCGAAAATTGTCGATGCCGGTGACGTGGCAGCGAAACGCAGCGTGATCAAAAATCTACAGAGCGCTTTTTCTCAGGCGAGGACTTTGAAAAGCTGGTCGCCAATGGCTGCCGAGGGCTGGGATCGTTGGTTGACCTACAATAAAAACCCCAGCTATCAGTACATGGATGAAAAAGATAGCGGTGATGATTGGAGTTGGATGGGCTATTGCCATGGATGGGCGCCTGCAGCTCTCATGCATGAGGCTCCCAAGCATTCGGTGCTCGTTAGGATCGATGATAAGGAAATCCTCTTTGGCGAGGGCGATATCCGTGGTCTTTTGACCAAAGCATGGGCCGACCATTCCCCTGACGATGCTCAGTATTTTCTGGGTCGCCGCTGCAATGAAAACACTGCGGATCCATCCGGTGAGATTCCTATGAATGGCGATGCCCGTGGTGCCACCGGTTCATTTGTCGATGCGCAGGGGCTGACTAAAACCTTCACGATGATGGATGAGTTTCTACCGGGCGCGGCAGTCAAAGGGCGACGAATCTATGAGATCGTGTTTGAAAAAGATGCCAATCCTACTTATTTAGTTGAAAAGGCCAACGGCAGTTCGCTCACGTATTTCCAGAGCAGCGACACTCAAAAGATGAAGACTTTTGTCGAGACCGGCTCTACTGAAGGTCTACTCGCTGTAAATTCTGTCAAGTTTTTTGGATGCTGGGATGTTAACCCGGCGAGCTTTCATACGATACTCACTGAATATCTCGGTAAAAAGAATCTGGGCTTTGTTATGGACCGGACCCGCACAGGTCAAGTCTGGAATCAGCCGGTCTACGGTGCCCGTTTCCAGGTTGGCCCTTTGCTAGTAGCTGCAGACGTTGACGATGTCTTGTTTCGCTATCGGGCTGCCGGAACTGTATATTTGACCGAGGTAACCGCCGAGGTCCTTTGGTCGTCCGAGCCATCCCGACCTTTGCTCGACTATGCCCCCGACTTTGATAAAAACCGTATTGCAAGCATCAAGTATACCTATACTCTTGAGTTCGATGCGGACCACCACCTTATTGGAGGGGAATGGGGAGGTTTGAATGCTCAGGATACCAAACTTATAATTCCTGATTTTCTCTTTGCCTTTAAAGAGGGTTCGGAACCAAAAGACTCAATCTTATCAAGTTTTGACTTCACGGGTATTTTAAAGCCTATCCATGCATGTTCACAATCTGTTACTGATATTAAGTCCATGACTGTCGCCGGGAAAAAGATAGAATATACCGACTGCCCGATCAGTCGGAATCATTGATTCTTAGCTTTAGTGTCTACCGATTAAAGCCTGCACCCTTTTCAAAAGGTGCAGGCCTTTTTTTAAGAAATAGGGAATTTCGCTATTATTTTCTTTGTATTGCGGGTCGATGGAGCGATAGCACGAAAAGGCTTGGATAAACTGGGATGAGCCTTGATCCCGAAGCGCCAATTAAGATCCAGACCTTTACTGATACCGACCCGTGGGCCAAGCACCCTTTCAAAGTCACCTGTGAATTCGGGTTTCCACACCGAGAGCAGGCTCTGCTCAAGCAAATGGCCATTAAAATCTTTATCGATCTGTAAGGCCGCACAAAGTCGACCCGGACCACTGCATATTTTGAGCGGATCTTTTGATGCCCCAGCCACCATCCCAAGCGTACCAAACATGGCAAATAGGGCGCGAATTAAAACCCCTTCGCCTCGGCCTACACGACCTGTGCTGAAATTGAGGCAGTAGTGAATTCCATAGGAACGATAGACATAGAGAGTGGATGGCTCTTCATACATGGACGCATTATGAATCGTTTTTCCCCGAAAAGTGTGACTGGCTGCATCATCCTCGGTATAGGCTTCTGTTTCGCATATAAGTCCACCCATCCATCCGGATTCAGTTTTTTTGAGCAGTATACAATTCAGTAGGTCAGGAGCCACTTCGGTGGCAGGACGGGCGAAAAAATCTTGCGACAGAGCTGTCCATTCCTTGGGAATCGCCTCTAAAAATTTATGCATGCTATCGCTTCGCCTCCTCTCAGTATTTATATGCATGGGTTAAGCAACTTGTCAGGCGCTTTCCATTTGCAATTTTTATGCAAGTGTAAGCCGGTAAGAATCAATGACTGCTCATGAATCCAGCGATCCTGATCGAATTTAAGCTTTAGAAAACCCTTAAGTCTGCATGATTTTAGGGAGAGGCCTTCCCTTTCAAGGCTTTGTGATCAGTACGGAAGATTTGCTATCGTGAACTTTAAATCATAATCACGATGAATAAAAGAATTTGAGTTCTATAAATTTGACTCCAATCGCATTCAAGTTTAAGTAACTAGCCATGACGAATCATTATTCATTCGCACATCTAAATATTATTTTGAGGACCGTCCCTAAATCTAAGCATCGAAAATGACTCTTGCTAATTCCATCCGCGTTAACTCTGTGTCAAATCAATTGAGTTGGAGAGATCTCGTGAATGATAGAGAACAGGATAGAATTTCAAATCGGACTCAGGCCCGTCCCCAGCCTGCTACGATTTGGCATGAAAATACATTATTTCACGAATTAAAGACCCGACAAATTGATATTGAAAACCAGCTTGATGAAATGCGCGAGAAAGAGACTAAGCTTCGTGAGGAGCTGAAGCGCTACGCCGATCTCTATGAATATGCCCCGATGGGCCTGATAAAATTGAGCGCAGAGGGACGGATTCGGGAGGTCAATCTCATGGCCTGCTGTGAGCTGGAAGCAACCCGCCGGAGTCTCCTGAATAGGTTATTTGCCGACTCCATTTTTGAAGAGGATTTGCCTCATTATCAACAGCATTGCGAAGAACTTCTGGCCGGAGTGGCCCGTTCGACCGCCAATCTTCGCCTTCGCACGAGTGCTGGTAAAATTATTGAATGTCAGCTGCTAAGCACCATGCGACGCCATGCAAACGACGGGTCATTAGTCATTCACTGCAGTATACGTAATCTTAAGGGTGGCGAAAAAACTATCTCCGAATTGCAGGAAGCCTATAATCATGTGGAAGCTTCAAGTATCGCCAAGAGTCTATTTTTGGCGAACATGAGTCACGAAATGCGGACGCCGCTGTCCGTCATAATCGGCTTTACCGATCTCCTTCTCAAAGCGCCGTTTGAGGACGATAAGAAGCAAAGTCTGAAAGCCATTCATCGCAACAGCCTGCACCTCCTCAATCTCATCGATGATCTCCTGGATCTTGCCAAAATAGAGTCGGGGAAATTGACGATGGAGATCCTTCCCTTTAATCTCGCGCAGGAATTGCAGACGATTATGGGCCAGTTTATCAATACGGCCGAAACGAAGGGCATAAACCTTTTCCTAACGATCGATCCTCTAGTCCCGGAGATCATTCTTACCGACCCCATTCGCTTTCGGCAGATCATCCTGAATGTCTTAAACAACGCTTTAAAATTCACGAATGAGGGCAAGATTGAGGTTGCTCTGTCTCTCATTAATGGGAACAAAGATCCCGACTTGGCAAAGACTTTGATCGGCATCGATGTGATCGATACAGGCTGTGGAATCGCGTCCGACCATATCCACCATCTCTTTAAGGCCTTTACGCAAGCCGATATTACAACAGCCAGACGATTTGGAGGAACGGGCCTCGGTCTCTGTCTGTCAAGGCGATTTGCTGAAGCACTTGGCGGTGATGTTGAAGTCTTAACGAGCGAAGTGAACGTGGGTTCCACCTTTCGAATCACAATTGATCCTAAGGGCAACCAACAATCGCAACTCGACCAGCTCGCGCAACCCGAGCAACATCAGCCTAGGACTTTATCGTACGGAGCCGAAGAAGCTGTCCTAGGGGAAGAGCTTGAAGCGCGGCTAGAGGCTGGAACGGAAGAGGCAGCAACGCTTAGGGGCAATAGGAATATTTCGAGCTTGCTTGAGTTGGGCTTCGATAAGATCGAGAACCCGAAAGAGGCAACGGCCAACCTTGAAGTCGCAGATATTCCTTCCCTTGAAGGCATTAAAATTTTGGTGGTCGAAGACGCTCTGGATAACCAGGTATTGATCAAAATGATTTTGGAAAGTGCCGGGGCCGAAGTTGAGTGTGCCGAGGATGGTGTGGAAGCTTATTCCTGCATCTTAAAAGAAGAATACGACGTGGTTCTGATGGATATACAACTCCCTTTGATGGATGGTTACGAGGCGACCACTCAATTGCGTAGCCAGGGTTGCGTGACCCCTATTATTGCCCTTACCGCCCATGCTCTAAAGGAGGATCGGCGGCGGGCGGAATCCGCTGGCTTCGATGGCTTCGTTTCCAAACCAATCAACTGGCATCAGTTAACATCAGCGATCGTTCAATGTCGGAACGGGCTCTATCATTAGCAAAATAGTAAGGACTGCTGCATAAATCTGCCTGGTAGTCATGAGGCCCAAGGCCTGGAAAAGCATGTGCCACCTTCAAGATTAACATAGAATTTATCTTGTATAGCCTGCAAAAACCGATTCGAATGACCTGATACTTTGTCGACCAAGGCTGGCATCGATTTTTATGAGCGGATCTCACTGACCCCGTATAGATCCTTAACGATGTAAAGCGGTCTATTTCGTGCTTCACGACAGACTCTTCCTACATATTGGCCTATAATCGCCAGCGAAAACATCTGCACAGCGCCTATGGCAATGACGATGACTATCGTCGAAGCCCAGCCTCTCACAAAGGTCTCAGCTCCCCAAAAGTACGAAGTAAAAATCATGACGCATCCTAAAAAAGCCAGTCCGACACAGATGACTGAGATATAGCCGGCGATATGAAGGGGTTTTTCAGAAAATCCCACGATGCCATCGAGTGCGAAGCTCAGCATTTTCCGAAGGCTATACTTGGTCTCTCCAGAAAACCGCTTGTCCCTTTCGTAGACGATTCCTTTATGGCTAAAGCCTATCCAATTCACCAGGCCTCTAAGGTAGCGGCTCTTCTCCGGCAAGCGGTTGAGTTCGGTGACCGCTTTCCTATCCATCAGGCGGAAATCACCGGCATCGATGGGAAGTTCAATTTCTGATATGGCAGAAATCAGGCGGTAATAAAGCTTTGCCGTCATCAGCTTGAAAAAAGTTTCGCCCTCGCGTCGGGCCCGTATTCCATAGACAATCTGGGTGCCTTTTTCCCACTCTTCTATCAGACGTGGAATCACTTCCGGAGGGTCCTGCAGGTCACCGTCCATCACAACCACGGCATTTCCAAGCGCATGGGCCATGCCTGCCGTGATCGCCAGTTGATGGCCAAAGTTCCTGGAAAGATTGATGATTTTAATATGTTCAGGATCGGCCTTGTGAAAGGTGAGCAGGGCATCGAGACTGCCGTCGCTACTGCCGTCATTGACGAAGACCAGCTCATAATCATAGCGGGTGATCATGCTAAGCAGGGCCTTGGTAAGGCGATTCACCAGCTCATCGATCAAAGTCTCTTCCAAATAGATCGGCACCACAACTGAAATCAAAGGCTTCCGGACGTTGTAACCCGATTCCCGCTGCGTGCTTTCCATCCAGATATTGAGATAGTTGGGATCGAGTGACATCTGCAGAATGCCTCCCGATTCAAATCCGGAAAAACTGGAAAGCGGAATTCTAATGCCCGGGGCCGGTTGGATCATGGCTTTTTGAAAGGGAGGGCAGGCCTCACCGGCACCCGGTCTCGTTTCGGTCATGGGGTCGCATTCAATCATGGGTCCTTAGCCTCTTTTTTGGAAAGCCCGAATAAAGTTCAGCCTAGCTCAAGATCATCCTGTAAGAGCTTTTCATGCAGGGAATAATAGATGCCTTCCTTCGCAATTAAAGTCTCATGATTACCCATTTCCAGGATGCGTCCCTTTTCAAGCACGGCTATCCTATCGCAGCGTCTGATCGTCGAAAGCCTATGGGCGATGACGATGAGAGTCCGGCCGCTAAATAATTTCTCTATCGCTTTTTGAATAATACTGTCCGAGGCGGGATCGACACTGGATGTGGCTTCGTCGAGAATAATGATTTTAGGGTTTCTGACGATCGCCCGGGCAAAGGCCAGCAGTTGTCTTTGACCGACAGAGATATCATCGCCGCCTTCGCGCAGTTGATAGTCATAGAGTCCCGGAAGTTTTTGAATAAAGCGATCCGCTTCCACAAAGCGAGCCGCCTGCTCTATCATGGCCTGAGTGATCTCGGGATCGCCCAGACTGATGTTGAAGGAAACGCTGCCTTTAAAAATGACGATATCCTGCGGAACTATAGCTATTTTCCGCCGGAGGCCGATTCCATCCACTGCCGCGAGGGATTGATCGTCGATACGAATATCACCGCTGTAACCGGCGTAGAGTTTGCTGAGCAGTTTGACTATGGTCGATTTTCCAGACCCGGTGGTTCCGACCAAAGCCAGGGATTCGCCGGCAGGAATGGAAAAGCTCAGATGCTCAAGAGTAGGCGCGGGTGGATTATAGCTAAAACTCACATCTATAAACTCGACCTTTCCTAAGAGGACTTCGGCTGCCTGGTCACCGCTGAGAAATTCGTGAGTATCAAAAATAGAGAAAACCCTGTCGATCGCAGTGAATGCACCCTGCAGCATAGCGATTTTGTTGGCTAGCTGTTTCAGGGGATCAAATAAGTTTTGCACGTATTGGACAAAAGCGATCATGATACCGGCACTTAGAATCGCTTCGGAGGGCCGGACGGTAAACCACAGAACCAACCCTATAGTAATGGACGAGATTCCATCGAGGAGGGAAAAGAGCACGGCATCGGCAACAACCGATTTCATCTGAGCATCGCGGTATTCAAGGGTGAGTCCGTTGTATTTTAACTGGCTGTCGCCTTGCCCTGACAAGACTTTCACGGTATTGACGCCGTATAAACATTCCTGGGTATAGGCGTTGAGAGCGGCGATTTTTACCCGGGCCAGCAGCATCGATTGCTTCAGGGCCTTGGAAAAAAGATTGATGGTGAGGAGGACGAAAGGCAGGACGCCGAGCGTGATGACGGCCAGTCGCCAATCGAGTAGAAACAGACCAACCACCGCTCCGCTTAGAACAGCCAGGTCGACCACCGAACTGAGCACGCCCTGATTGAGGGATTCGCTCAGATTGTCAAAGTCGCTGGTGGCCCTTGTTACCAAGGCTCCACTGAGATTTTTGTCGTGATAGCGTGCCGATAGCCGCATGATGTGATGGATCAGTGCCATGCGCATGTCCCGTATCATTTGAAACACGGCGCGCGAGGTGAGGACCGACTGGGCCGCCCGCACAAAGTATTCCAATATAACAACAAGAAGATAGGCGAGCGCCCCATAGGCGAGCACATTGAAATCACCTTTGAGTACACCCTGATCGACGGTGCGCTTGAGAATAAAGGGCACCGCCATCTGGAGGACCGAGATCAAAGGGATCAGGGTGCAGGAGCAAACGAGGGCTTTTTTATGACTCTTTAGAAAAGGCCAGAGCCGCCTCAGATCCTTGAGGTCGTCAAACAGTCGTTTCGGGCGCGGCTTGCTCATGTATTTCCTCCTGGAGTTCGGGATGACGAAGCATGAGTTCTTGGAATGGCCCCTGATCAAAAACCAGGCCCTCTTTCAGGTAGAGCACTCGATCGCAAAGATGAAGGACCGAACTCCGATGGGAGTTTATGATCATTGTGCAATTAAGCTTGCGAAACTCCTGGATCAGCCGTGCTTCCGTCAGGTTATCGACGGCCGACAGCACATCGTCGAGCAGCAGCAGCTTGGGCCGCCTCAAAAAAATACGGGCCAATGCCACCCTTTGTTTCTGACCGCCGGAGAGCCGGAGGCCTTTTTCACCGATCTGAGTATCCCAGGCTTCTGGAAAACTTTCGATCTCCCTCAGGATCTGGGCAGACCGGGCGGCGGCAACCATCTGGGCATCGCTCGGTCGCGTCTTAAGTCCGAAAGCCAGGTTGTCCCGGATCGACGCCGAGAAGAGATGGACCTTTTGCAGTGCGTAGGTGATGACTTCACGCAGCTCCTGTGGCTCCATCGCCAGCACGTCCTGGCCTTCAAAAAATAAGGATTGCGCCGGGGGATTATAGAGTCGTGTCAGGATATGAAATAGGGTGCTCTTACCACTCCCGATAGCACCGCAGACACCAACCATCTCGCCTTTGACTATGTCCAAATCCAATTTTTTGAAGACGACATGGGCCGCTCCCGGATACTGAAAGTGCAGCCCCCTGATCATCACGAGGGGAGTGGTTTCAAAAGGCGGCAGTCCAAGCTTTCCCTGTTTGGCTTCAAGGGCTTCGCTAAAAAACGGCTCGATGCGTTCCAGGGCGGTCTTGGATCGTTGATAGACGCTCATGATGATGCCTATCGAAGTGAGTGGGAAGGCGAGGTAGGAAAGATAGATATTAAAGGCTAAAATATCACCGACCGAAATTAGCCCATCGGTCACCAGATGGCCGCCATAGAACAAAACGATCAGCTGTGATAATCCCGTCAGGGCTGTCATCAAGGGAAAAAACAAGGTCCTGAGGAGAAGGACCTTCATATCGGTCGAGTAGACTTTCTCATTTTCTTCGGCGATCAGCTTTTGAAAGCTTCGTTCCGAGGCGTTGGCCTGAATCACGTGAATATTGGTGAAGGCTTCTGTCACGCGGTTGGTGAGAAGACCAACGGCCTCCTGATTCTTGCGGGTGAAGGCCTGCATTTTCGGCATTATGATGCGTGTGATGATCAGCATCAGGATAATGGGAAAAAGCGAACTCAATGTCAGCCATACGTGAACCTGCAGCATCTGATAAAGAGTAAAGGCCGAGATAAAGATGAGGTTAAGAATCTGCAGCACACCAAAAGCAAAAAAGATCCGGAGTTGGCCGAGATCATTCGAAAAACGGGAGATCAGATCTCCCATGCCAAAGCGGTCAAAAAAAGTCTGAGGAAGGCGCATGACGCGCTGGAAAATATAGGACTTGGAGCTGGCTTCAAGTTTTCGTCCAGGCCAGAAAATAAGGATGCGCGAACTGCTGCGCACAAATATTTGAGCGATGCCGAGACCGATGATGGTGAGCGCGAGGATGGGCAGGCGCGCGGCATCAAGGTCGGCCGCTTTTACCCCATCATGAAGATGGTTGACGAGAGCCTTGGCCAGTTGGGGAATCTTAAGAGAAATGAGATTGGACACCGCCAGGCAAATCGCGCCGCCGAGGTACCAAGGCCAAAGTTCGAAGACAAATAACTTAGCAAAGCGGCGCATTCCCGTTTGGCTCACGGAGAGTTCCTTTGTGATTTTGAGAAGAATTGAACTTCCATCAGATTCAACCTTTCCATGAAACTCGCTTCATTCCAAGCTCCCATTTCGTTGAATCGTCCCTCACGGATCACGATCGCACGGTCACAGAGCTTGGCGACATGCGAAGCCACATGGGTG
>CAXSGP010000009.1:17648-23661 GCA_964236955.1 uncultured Oligoflexus sp. | reverse complement strand
GGTGCTGACTATGGTCATTTGCTGTTGGGTCCGTTCGGCAAGCAGGTTCTCAAGGGTGCGAATATGAAAGAGATCGAGTCCCGAGAAGGGCTCGTCAAGGATCAAAAGCTCAGGATTATGCAAAGTTGCCAAAGCAAGTCCGACTCTTTTTTGCATTCCATAGGAACAGGCGCCGAGCGGCTTGCTTGCATAGGAAGCGGCGTCCCAGAGCTCTAAGACTTCACGTCGTCTCTGCGCCAAATCACTGAATTCATAGAGTTTCAGAGCGTAGGTCAGGAGATCGTAAGCACTGACCCAGCGGGGTAATTCCAGGTGCTGAGGCAGATAGCCGATTCTTTTTTTAAGTTCAAAGGAAGTGATGTTCATCTTTTGGCCAAAAAGCTCGATCGTCCCGCCGTCTGCCGCCAGGTGGCCCGTGATGAGCTGAAAAAGTGTGGTTTTGCCAGCACCGTTTCTGCCGAAAAGCGCAAGGCGCGTGCCCAGCTCCATGTCCAGTTTGAGTGGACCCAGGTGAAATCCGCTCTGGGAGAATTGTTTGGTGAGCTCGTTAAGGCGCAGAGTCATGATTCTCAACTCCGGTAAAAGTTATTTTGCTGATATTGTTTTGCGTAGGTCAGAGCCACGGGCAAAAGCGCAACCGCGCCCCAATGAGCGAAAATCGCAGTGCTAAGAAAGAGTCCGATCAAGCCGATCGTCATAATTTGCAGCAGGGGTCGTTCCGGTGCGATTTGAAACATGACGGCCGGCAGCAATAAGGGAAACAGCGCGGTGATCGGCAGGAGTTTGAGCGTCTCCGGTGCAAGGGTAAAACCTCGGGCGGCAAAGGCCATTGCGATCGCACTGAGTCCAAAAACCAAGGCCAGACGGATGGCGATGCGCTGGTAGACCGCTACATATTCTTCGTGAGAACAAGCGATTTGACGTTCAAACCAAATCGCTCGCATGTCCTCTTCCAGTTGAAAGCTAGGCGCACAGGCGATGAGCAGGCCAGAGGTCATTGCGATTAAAACCGCTAGAGGAAAGGGCGCCCTTAGAGGAGGCGCCAACAGTACCGCGCTGGCGACCTGAAGTAAGAAAGCGCTGCCGAGGCAGAGCTTGGCCAGACGATTCCTAAGAAAAATTTGTTTCCAGCGCCAGGCAATTAAGGTGTTTAGGCGATTCGAAGGCTTATCGTCGAGTAATGGTTTAAATCGGGGGGAGGGCCTTTCCCTGTGGAGACCCAGACGCATCATGCCTAAGCCCAGACTGAGGCTTTGCCAGACAGCGCCCTGACCCAAAGGCCAATGACCCCAAGGATTACCTATCAACCGCCAATAGCCAAGGTAAGCGAAAGCGATTAGTATCAGGGTTTGAATGACGAGAAAGCTCTTCAATACGGCCGGCGTCTCGCCCGATCGCAAGGCAAAGCTACGAAGGCTGGGTTCCTCCTGCCATAATTTATGGATGGGGGCGGCTAGCAAGGGCCCGACCAGCAGGATAAGCACAGTCGCAAAGGCTCGCGCAAGGCTGGCCTGCTCGTTCGGCGGAATCGCTCTGAGCTTGTCGTTAAGAAAATCCCGAAAGATGTAGGCAAAAAGCCCAAGGAGCACGGCTGAGCTTATCAGGACGACAAGCTCACGACCTAAGTCGTAGCGCAGTTTCATAAAAAACTGTTTGTTATAGGTGCTGACGAGCCGGAGCGATCGAAACATACTCATTGGCTATCCTTGGCAGGTCAAAGGCCCGGCGCGAGCCCATCGTTGATACTGAATTTATTATGCTTTTCTGATATTTAGACAAGAAAAAAGCTGCCTAAGTGAAAGACAGGGTCGAGGCGGAAAATCCGCAGACCCGTGTGCTCTCGCTCACGCAGCATTGGTATAATCGATAAGGCAGCCGATGCAGCCTCAAAAAATACAATAGCCCGACGTATAAAGAAACAAACATCGACGCTCCAAAATGGCACTTGCGCTTGTTTTTTTCTTTATACGGCGTTCCGTCAGGAAGGGGGGGCAAGCCCGCCATCCTGTATTAAAAATTACTTCTTAGCTTTTTTCTTAGCAGCGGTCTTCTTCTTAGCGACTTTTTTCTTAGCCACTTTTTTAACTGCTTTTTTAGCTTTTGCTACTTTTTTCTTAGCAGGAGCTTTTTTAGCGGCAGCTTTGGTAGCTGATTTTTTCTTGCCAGCTGTTTTTTTCTTGGCAACTTTCTTAACGGCTTTTTTAGCAGTTTTTTTCTTAACGGCTGTTTTTTTCTTGCTAACGGCCTTTTTTGTCGTCTTCTTAGCTTTTGCTGCTTTTTTCTTCTTAGTCGCACGTTTCTTCTTCGAACCAGTTTGTTCTTCTGCACCGTTACCGGTCATCGTGTTTTCTTCCAAAGTCGTCTCCTCAGAGTTGAACTGCTGACTAACAGCATTTTGTATAGTGTTACAGAAAATTGTTCCGCATTTCAATCCTTTCTACACAAAAAAAAATGCAGACGATGCTAGCCATGCTGATTGGCGGCCGTCTTCAATTGATAAAAAAGGCTTAATTTACTGTATAAAAGTCACATTCGAGCGGGTTTCAAATTAATTTCAGGCAGCCGGTCTCTCGAAATAAAATTTCCAGATCAAAGGCTATGTCTTTCGTTTTTAGTCCGTAACGAGTCAGACCCTGCTTACCAAAGTCGGCTCGACGCCAGACAACTTCCATCGCAATCGAGTCGTTATGAGTTCTCAAGGTCAGCAGATCACCGACACTGAGGTTGGTTTCGCTTAAAATGGACAAGCCTTCTTGTGAGAGATCGACTGGTCGGCACTGAATCACTTCATTGGTCGCATCGACGATGGCTCCGGGCAGTATCCGTAACATCACTCGACGCGATGAACGACGTGGTTCGCTCTTCGCTGGATCACCCATATTTAGAATTCCTCCCATTTTGATTCTTCAGATGATTAGATCGGCCCCAAGACCCTGAATCTTAAGCCTATGGTATAGGTAAAACATATCAAGAACTTGCAAAGGTTATTACTTATCAGGCCCTTAATGCCTCCGACAGTTTTTCAAGATTGCCCCTTCCCGGCACTCTCCCGGGGAGGCCATTTCAGATTACAATAGGAAGGGCCCAGTCCATCAAAGGGGATTCTTATGTTTGCGATTTTTCCGGAAATTCTACAGCAAGCGGAAAAGGGTGATATCGAAGCGGTAGCCTGTCTTGTTCGAAAGTATTTTGGGGAGCATCAGGTATTTATCCCCAATCTGCGGGTGGCCGAGCTCTGTGCGAACGCAGAAATCAGGATGGATTCCAATATAGAAAAGGCAGCGGCACGACTGGAAGCCTGGGATGCGCAAGGGCAATTTCGTATCCTTATCTCCCTTCATCCCGACATTCGCAGTGTTCGGGAACAAAATTACATCCTGGCCCATATGCTGGGGCATGTGTTTTTGGACCTCCAACCTAAAATGGCTAAAGGAGAATTGCAACGGAGTATTTTCGAAAAAAAACTGAGTCCCCTGCGAGCCCTCCTCGGATCTCCGGAATCGGCAAGTCCCGCTGATCGGTTCGCGGTATCGCTGCTCTTGCCGAGGGCGATGCTGAGGAAGGCCATTCATGCCCTTTCCTCGAGAAAAGATGCGGCAGCATTCTTCAACGTCGAGCTTGCTTTGCTTGAATATCGTCTGCACATGCTGGGTCTTTTTGGAAGCGAGCCCGCTGCGGGAACCGTCCAAAAACCGCAGTCTCAGGGCCAGGGAGATGAAGCTGGCGAAGCAAAAATTTCTCGAAACCCTCTGTCCCGAGCGTCAGCATCGACGCAAAACAGGAGCGGCGGTGCCGAAAAAAATCCAGTAGGAGAGCCGACTATGGCCCGTTCTCCGGCGGAACCGTCGGCAGCCGCCAGTAAGGAAGAACTATCGAGTGTGGCGCGGGTAAATCGCAGCGTTGCAGCCCGGACTTATAAGAAGGAAGGGGAACGCAGCGAGCTTGCTGCCTCGGAAAAGGTTTCGCCGGGAATGGAAAGACTAAGACAACTGGCTCGAAAAATTGATAAATCAGTGGATGAGTAAAGTTTTCTATCAAGCCGTCGCTCAGCCAAAGAGGAAGAGGCCCGGCTTTCTCGCTCCGCTTGTCGAGCTCTGCTGATGCTGCCTCCGTGGGTCCCCTTCTTTGCTATCAATTTTCTGCAATTGTTGCGAATAGCTGAAAAATAATAATGCTTAAGCGGGTGGCCTGAGCCATAACTCGAATGGGGCAATACACTATTCAAGTCCGATTTCAGTCTTCGTATTTTGGCCCTCGTGAAATGTTGAGGAGTAGCGCTATGCCAGGCAAAGAGCCGCTTTGGTCCCCGAAGGAAAAGAGAAAAGCTGAGTCAGCCATGAGCCGGTTCGCGCGTTTTGTCGAACACAAGATCGGTGGATCTTTCCCCGCTTATCCGGCGCTTCATCATTGGAGCGTATCGGAGACGGAACAGTTTTGGGACTTGGCCGCGACCTTTCTCGAAATCAAATGGGTCCGACCTCCCGAGCGCGCTGTTATTCTGCCGGAAGCCGGCAAGATGCTGGGCGCTCAATGGTTTCCCAAGGCAACTTTGAGTTATGCCGCCAACTTGCTAAGTAATTTAGCCGATGATTCCATCCGGATCATTTCTATTCAAGAGGGCCGCGAAGAGCCTGTGGAATGGACTGGAGCCGCTATTTATCAGGCGGTTGCACGCTGCGCCGCTCAACTTTCGCGCTCGGGTGTGAGAGCGGGGGATCGCGTCGCGGGTGTCTTGCCGAATACGGGAGAAGCGATTGTCGCAATGCTGGCGAGCAATGCAATCGGTGCCGTGTGGACGTCCTGTTCTCCCGATTTCGGTCAGGAGGGTATACTCGATCGCTTCGGCCAGATCGAGCCTAAAGTTCTATTTGCGACAGTTTGTTATCATTATAACGGCAAAACTATCGATTGCCGACCGACGATAGCCGCGATCACCGCCAAGCTGCCAAGCGTTGTTCGATGCATAACGATTGATCCTCTAGCCTCCGGTTTGATTGCCGAAAATACGGAGCCCTGGGATAAATATTTAGGCGAAGCGGCCGGTGCTGAAGAAAAGTTCACACCGTTTGCCACTCCATTTGATCATCCCCTTTATATTCTCTATTCATCAGGCACCACCGGCAAACCCAAATGCATCGTCCACTCGGTTGGGGGTAGTCTTCTTCAACACAAGAAGGAGCTTTTGCTTCATTCGGACATTGGGGCAGGCAGTCGCCTCCTCTATTACACAACCTGTGGATGGATGATGTGGAACTGGATGGTCTCGGCTCTTAGCACGGGTGCCTCACTGGTCCTGTTCGATGGCTCCGTCATGCGTGATCACGGCAGCGTGCTCTGGCGAGCCGTCGAACGTTTCCAGGTTACCTGCTTTGGCACCAGCGCAAAATTTATCGCGACCTCTATCAAGGAAGGCGTTGAACCGGGCCGGGATTTTGGACTTTCCCGTCTTCAGACCCTTCTGTCCACAGGTTCGCCTCTGCTTCCTGAACATTTTTCCTGGATCTATGAGTCCGTTAAAAAAGACCTTCACCTTGCCTCCATTTCGGGCGGCACCGATATAGTGTCCTGTTTTATGCTGGGCAATCCCTGGTCTCCTGTGTACTCGGGGGAAATTCAGGGGCCCGGTCTGGGAATGGCCGTCGAGTGCTGGGATGACGAGGGTCGTTCCATAATGAATGCAAAGGGTGAACTCGTCTGTACCAGGCCCTTTCCGGCGATGCCTCTTGGCTTCTGGCAGGACGATGCGAAGCGGACGAACTATCAAAACAGCTACTTCACCTTCTTTCCCAAGCAAGAAGTGTGGCGACATGGTGATTTTATTGAGATCAATTATCATTTTGGTATCACCGTTTTCGGTCGATCAGACGCAACTCTCAATCCTGGGGGCGTGCGCATTGGGACGGCGGAGATTTACCGGCAGGTTGAACAACTCGATGCCGTGGTTGATTCCCTCGCCGTGTCTTTTGAAAGGTCAGGGGATGCGGAAATGCTGCTTTTTGTGAAGTTAAAGGAA
>CAXSGP010000009.1:0-17638 GCA_964236955.1 uncultured Oligoflexus sp. | reverse complement strand
ATGCAGCTGACGCCCGAACTCGATAAGGAGATTCGTGTGACGCTTCGCAACAATCTTTCGCCGCGGCATGTCCCAGCGTCGATTTTTCAGATCACCGACATTCCTTACACGCGGAGCGGGAAAAAGCTCGAATTAGCCGTGACCAGGATCCTGCAGGGACGGCCTGTGGATAATCAGACGGCGATAGCCAATCCTGAGTGTTTGGCGGAATATCAGATGATTGGCAAGGACCTTCTGAATCAAACAGCCTGTGTTTAACCCGCGACAGTGACGCCTTCAAGGGCGTCTCCTGAGCAGGAGTCTATTTAGCGAGAGCCTTGATTCTTCTTTGGGCTTTGTCAAAATCGGGCTTGAGGCTGAGGACCTGCTGATAGAAATAACGGGCGCTCTCTGGATCGTTGATCTTTTCTTTGGCGTAGCCGAGGTTGAAGAGGATACGGTGATCATTGGGCCGAATCTTAAGGGCCGCCTGGTATTTGTCGATTCCTTCCTGGTATTTCCCCAATTTTATATAGGTCATGCCCAGCGAATTCAGGGTGCTGACGTCCGCTTCGTCAAGATCGAGGGATCTTTCAAAATTCTTCATCGCGGAATCGTAATCCTCCTGGATCAAATAAAGGCGACCGAGTCCTTTAAAGGCTTGGGCGAGCTTCGGCGAGAGGCGTATCGTCTTTTTAAAGAAATATTCCGAGCTCGCGTAGTCTTCTTCTTCCAAATGGGCCTTTGCCAGAATGATCGTGTATTTAGGATTTTCCGGGCTAATTTCATGAGCTTTGGTGGCAAATTGGACAAGTTCGCGGATCGGCCCGCGGATGGCGAGTATCTCGATCAGGTCTCTTAGGGCATCGACATACTCTTCATTCATGTCGATCGAACGCCTGAGGAGTTCGATCGCCTTGGCCTGATCGCCCTTACGGTCGGCAATGAGGGCCAGGCCATGCCAGGCACGCGCTGATAAAGGGGATTCCACTATGATCTTATTGTAGAGGTCCTCGGCCCGTTCGTAAGCCTTGGCTTCCATCAGGGACCCCGCCTCCAGCAGAAGTCGATTGATTGGGGTGGGAATGTTTTGGACTTTGAGCGAATTGAGTATCGCCTCTTTAAACTCTTCGTAGCTGAACGGCTTCAATAAATACCCATCGATTCCCACCTCGCTAGCCAAAATCACGTCTTTTTTGAGATTCTCCACCGAAAGCAGTAGAAAAGGTACGGCTTGAAAGCGGCTGTTTTCCCGAATTTCCCGACAGAATTGGATACCATTGGTCTCCTTTAGGCTCCATTCGCAGATAAACAGGCCCACGTCCAGAGTCAGAAGGGCTATTTTTGCTTCCTTCACCGTCGATACGAACTTATAGTTGGAAACCTTAAGATTGCTGAAAAAACCTTTGATCGAGTTCCTATAATTTAGGGTAGGCTCGACCACCAGGACATGTTTTGTTCCCAAAATCTCTCTTGGCGCCAAGTTTTTTTTCATTAAAACTCCAAAACTAGCGTCTCTCGGGCCGAGGTCGGTGGGGCCCGCAAAAAAAAATACTCATATCCTGAGACCAGAATAACCTAAAAAATGCTAGGAATGAGCTAAAATTATTGCGCACCCTTATTAAATTGATGTATCTCCAAAACTCAATTTTGTAATTGGTGCATGAAGAGCAGCTTGATTTTTTCTGCTCATCTATCGTAATTTATAGAATATGCACCATCGCTCATTCTTATTTTTTTGGAGGTCGAGATCCTATGGCTAAGAAAAAAGCTAAAGTTAAGAAGACTGCTACTAAGGCAAGCAAGAAACCAGCAGCTAAAGCCGCACCTAAGGCAAAAGCTAAAAAAGAGCCCCGCGTAGCGGTTTCAGGCCCTAAATCTTTCGACAAAGTTGCCAAAGTCCGTACCAAAAGCCAAATCCTGGCTACACTTTCGGATCAAACTGGCTTGACCAAGAAGGAAATTGGCGGAGTTTTTGAGAGCCTAGGCGCTTTGATCGGTAACGATCTCACGAAAGGCCCAGGTACTTTCACAGTTCCTGGCCTTATGAAAGTCACTGTTACCAAGAAGCCGGCAACCAAAGCTCGTAAAGGTACCAACCCTTTCACTGGCGAAGAGATGACTTTCAAAGCAAAGCCAGCTCGTAACGTCGTAAAAGTTCGTGCTCTAAAAGGCTTGAAGGATATGGTTTAGTCCTTACCGGACGACGATTTAAGCATCCTCTTCTTGATAAGAGCGGCCTCTGGCCGCTTTTTTTTCGTCAAAAATTCGGCAGGCGCTGGCAGCCGAGCGGGAGGTCAGGTCCTCATAAATGGCGTGACGCAGCTTAGGTCATTTTTGGGAAATTTGGAATATTCTCCAGAGTTCTCCAATGCTTATCATCTTTTCGGGGTGCACCCAGTCCGCTGCGATCGCCGCGGCTGGACCGAGGACGAAGGCTCTCTGGATGGCCTCTGGATGGGGTATAACGAGGCTCTCGCTGCGATAAACGGGGTAGGTCCCATCATCAGCCCTCCAGAGGATAATATCGCAGTCGATGGTCCGATTGCCCCATCGCTCAGCCCGCACCCGACCTAAGTCATTTTCTACGGAAACGAGGGCCAAAAGCATAGCCTCCGGCGCCAAATCCGAAGCATAGAGCAGCGCCGTATTCAAAAAAGCCTGATCGGCGGCACCGAGCGGCTCGGTCTCGAGAATTTCCGCAATGTTCAGCACTTTCCCCCCATGACTTCCAATAGCAACAATGGCTTGATCAATATAGTATTTACGATCGCCCAGGTTAGAACCAAGGGCTATGAGATAGGTATTCATGAAAACCTTCCGCGACTTTTGATTGGGCATATTAGGTAAGTCCACCCGGGAGCGCAAAGAATTTATGGCAGCAACATGCAAACACTTTATAATCTCGACTCGCTTACCGACCTTTATGATGGCTTTCTTTTTGATGCTTATGGCGTGTTATATGATGGCAAAGGCCTGATAGAAAGTTGTGTTGCCTCCTGGCGCAAGCTCCAGAGCAGGGGCAAACCCTGTTATGTCGTAAGCAATGGCAGCTCCCGAACTCTCGATGAATCCGTCAACATGTATCGTCGTTTAGGCCTTATTCTCAAGCCTTCGGAGATCATCAATTCCGCGTCGCTGCTTAAGGGGTTTTATGCCGATCAGGGTTTGATGGGCAGTCACACCGCAGTGTTGGGCACCAAAAGTTCGGCGCTTTACGTCGAGGAGGCCGGTGGAATCGTCGTCAATCCCCTTGCAACTGACGATTATTCTATAGTCGTATTGGCCAATCAAAGCGATTATCCCTTGCTCGATACCCTGGAGGCCGTTCTATCCCAGGTCATCACGAGGATCGAAAATTCCCAGCCCATACGTCTTATCCTTACCAATCCAGACCTGATATATCCCCATCAATTCCGGCGATTTGGAATTACTGCTGGAAGCTTTGCCGGGCTTTTGGAAGCAGCCCTTGGTGCCCGTCTTGGCAAGGATGCCCCTCATTTCGAAAAGCTGGGAAAGCCTTTTCCACCAATCTTTCACGAAGCGATAAGGCGGGTAGGCAGCAAAAATCTGCTGATGGTCGGTGATCAATTGGAAACCGACATCAGAGGCGCAAATAATTCTGGGCTTGATAGTGTCCTGGTGGGAACTGGCATGATTCGTGTCGATGTCTGGAGCCAGGCTCCGAACGATCCCATTCCAACCTATATTTTACCGGAATGGAGGGTGACCTGATGCTTGTCATCACACTTGGCGATCCTTTCGGGGTGACCATCGAATGTCTTCTTCGGCTTCGGGATCTATGGAGCCGGCCGAGAACGGGCCCGACGGTAGTGGTCGGATCCTTTGCGCAGTGGCAGTATCAGGTCAAGGACCTCGGCGGAGCGGAGCTTTCGTTTCGGCCGATAAAAGCCTGGGCCGAAGCCTGGGAACCCCAACTCTACTTTCTTGATATCGCTCAGGGACTCTATTCCAAATCGCCAAAGCTTCTGAGTGTAAAAGAGCGTGGCCAGGTCGCAAAGCTCTCTTTAGAGGCTTTGCTGTCCCTGCAGACCTCCACTAAGCTGGCAGTCGTGACAGCGCCGATTGACAAGTATGCCTGTGCTCAGGCTGGATTTCACTACCCGGGACAAACTGAGTTTTTTTGTGAACTGTGGCAGGAGAAGGGAATCATGATACTTGCGGGCCCGCGCCTCAGGGTCGCGCTGGCTACCAATCACGTGGCGCTGTCTGCCGTCACGGCCCTGATAACCGAAGAATTAATCTGCCAAAAATTGACGAAGCTAGAAGAAAGCCTCAAGCACATTCTCCATATTCCCAGCCCGCGCATCGGCGTTGCCGCCTTGAATCCCCATGCTGGAGATCAGGGCCTGTTCGGCAAAGAGGATCAGCTCATTATTGCACCGGCTATCGATCGTATGCGAAAACTCGGAATGGATGTCGTCGGACCCAGAGCGGCCGACACAATTTTCTTTTCGGCCTGGCAAGGTAATTTTGATGCGGTTTTGGCTATGTACCATGATCAGGGCCTTGCACCGCTTAAATCGCTGCATTTTTATGATGCGGTCAATATCAGTGGTGGGCTTCCGCATCTACGCATTTCTCCCGATCATGGGCCAGCGAGCGAACTTTATGGCAAAAATCTCGCGAAGGAAGACAGTTTTCGCCTGTCCCTGGAACATGCACAACGCTATTTAGGATGGTGACCTATGGAACGGACTTCGATCGAAATCAGAGGCGCTTACGAGCACAATCTCAAACATATCGATTTGAGCATCCCTCGGAAGAAGATCACGGTGGTGACCGGAGTCAGTGGCTCGGGGAAAAGTTCATTGGCCTTTGATACTATACTGGCCGAGGCGAACCGTCGGTTTTTTTACACCCTTTCCCATTATTCCCGGCAATTTCTCGACCTTGGTGCGCGGCCTGCTCTGCGGAGTGCAAGTGGGCTGTCGCCAGCCATCGCTCTCGCCCAGAATGAAACGCAGGCTTCCGTGCGGGCGAGTGTGGCAAGTCTAAGTGATATTGGCGAAATGCTGGGTGTGCTCTTTGCCCGTTTCGCGGAAAAGCGCTGCCCGACCCATGACCTTCCGACCGAAGCCCGAAGTCTCGATGAAATTGTGAGTTTTGCGAAGAGCCAATATTATGGGCGGACTATCGCGGTGACCGTGACGATCGCCGATCAAAAAAAGGGGCAATTCAAAAAGCAGCTCGAGGGCTTCGTTAAAAAAGGCTACAGCAAGGCTTTTATTGATGGAAAACTCACCGATATTGATCCTATCCCTAACCTTTCCAAAGACGAAAAGCATGATATTTCCCTTATTATTGATTCACTCAAGATCGATCCGAGCAAGGAACAGAGACTCAGGCGGTCGATCGAAAGCTCCCTGCAGTTGGGCGACGGCCTCTCCTGCATCCATATCATAGATAGTAAGGGGAAACTTGAAGCCCGTTCCGGTCAGCACCTATCCCTGCAATCGGGCTGCCCTACTTGTCATTTTGCCTGGCCTCGGCTGGATACCCGTCATTTCTCGCCCAATTCCCTGGGGCGCTGTGAAGATTGTGATGGGCGCGGCATCGTTATTGAGGAGGAAGGCGAGAAGGATAAAAACGAAGAGTCGCTGGAACCGGAAGTCTGTGCGACCTGTCTTGGCAGCGGTCTCGATCCAAAGCTCAAATCAATTACCTTTCGCGGTCGATCGATTCATAAATTCTATCAAAGTCCTATCCAAGACCTGCATGATTTCTCGAAGGAAAGCCTGCAATCGCCGGCTGCCGACTCGGCCGCCGTCCGGCTCGTGCTCGAGACTCTGCTCAGTCACGCGCAGCGTATGCTCGACATCGGTTTGGGATACTTGAATCTCGGGCGTCGCATTCGCACCCTATCAAATGGAGAGGCCCAGCGTTTACGTTTGAGTGCGATTCTCAATGAACATCTCCGGGGTGTGCTCTATGTTCTGGATGAACCGAGTCAGGGCCTTCATCCACGCGAGATCGACCGTTTATGGAAGGCGATTGAACGACTGAAAGAGCAGGGGAATACGGTCATCATAGTCGATCATGATCCCGATATGATGCGGCGGGCCGATTGGATTATTGATTTAGGACCGGGTGGTGGTGGGCAAGGGGGAATGTTGCTGGCCCAATTCGAACCGAAGGACGCTCTTGTTTACGCGAAGGTATCGGCGACTGCGCAGCACCTTCACGAAAGACTTTCATCTCCCAAAAGACAGGTCGTAAAGACAAGTTTTAAGGAATTTCTCCAAATTGATAAACCTGTTCTCAATAACCTCAAGATGAAAAGTGCCCGCTTTCCGCTCGGAGCGCTGACCGTGGTCAGTGGAGTCAGTGGTGCCGGTAAGAGCAGTCTCGTCCTCAAAACGCTCTTTTTTAATATCCTAAAGCAGCTTCCCACCCGCAACCGGGCCAAGACCCGGGCGAAGCTTGAACCCTGGTTTTGTTCAGGATTTAAAGGAGGGGATCGGGTGGATGCCTGCACTTTGATCTCGCGAAAACCGATCGCGAAGTCCTCGGTAAGTATGCCGGCAACCTACCTTGACATCTTTACCGACCTGCGAACTCTTTTTGCTTCCTTGCCCGAGGCGCAGATCTATGGATTGTCAGCGTCTTCTTTCTCGTTCTCAAATGACGAAGGTCGATGTCCGGAATGTAAGGGGCGGGGAACGTTGACGCTAAGCATGAGATTTTTAGCGGATGCTGAGATTCTCTGTCCTGTTTGTCAGGGCAAACGCTATAAACCTCACCTATTGGATATTCGTTACGGCGGTCTAAATCTGTCCGAAGTTCTTCTGCTCTCGATCGGCGAAGCCCATGAGCGTTTTAAAAACCATCGGGCGATCGAAAGAAAGTTAGCGCCTGCGGTGGCTCTTGGACTGGGCTACCTGAAACTCGGGCAGCCAAGTTCGAGTCTGTCCGGAGGGGAATCGCAACGCCTTAAGCTCGTGCCTTATCTGAGTAAGAGAGTTGTGCCGGGAACTGTGCTTATCATGGACGAACCCACTGTCGGACTGCATTTTCGCGATGTTCAGCTCCTGCTCGATCAATTGCATAAACTTGTTGATCAAGGGGTGACGATGATTGTGATCGAGCATGACCAGCAGATTATCGATGCTGCTGATTGGCTTTTGGAATTGGGACCGGAATCGGGAGAGGAAGGGGGGCAGCTCCTTTTTGAGGGGCATCCAAGCAAGGTTCCGCCTGAACTTAGGACAGGAATTGTCTAGTCCGTCGTTTCCAAAGCTTTCCGCGTATTCGACCCTGCGGGCCTTCCCTGGTCCTGCGGGGTTTTTGCCGGTTTTTTTTCATGGGTAAGCATTACCGGAACTTGCGGAAAACTTTTTAAGAGCAGCATCAGAGTTTGGAGCAAAACTGCGTAGCCCTTGATGAGTAAGGGTTTGAGTTAAAAATAACTTTTTTTGACTGGGCCCGGGAGCGTCTGACAAAAGATTCTACAGAGCCTAGAGTCTTTACGCATTCCGGCTAGGATGACAGCACAATTTCCGCTAGTTAGCGTTGGCCCGGGCTTTGCTTGATCTCAGGTAGAAGTTCCCCAATTGTTGCTGCTGCGGAGTTGTTATGATGTCGCAAAACCTAACCAGAATGTTCTTCCGGGTTACTGTCCTGTGTCTCGTTTTTGTCAGTATTGGCAGTATTTTCATGGCTCGTCATTCCCTTGATCTCAGAGAGCAGTTCGCTAAAGACCTCCACAGCGTGACGGTCGTCCCACCGATGAGCAAGCCGCCGATGACTCAAGAGAGTATCGATGTTGCCCTCGAGATGTTCGGCATCGTTATTCCCAATAATGCCGCAAGTCCAACTTTGGACATGAAACTGGAAGACCGCGGTCTTACCACTTTAAATGGTTGGGGAAAAAAACTTGAAGTGACCGTAGGCCCGGCCGCTTTCACCAGCTGGGCGGTGCTTGGTTCGACCCTTGCACACGAGCTGGAAATCCACTGCAACCAAAACTTCGCGATCATTCGCATGAAGGATATGCTCGGCCTTGAAGGAACCAACGGCGCCGAACGCGAAGCCTATATGCACGAATTGACTAATTCAGAACGTTTTCACCTGAAGGATGCTGATCAGATGAGTATTCGCGCGACTATGGATTACTATTATCCCGTTAGCGAAAGCGGTACATTTACGGCACGTAAATAGGAGTTGAAGGCTGGATTGGCGCTTGATTCCCGGCCTTTATCAGGTTCACCAGCACTGGCCTCCAATCAAGCCCCTTAATAGCGGGCCATTGCCCTATCCATTGTCAGTGCCCACTCGTCGAGCCCGCCCGTCAGCGATCTCACCTTCGGTAAGCCTGCTTCGCGGAGATAAAATGCCGCGGAAAGCGATCGAATTCCATGATGACAAATCGTTATCACCTCCAGTTCTTTGAGACCAGGAAAAATCTGGGCAAGGTCGAGTTTAGCCATGAGTTTGGACCCTTGAATATGGCAAAGATCAAATTCCCAGGCTTGACGCACGTCGAGGAGATAGATTTGTTTGCCTTTGGTCTTGAGCAGAACGCCAAGGTCCTGGCAGCTTAGTTCGACATTCTCAGCCATGGATTGAATCGCTTTCAGACGCTGCATAACGCCTTCGACCGGAAGGTGAGCGCGGTCGGCAAGACCACTGATTGTCAGATTGCTGAACGTATCCCCAGGTTCATCCTGGCAATAAACAGCAAAAGCTTCGCGGAGGACCATGGCCAGATGGGGAATTTTCAGGGAAGCCAATTGGCTATCTTTTGTGAGATTCAATTTGGAACATAACCTCGCTTGTATTCTAGATAATATTGGACAGAGCGTTCGATCTCAAAGAGTTCCTGCTCGTTAAGGGGCCGCGTTTCACGGGCCGGATTACCTTTGATCAGCATACCGGGACTGAAGGTCTTGCCAGGCGTGACAAGGGAGCCCGCTGCAACCAGCGATCGCTCGGGGATAGTGACGTTATCCATGATGATAGCGCCCATGCCGATCAAGCATTTATTTTCAATCTTGCAGCCATGTAGAATTACGCCGTGGCCTATCGTAATATCGTCACCGATAGTCGTGGGAAAGCGGCTGTTCGTCACATGTATGGTCGAATTGTCCTGAATGTTGCTTCGTTTGCCAATGCGGATGAAATTGCAGTCGCCACGCACCACAACGTTGAACCAGACACTGCTGTCTTCGCCAATTTCAGTGTCCCCAATGATGTGCGCGCCGCTGGCAACAAAGACCCCCTGATCCAATCGAGGGCTTTTGCCTTTATAGGGCAATACAACTGATCCTGGCATTCGGTACACGGACGCTCTCCTATAGAAAATATGTTCTAATCCCTGCCCTGCGCAAAAACAAGCATCATTCGGACTGTCTGCAAGTCTTGCTACGGCATTGTATACGGGCTCTTATGAAACTTGATTCAGTTCCTTCAGTCGCTTGAGATTTTCCAGAGGTGATACACTGTGTTCCGCCCGCGATGCCGAGGCCGCCAGCATGTTTTGTGCTAGCGCGGCGATTTCATGAAGACTGTGCGGTGTCGGAGCTAATCCAAGGATTAAGCCAGCGAGGATGTCGCCACTGCCGGCACGAGCCAGGCGGTTGTCACCCAGCGAAAGAAAAATGCTTCGACCGGGCGCAAGAACCAGCGGACTGCTGGATTTATAGATAGCACTGAAACCACAGTTCTGGAGATCCGCGATTGCCTGAGGCAACTCGGACAAACGGCCGGGAATGGCGAGAGGCTTTATCTTATGCAGCCGGCCCCATTCGCCCGGATGGGGAGTGAGGAGCGTATGCTCGGGATCAAACTTTATGCCGCTGACCGCGCCCAGGAGGTCGCCTAAGGCCCCGGCATCGAAAATAAGCCTTATTTTATGCTGCTTTTGTAAGTGCGAAAGGGTGACGAGAATCTCGTGAGTCAAGGGATTGTCCATCGTTCCCGGACCTATGAGTATGGCCCGCACCTTGCGGGACACCACATATTCACGGAGCGCATCGCTATCGATTTCCCCCTCCAAAGCAAAAGATTCGTAGGTGAATTCGCGGGTCCAGGCCGGAGCCAGGATCTCGCTCATCGGGGCTACCGTTACCCATCCGGCACCGGCAACAAGAGCCGCTTCAGCAGCCATCAGGATGGCTCCGACTTTGCCCGGGCTGCCGCCGATCGCAAGCACATGGCCTCTATCGTATTTATGGGCGTCTTTGGGAAGAAAGGTCCAGAGCCGGGCGAGAGACCCTCCTTTTTCGGAGTGAATCAATGATAGCCTGCGACGGGCGAGGACCCGGTCGATCGCCGCCCGGGCAAAACCCAAAGGAACCAAGGTCACCTGCCCACAAAAGCCTCGCGAGGGTTCGGCCACGTGAACCGCTTTTTTTGCGCCGAATGTTAGGGTGTGCGTAGCAATAAGGGGAGGGGGAGGCTGCTCCCAGGCATCGGCTTCGAGCCCCGAAGGTAAATCGAGGGCAATCACAAGCTTGGGTTTGCACGCTTCTGCGGCTAACAAACAATCTTTGATGAGTCCAGGGCGCAAGGGGCCGTCTAGGCCCAGGCCGAGCAGGCCATCGATAATAACAAGGTCGCAGGGGCTGGCGCTAAAGGCCGAGGGAGTGAAGGCTTTAAGAGAAAAACCCGACTTTTCCAGCTCCAAACGTTGATGTTTGCGTTCGGCAGTCTCTTTCCCCTCGGAGAGGTCAAAACATTCGACTGAGAATTTCGCCTCATAAAGATATCGGGCCACGACCAAGGCGTCACCGCCGTTATTACCGCCACCGGCCAGCACTCTATAGTGGAAGTAGGGTTTCCATAGCCGAAGGGCAAGGTGGTAGGTCTGCAGACCCGCTTCTTCCATGAGCTTAAGGGCTGGAACGCCATGAATCTCTGAGCTTAGGCGATCGATTTCCTTGGCTTCCAGGCTCGTCCAAATCATGGCGGAAGCCTTTCTTTATGCGGTGACTGTGCCACCGGCCTGCTGGATGACTTTTACTATTTTGTCGGTCACTTCGCTTTTCAAGGGACGGTGAGCCAACGCGATTTTTTCTTTATCGAGAATCAGATGGGTCCCTGTGGACGCCGGTTTTGTCGAAAAAGTAAGGGTCGACGTGCCGAACTTTGAGATTGTCACGACCATTTGGTTTCCGACGTGATCGAAGCTCACCATCTTACCGAGTTCCCGTCCGCCTAAGGCATTCTTGATCTTTTCGATGATCGCGGCCAGATCTTTTTCCGGAAACTTGATGTCCATAGCCTTCTCGTCCTCTTTACCATTCGCTTAGATAAGCTTCGTGACAGATATCGTGAAGCAACTGCTTTACGAGCATGTCTTTTGTCATAATGGATTTTTGGTCCATGATCCAGGATATTCCACCAAAAGGATCGCAGTTGGCTTCAAGCTGGTGCAGGAGTTCACTGCGTTGCTGAAAGCCCTGCATGCGGGAAAGATGGACGTTTATATGAGCCTGGTGCTGAATGACCTGCAGTTGCAGCCTGCCGACTACGACGACAAAGCCAGAAAGAACTTCGGGGTCTTTGCCCTGGATCGGAAAGATCGACATTTTTTTATCTTTTTTCGCGTGCTCATTGAAGACCTGGATCGCGTCCCTCAGGTCGCTGTTCAATTCGCTTATCGTTCGGACAATCTGCGCCCGACCATGCTCACGAGGCGCGACCGGGTTGCTTTGTTTCCATTCCCCGTCTTCAAGGCGGGAATCAGCGAGTATCTTGACCCATTGCTTGTCCATGTTGAACTCCTGCTTTTAAAAACTCTTGGTGAGGGACGTGTATATATTAAATTGACTTATGCTGGTAGGGAGCGTGGTATGAATGAGTTCCTCAGCACCAACCGGGATCGCGTTGGCGTAAGTGTTTGTGATCAGACGGCCCGAGATGCCAAGCGTAAGCCAGCTGGTGAGAAACATGTCGGCTTTTGCGAGGATACCTGACTGGCTGATGTTGAACTTCATCAAGGGAAGCTTGGGCGAGCTATCGTAGATACGCCAACCCTGTGCAATTTCATAGAAGGTGCCGAGCAGCAGAGACAGGGTTTTTTCCTGCCGATAGCCCAACTGAAGGAGGATATGCCCATTCCAATCAGGACCGCTAAGACGCTCGACATTGTAGGAATATTCGTCAAGTTCTCCCGTCAAACCAAAATAGGCTTCCTTTGAGAGATTAAAATTTATGATGCCCTCCTGCATACTCTGGGTCACAATCAGACGGGATGCCAGATAGCGGGCATGGGCTTCAGCTTTGAAGCGGGTTTCGATGGAGTCACCATTTTGGACAAGAAAGACTGAAACATAGGGACTTCCCATCAGCCTCTTGGCGAAATCCGAATCGGGGGCGTAAGTGTAAACCCCGCTTTGAAAACCAAAGCTTGAACGGTCACCTATGATCGTTTCGTAAGCGGCGCCCAGCTCGGTCCTTAGCAGAGTCTTGGCTTCCGTGAGAAGGAGGACCATCGATTGGAGGAGTTGGTCGGGAGTTTGCAGGGCGGGAAACTCTTTTGACCCGTTGGTATTGGAGAGGCCCTTGAAGCTTGCAAGTAAGAACCATTGATTGTGGGCGCCGGCCGCCGGGGGTTCGGATGCCCAATCCAGGGCAAGCACCGTGGTTGTGACGGGGGCATCCTGAAAGGGCGCATCCTTGGATTCAAGGGTTTGATTCAGGTAATTGTAGGAGATGCCAACTGCCCGATTGGGAATCAGGTAAAAACCCGAGCCAGGGGGCGCGGGCGGAACCGATGCCGTGCGGTCCGCTGGCTTGCTGCCGCTAGTGCTGCCCTGAAGCTCCTGCTTTTGCTTAATGAGAAGCTTTTTCTCAGCTTCTTTGCGATAAAGTTTTTGCATGCGCACGAGTTTGGTCGGAAGGACCACGGCCTGATCAAGGAGGTCGATCGCCTGCTGATATTCCCCTAATTTGAAGGCGGAAATCCCCCCGTAAAATCCGGCGAGATCATAGAGGGGATGGCCATTGGGAACGATAGCAAGGGCCTTGATCGCTGCCGTGAAATCGTTGCCACGAAAGGCTACCTGGCCAAATTCATAGGCGGCATCGGGCTCCAGGTTTTTGGGATCAATCTGCCGAAAGACCTTGAGGGCCTCCGAGCTGTTCTTTTGCTGATAGAGAGAACGGGCCAGGTATATCCTGGAGGGCGTGTGGTCGCTCTGTTTGCTCAATATCTGTTCAAAGAGCTCTCTGGCTTCGCCAAACTTTTTTGCCTCGTAGGCCTCCATGGCTTTTCTATAAAGAGCCTGTAGGGCTGGAGTTTTTGGGGCATTGGAGTTCGCAGAGCTGCCTGAACTCGCTGGCGCGGCAGATACACGTGGAATATGACAATTCCAGGCAATACTACAGCTTATCACGAGTAATAGACGTTTCATGAGGCCTCAAAAGAGCAGGAATGGCTGATACACTCCCATTATAGCATCGCAAAACCAGTCGTGGTAAAGCCCCTGGCTAGGCAATGATGGCCTCGCAGCAGGAAATGCCAGGAGGGTTCCATAGATATGAGCATTGACGGAGTCCAGTCTATACAATAGTATCGTTATCTTTCGCGTTTTCAGAGGAGGATGGTTTATGGCCCGCGTATCCATCGAAGATTGCCTTCGTTTTATAGAGAATCGTTTTGCTCTTGTCGCCGTTGCTTCCCATCGGACACGGCAGTTGATGGAAGGTAAAACTCCTCTCGTCAAAACCAGAAATAAAGAAGCCGTCACGGCTTTGCGAGAAATCGCTGAGGGTTTTGTCGTCGGGTATCAACCTGATGAAAAACTACGCTCTCCAAAAGCTCCTACTGAGTTTTAAGGGTCACAATTTTCACAAGATCTAAAAAAGCCGCTTCGTGAACCGAGGCGGCTTTTTTGCTTGGAAAATTATTAATAAATAAAAATCGCGAATATTTTTTCGTATGCCGACTCTATCAAGTTCTGCAGACTTTAGTCATTTTCGTTTCAGGAACTCAAAATAGCTTATAATCATTGGTATTATTAGCTTTGGCGGTCATCCGCCTAAACGAATACGCTTTGCTTCTGAAGCAAGTCGTCACAACATTGGGGTAGAAATACCGTCCTGCGGGTACTTCGATTGCCAAACACAAGAGGAGACATCTCATGAGCAAATCTCATTCCAGCCAAAAAGGTCAGCATATGAAAAACCAAAGCCCCTATGACGTCACAGCAGCAAGCAGTGACCATAGTTCAAACCTCGACAGCAATCAGTCGACCCAGTCCATTAGCAGCGGCGACAGCGAAATGGCGGCGGCCAATGATAGGGATCAGCATGGAGATTCATCGGCAAAGGAAGGAGCGGCGCGTGACTTCGGTCAACCCGTCGACCTTCAGGATGGCCAATCCACTGGCACAAGAGATCAGTCGCATGGTTCGCAGTCCAGCCAATCAGCCCAACGCAATGGCGCTTCGAAGGCTTCTGCTTCGGAAAGAAAAGATTCCGAAGGCGGCATCATGGCAAAAGCGGCTTCATTGCTGGATGCCCAGGCTGTGAAGAAAAATCTGAATTTGGTTAAGTCGAAAGCTCAGGATCTCATGGCGAGTGGCAAAGAGCAGGTCAGCGACCGATTGAGCTCAGTGTCTGACGATGTGAAGCTGCGGGGAATGATGGTGGATGAAAGTATCAAAGCCAATCCTTATCCCTATGCCATTGGCGCGATTGGGCTTGGATTTATTCTGGCTCGCGCCTTTTCCGGCAAAGCCAAGGGTGATCTCGATGTTTTGGTTTCGACAGTCAATAAGCTGAATTTTGCTACTATTGCTGGGATGTTAGGCATAAAGACCGACGCTTCTGTCTCGACTGAGCAGCCAAATTATAATTCGGATCAGGCTCGTAAAATCGGTTAACACTGACTTTATTTCGCTCAATCGACCGGCACCTTTTGCCGGTCTTTTTTTTGTCTTCCATTCCAGATCATACGTTTGGATAGACGCATTCTTGGCAGAAAATGCCGCTGTGGGAATGAAGATACGAACCTGGGGTAAAAAGCAGGATTGGAAAGGCTTAGGCAGATCTGCGAATTTTAGGGGGAAAGAGGCCTTGGGAGAGATCGTGACGAAAACAAGTGACAGGATCAAAGGCTATTGCTTGAGCTGCCGGTCAGGGTTAAATCTGAGCTGTCTAGCGGACTGCGGAACGATCCGGTCCCAGAATCACCTGGCTTACGCAAAGATCGACAAGTTCGTCTGCCGTAATAAATCTTTCGTCATACCAGTACTGAGATTTGCATTCATCGAGTATCTGCCTGCCAAAAACCTCATGGAAGCCATCGCGCAGAGAGTCGCGGAAGTCTACAAAATCCCATGCGGCCACCTGTTCTTGCTGCTGTATGGAAATGTATTGATAGCTGAGTGCTTCGAAACTGACGCGGAGGTTTTGCGTAAGAAAGAAGTCGACGAACTTTGCGATCTGCGTGTTATAGCGTTTAAGGTATTCCCGACGCTTTAGCCCTTTGAACCGATCGAGCTGAATAACCTTTCCCATATCCTTGTCCTTTTCATGGCTGACTTATCCTCCCGGATTTCCATCTTTATCGGTATGAATTATGTTTTTCTTAAGAGCCAAATGCAAAATAACTAGGCAAGAAATGCTCGATATTACTAGGAAATAATGAATCATATCGAGGGATTGTCGATTATTTTCAGGAAGGTTAATCTTAGGCTATAAGGCAGAGAGGTGCCGCATGGTTTCTCGAATTGGCGATTCCCTTTTTAATCGCGAAGGCCATCCGGGATTTGTGGTCAATCGCGACATAAAAAAACAAACACTCCAGGTAGAAACGGAAGGCCCTGACTGGGAAAAAGGCCGACGCTATGGTTTCGTAAATGGACTGGAGCCCTCGCAACGCGAAGACTACGAGAACATCATCGACCAAATGCGAGAGCGAAGTGAAACCCGTGAACGCGTGGATTTCCTTCACGACCAGATCGAGACCTTGAAACAAGATCCGAAACGAGGTGTGTTGACCCGATACCTGCAAGGGGAAATGGCTCATATCATGAATAGTGAGGGGATAGCCCCACGCATTTACAGCATCGACGAAAACAAAACATAAAAGGGGGAATGCTATGGCTCAGATTGGCGATTTAGTACCGAAGGCTGGTATGTTTACCAATCCCGGCGTAATTGTGGAAAAAAAGGAAGACGGCACCGTAGTGGTCGATACCGAGCCGATGGTACTCAACAAATACCACCGCTACGCAAATACCACCGGACTCACCGAGGTTGAGAAGGGTAAATTTAACGATATACTCGATAATATCTATACAAAAGAAAACGACGTTGAGAAAATCAACGATATTCAAATGAACATCGACACACTGAAATCAGACCCTGTCAATCAAAAGATCGTCCAGTATTTGCGAAACCAACAGGCGCATCTGATCCGTACGGCTAAGGAATTGCCCCGCACCTACTCCGTCGACGAGAATAACCTTAAGGGACTTAATAGTAAGATCTAAGCCGTTTTGATGGTTTTGGATTGAGATAGGTCGGGATGGCTTTGGTCATCCTGGCTTTTTTTGGCTGGTTTTTTTGGATATAAATTTAATTTTTTCTAGTTTAATTACCTATACTTAGATTGTATTTTGGGGGATGGAAAAGCAGTGCGATCCAGTTCATTTTATTTTCTGACAGCTTCTAGTAGCGCTTTTTAGAATTTTTTTTTATGATCGCGTTCCTAATGGAGAGCTGTCCGAGTGGCCGAAGGAGCTTGATTCGAAATCAAGTAAGGGGGTGACCTCTTCTAGGGTTCGAATCCCTAGCTCTCCGTTTTTATCCCCTAAAGTCTGATTATCGCTCACCTATTCTCCTTTTTCTTGTATGGGATTCGTTTGGAGAGAGTCTGTTTATTGGCCAAGCGGTGTCCGGTGTAAAGGTGGCGCGAATTTTATCTTGGCTTGTTTGTGAATCTACGGGAACCATTCTTCTGCATGCAAACCGAAAAGGCACCTGCTCACCCCACTGTACTTCTCTAGTGCACTATAAGGATCCGTCAAATAATAAGCGCATTTTGCCAGTTCCGGTATTATCGATCCCACTTGTCCTTAGATATAACGACACGATAGCCTTCTAAATCTTCGAAGGTCATACCATTTTCGTTCCAATAAGGATTGACTGCTTCTTTCTGGACAAACCCCGCACCACTCATACGTTTGACTGTCTCTTCCCATTCCAAACGATCAGGCACGTAAAAAACTAATAGATTGTCTTTCGAATGGGATCTTGGTGCCTTTTCACCATGACGGTGGGTGAATTCGAGGTGAAACCGAGAAAGCTTGATGCCGATCATCACACCATCAAAGCCTGAATGGTCCGAAAACCGCCCAAGTACCTCCATTTTTAACCCTTGTTGATACATCGTAGAAATTTGTTCGAGGAAATTCGTCTCTCTTGCTATCCTAAGTACTGGTTCCATTCCGCTCTTCCTTTTTTAGACATGGAAAAACCATTTTATCATTTAACTGTTGTTTCTTGGCCAACCAAGATCTCCCCTGAACACCTTGTGTAGCAAAGTAACAGCCCTTAACCTAAAATCAATGTGTATGCTATTTTCATTTTTGCTCCGAGTTTTGCCCTAACTCTAATCGGCCAGTTCCAGAGAGACAAACTTCAAAATATCTATTTCCACTTACCTCAAGCCCAAAGGCTTTGG
>CAXSGP010000008.1:52707-75623 GCA_964236955.1 uncultured Oligoflexus sp. | reverse complement strand
GCGTTACTGGGGATGTTCGACGTTGGCGTAGCCAAACGTCAACAGCCCCTAAGCAAAATCCAACTAAGGCAGCGCCTCAGGCTACTACCTTTTATACGGACAATACCTGAGAGGGCTAGTAAGGGAGCTTCGCTGCGCCTGAAGCGGCCAGGGAAAAAACTAAATACAGGTCAACAAACCGAATACATTGAATTTTAAAGCTCGGGACAAACCTTTGAACTGGGCTTTACCCTGAGCGGCCCCTATAATTTACTCTCGGCAAACGCTTATTCAAGCACGAACACCTGGGACCGGCTTTTAACGAGGAGCGCTTTATGAAAGACTTTATCCGTGCCGCTGGCTTTATCAGTATGATGTTGGCAAGCCCTATACTGGCTGCGAATTCTAATAAAACACCGAACGAGAATCTACAAAGTGGCCTTGAAACGGTCAAAGAGGGGACTAAGGAAGCCGCCGAGGGCGTCGGCAAAGCTGCTGCTGAAGTTGGCAAAAACGCCAACGCCGTGACTCAGAAAGTCAGTCGATCCTTTAAAGCCGCGACCTGTCCTATCGTCGGTGATCGCAAGACCAAACTTTATTATGCCAAAGACAGCCGTAGCTATGAGGAAGTCCTGGATGGTCAGAAATATTTTGAAGACGATGACAGATCCTGCTTCATGACTGAGGAGGCTGCTCGTAACGGTGGCTACACCCGCTCGGCAAATTAAGGTCAGATGGCAGATCGAGCACAAAAGCCAGCAGCGCTGGCTTAACAGAATTCAGATCATAAAAAGTCTGAATTTTTTCACGGCCGCATGGATAAGACCTTTTCCACCTTGTCCGTGTCGCTTGGTGATCCTCCCGGGAAGGCCAATACAGCGAGAGAAAAAACCTGGGTTCTTTGGGAATCGATCAATTAGGATTTGCAGCTCATTGCTTTCGGCGGAAGGCTGACGCCAAGGCGTCCTGGATAAGATGCGATACAGGAGCGGAAACCCTTGAAATACGGCAAAGTTTTTGCGACATTGCTGACTAGGCCGTTAAGAGCGAAGCATTCGTCACTTTGGCTGACTTAGGTTGATCTCTAAATTTTGGGGTATGGGTATGGGTAAGAGTCAAGACGCAAAAAAAGACGTAAAAAAAGCACCGGTTAAAAACGCTAAAGAAAAAAAAGCCGAAAAACAAGCCAAAAAAGCCGCTAAAGGTTGATAGCTTGCTGTCGCTTAATGGGCAAAGAGGACGCAGATTTTAAATACTTCGATCGGGCTTGCTGATGAACAACTACCACCTAAGTGTCGAACGCTATAGGTGGAGTTTCGTGTTTCAGCGGTGAAAAGTTTTTCCTCTCCACACCTGAGGTCAGTTGGCTAAGGTCATTGTTTATCTTAACCCTCAGCAAACGAAGTCCGTCATGTATCAACTCCGGCCCTATCAACAAATTGCAGTCGATTCGACCATACGCTACTTTCAAAGGCAGCGAGACCCAGCCGTCTTGGTGCTGCCGACCGGTGCTGGCAAGAGTCTGGTGATAGCGGAGCTGGCCCGAATAGCAAAAGGGCGGGTTCTGGTCCTGGCTCACGTCAAAGAACTGGTCGAGCAGAACCACGAGAAATACGAGAGTTATGATTTGAAGGCTGGCGTCTACTCAGCAGGCCTTGAACGAAAGGATCAGTCCACAAAGGTGATATTTGGCAGTATTCAGTCCGTGGCGCGAGCTGGGGAAGAACTGTTTAAGAGTTTTTCCCTGCTGGTCATTGACGAATGCCACCGGGTATCCATGGAAGACGACAGTCAGTATGCGCAGGTGGTTCGACGTTTGCGTGCCGTTAATCCAGCGCTTTGCATTCTTGGGCTGACCGCGACGCCCTATCGACTGGGCCTTGGCTGGATCTACGAATACCATCACCGCGGACTTCTACGCACGAGCGAGCAACGATTTTTCAAAAAATGTATTTTTGATCTTTCGCTCGGCTATATGATCAAAAATAAATATCTGACGCCGCCGATTAAGATCGATTCCCCGGTGGCCGGATATGATTTCTCAAGTCTCAAACTCAAGGGGGAAAAATTTGCATTAAAAGAAGTGGAACAGGTCCTCAAAGATCAGGAAAGGGTAACGCCCGGCATTATCGCCAACATCGTTGCGATGGCGGCCGACCGGCAAGGCGTCATGATTTTTACGAGTTCAGTGCGCCATGCTGAAGAAATCCTCGGTCTGCTGCCCCGGGGTGTATCCGCGATGGTCGTAGGGGATACCTCCAGTGCCGATCGCGATTCCATTATCAAAGCCTTTAAGCAAAGGAAATTGAAATTTCTCGTCAATGTCTCGGTACTGACCACAGGTTTTGATGCCCCGCACGTCGATCTCATCGCCCTGCTCCGACCTACCGAATCGCTAAGCCTCTACCAGCAGATCATTGGTCGCGGATTGCGCCTGGCGGAAGGGAAACACGACTGCCTGATACTCGACTATACGGGTGCCGGCCATGATATTTTCAGCCCCGATATCAAAGAAAATAAACCCTCCGAAGAATCGGTCGCCGTGGTCGTTGCCTGTCCTCAATGCGGGCATGAAAACGATTTCTGGGGCCTTAAAGATTCGGACGGCGAAATTATAGAACATTTTGGAAGAAAATGCCGAGGCGCGCACGAGGACCCAAAAACCTTAGAAATAATCCCCTGCCCCTACCGCTTTCGCTTCAAACGTTGTAGTCAATGCGGCGAGGAAAACGACATTGCCGCCCGGGTCTGCTCAGGCTGCCAGGCGCTACTCGTCGACAACGACAAGAAACTGAGAGATGCCATGGCCTTGAAGGACGCCCATGTGATGCGACCCGATTCGATGGTCTTTGACAAATCTTTTGACAAGAAGGGCCAATGTCGAATCGAAGTCAAATACTACGATTGCGATGGCGAATTCCTGCGTGAGTTTTTCTATATCAATAGTCCCAACGACTGCCGGGCCTTCTATTACAACTTTATGCGCATGCATTTGAGACTACCAGAGAAGGCCGTTACGGTGAGCAGCGCCGACGACGTGATCGCCCAGCAGCACCTCTTTCGGATTCCCCTATTTGTCATTGCCAGGAAAAAGACCTACTATTGGGACATTCGGGAAAAGATATTTGAATAGTTTAAAAGAGGCCTTGGCCGCGTCGCCACCGCCCTATAATGAAGATTATTTCCGCGAAATCAATTGCCGTAATCGAGCCAACGAATATTGATATGACCCTTTAAAACTTGCAATGGCCAAGATATACTGATCTCTCCCCACAATTTTTTAGGGTGCGAATGGATGTCAGAAATCTTGACTAAGCTCAACAATTTCCTCGAAAAAGAAATTCTCAGTGTTTGGATCATTACCCTTTCCCTAGCCATTAACGTCGTGGCTTGGGTTATCCCACACGGCAGCCTGCAACACCCCGACCGTGATCCCACGGGCATTATCAAAGCCATGAAGCAAATCATTGTCAACGGTGAGCAACTTCACTATCTGTGGCATGCCCTGCTGAGTATCACCCTTGGGCTGATCGCGTACTCTGTTTATAAGATCTGGACCTTGAGTATGCTGCGCATCGTCGACCGTTGCGATCTATAAAATTCAAATGAATAACATGGCTGCAGGAACGACCTGGGCCAGACGTCCCTTCCTATTAAATAAGCGCGCTCTTCAGCGCCTGCCAACTTCAGATAAAACTTACAGGTTTCTTTGTCATTTGGCCAAGCTCCGGCTCGGCTTTCCCTCGCTCTTTCAATCAATTCTCTAGTTAATCCACCTCTTGACAGAAATGACGGACCCTCATGCCTACTTTTTAGGCAAGGCATGACAATAAAAGCATCCTTAATTTTTTCATCAAAATAAGTTTAAAAGGCCGAAAACTCCGGTGATGGCCTGCAGTCGGGTGGCTAATTTATCAAATAAATAGCTTCATTGGAGGAATTCGTAGGGCAAGATACGAAGATCGGGGATAGGTCTTTGACGACTCGAGTGAACCGATATCAGTTGCCGCCGAATCCACGATTCTGTAATTCACGAATAGGGATTTTTATTACGAAGGGAAACTCATGAAAGCCTCAAATTTAGTCAGCTTGTTTATTCTACTAGGCGCCACCTCTGCATATTCACAGGCTGCTGAGAGCGATCTCTATCCTGTGAACACCACCATCAGAGATTACGCAAAACGCGATCGTCTTCTCCTTGGTGGCCTTGATTATGTTTCACCCTCTCAGCTCCACGAGAACGCTGGCTTGCGTGCTCGTCTTGAAGGCGAAACACAAAATAGCCAACTCCGTAAAAACGGTGTCGGTTCCGATCTTCAAAACCCAACCGTCAACGCAGCCGTCGCTTACGGCTGGCAGGACCTGACTTTCGGTGTTCGCGGCAGCTATTCTGATGCTGAAAACAAAAGCACAGCGGCTGATACATCGAAAGAAACCTTTAAGTCTCAAAAAGTTATTCCTGAACTTGCTTACACATTTGGCAAGTACTTCACAGCTGGTATCGGCGCCGAGATTTCGAAGCTCGACATCACTGAGAATTACCTGACTCAGAATGAATTCAACTTTGATTATACACGCGGTATCGCTGGTCTTTCGTACCACGAGCCTGCCTATGAAATCGGTGTTGCGTACACATCCGAAGTTCAAGAGAGCGATATTCTTAGCCCTTCGGCAACTCGCCAGGGAACGGCTTTGAGTCTGACGGCTATCCCTAACCAGGATATCGTCAACGAACGCGCAATTTTCTTGCCTTCAACCGGTACCGTTTTTGTTCGCGGTAACTTGACTGACAACTTCAGTCTTGCAAGCAGCGTTTCCATGGCTCGTTACGATGGTAACGTTCAGGGTGCAGTACCTTTGTTTGAACAATACAAAAGCGCTGACCGTGTTGCTGCTAAACTCATGGCAACCTACTGGACCGACGCCCGTTCACGCGTTTCTTTGGCCGCCGAATACAAAGGTGCCGCTTCTACTGAAATCGGCGCTGATGAATCGGGCCTCGGTTACCGTTTGGCTAACCTCTACGGCGGTACACTTGAAGGTATCCTCGCGATCAACCGTCAGACCTACCTTGGCCTCAACGGTAGCTTTATGCGCGGCGAAAGAGCTGATACTCTAACTGAGTCTGGCGTTCGCTACACAGCAAGAGAAGAAACAGCACGTTATGCTGGTTTCGTAACAGTTAAACTCTAAGCTTAACGGTTTTTAGTTCAAATAAAGAGTGTGGATGCTTCGGCTTCCACACTTTTTTTGTTGGGTGCCTGTGAGTCGGATTGACAATCATAAGCTGCGGCAGAGTCTCGGATTTACAGTCTGGCGCCTCCTGGGCTAAACTTTGGAAAATGCGCCCAATTATCATTGCCGACAAAATTCGAGGACGGACAGCTTATGAAAAAACCCTTACAACTTTACTCCAGGGCTTATCAGGATCGAAGCGATCGTATTCGCTGGCTACTGGAGGAAATCAAGGTCCCCTATGAAGATATCTTCCTTAAAAAATCGGCGGGAGAACTGGATACAGCCCAATACCGAAAGATTAATCCTATGGGCAGGACACCGACTCTCATCGACGGTGAGGTTGTGATGTTTGAATCCGCTGCCATCTGTCTCTACCTGGCCGATCGCTACAGTTATGGAACCCTGGCCCCGAAGATTGAAGATACCAAAAATCGTGCTGATTATCTGAAATGGATGGTATGGTCGGTGGGAAGTCTTGAATGTGTGGTCGCGAGAATGTTCACGCATGTATCAAGTCCTGTGGAAAAGGCCGAGACACTCGCCCTCAATAGAACAGAAGCGGAAGTCTTCAAACTGGCACTCAATCCAATCCTATCCCAGCAAGACTATATTCTTCAGTCAGGTTTTTCCGCCGCCGATATCCTGCTCGGTGCCATCATCCCGGGCGCGGATGAATTCCTCCTTCAGGGCAATCCGCCCCTGCAAGCCTATATGAGCCGCCTCATGAAGAGAGAAGCTGCGCTACGCGCCAAGGTCTTTTGACCCAGATAGCAATCCCAGAACCGTGAGGATGGCCGGTCCCATAATTCGGCAGCACGATGGATGGGTCTTGCTTATTTAGCTCTAAAACCCTTCTCCGGGCTTTGAATCGAATCCAAGTTCGAACAAACTTGCACAGTAAAAGGGAACGCCAGGCGTGGGTTGGCTCCGGGTTTATGAGTGTATACACCCAAAATCAATGAGCAAATCGACAATTTTAATTCAATTGTATATATCCAACCCGAAGAGAATTGATTATTCTCAACTCATAAACTGATTCTCCACAGCCTACAATTGATAGAGACTATGAGCGCTCAAACCTCATTGTTAAAAGCCAGTTTAAACTCCTGTCGAGATGGGATACTGATCTTCGACAGTCGAAAAGACCGGGTTGCTGACTATAATCAGCTTTTTTTGGATATGTGGAATGTCAGTGAAGCCAAGGCCAAAAGTTGCAGTTATAAAGACCTCCTGAAAATTGTTCAGGCGCAACTGCAGGATCCTGATCAATATGCAAGCCTGCAGGCCAGGATCGATGGATATCCATCTTTGGAGAGCTTTGCTCATCTGCTGCTAAAGTCGCGAATCATAATCGAGGTCGTTTCCAAAGCTCTTATAATCGATGGCATGACGGCAGGACGAGTCTGGTCGTTTCGAGACGTCACAACAGAGGTTAGTAAGCGAAATATTGCGTTGGCTCGCGCCGAGATCATGACTTCAATGGTAAAGGGAGCCACTCTTGACGAAATATTAAAGTCTATCGTTTTAGGGGTTGAGCGCATCAACGAGGACATGCTCTGTTCCATACTTTTGGTCGACCGCGGTCAAACAACTCTAAGGATAGGGGCTGCACCCACCCTCCCGGTATTTTACAGTCGGGCCGTCGATGGAATGCTGATTGGACCCACGGCCGGAAGCTGTGGCGCCGCAGTTTTTAGAAAAGAACGGGTGATCGTGACCAACCTTTTCGAAGACCCATTGTGGGCTCCGTATCGCGTCCTGGCAGAGTCCGCGAGTCTATCGGCCTGTTGGTCGGAGCCTATCCTTGATTCCAAGCAAAATGCTCTCGGAACCTTTGCCATTTACTGTCGGGATTGTCGCTTGCCATCGGCCGGCGATATTCTCACGATTACGGAAGCCGCTCGACTTGCGGCAATCGCTATCGAGAAGAAACGTTCCGAGGATATTACCAGAAGTCTCGAACAACGATTCCGCTCCGTATTCGAAAACTCCAAGGATGCAATTGTCCTTACCACCGCCGCGGGCATATTGGATTGCAATCGACGGGCCTGGGAGATGTTCGAGCTGCCCGGTAAAGCTGAATTCCTTAGCTGCAACCTCTTTTCCATGTCCCCATCACGCCAGCCCAATGAGATCGAGTCGGCAGCTGCCGCCCAATATCATCTGATGCAGGGCTACCAGGAAGGCCGTCATGAATACGAGTGGGTTCATTGCACGCGGAAGGGACGGGAGTTTCCGACTGAAGTCACACTCAATTCCTTTCCTTATGATAGCCAACGGGTCCTTCAGTTTACAATTCGCGATATTTCTGAGCGCAAACGCTCTGAGCAGGCCCTGATATCGCAAAGGGAGAAACTGGTTGTGGCTTCCAAGATGTCGTCACTAGGGGAGATGGCAGGTGGTGTGGCCCACGAAATCAACAACCCCCTGGCCATCATCATCGGTCAAACCTCCTTGCTTAGACGCTACCATGAACGGGATCACCTGGATCCCGAACGCCTTACCGAGGGACTTTTCAAAATCGAAAGCACAGCCCAACGCATTGCCAAGATAGTCAACGGCTTGAGATCATTTTCGAGAAATTCAGAACATGAACCCATGGAGCAGATTCTTGTCAGGGACATCATCGAGCAAACCCTCAACCTTTGCCAGGCAAAGTTTCGCTATCATACGATTAAACTTATGGTCGACGTCGATTGCGATGTCTCGGTCGAATGTCGGGCCTCGCAGATTGCCCAGCTCATCATGAATCTACTGAACAATGCCTATGACGCCGTCGAAGGACTCAGCGGCAAAGAAAGGTGGGTAAAGCTTGAAGTCTTTAGCATTCAGAATTGTGTGAATTTCGTGGTATGCGATAGCGGGCCTGGCATCAATCCCGCAATTCGTGAGAAAATCATGCAGCCCTTTTTCACGACCAAAGAAGTCGGCAAAGGCACTGGCCTTGGGTTGAGCATTTCACGGGGCATCTCGGATGGTCACGGCGGCACCCTTCGGTATGATACGCATGCGCTCCATTCCACTTTTGTTTTTACTCTTCCCATCTCTCAACAGGGATGCAGCAATCAGCAGTCGGTCATGGGCTTATCACGGCATGAGCAGTTGCCGAACTAATCAAGATCGATGCGACTCACAATCAATTTACGGTCAACCCTTAAACATAAGCTATTGCAATCGCCCCCAGAGAGTCGGATCATGCTCTGGTTTCCAAGGCTCAAATTTTTTCATGATCGCCAGAAATTCTTCACTTCCCATCAAATTCAACAACCAAGCCTTGAGATTGGGTAGGCCCAGGCTGTCAAACCATTCTTGATCGACCCTTGCAAACTGTCGAATGAAAGGGAAAATTGCCATATCGGCAAGCGAAGGGGTTTGCCGGCAGAGGTAGCTTCCCCCATTGACAGTGAGATGCTCTTCCAAAGTGATGAGAAAGGTCAGCCCTTGGCTTCGGGCATCCTCTGCTTTCGCAAAACGCTCGGGGTATTTGTAGCGATCGAGCCAGGGTTTAAATTCTTCATCGTTTCTTTTGATCAGTTGTATCGCCTGAAACGGATTGGCTGGCATCCACTGGGAGGGATCGTTGGCCATCAATGCCCATAACATGATATCAAGACTTTCTTCTATGACCAGACCCCGATCGAGAACTAACACGGGAACCGTACCCTTGGCAGAAGCTTCAAGCATCGCCTCTGGCTTCGCCGCGAGGGCGATTTCCCTCAGAATAATAGTCTTGCCGCTAGCCCAAAGCGCGAGTCGGGCCCGCATCGCATAGGGACAACGGCGAAACGAATATAGGATAGGAAGGTTTTCATCGTCCATGGCGCCGCTCAGGCTTCGGTATCGGGTTCGACGAAACACCAACGAATTTCAGGTCGAGCGGTCTTGATGCGTTTTTCAAATTCATTGATCCGCTCGCAGAGAGCTCCCGTCAGAAGATTCTCCTGCATCCTTACTTTCATCGCGACCATGACTTCGCCTGGCCCCTGTTGAACGGTGATCAAATTCAAGATTTCCACGATCGCACTGTGGTCTTTGACGAGACGGCGAATATCGACCTCTAGGGTTGGATCCGCCCGTTCACCGACCAGAAGCGATTGGATTTCGACGGCAAGAAAGACCGCAACGCCGACCAGAACAACACCAACCATAAGACTGCCGACCCCGTCCCAACGGGCATCTTTGGTAAACCAGGCACATAGAGTTGCGAGCATCGCAAAGACGAGACCGGCTGTCGCGGCCGCATTTTCGCCAAAGACGACGATCAAATCGGAGTCCTTTGTCTCGCGAAGATAGCGAAGGAAAGTCACAGCGCCGCGGCGATTGTTCATTTCCTTTATGTTTTGCAGGGTTGAAATTCCTTCCAGAAGAAAGGCGATGAAGAGTACGGCCAAGGCTGCTTCCAGATGATGCAGCTCTTCAGGAAACCAAATCTTATGGAGCCCTTCATAGATAGAGAAGACGCCGCCTGCCGTGAAGAGGAGCTGGGCTACGAGAAACGACCAAAAATAGAGCGAACGACCGTAACCCAAAGGATGGGAGGCATCGGGTTCTTTGGCCGCCCGATTCACTCCAAGCAGGAGCAGGAGTTGATTCGAGCAGTCGGCCGCTGAGTGTATCGCTTCGGCAAGCATCGCCCCTGATTTTGTGAAAAGGGCAGCGATGGCTTTAATAACAGCGATCGCGAGATTGGTGAAAAATGCCTGCCAAATGTGTTTGTTGCTGTGATTCGCCACGGATCCATAACTCCTTCATCTGAGGGACAGTCTGCAATTGAATCACAGCAAGCGGCTGATGTCCTGTGCAATCGGCAAAAAGTGAAAGCCCAAACGTACCGTCTGAGCTTTGTGAAATGAAGGATTGCTTCGCAAATTCGGATTTTACGAGCTTAGCAGGGTTTTACCCGGAAAGTGAGACGGAGCGATTCCAAAGTCGATGCCGACGCGGCCTGCCGATCGCTGCCACCCACTCGAAGCGCGGCGGTCAGAGTGTGCGCCCTCTGCAGGCCGCAGGGGCTCCAAACCGGCTCAAGGTATCGGCTGTAGGTATTGACGTCAAAGCTGGCGGCAAGAGGCCCGCTAGCAAGTTCTTTCGAGGATCCAGCAGTCGCTTCGCCCTGGAAGAATTGAGTTAGGCTTAGAGTTCTTGTATCTTGGCCTGACAGGTCGTCATAACCTTGTGCTGAATAAGCAGCAAGGGCATAACTCAATCCTTCGGGTACATGGAGATCGAGGGTGATGGAGCAGGCCTTACGGCTTAGCGAGAGGGGGAGGCCAGGGCCTTTTGCCGCTTCCATGCCACCAAAGTTTACCACCAGCGAACCGCTTTCCCAATGGGCTTCAGACCCTTGATTCCGTGCACATCCAGAACCGGTAAGGGTGATCGTTGGTGCAGCGCCGCCAAGCGAGACCTGAGCAAAAGCTGCATTGCCTAAAAACAGACCGGCCGTGAGACTTAACATACGAACGCATTGAATTTTCATGATTGACCTCGGTTGTATTGAGCCATTTCCTAATTGCACTCTAATCAAGCGAGACGGCAAGGATCAAGGCTAAAGGAACGAAGTGTTCTGTAAGACCCTGAGCCTCCAGAACAGCATGCCAAAAAATCTAAATTTCCATGGATAAAGCCAATGGGTTCCAGTTGGGGATGACAAGGGCTGGGCATGCCCTTTAAGATGGGGAAACCTTGCTTATCAACAAACTTCAATCCTGATCTAGGACGAACACCGATGCACAACGATATCGACGCTTTTAATCCTCGCCACCTCCACATGTCTGTGTTGGTCACGCCCGATATGGCGAATTTTTCAGGTCATATGCATGGTGGAGAACTGCTGAAGTACCTCGATCGTGTGGCCTACGCCTGTGCCATGCGTTATGCAGCTGGCTATGTCGTGACACTGTCGGTCGATAAAGTGCTCTTTAAACTCCCTATCTTTATTGGTGAGCTCGTCACCTTTCTGGCTTCGATCAATTATACGGGAAAGACCTCGATGGAAGTGGGAATCAAGGTTATAGCCGAGGATTTGGTACAAAAAAGTATCCGCCACACCAATAGTTGCTATTTCACAATGGTGGCTTTGGACAACGATAAAAAGCCGAGGGCGGTGCCGCCGCTCAATCCGCAGACAACGGAGGAAAAGGCCCGCTACGCTTCGGCAAAGGCGCGGCGCGCCCAGAGCCTCAAAGTCAATAAAGGAGCATAAAAGGCCAACTCCCTGACTGTAGGACATGATGGAAAAGCTATAAGGCAGCTGCAGCTTTTTAGGTTTTTTTCGGTATTCCTAAAGAATCAACCATGGACACTCGCTCCGTTGCAGCAGTTTTCGATCCATCAAAATCCGATGCCGAATATTTATCAATCGATGCGCCCGCAATGAAGAACGCCTCTCCAGATGCTGAAGAGGCTTCCGCCCCATCCCAATTTAGCAATAGAGACTGCCAAATAAGAATCAGAAGTAAACGCCTAAGCGCACGCCCGCGTATATTCCTGCCGTCTGTTCTTTAAAGATCACCGTCGGTGTTTCGATTTCGTACTGTCTCAAGCGGTACCCTACCAACAGATCGATAAGGCGATCGGTGATATCAAAGGAAATATTAGCATCCGCTTCATTTCTCACGCCGAGTTTGTTCTCGAGAGCAAGTTTATCAAATATATGCGTGCTTTTTATCGTCATAACCTCGCCACTCAGGACGATTCCAGGGTAAAGGGTTCCCGTTAAGCCCAAGCCTGCATTAATACCGGTTCCAAATAATCCTATGGTTTTGACATCGGCTTTCGATATATCCACTTCCGAAAGACTCACCCCTACCGATGGCATGACACCCCAGAAGCGTCCCTTAAGTCTCACATCTGTGAAATTGGTCGATGATTCACTTTTATTAAGGGTGAAGGGCACGACATCTGTCTGATTCTTCACGCTGAGACCGACGATACGCGATTCGCCAAACCATCCTCCCAACTCATAGGCAATGGACGTGTTGGTATCCTTGCTTGCAGCGGCCTTACTGTCGAAAGTCGTAGTCCCAACATCGGCGCGAATAAAAAGGGTTTGGGCTTGTTTCGCCGAGGCGTCGCCGGTGACCTGACTTCGTGTCTGAGCCTTCGCGCTAAACGCCATGCAGAAACCAGCTCCACAAAAAACCAATTTGCGCCACACATTTAACATAGGTACTCCGTCTCGCAACAGTGTGTATTTTGATCTGCCTTAGCCATGCAGTCATTATACGAGAGCGGAGCGACTCTGTACGCATCAGTGCCGAAATAGATGTTTGGTTTTCTTTTGAAGCCAACACCTTTCTACAAGGAATATCATTCACCTATGAGCCGCAAAATCTTTGACTGCATTGAAAAAAATCACTGAACGGATGAGCATCTTGGAGATACTGTCCCTTTTAGTGGGCATGTTTGAGTTGGCCAGCAAGGAAGCCAGACCTTGAAAAAAATTCAGAAAAATTGGTCGCCATTTCGAAATCAACAGTATAATCCATTGAATTATAAGTGAAAATTGGCTTTCAAAATCAGCTGCGAAGGGCCCCTAGGTGAATCACGATTGACCGGACCGGACATTTCGCACAAGCTCGGCAAACCTTAAGGCCCTTCGGCTTTCCATGTTTTCTATCGTAAAACCAAACAGAGAGATTCTATATGTCAGCAACCACGCCTCCGAAACGCGAAGTTAAACGCAGCGGTATTGCCCATCATGCAACTCAACCCCACGGAATTATTTTGATCGGCGGCTTCATTTTTCTCCTGGCCTGGGCCATTTGGACTTTTTTCCTCTCAACCCCGGTAGCGGTACGTTGAAGGGATTCCTTTGAGAGAAAAGTGCTTCGGCCCTCCCAAGCGGGTGAGTCTTTTAGGTTGAAAACAGTTCAGCGCGATAAGCTAGAAAGCCCTTTGGGCTTAGCTTAGGATTGTGCGCACTATGCAGTTGGACTTTTTTTGGGTAACGTCCTGATGTTAAGATGAGGATGACTTTATTCAGGAGGTCTTAATGCCAGTTAATCGTCACATAAGTCTTCTCGAAAACCGTGCCGGCCTGCTTCAGAGCCTACTTCGCAGTAAACTGTGTCCTGAACTCGGATACGGCTGCCTTCTCAACGTTATTGCGGAAGGTGATGGATGGAGCGATTGGCAGGATTTCATGGATCATGGCCGCTTCGCAGCTATCGAGCGCAATTGGTATGATCGCACTTTAAAAGCTTTGGATCGACTGGGTATTGAAGGCATTAAACTGGACGATCTCAAACGTTTCGAAACGATTCGGCACGATGATCGGACTCGGGAACTACGGGTATAATTCCTCTAGTTCTAAAGTATGCTAAGAAGGAGAAGCCATGTCATACCTTTTATGGTCTTGCCTAACGCCTTTACCCCTACTTTGCGTCCTAGGCTTAGCCTGCAGCAGGCCTAATGCATGGAGTCCACGAGCCAATTCAGAAAGCGGCGCGGGAAACAAAAGTTCTGAATCCGTTGAACCCTTGTCATCCAGTCCAATATTGAGCACCGATCCGAAGTGCGAGGATCAGACTGCGGGTCGAGGTGAGCAGGGCCATAGTCCAGGCCCTGGAATGAATCATTGCCCCAGTCATAAGACAAAACAACCCTGAGTCGGCTCACGAATTTGATACAATTTGTATAAAACAAGGGACTAAGACTGCTCGGTCCTTATGCAGTCTTAGTTATTTTTCACCCTCATCCGGCTGCCTGGGTTAAGCCTTGGACTTTGCCTTCTCGCTCGTTTTGCCTTTTGCGCCGCCCAGTCGTTTCTGGAACGACCCATCTTCCAAAGCTTTGGCAAGATCACTGGCACCACCGATAAGCACTCCTTTAACAAACACCTGAGGAAAGGTTGGCCATCCGCTCCAGAGCTTTATGGCCAAACGCTCCTTCCACTGACCCAGATAAGACCCGTATTCAAGATATTTAAACTCAATGCCAGCTTTGGCCAAGGAATGACAAGCCCGTTTCACATGTGGGTTTTGCTTCATTCCCACTATGACAACGGCTTCGCTATTTACCGCATCACTGACGGTCTTTAGCACCTCGGGATGAAATTTATCCATTGCCGTTACAGCTTCTGGTGACACTGCATTGGAACTGAGAAGGGAACGTGCCATGATAGCCTCGAATTAGGTTGTCAGACTTTGGGTTTACTCCAGAAAAAGACGAAAAAAAACAGCAGGAGGCAAGCATGAGCGAACCCAAGCATACAGGACCTAGCTTTTTTCCTGAGTCTTAGACGTCAGGGCAATAGTCGAACATGGGTCAAAAAATTGCAAACCTAATGTGATGCCTTCGAACGGGATCTTAAAGGAGGTGAAAGGCTGGACAGGGGGGCTCTTTTTCGAGATATCAGGGTTGACGATTCAAAGTCGCTTCAAGCCTAACCCGGCCTCGGCCGGTAAAGGTATAGCCAAAAGCCTGATGAATAGTTTTGCCTCGGCCAAAGTAGGCTGAATTAAGTCTCGGGATCGCAGCTTTATTGAGAACAACGCTCTGCGCTGTTCCACCCGTTCGATGACAACTCGCACAGGCATTGACGAGTTCAACCGGCGTTTCTTCCACTCCTTCTTCAGGACTTTGCTCGCCTTCCGCAGTTGCCTCATCTCCCCCTTCAGTACCTTCGTCAGTTCCCGTTTCTTCGGGTGCTGGAGGTTCCGTCGCTTCAGCAGCCAGAGCGGGCGCTGACTTTTTATAGCCGGATACGTATTGAATACAGCCCGTATGGAGCATGGCGATCGCCAACAATCCCAGCCAACGAGTCGTTTTCAAGACAGCCTCCCAGTCGCAAAGAGAATAAGCGGATATAACCAACCGTGTTATCGGAAGCCGCTTGGCAAAAATTAATAGGTTTCCAAGATTTCCCGCCAAGATCCGCATTCTATTCATTTTTTACTTGAGGCAAAAACACATTTTAAAAAACAACATATTTTATTTTGGTCAATACCCAAAATCAATTGCCTGTGGCAGCCTTGGCATGAAGAGGCCAAGGAAGGCACAGCTCTGTATGGGAGATTTATGGAAAGCTAAGGCAGGCCTTAGACATAAGTGGGAAGGTATTTGCTATTTTTCTATCGAAGTCAGCCCCCGGCGGCCTGCCAATTATAGCCTTTATTAGATATTTTATACAAAAAAATCAAAGACTTAATCTTTTAAAATAAAATCACCTCAAGTATCGATGAAGCTTGGCCGATACGTTCCTCACCTAAGCTACACCCGTGGTAGCCTCGAATCCTTTAGGTAAAAATCCGGAGAAGCCATGAAAATTGCGAATTACATTTTTCTTGCGAGCCTGACCTTTCCCGCGTCCATGATCGGCTGCGCGAAATCGTCAATTCATAGGCCGGCGACTCCGGACTATAGGCTTGAATCCGAGACGACCCACGCAACCCGGGCCCCTAACCCATCGCCATGAAACCGAAGATCAGCATCTTTAGGATGCAGCAGCCCTGTTCTAGGGTTCCAAATCTTTAGCGAAACCGTTCGATATAAGTGCAACGCCGACAGAGCGGCTCAAGCAGCTTCCCATTTTTAAATCCTTTGAGGATAGACTGAGCGCGAGATCCATTCAGGATCTCGGCAATCGGCTGCTGCTTGATATTGCCAAGCGGCATAAGGGCTTCTTTATCAAGGCAGCAGGGCACGACCGTCCCGTCGACGAGTATTCCAAAATGGGAAGAAAGACCGTAGCAACGTCCTTTGGATCCCTGCTCGGGAAGGTCCATGCTTGGCCACACAAATTCAGTATCGAAATGAAGGTAGAGACGATTTTTAATGCGAAAGCTCTTTTTGCTGCGGACATCGACCTTGTCGGCGATAGCCGCTCCGTACGTCTCTTCTATGGTGCTCAGCATTCGCCTATTGCTGGTACTCGTGCCGCGCGGATCAGCAAGGTTCCACAGGCGATAGTTGATATAGAGATCCGGACGCTCGATAAAAGCCCGCTCGGTAAAAGTAAAGATTTTCCTTAGATAGGCGCTCGGATCCTTGTCACCAAAATTATCCTTGAAGCTATGCAGCGAAAAATTCACCTGCCTAAAGGGGGAACGGAGCAGAATTGCCATCGATTTCTCCTTGAGGAGAACTCCATTCGATACGAGAAATATTTTTACGCCCTGTGTTTCGCAGATACTGACGATTTCCTGCAAATGCGGATGCAAAAGCGGCTCACCCATGAGATGAAGACAAACCTGCTCCGCCATCGGCCCAACCTGGGCTAGAATCGCGGCAAAATCCTCAACGCTCATGTTCCCCTTTTTCCGTTCGACCGCCGGACAAAAGCTGCACTGCAGATTGCAGATATTGCTGATCTCAATATGGATCTTGGCGAATTGCGCCTTGGCTGCAAACGCCGGTGGATGGGGTCGCGATGGAGTCTCTATAGGCAAGCGGCTCTCCTCCTTGGGACAAGAGCGCATTAGATACCACAGACCAGGCAGGGACGCACGGGCGAAGGTCCAGTTTGTTTTGGGGGCCGCGACTGCGGGCACACAATGCCTGTGTTTTCAATCGCGTTAACCTGGCAAGGCCGGCGTCCCGAGTTCACGGTTTTAACAAGCCAGAAAAGGCAAGTTTTATTACTTAGCTTATTTGGCGTGCAAAAGCCTCATACCTTTCGCCCGGGGTCTGATAGACACATTCCAAGCCGGGATCGGCCGCGATAGGGGTCAAGCTTGCGGGCATAGTCAGGCGTGGCGCCAGACTCAGTACCCTCCTCGCCATGGGGCAGGCCCTGGTGAAAGAACCCGGCGCCGAAGCTCCCACTGTCCTAACGGGATTTCAACGGCCACGCCGGGCGGCAGGAAAGCGCCGCAGATTTATTAGTGCTAGAGGCACAAAAACACTTCCAAGCTGTCCTGGAAATCAGGCAGATGCCGCCGTATGAGGGGATCTCACAACTCACCTTCAACTTTTTCCAGCTCATTGCCAGTCCGCACGATTTTATGTTCGTACCGAAGTCGCTCGCTCAATTTGTAGAAAAAGCGTATATCTACCGCTATCGATTTGCTGAAGTCCAATCCGAGATCTTGCCACCGACCTCTTTCAGGGATAGGAGCCAACTGTCCTCGGATCGTTTTCCATTGGTGTGCGAGCTGAATCTACCTGACAAGGGGTCCGGTAAAAAAAATGAAGAAAAGACCCAAATCTACTGCCAAATGAGGGCGATCATGGATATGCAGACGCTAAGCGGCTTTTTCTACGCTCCGCTCCATCTCTACTGCGAGAGAGGAACGGCCGATGGCTTCCTTGCCGAGCCTCTTAACTTTTTTTCAAATGCGGCCTTTCTTATTTTGGCTCTGCTCCTCTTCACCGCCGCCAAAGCGCAAAAGTTTCGCCGTAAAAATCAGCTCAACTGTCTTGCCGCCTTTGCGGGTCTGATAGGCATCGGTAGCGGACTCTTTCATAGTTATCCGAACCGCCTCACTCAGATTGCTGATGTCTTGCCTATAGTGATCTTCGTCATACTTTCGGTCCTCTACTACTTCAAAAATCTTTTCGATGATCGATCGAACATTAAAAAACCGCTGGTGATCTGTCTCGCTTGGCTGGCCCTTGCCCCTTTTCTGGCTCACGTCCTGGGCTTGACTCAGTATCTGGCCCAGGGTGAATTCTATCTTGGCGTCATCCCAGCACTTTTGACACTTATCGCCTATGATAAATCCCCTTCGCGCCGCCTCCGCCTGGGCCTGACGGCCTTAATCTTCGCAGCAGCCTATTGCGCACGCAGCCTTGACCCCGTTCTGTGTCCGAATTTCCCGCAGGGGACGCACTATATCTGGCATCTGCTGACGAGCGCCTCCGCTTTCCTTATGGCGAGTCTCCAGATGCTTCCCAACAGCAAGGCGCACGCCGGTGATTGACCGCTTCATTCTAGGAATTGAAGCTTATGCCCAGGTAATTGGGCCGCTAAATTTCGGCCTGAAACAAACCCCATAATCGACGGAGCAATCTTGAATACGCCCCTATCCCCTTTACCAAATCCCCCGTCGCACGGTGTGCGTAGAGTCCTTCAACTGGCCTGGCCGGAGCGGAAAACCCTTGGTTTGGGCTTAATCTTCCTCGTCATCGGCAGCGGTATGCTACTCGCTTATCCTCAGGCCGTCAAAGTCATCATAGATGAAGCCCTAGGTTCCGGACGGTCGGAAGCCATCGATCGCGCTTCGCTCATCATCTTGGGCGTCTTTATGGTTCAGGCGCTGGCCGGTGCCGTCCGCTATTATCTCTTCACCATCGCCGGTGAACGCATCGTGGCCAATTTAAGGGGAAATGTGTATCGATCGATCGTCGAACAGGAAATCGCCTTTTTTGACAGTCGCCGCACGGGCGAGTTATTAAGTCGTCTGTCCTCGGATGCCACGATCCTGCAGAACGCCGTGAGCGTAAACATTTCCATGTCGATGCGTAACCTCGGAGCCGCGGTCGGGGGTCTGGTCCTGCTCGTCTATACCTCGCCCGTCCTTGCCATTGGCCTCCTCTGTTGCATACCCCCTATCGCCCTGAGCACGGTTTTTTTTGGTAAGAGATTGCGTGGGATCTCCCGCGATGTGCAGGACGCCTTTGCCGAAACGACCACCAAGGCTGAAGAAACGATTTCGGGAATACGAACCGTCCGTGCCTTTGCCCGGGAAGATCTTGAAGTCAGCTCCTATCAAAAGGCCGTGCAGAAGACCTTTGGCCTCGCGCGCAAACGAATTCTAAGCATTTCCATAGTCACGGCCTTTGCCGGACTCCTGGGCTACGCGGCCATCGTCGGCGTCCTCTGGTACGGAGGCCGCCTTGTGGTCTCGGGACGCATGAGCGTCGGTGACCTTACCTCCTTTATTTTGTATGCCATGACCGTCGCGGTTTCAGTCGGTTCGCTCGGCAGCCTTTGGACGGATTTGATGGCAGCCACCGGTTCAGCAAAAAGAATATTCGAAATCCTGGATCGTACTCCAACCATTCCCGTCCGTGGCGGCGGCAAGGTGAAGGATCTGGAAGGCCGCATCGATTTCAAAGCCGTTCAATTCAGTTATCCATCACGGCCTGATTTTGTGGTCTTCAACTCCCTCGACCTATCGATAGCGGCGGGTGAGGTAGTGGCTCTGGTCGGACCATCGGGAAGCGGCAAATCAACAATCGCCGCCCTGATCAGCCGCTTTTACGATCCGAATTCCGGCAGCGTTTGCCTGGACGGTAAGAACCTTCAATGTCTCGATGGCGTTTGGTTGCGCGAACAGATCGGAGTCGTGGCTCAGGACCCTGTCCTCTTCAGCGGCTCGATTGCCAGCAACATTCGTTACGGCAAAGCCGATGCTGCCGATGCCGAAGTTGAAGCGGCGGCCCGTGCGGCCAATGCGGATGAATTTATTCGCGGCTTTCCGGCAGGCTATGAAACGGTCGTGGGAGAACGCGGTATCCAGCTGTCCGGTGGTCAAAGGCAACGCGTGGCGATTGCCAGGGCTATGCTTAAAAACCCGCGTGTCCTGATCCTCGATGAAGCGACCAGCGCCCTCGATGCAAGCAGCGAGCACCTGGTTCAGGAGGCCCTCGATAGATTGATGCAAAACCGCACCACACTCGTCATCGCCCATCGTCTCTCGACGGTAAGAAATGCCCATAGAGTGCTGGTTATCGACAGTGGGAGCATCGTTCAATCCGGTGATCATGACGAACTTATGACCTATCGGGACGGTATGTATTATAAGCTGGTGAATAGACAATTTGTCAGTCAGTGACCGCCGTCTCCCTAGCAAAAGCAATTGAATTAAAATGCCCAACGAAGTAGCGTCCTCTGAAGTTCTATGGTCCGCCTGATGTGAAATCAAGGCGGGTGATCTCGGATACGAGACTAGTCCCGTTCATCAGAGGAATTTCAATGGCTACCCATTCCGGTCTTACCACTCTCCTCGCGCTGGTCCTTCTTCATGGCAATTCCGGGGCCCAGGCATTGGCCAAGCTTACTCTCGAACAGGCCAAAATTCGTAGCGAGCAACTTAGCGATGTCAAATACAAGCTGCAGGTGGACATCAGTCACGCGGACAAGTCCAAGGACTTTACAGGTGAAGTCGCCATAGACTTCAACTGGAAGGCGTCAAAACAACCTTTGCGCGTTGACTTTAGTAAAGGTGAAGTCAAGAGCATCACAATCGACGGCAGGCCTGCCCGCTACACCTACGATAAAGAAGCGATACAGCTGAAGCCCGAACTTTTTAAGGCCGGTCCAAGCAAGCTGACGATAGTCTATAAGCATCCCTACAGCAAAGACGGCAGTGGTCTTTATCGCTTCACCGACCCCGAAGATAAAAGGACCTACCTTTACTCGCAATTTGAAGCGTTTGACGCGAATCAGATGTTTCCCAATTTCGATCAGCCTGATCTTAAGGCCAAATTCACCTTCAAGGTCCTGGCTCCCAAAGACTGGACAGTTGTTTCCACGGTGCTTGAGACCACGACTGAACCGGGGACAGACAAGCATAATAAATCAAGCGTTTTATGGACCTTTCCGGAGACGCTCCCTATCAGTACTTACGTGTTTTCCCTGGTGGCTGGCCCCTATAAGGTCTGGGAGGACACCAAGTTTCGCATCCCACTCCGTCTTATGGCGCGGCAGTCGCTGGCCCGTTATGTGAAGGCCGAGGAGTGGTTAGCTTGGACCCGATTTGGTTTTGACTACTATGAGCAAAAATTCGCCACGCCCTACCCCTTTCTAAAATATGACCAGATTATCGTTCCCGATTTTAACGCCGGGGCCATGGAAAACGTCGCTGCCGTGACCTTTAATGAGCGCTACGCCGCCAAGGGCGAACGATCCGCCCGGACGATGGAGCGAAATTTCAGCACTCTGCTCCATGAGATGGCCCATATGTGGTTCGGCGACCTCGTGACGATGAAGTGGTGGGACGATCTGTGGCTAAATGAAAGTTTTGCCACCTACGCATCGGCAATGGCACTGGCTTCTCACCCTGACTTTAAGCATGCCTGGATCAGCTTTCATCAGGAAAAGAACACGGGCTACTATGCCGATCGCCTGTCGACGACCCATCCTATCGTCGCTGAGGTGCCGGATACTGACGTTGCCGGTTCCAACTTTGATGGCATCACTTACGGGAAAGGCGCTTCGTGGCTAAAGCTCCTGGCTTTCCGGATCGGTGAAAAGGACTTCAGCAAAGGTCTTGCCATCTATTTCAAAAAACACGCCTTTGCCAATTCAACGGTCAACGATTTGCTCGCCGACCTCGAAATCAATCCCGATCTCAAGCTGCAGGAATTTGCCAAACCCTGGCTTCATACAGCTGGACTCAATTCAGTAGAGCTAAGGCCGATCTGCGCCAAGGACGCAAAGCTGGAAGCCGTGGAGATACTCCAAAGCGCGCCCGACAGCCATCCCGAACTGCGGCCGCACAGTATGATCTTTTCTCTTTACGGTGAGGCCGGAAATGCTGAACAGTGGCAGCCCTATAGACAAATCAAGGCGGATTATGCAGGCCCTAAGACAATCATCAGGATCACGGAGGCACTGGCTTGCCCGAACCTTATCGTCCCTAATTCCAGCGATGATGATTTTGTGAAGATCTCCTGGCCCAGCGATCAACTGCCTCGCATTCAAGGTGATCTCGCCCGTATTGCCGACCCTTTGCAGCGAACCCTATTTTGGGAATCCCTTGGCTTTGCGCTTGACGACGGGGAGGCTCATCTTGAAGATGCGATTCGCTTCATCAGCGAGCAGCTGAGTCTGGAACAAAGCTATGCGGTATTGATGGGCATGCAGAATTTGATAGAACATCACTTCATCGCCCCCATCTCTTCCTTTGCCGATAGGGATCTCCGGGTTCGCTATGCGAAGCAGTTGGCCATACCCTTTCAAAGAATGCTGCTCGATACCAAGACAGCGAAGGATTTTCGCCTTTTCGCCTTTGATATCTATGTCACTCTACTCGGCCTGAGCGAAGACCGGGAAACCCTCGCCAACATCTATCAAAGGAAGATCACCTATCCTGAATTCATTCTTGATCAGCCGCGCCGCTGGTCGGTTTTGCAACAACTCGCGGCTTTGAAGGATCCTCGGGCCTTGGCCCTGGCTCGATTGGAACAAGACAAGAGTGATGAAGGCGCCCTGCAACTAACGGGCATTGAGGCAAGTCTGCTTCCTCTCGCGCAAAAGACAGCCTTGATTCAAAAACTCATGGGACCGAAATCTCAGCTCTCCCGGGCTCAGATAAGGGCGACTTTTGGCAATATCTTCCCGCCTCAGCAATTCGACGATAGGCTTGCCTATCAAACGACCTATCTTAAATACCTGCCGGAGCTAAACAAACAGCCCGAAGAATTCATGCGGTCCGCTTTTCTCATTTCACTTTTGCCGGGAACGTGTGACACGCGGGATGACAGTCTTTTCGAGGAGATCTTAAAGATGGAATGGCCAGCGTATATGCGGCAGGATGTTTTAGAACGGCGGGATAATCTCCTGTACTGCCGTACGATTCGCATGAATACAGTAAGTGCCAAGAGCGGTTGATTTCACGCTCGCGGCACTGCGGCTTAGCAGGGCCCCGGCGCTTGGTAAGGGCCGCAGACAGGCCTTTCCTTATCGCGGATGCTCGGACACGTGACTGCCCATCACGAATAAATTTTGGGAGCAATCCCAAGTTCCGAAGCAAGAGTGCAATCTCATTTTCATTCTATTTCGCAGCCGGCGTCGCTACGGGAGCGGA
>CAXSGP010000008.1:0-52607 GCA_964236955.1 uncultured Oligoflexus sp. | reverse complement strand
GCCGGCGTCGCTACGGGAGCGGACGAGGCGGCCGACGTCTTCAGTGCCTCAAGCTTCGGCTTGAGAACTTTGGTATAGACTTCCCATTCTTGAATATAGGGCTTTTTTAGCTGCTTACGCATGGCATCAAGCGTTTTATAGGGCCATTCCTTCTGAAAGAAATTGATTAGCCAGCTCGGTATCATGCCCTTGGGGTCCGCAAGATATTCAGCCTGAAGTATCGTTTGTTCACCGTCGGGAATGAGAGAGTATCGACCGCGAATAATGTCCCCACGGACAATGCCGTCGCGCTCGGGCACGGCTTTATCAACGACCGACTTCACATCAATTACGACAGCGTGAAGTTCGGGATCGACAGTAAAATCGTTGCGAAAAACAAAATCACGATTCGACGCCGGAAAGGGCAAATCGAATTGCGAGTATTGAATATTCGAGGACGGCGGAATCTGCTCTACCGTATAAGCTTCCTTGAAATGGTTGATCCACTCGGGTTTGTGAGGATGATCCAAAAGTACCCAAAGAATTTTGCCAACTGTGGCGTTGACTCTTGTCTCGCCCGCCACCCCTCTCACGTCAGAGTTCGGATAGCTTTTTCGAAAGACTTTGATTCCCTCTTTCTCGGAAACGAATTCCCAACCATCTTTAGCCCAATCGCGGGCGCTGGCGGTGGCACCAGGTATTAAACCGGAGGCCGAAAGTGAGAGTGCGAGGGACAAAGATCGCAAGTACATGTTTACCCCTTAGAGAACAATTCTCCGCAGCTTACCTGAAATTATGTAGAGAATGAAAGGGCAGCCTGAAGTCCAAAAGCCGAAAATACATTGACCACCCGATACAAATCATTCAGTTTGACGGATGCCTTTTTCCTCTTTATCATAAAAGCCTAGACCATTAGACCCTATTTTTAACAACTTATAAGAGATCCCCCTTTAATTCCTAGGGTTCCCTAGACATTGACAGCCGATAAAAATAAATTCATTTTTCTTTTATGTGCATTTTGTCGCGCGAAATCAAGTGCATACAGCCATACTGACACTTAAACTTTATTGCGTTAGTTCTTTTAACCAACCGCCATATCCTATAACTTTATAGGACCTATTATTTCGTCAAACATATTTAATATGTGTTTTTGAATACCTAAAGGCCGAGGATGACATGAAGCGAGCAGCGGACGGTGGGATCAAAGTGCGCGGAGTTCAGGAGACAGGCAAGATCAAAGCAACACGAAGCACGAAAGCGAAAGCCTCTCCTGTCAGCAAAGCCAAGTCAGCAAATACTATCAATTTGGCTGTGCCGTTAGCAGTGCGTTCGCGCGATACCGAATGGGATCAACTCTCTTTATCGAATAAGGACGAAATTGAACAGCTCGTCGAAGTTCTGAAGTCCGTCAAATCAGGCGATTTTTCGGTGCGTTTTGACTACGAAAAAGGCGATATCCTCGGTCGCGCAGGGGAACTTTTAAACGATATTATCGGTTTGAATGAGCATCTTTCCAACGAACTTCTCCGGGTCGGCAAAATCGTTGGCCAAGAGGGTCGAATGACCGAGCGGGCTTCGGTGGGTCCAGCCAAAGGCTCATGGGCCACCAGCGTCAATTCCGTGAATCAGCTGATCGGTGACCTGGTTGCACCCACGAACGAGGTTGCAAGGGTTATCACAGCGGTGGCAAAAGGCGATCTTTCCCAGAAAATGTTTCTGGAGATTGAGGGGCGTCCGGTCCGCGGTGAGTTCCTTCGTATCGGTACCACAGTAAACTCGATGGTGGATCAGCTCAACTCCTTCGCCGCGGAAGTAACCCGGGTGGCCAAGGAAGTCGGCAACGAAGGTAAGCTGGGCGGTCAGGCGGATGTAAAAGGGGTTTCGGGAACCTGGCGGGATCTCACCGATAACGTTAACGGTCTCGCCGGTAACCTCACCGCCCAGGTCCGAAACATCGCCAAGGTAACCACCGCAGTGGCGAAGGGTGACCTTTCACAAAAGATCACAGTTGATGCGCGAGGTGAAATTCTCGAGCTTAAAAACACAATCAACGTCATGGTGGATCAGCTTTCCTCTTTTGCCGCGGAAGTTACCCGGGTGGCGAAAGAAGTCGGTAACGAGGGAAAACTCGGCGGTCAGGCGGAAGTAAAGGGGGTTTCGGGAACCTGGAAGGATTTGACCGATAACGTCAACGGCCTCGCCGCGAACCTCACCGCTCAGGTCCGAAACATCGCCAAGGTAACCACCGCAGTGGCCAACGGTGACCTTTCACAGAAAATCACGGTTGATGCACGCGGCGAAATCTATGAGCTTAAAAACACGATCAATACAATGGTTGACACCTTACGCTCCTTCGCCGCCGAGGTAACCCGGGTGGCGAAAGAAGTCGGTACCGAAGGAAAGCTCGGCGGTCAGGCCGACGTAAAAGGCGTTTCCGGAACCTGGAAGGATTTGACCGATAACGTCAACGGTCTCGCCGGTAACCTCACCGCCCAGGTCCGTAACATCGCCAAGGTAACGACGGCGGTGGCCAACGGCGACCTTTCGCAAAAGATCACGGTCGATGCCAAGGGCGAAATTCTTGAGCTAAAAAACACGATCAACACGATGGTGGATACCTTACGCTCCTTTGCCGCCGAGGTAACCCGGGTGGCGAAAGAAGTCGGTACCGAAGGAAAACTTGGGGGTCAGGCGGATGTCAAAGGGGTTTCCGGAACCTGGAAGGATCTGACTGATAACGTCAACGGTCTCGCCGGTAACCTCACCGCCCAGGTCCGCAATATCGCCAAGGTGACAACTGCAGTGGCCAAGGGTGATTTGTCGCAGAAAATCACCGTCGATGCCAAGGGCGAAATTCTCGAGCTTAAAAACACGATCAACGTCATGGTGGATCAGCTCAACTCCTTCGCTGCGGAAGTAACCCGCGTGGCGAAAGAGGTCGGTACCGAAGGAAAACTGGGTGGCCAAGCGGATGTCAAAGGCGTCTCGGGAACCTGGAAGGATTTGACTGATAACGTCAACGGTCTCGCAGCGAACCTCACGACCCAGGTTCGTAACATTGCCAAGGTAACCACCGCCGTTGCCAACGGAGACCTTTCGCAAAAGATCACGGTTGATGCTAAAGGCGAAATTCTCGAACTCAAAAATACGATCAACGTCATGGTGGATCAGCTCAACTCCTTCGCAGCGGAAGTAACCCGCGTGGCGAAAGAGGTGGGAACCGAAGGGAAACTCGGTGGCCAGGCGGATGTAAAAGGGGTATCGGGGACCTGGAAGGATTTGACCGATAACGTCAACGGTCTCGCCGCTAACCTCACAACCCAAGTACGAAACATCGCCAAGGTAACAACCGCGGTTGCGAAAGGCGATTTGTCCCAGAAAATCACCGTCGATGCCAAGGGCGAAATTCTGGAGCTGAAAAACACGATCAATACGATGGTTGATCAGCTGAACTCCTTCGCTGCGGAAGTAACCCGGGTGGCGAAAGAGGTCGGTACCGAAGGAAAACTCGGTGGCCAGGCGGAAGTTAAGGGCGTTTCGGGGACCTGGAAAGATTTGACCGACAATGTAAACGGTCTCGCCGGCAACCTCACCGCCCAGGTCCGAAACATCGCCAAGGTGACCACCGCGGTGGCGAAGGGTGACCTTTCGCAAAAGATCACGGTTGATGCCAAGGGTGAAATCCTCGAACTCAAAAACACGATCAACGTCATGGTGGATCAGCTCAACTCCTTCGCTGCGGAAGTAACCCGCGTAGCCAAAGAAGTGGGTACCGAGGGTAAACTCGGTGGTCAGGCGGAAGTGAAAGGTGTGTCGGGAACGTGGAAGGATCTTACCGATAATGTAAACTTCATGGCTGGTAACCTTACCAAACAGGTGCGAGGTATCGTCAAGGTTGTGACCGCGGTGGCCAACGGCAACCTGAACGAAAAATTTGTACTCGAAGCCAAAGGGGAAGTGGCGGCGCTGGCCGAAACCATCAATAGCATGACCGATACGCTCAGGATCTTTGCCGACCAGGTAACCACCGTCGCCCGCGAGGTGGGTATCGAAGGTAAGCTCGGTGCCCAGGCCCGTGTGCCAGGGGTCGCGGGGACCTGGAAAGACTTGACCGATAACGTCAACTTCATGGCCTCAAACCTTACGACCCAGGTGCGCGGTATCGTCAAGGTTGTAACGGCGGTTGCTAACGGCAATCTCTACGAAAAGTTTGTTCTTGAAGCCAAGGGCGAAGTTGCGGCGCTGGCTGAAACGATCAACAGCATGACCGACACGCTTCGAACATTTGCCGACCAGGTAACGACGGTGGCCCGGGAAGTGGGTATCGAAGGTAAACTGGGAGGACAGGCGAAGGTTCCTGGCGCGGCCGGCACCTGGCGAGATTTGACCGATAACGTCAATCAGCTTGCTGGTAACCTTACCTCGCAGGTACGGGCGATTGCCGAAGTGTCAACGGCCGTGACGAAGGGTGACCTGACCCGTTCGATCAATGTCGAGGCGATGGGCGAAGTCGCGGCCTTGAAGGACAATATCAACCAGATGATCGGCAATCTCAAGGATACCACCCAAAAGAACAATGAGCAGGACTGGCTGAAAACCAACCTCGCGAAATTCTCGGGAATGATGCAGGGTCAAAGAAATATCATCTCGGTGGCCCAGCTCATTATGTCCGAGCTGACTCCACTCGTCGGGGCGCAGCACGGCGCGTTCTTTATGATGGAGAGCAGCGAGGAAAAAACCCATTCGCTCCTAAACCTCATCGCCAGTTATGGTTTTACCACGCGTAAAAACCTTTCGAGCAGCTATCGACTCAAGGAAAGCCTGATCGGGCAATGCGCTTTCGAAAAGAAACGCATACTCCTGGCCGATGTCCCTGAAAATTTCATTCATATCTCAACTGGGATGGGCGATGCTCCCGCTCGCAATATCGTCGTGCTTCCCGTTCTTTTTGAGGGCGAAACCAAGGCTGTCATTGAACTGGCCTCGTTCAAGATCTTCAGTGAAAACCATCTGACCTTCCTCGATCAACTGATGGATTCCATCGGTGTTATTCTCAACATGATCTCGTCATCGATGCGTACCGAAGAACTGCTCCAGGAACTGAAGCGATCGAACGCCGAGCTGGAGGCCCAGGCCAACGAACTCAACGATAAAGCCAAGCTGCTTGAAGTCAAGAACCAGGAAGTCGAGCTTGCCAGTCGAAGCGTCGAGGAAAAAGCCGAGCAACTGCAGCTTATTTCCAAATATAAATCTGAATTCCTCGCCAACATGTCACACGAACTCCGAACTCCGCTCAACAGCCTCCTCATCCTTTCGAAGATGCTTTCGGAGAATAAGGAGAAAAACCTCACCCCTGATCAGGTTAAGTTCGCATCGACAGTTTATTCATCCGGCAACGATCTGCTTGGCCTGATCAATGAAATCCTTGACCTCTCGAAAATCGAAGCGGGCAAGATGCCGATCGATCCGAAGCAGATTGATCTGCCCGAAGTCCAGGACTATGTGGAACGCACCTTCCGTCATATGGCGGACCAAAAAGGCCTTGAATTCCAGATTCTCATGGAAAAAGGTGTGCCACGCACCATGTTCACCGATGTCAACAGGCTCCAGCAGATTCTGAAGAACCTTCTGTCCAATGCCTTTAAATTCACAGAACGCGGCAAGGTGATCATGACGATAAGTCCGGTCGTTCCGAGCCAAAAGCACAGCATGAAGATGTTCCCGACTACCCATCCCATTGTCGCATTTGCGGTTCAGGATACCGGCATAGGCATCCCCCTGAATAAACAAAAATTAATATTCGAAGCCTTCCAGCAGGCCGATGGAACGACCAGTCGAAAGTATGGCGGAACCGGTCTCGGATTGACGATTAGTCGTGAAATTACTCGGCTTTTGGGCGGTTGGCTGGACGTTCAAAGTGCTCCGGACTCAGGCAGCACATTCACTCTTTATCTGCCCCAAAATTATAATGGAACCGATATCGCCCAACCTGTTATAGAAAGTTCTAGCACTGAAAATAACATCGATGTTCCGCCATTGCCGCCGCACGCTGACTTTACGGGCCGTAAAATTCTCGTGGTGGATGATGATAGTCGAAATATCTTTGCCATCGATAGTGTTCTGGAAGATCGAAAAATGACTGTTCTACACGCGGAAAATGGTAAGCTGGGCATTGCCCAGCTTATTGAAAACCCGGATGTTGACCTTGTCCTTATGGATATGATGATGCCGGAAATGGATGGCATCGAGGCTACCCAAATCATAAGGCGTGATGCGCGCTTTGGCTCGTTGCCGATTATCTCCCTCACTGCCAAGGCGATGAAGGGCGATCGGGAGAAAGCCTTGCAGGCCGGAGCTTCTGATTATGTTACGAAGCCGGTGGATCCGGAGAAACTCTTGTCGGTCATACATATCTGGCTGGAAAAAGCCGGGCGCAATCCCCACAGCAATCGTTGATTGCCTCGGCTCTAAGATTATAATAAAAGCTCTGGCGAAAGCCTCAGCCCCTGGGAGCGGTAATGGATTCGACAGAGACCAGAGATCAAGCAGTTAATATTCTGCTCGTCGACGACAAGCCGAGCAATCTGATTGCCCTGGAGTCGTTTCTCTGTCTGCCGGGTTATAAGCTGGTGGCCGCGACCTCGGGGCGGGAAGCGCTGGCTTGTCTGGAAAATGGCGAATATGCGGTTATCCTCACCGACATCATGATGCCGGTGATGGATGGCTTTGAGCTGGCAAAACGTATCAAGCAGCAGCCCCATCTGAGTTCCATCCCCATCATCTTCATGACCGCGATGGACTCGAATATCGCTGATATTTTTCGCGCCTATGATGCCGGCGCCGTAGATTATTTGCAGAAACCTCTGGAGCCTGAGCTGGTTAAGGCCAAGGTCGCGGTGTTTGTGCAGCTCTTTCAACAGAAGGTGATCAATCGCCAGCAAGCCGCTTTTTTGCTCGAAAGCGAGCGCCGCGAACAGGCTTATAAAATCGCCGAGCTGCAGGCCCAGGCGGCGGCTCAGCAGCAGCGGATCCGGGATGCGCTGCGGGAAAATGCCTATAAGAAACGAATCGAAGAACTGCAGATTATTCAGCTCGACATCACCCGCATCCTGGCTGAACCATTAACCATGGCCGATTCGATCGCCAAGCTTTTGACGACGGTGGCCAAAGGCTTTGATTGGAAATGGGCAGCTCTCTGGGGCCTGGATGCCGAAGCTGAGGTCTTGCGATTGAACGAAGTCGCCCATGATGGCACCAAAGCGATGATGATCATGGAAAATGCCAGCCGCCCCCTGACGTTTGCCAAGGGCGAAAGTCTGATCGGCAAGGTATGGATGAGCGGCGAACCCGTTTGGATCAGCGATATCAGCAATCACAGCGAAGTGACACGTTCTTTAAAAGGCTTTGAGGAACCCCACGGGGTCGTCGTGATTCCCATATTTACCGGCGGTGAACTCACGGCGATCGTTGAATTTTTCAATCAGCGGGTGGAACCCGAAGACAAACTAAAACTCGCGACACTCATCGACATCAGTTCACGCGTGGGACAATATTTCCAGAGAAAAAGGACCGAGCAGACTCTCAGAGAAAGCGAAGAACGTTTTCGTCTGCTGGTCGCTGGCGTTAAAGATTATGCGATCTTCATGCTCGATACCAAGGGCAACGTGAAGACCTGGAATGAAGGTGCGCAGCGCATCAAGGGCTATCATGCGGCTGAGGTCATCGGCAGGCATTTTTCTTTATTCTACACTCCCGAGGCGATTGCGGCCAATCAGATGGATCTCGACCTGAAAAGCGCAATTGACAACGGCCAGCATGAAGATGAGGGGCTGCGGGTCCGCAAGGACGGTTCGATTTTCTGGGCGAGTGCCGTTCTCACCCCTTTGTATGATGCCGAGGGTAATCTCAAGGGCTTTTCGAAAGTCACCCGTAACATCACGGATAGGAAAAATGCCGAGGCTTCCCTTCAGCGGGCCTATGAAGTTCTCGACACCAAAGTCAAAGAGCGTACCGCTGAACTTGAAATGGCCAACAACGCGCTTCGGACCGAGGTTGAAGAGCGTGAGCGCATCGAAACCCTCTTGCGTCGGAAACAGGAAGAGCTTCAGACTGCGAAAGAACTGGCCGAGGCCGCGAACAATGCGAAAAGTGCTTTTCTTGCCAATATGAGTCATGAAATCCGCACGCCTTTGGGAGCGGTCATGGGATTTTCAGAGCTGATGCTGGCCAGTGATCAAACTTTGGCAGAAAAGCAAAAATGCGTCGATGCGATCAAACGCAACGGCAAGATGCTTTCCAATATCATCAACGATATCTTGGATCTCTCGAAAGTTGAGGCCGGTAAGCTTGATGTCGAAAAGGTTGAAGTTACGCTGGACGAGATACTGACCGACATCAATATGCTGCTCGATCTCGAGGCGACTGAAAAAGGGCTGCGCTTGACCTTGACAACGGAAGGTACCATCCCATCCCGCATCACCACCGATCCGCTTCGCCTGCGGCAGATACTTTTTAATATCGTCGGCAACGCGATTAAATTCACCGACAAGGGCTCCATCAGCATCACGATTCGTCAGGAACATGTTGGGGCGGTATATCCACACCTGGCCTTTGTCATCCGCGATACGGGGCGGGGCGTGAGTCGGGAACAGGCCAAACGGCTATTTGAGCCCTTTGCTCAGGCCGACAGCTCCACCACGAGACAGTTCGGCGGAACGGGTCTGGGCTTGGTCCTGTCGAAAAAACTGGCGATGAGTCTGGGGGGCGATGTGGTCCTTGCCGAGAGTGCCCTTGGCTCGGGCAGTTGTTTTGTGGTTACCATCGATCCCGGTGCGATTGAGCTGACGGCTTCCCCATCCTTTGTGCCGACGAAGCCTCAGGTCGAGCTTCGCATGGAAGAGGCTCCGATCAGTCTGAATCAACTCAAGGTATTGCTTGTCGAAGACAGTCTCGACAATCAGCTCCTGATAAGCCGCATGCTGCGCATGAGCGGCGCCCAGGTGGAAACTGCATCGAATGGTAAAGAAGGTGTGGAAAAAGCCATTACCGGCGAGTATTTCATCATTCTGATGGATCTGCAGATGCCGATCATGGATGGTCATGCTGCAACCCGGGAGCTTCGTCGGCTTAAGTACGAAGGTCCGATTATCGCCCTGACCGCCCACGCTATGGCGGAGGAGCGAACCCGCTGCATGGCAAGTGGATTTAATTCCCATCTGAGCAAACCCATCAACCGAAAGACCCTGCTGCAAACCCTGGTGACTTTCCGGGATCACTTTAAACCCGGCGTGAATCGTGGTTTCGACCTGGACTGCACGGACGCGCGCCTCGTTCATCGCTGATTGCTGCTAGTGAAGTGGAGGCAGACTTTAAGAGTGGAACTCTCAATTGATGAGCGTGGTATCGCTTTCAGACTCCGCTTCACCCATCCAGACAGCGGGTTCGATCTGTCGGCGCTCCAGGGCTTTCATCGCTGCCAGACAGATCGTCAGCGGAGCCTGCTCACCCACAGCTGCGCCAGAATTAGCAAAATCTGCAGTCTGAAGATAAGTTATAAAGTCAGCGGGACTCGCCCAAGCTTTTTTTTGACCCACCAGGGCAAACCAACCCTGATCGACGGGTAAAAGCGTTATGCCCAACTTCTCGACCACTTCCCATGCCGCGCCTATTTCATTGGTATAATTGCGAAGAGGACGGGTTTGCCCCGAGGCCAAACGTTCCCGAATCGCACCGGTTTTTTCATGGTAGACCTGATGACCAAGTACTTTTTGGGCCATAAGAACATCGAGTTCGCGAGGCTTTGTCATGAATCGACTCCAAACGAGAAATAACAGGCTTTCCTAAAGTTCTAGGACTTTTTTAAGCGTCCGTCTACCTTCAAGCGTTGCCTCTGTTCCTATAGAAAGCCCTTGAAAAACTCAGTTGAAGCCTAGCAATCCTGAGCGAGTCAAAAATGGCTAACCCAATGTCTATAGTGCAGCGAAGCCCAAGGAATGGGTCATTCCTAATGGCAAAATGGCAAAATGGCAAATTGCAAAATGGCAAAAAAATTATTTATCAGCGCTGGATTGTGACGAGGAGGTCTTGGCAATCGAGGTGAGGCGCGTCCTATCCAAAGGCATGGCCGATAGGATCCGCACCTCGACTCGTACTTATTTCGCGGTGCTTTTGAAGCCGGCTTCACGAGCATTAGCTTCGCTACTGAAACATTCACGGCTTTCCGAGCTCAAAGCTTTTTTACCGTTCAAGAGAGTCTGATAGCTCTTACTTGTTTTGGTGTAATAGAGCTTGTTCGTCTTGTTACCGAGAACAGGACAAGCTGCTGATTTGATCGCATGACCTGCGTCAACAGCACCTTCTTTGATTGCTGATCCGGCATCTTTAGCGCCTTCAACAACCGTGTTGCCGGCATCTTTAGCGACTTCACCAGCACCGTGAGCGACTTCTTTAGTACCATCTTTCATGTTCTCCCAGCCTTCTTTTGCAGAAGGTTCGGCAGCGGCTGCCTTAGTTTCGGGAGCTGGATCATGAGTACAAGCACCAAGTACAGTGAGGGCAAGAGCTAGAGGCAATAACAGTTTCATAAAATCTCCTGAAAAAACTTTTACCTGATCCGCTTATACATTCTTCGCCAAACAAGGCCTAGATGAATAATTGAATTTCCCCATAATTTCATAACCTTGCATGTTTTTTTAGCCGCATAAATATGACCCTGCCAATCATGATGTTCTTTGATTTCAATGGGTTCTACCGCCTTGGCACACACAACTCAATGAGCCGGTGCCCTCGTAGTGAGGGCTCTAGCCTTTATGCGTCTTTTTAGCGTATATAGTGGAAAACTGAAAAATTTCTGCCTCTGGCTTTGACTATTAGTTTTCATGGATTATATCTTCGATATTTCCAGACTTTCTCTTCTCTTTAATTCCGCTCACCCGATCCCGGTCTCGACCCAGCTCATTCGATCGTGCAATTCCTTGATTCCTCTAAAGAATATTCGCCGGTCTCAGAACATCTTTTAAAATTGGATCACAGCCCACTCTCAGCCTGCCTTTGCCGCCTTTAAAAAATGTTAAGGCCAAGCCTATTCTTTAAAATGAATCCTTGTCTTATCAGCAGTAGGCTGGTATTTTCTATCGATCCCTAACAGATGAATCCTAATCTATTTTCGGAGCCAAATGAAAATTATCGTTTGTGGTTCACAAAACTATCAGAACCGAAGTCTTCTCACTAACGCCCTTCGCGAATACACCCGTCGACACAAGGTCTCCACCATCGTCATTGGCACCGAGCCAGGCGCGGAAACCATGACGGCTGAATGGGCCATGCAAAACAATGTTCGTCTTTCCATCATGCCTACCGATCGCAAGTTTCCTCGTGAAACGGCAGTGATCGAGCGCAACAAACGTCTTATCGCCACTCATCAGGATGCGAAAGCCGTTCTTCACTTCGTTGGAAGTGAATTTTCAGAAGACCTCTGCCTGCGTGCCCTCGGCAGCAACATCGTTGTGGACGATGTCGTCGGACCCAACTGATTTAAGCGAGTGGCTTAATGACGGCCGAAACAGAAGCAGCATTAAGGCTTTATTCAAAAGTTTGGTGGACCAGCACATGCTAGTCCACAGCTTGTTTTATCCAAATTTAAATTCATGAATCTCTTATCGTATTAAAAAGGCCGGGGTTGATCGGCCTTGTCGCTTTAGAAGAAGCATCGCCGCCCCCTAAATCTGATCATATGGGAAGAAAGTCGACGATCCCCTTCGCTTTCCTTTCTCGAAAAAAAACTCCACAAAACCAGCGTTCACCTTATCTTATTCGGCTGCCCGGCAATCCCAATGCAAATCGCGGTAAAGCGGCATTCTTCTAAGCGCCATGATAATGAACTATCATGAGAGGATAGATTAAAATCGACTCTTCGCATTGCGCCTACACCTGTTAGAAAGAGTTCACGATATGACCAAAACGATAACGCCCATCGTCACCAAAGCTCTTATCCTTTCCGGCCTGAAGGAGTCGGTACCTTCTATAAAAAACTCCCTTAAAGGCTTTGAATATGGGCAGATCGATAATATTGAGAACGGTATCGAAGCTCTGAAGAAGCTCAATACGACCTCCTATGATGTCGTTATCTGCCATAACAAAATCAAATTTATATCGGGCTGGAATCTCATCAAGGAGATGAAGACCTCGGATAAGATCCAAAACATGCCGGTCGTCCTCCTGGGTGATATGCCGGCTCCGGCTTCCGATGAGGAAATGAAGGCCTATGGACTGGTGAAATACCTGAAGGCGCCGACCAATGAAGCCGATCTGTCCTTTCTTATTAACTCCACTCTCCAGCTCTTTAAGACTTCGGGAACTGCGGAAAACAAGTATACCAAGGCCAAAGCAGCCTTGATTGGAGTTAAGTCGGACCAGGCGGTGGAACTTTATCTCGAGCTTCATAGTCTGACCAAGAAGAGCCTTCGTAGCTCCTTGGGATTGGCTGAAGCCTACAGTCAAAAGGGTGAAGAGGCTAAAGCCGAGGCTTTGGTGCTCGATGCCCTGAAAGCCGATACCCAAAACACCTCGGCGAATCTCTTGCAGATCAAACTGTTGCTAAAACGCCAGCAACTGGCAGAAGCTCAGAATGCTGGCCTCGCCCTCCTCGGGCCAATGGTCGATTCGCCCTTCTATCATACGCGTATTCTCAATTTCTATAATGAGCTTAAGATCCTTGAAGCTTCCGAACACATCTGTCGGGACGCGATTAAAAAGGACTTTAAAGTCCCTGAATTTTGGAATGCAATGGCCCGGCTGCAGTTTCAAAAGGGTCGCTTTGAAGAAAGTCTTCAAACGATCCAATCATCGGTCCAGTTTTTTGGTCCGAATGTTGAACTGCTGAATATCAAAGGCGCCTGCATGCGCAAACTCAATCGCCTGGATGAAGCGATCACGGCCTATAGCGATGCCTTAAAGATTTCACCGCTCGATCCTAAGGTTTATTTCAATATGGCTGTTTGCTGTATCGCCATGAAAGCGATTCCCGAGGCTAAGAATCATCTTGAAATGGTGCTGAAAATATCTCCTGATTTTCCCAACGCCAGAGCCAAGCTGCAAGAGGTCGAGAAGTTTCTTAACGGTGCCGCCTGATCAAATCTGGAGCTGCGTAATCAATGACTTTTTCTGACGATCCAGTGGATTTTATGGAAGAACCGACCATTCCATTGGTCGTAATCGCCACCGAAGCCGCCATGCTTGACAGAGTCCAGGAACTTGACTTATCGGGCCTCTTCGCAATCACCGTCTTAGGCCACGATGCTCCGGCTGATTCGGAATGCCAGGGCGTTATACTTTTTGAAATCCGACTTATGGAAGCCTTTGAAGATCTCAACGTCTTACGCACCTGGCGTCAGAAGCGGCCTTTGCAACCTATCCTGGCCCTGTGCGGCAATGATGACGAAGACTTTATCCTGGAGGCCTACAAGGCGGGGAGCACTTTCTACCTCATCGCTGCGACCCCTACCCCTGTGCTCACGGCGAACCTGAGGGTTTTGCATAAACTATCGGAAGCACCCCGCATGGTGGAAATTCAAAACCATGAAATGCTGCGTTCGATGAATGCGGAACGTACAGCGACCGAAGCAAAAATGCAGGCTGAAGGGGCCAGACGTCTGGCTCAGGCACAGGCGGAAGCCAATCAGCGAACCCGTGATATCCTCGATAACCTGCACGAGGGATTTTTCATTGTTGAAAAGGACCTTAGGATTGCCGAGACGGTCTCCCATTCCTGTGAGGATATCTTTAAGCGGCACATCGCCGGCCAGGTGATAGGGGAAAGCCTGGGCCTGGCACCGGGAGTAGAATTGTTTTTGCAAAACGGCCTGGAGCAGCTGTTTGAAGACTTCATGCCGCTCGAACTCAACCTGAGCCTTTTACCGAAACGCCTGATTACCGAAGATGAACGCATCCTCACCTTCACCTACACGCCTATCCTAACGGCAACCCATGCCCCGGCAAGACTCATCATTGAAGCCAATGACGTCACCGAAAATATTCGCGATCAAAAAGCCTTTGCCCAGATCCAAAGGATGAATGAATGTCTTCTCGCCATCTTGAGCGATAAGGATCCCTTTAAGGATTTTCTGGCAGACACAAAGAAGGAAATCGAGGTGCTCGCGGCCGCCCCATCCGAAGCCATTGGCAAACGCCTTTTGCATACTCTCAAAGGCAATAGTGCCGTCATGGGCCTCGAAGTTATAGCCGAATATATTCACCAACTGGAGACTGAATTGAGTGGTCTTCCAGAGAGTGAGACCGCCGCCTTTTTTGTCAAATCAGCAGCCTGCATTGAGGATAAGTTTCGCAGCTTCCTTCATGACCATGCCGGTATTCTGCAAATCAACTGGGGCGAATACAAGCATTCCTATACTTTGACCGAAGCCGAGCTCAATTTCCTGACTTATTATGTTAAACACGACAGGGGGCTTGACAAAGATACGACGCTGCACATACTCAAGCGACTCAGGCTCCGCACGGTAAAATCGATGCTTGTGGGTTTTGATAGCATGGTCAAACGTCGGGCTGAGCAGCTGGGGAAAAATATACGCTTCCATTTGATCGGTGCTCAAATTCGCTTGGACCCCAAGCGTTTTACGCCCTTGATGAAGGCGCTTGTGCATGCTCTCAGGAACGGCTGTGATCATGGTATTGAGTCCCCGGATGAAAGGGAACACCTAGGCAAAGAAGTAAAGGGTTATATTCAATTCAAGTTTGAAGTGATCGAAAACTCAAGCCTCCGCATCACGATTCAAGACGACGGTGGCGGAATCCAAACCGCCAAACTTCTGCAGAGCGCGATTGACAAGAAAATGATCGATGAGGACGAGGCTCGATCCCTTTCTCACGAGGAAACGCTTCATCTCGTCTTTAGAGACGGGCTTTCGACCGCGGAAGAATTGACGGAAACCTCAGGAAGGGGAGTTGGGATGGCCTGCATTCGCTTTGAGGTGGAAGATCTTCAGGGGCAATTAAAGATCAAATCAAAGGAGCAGGTTGGCACCCTCTATGAGATTGTCATTCCTAACTTTTCTGCTGCATAAGCGGCGACTCTAAGCCAGGGCAGCACCTTCAGGCAGTGTTGCCGAGGCCTATTTTGGACTTCGGGGAAGAGCCTCGGGCAGGCGCCAGGAGGCTCTTATAAACCGCAGGAGCACTGGCCTAGGATCAAGCTTTATCGTGATGGTAAAGCCCGGACCCACCAACCATTAATCTTATCTCCTATTGCCGAACAATCTCATTGCGCTTAGGAAAATACCGATAAAATTCATGAACATATTGAGAGCGCCGGCATTGACATAAGCTTCCACCCTATCTTCGGTCGGCTGGGATTCGGCTAAACCATAGGCCACTTTCTTTAAACGTTGGGCTTCGAAAGCCGTCAGACCAGAGAAGCAAAGGCAGCCGAAAATACCCTGAATCTTGATTGTCGACGCCATCAGTGCTTCCGATGGCGCAAAATAACTCACTGCCCAAACTCCCAACGAATACACCATCAGCATCGTCAAACCCATGATACAAAACGTTCCAACGGGGCCGAGGTCGCGTTTGGTGAGCTTACCGTATGCGACCAGTCCCGCGAACCCGGCGCCCGAGGCCAACCCTATGGTGAAAATGCTGTCTATCGTATAGATCAAGCCGACCATTCCCAGGGTCAAGCCAGTGATCGCTGCATAAACAGCAAATAGAATTTGGGCGGTGCTCGACTTCATCTTGAAGACGGAGGACTGAAATGCGACGACAGTAAGGAGCTGGCTTCCGAAGATAGCCAGGGAAAAGCCGCGGCCAAGAGACTGGATTCCCCAAAGCAAAAGACCGCTCGATACGGATAAATAGCCGATCACCGCCGCCGCGAACAGGGCAATGGTCATTCGTATGTAGACATCACTGATGAATTTGGCCGCACGTTGTTCCACATGATCGAGACTGATGGATCGCAGGTTCTGTTCCATATAACTCATGAAGACTCCAAGGAAAGAAAGAGGGTTGTTGAGGCTAAAACGATTTCACGCCAAAGTATCTATGCTTTTCCACTCGCAAGCTGCAAGCAAAATTCTACCGCGATATGGGCTTGAGAACGATAAGTATTGGGAATAAGAAATGAACTCTTGAAGAGCGGTGACGGAGCGGGCTTCTGAAGGGGGACAAGTCTTTAAATTTCAAGATCTTAGACTAAAATAGGTAGCAACCCTCAAAGAAGGGCTGCCTGAAGTCCCTAGAAAACCCTATTCATCATTGTCCGGTGTAAAGGCGTCCATGACGCTCTGATAGCCTTCCTTGACTTTATCTTTAACAAGGTCGGTCGCTTCGCTTAGGGTATCCGTGAACTTGGATCCGGATTTCTTCCGGCCCGCAGTTGCACCGCGACGTTTACCTGTGGTTTTTTTTGCTGAGCTTTTTTTGGTGGCTTTAGCCTTGCTTCCCGTTTTTTTCGCTTTGGCGGGCTTGGCTTTTTTGCTTTTACTATCGGCTTTTTTTACCTTGCTGATTTTTTTCTTAACGGCCTTGACCACAGCTTTGACTTTTTTCTTGACCGCAGCCTTCTTGGCGGCCACTTTTTTTGTTTTGGCCTTTTTAGCTTTGGTGACTTTTTTCTTCCCAGCAGTTGCTCCGGCTGACTTTATGGCCTTTTTTGCAGAGGCTTTCTTGGAAGGTTTTTTTACAGAACTTTTTTTAGTCGTCTTAGCTTTCTTTGCCATTAGAGCTTCTCCAGTCAAGATTTAAATTTGGCCCAAAACCAACGAGCATGCTTGCCCCTATGCGTCATATGGTTGATTTGCAACAAAAAGTGCAAGCAAAAAAATAGGCCCCCTCATAGGAGCCTTTGGTACCAAGGATTTCTACCGATTTATTTTAAACATTTTTTTTGATTCAATGCTCACGACGAACAGGAAAGATCCGAACACCCCGGTTTTTGGCGAGCCCATTCCGGCCTTCGGACAAAAAATTTCGTCGTCACGGGATTGGCATCGTAGGGACTTTGCAGGCCTAGCATAAGCTCATCGAGCAGCGTCCTATCGCCCGCCAGCAGTTCATCCAGGGCTTGGTTAACCAGGTAATTTCGCGGAATAAAGTATGGATTTGCAGCATTCATCTGGCGCTTGACGCCCTCATGCGGCCTTCGATCGAGAGCCAGACGTTTTCGGTAGCGAACCAACCATTCCAAGACTTTTTGCTGACCCTCGGGATTGGGAGCGTAGAAAATTTCTTGCATCTCCGGTGATAGGGAATCTTCCGCCCGGCCCAACCTTCCCTCTTCGGCAAGGATGCGATAAAAAAGAGTCATATCGATTTCGGTCGAACGCAGGACCTCGTCGAGGCTTTGCAGGAGCTCCTGATCCTCCTCACCTCGGAAGTTCGCCAGCCCCAGCTTGTTGACCATCATCTGCTGGTACCCTGTGGCAAACACCTGACGATAGATATCAAAGCCCGATTCAAGGCGCTCGGGCTCACCCAGGAGCGGTGCCAGGGCTTCACCGAGGCGCGCAAGATTCCAAAGGCCTATGCTGGGTTGCTGCGAATATCGATAACGCTTGTGGGCTGCATCGGTGGTGTTAGGCGTAAATCCTGGCTCATAAACATCGAGCCAACCATAGGGACCATAATCGATGGTCAACCCGAGGATCGACATATTGTCCGTGTTCATCACTCCATGCACAAAGCCCACCCTTAACCATTCGACCATAAGCTTGGCCGTACGCCTTGAGACCTCGTGGAATAAGCCCAGGTAGGCTTCTTCCGATCCTCTTGCAATCTCGGGAAAATGAGTGAGCAGTGTGTAATCGGCCAGTGCCCTGAGGTTTTCCGTCTCACCGCTTGCCGCCAGGATCTCAAAGTTTCCAAAGCGCAGAAACGAGGGCGACAGTCGGGTCGTTATCGCTCCGGGTTCCCAGGCCGGATGCCCATCATAAAACATATCCCGAAGCACCTCCTCCCCGGTCGTGACGCAACAGAGGGCTCGCGTCGTCGGCACCCCTAGGTGAAACATGGCCTCACTGCACAAAAATTCGCGTAAGGAGGAACGAAGCACGGCCCGACCATCGGCCCGCCGCGAGTAAGGGGTGGGCCCCGCGCCCTTCAGTTGAATCTCCCAACGCTGCCCCAGCGCATTCTTTATTTCACCCAGCGAGATCGCCCGTCCGTCCCCCAGCTGACCTGCCCAGTTGCCGAACTGATGACCTCCATAGCGAGCGGCATAGGGAATCATTCCGGGAAGGATGCTATTGCCGGCAAATACCCTGGCTTCCCAGCCGTCTTTTGGCAAAGGTGGCGCGAGATCCAAAAGCGCTCCTGCGGATTCTGACCAAATCAGTATTTCAGGCTTGCGCACAGGCGTGGGATTAACCAGGGAATAAAAAACATTGGGAGTGGACCGGGCAATCGTTGAACCCGAAGGGTCGCCGACCAGGCTGTTGACGAAACTATTCTCATAATGCTTAATGGGAGCATTGCTTTTAGCGTCTTCCATAAGGACTCTCCTATCGGGCAAAACGTTCCCGCATAAAAGTGCGAAGGAGCGGTATTTCAAGATTGTCGTCGATCGTATGCTCTTTGACGAAGCTATGGAATTCAAGCGGCAGACCCGCGCCGATCAGATACTTCACCTGCGCCTGGGTCACTGCGTAATCGAGGGTGCCATCGAGGATTCCATGCGTCACCAGCCAGTGCGCCTTCCGCGCGGTCTCGCTCAGCTCCTCGCCGAGCTTTTTTGGGTCATAGCAGTAACCTGAGATGGCAATAAATCCGGCCATTTCTAAATTCGTGCGCCCCCCCCATTCCAGCGTCATCAGACAGCCTTGGGAAAAGCCGAAAAGTATAATGTCTTTGGTTTGAAAGCCGCCTGCCATCACTTCGGACATCAGGGTATCGAGTAAGCTTCGTGAGCGCAAGATCCCGGGCCCCTGGTTTGGCGGCAGATCATACCAACTGTAGCCGGTGTAATAGGGGTCGGGAGCCTGGACGAGCAGGAAATTGACATCAGGCAATCCCATCGCCTCCGGCAACCAGCGAAATCCTGCGGGAGAATCGCCTCGACCATGGAGCACGATCACAAGCCTGCCGCTTGGTAATGTTGCGGGTATCCATGCGCTCGCCAGTCCCTGCGTTTTCATAAAAATCCTCAATCGATTGCTAGGCTTGGTTTCTTAGCACGGAAAATTCGCCTTTAACCAGCCCTTTAATTCTATATCTAAGATACTGTATTTATTTTATAAATCAAACTTTTTTATACTTCATTCAATATTCGCCGGGCTTTGCCGAATCAAGAGTTTGCCATGGTTGGACATGGTAAATTCTGGAGGAAAGTATGATTTACAAATACCTGCTAGCCTTGGGAATGGCGACATATTGTTCACCACCCCTATTCGCTGCAGCCGATCTCCAAAAAATCAGGCAGGCCGATAAAATCGCTATCGCGCTAACCGGTCAGCCCCTGACCCCGGTCATGAAAACCAAATTCATCAATGATCAAATCACCCTGGATGGCATTGCCGACCAGCTGTCAGCATCCTCTGATTTCATCGAATATTTCGCTCATTTTTGGAGCAAGGTGATCGGCATGCAGTCGCCGATCGATGTCTATGCTATGAAGAATGCCAAAGGTCAGGACCTGCAAAATGTCTTGGGTCGCGCTAACTGGAATGGATTGGGGCCGGCGGATCAACCCAAATTTACCGTGGACTATCTCACCAAATACATAGCAAGTCATGAGAACGGCCCTTTGGAGCTCGGCATTATTCAGTGTACGGATGCCCCCCTTCTCGTCTGGGGACCATCGGCGGGTATGATCAATCAACTGACGCGGGCCGCAGTCGATCAACTGGGACCCGACGAAAAAATCCCCTTGCCCATCCAAGCGGGCACCCAAGCTCTCTGGCAAAGGCTTCTCGATATCGCCAAGGAAACCACAGCGGTCTGCGAAGACAGCAATCTCGTTACTGTCAAACCCTATTGGGATCCCGAAAAAGTCACGACTCACAGCCGCTATGCTGGAGTCCTCAACTATAAGGTGCCCCCTAAAGTCCTCGAACGCTGTGGTGCGGCGATGATCAATTGCAACCTTAGAAACGCCCAGGGCTTTGACGCCTTCCTTGACGAAGTTGGCCTGGACCTTTCCCTGGAACCAGCTTACCTCATCGCCCATACGGTTGCCGAGGATAAGCCTTTTAATGAAATCCTCACGACTCCCACCACGATCATGACCGGTACCTACGCCTACTTCATGGCGGGCCAGGGCAAGGATCTTTGGGCCAATTACCCAGGCGGCGGCATCGTCGATATCGCCCATCCTATTTTTAGTCCAGGCAATCGCCTCGACCGCAGCCATTATAGGATCAACCGCAGTCCCCTGCATGCCGGCGTGCTCACGACACCAGCGTTTCAAATCCTGACCAACGGCCGGCGTGCGAAAGCCAACCGGGCTTATGAAACCTTTCTTTGCAAAAAGTTCACGGTGCCCGAAGGTGCTCTCGCCGATCCCAGCGATTCCAATCCTGATCTGACCAAACGTGCCTATTGCACTTATTGTCATAAATCTCTCGAACCGATGGCGGCCTTTTTTAATCGCTGGCCAACCACCGGCAATACCCAGTACGTCTACGACAGTAGCAAGACGGTTGTCGATACCGGACGTTTCAATGGGTCCGAAGGCGATGGCGCGCCGGCCTTTGGCAAAATCCTCGCGGAAACCGATGCTTTTGATGAATGCAGCATTCGTCGCGCTTTCGAGTTTCTTAACGGCCGAAAAATGACTTCTATCGAACTCGAAAATAAAATGCCGGCTTACGTCGCCGATTTCAAGAGCTCTTCGAAAAATCTGCGCGCAACGATCAAGGCCATGGTCCTGACCCCTGAATTTCTGTCGCCGAAAGCAGGTGAATAGTATGCAAAAGACTCGGATTCAATCCGCGATTCGCTACGGCCTCATTCTTTGGATAACGTCCTGCAGCTCAGGTGCGCCCGGCGACAGACCCGGGACCCTGGCGCGCGAGGCGGATGGCCGAGTTGTGGCTACCCTGCCCGTGCCGCTACAATCGGTTCCCAATAGCGACAGCCTTGCGGGGGATGTCGATAGCACGGTCCTGGCCCTGGTGCCCGACACCGGCAGTTCCATGCGTTTTTTGGATGCGCGCGGTTTGACCCGTTATTATCAAAACGTCTTTACCAAAAAAGACTTTGGCTTCATGCACTGTGAAAAAACCAAGCCTGCCAATCCCAGCGATTGCACGGACTCGATTTTCAGCATGGCCGAACGTCCGGCGATGGGCTCCTTCGATTTGGGATCGCCACGCATGAACCGGGCGCCACAGAACGTGAATCCCGCCACCAGCCTCACTTTGAATTACACCCGCACCCTGCGTGCGGCCTTAAGCCGGGAATGCATCAGTCTGGTCGATGCCGAGATCATAAAATTCAAAGCCAAGGACACGGCATCGAATCTATTGGTCCTCGGTGAAAAACCCCTGGTCGCAGACCTCAACGAATTCATGAGAAAGCTCTTGGGTCTCGGTGGAACCACGCTTCCCATCGCGATCGATGCCGAGTCCTACGCGGCAGCCTTCGAGCAATTGATACGGGCTGCAAAAGATAAGAATGTCGGCATGCGCAACGGCTATATCGGCGTCTGCATCGCGCTTTCGATGGATCCATTGGTCTTCATATACTAAGGAACATAAAGCTATGATTATCAACCGCCGTAACCTCTTCCAAGCCTCGGCCGCTGCCGGCGCCCTTTCCACTTTGATGAACAATCGGCTGCTGGCGGACGAGGATGCACCGAATCCCAAAAGCAATCGCTTTTTGATTTACATCCATTTCGGGTCCTCCTGCGGCGCCGCCAATGGCCTCCTGCAGCCTTTAACTCCAGGTACCTGGCCCTCGGGTTTCTTTCAGAATGGAGCCCCTGCACCCGCGAACAATCCTCTACTGAACAGTCATACGCAGTCGGGAGGCATGGTTTTTCACGACTATATGAAATTTCTGGCGCCGATGGCCCACGAGATGTGCCTGGTCGGCGGCACCTCGCAGTCCCTTGATCACAATGTGGCCTCACTGCTGCAGAGACGGGGCTCTGCCTCCACTTCAATTTCCCCCGAATGGGCGATGGGAGTGACCCAGTTCATGAAGACTCCCGAGCGACTCAATCCGATGGTTTTGACTCGCGGCAACAAGACGGCAAGCGTGAGTGACGTTACGTCCGTCTCGGCGAACACTCTCGACGAGTTCAAAGTGATCACAAGCGATATTGGAACGATCCCGAAGGATGGTCTCGACCCGATCTGGAGCGTGTTAAAGAACCGCTTTAAAAATCCGGCTCTCGGTTCTGTTCTGAGCGATGCCAGTCTCGAATCAAGCGCAAGCTATCAGCTTGATACGCTCAAAGTTGGACTGCCGGAATTGGCTAAGGCACAGGCCGATATCACAGCGCTGCGGGCCATGATGGCTCAAGCTGAGATCCTCAAACTCATCGATGCCTGTGCCGACAAAGCGGCGATCGCAGCCGTAGCGAATAGCGATGGTGGTTTTAAGGAAAAACTAATTTTGGCTGGCATTCTGGCCAAGACTGGGCTTGCCAACGGTATGTCGATCGATGCGCTGGGGGAGGATGCACATGGCGGAGGTGCCGATGTAACCACAGCGCGTCTCGCATCCGCAAAATGGGCCTCTATCGCCCTGTTTTGGCAATGGATCAAATCGGTCAATCTGCAAAACGATGTGATGATCGTCGTCGGTCAGGAATTTGCCCGTTCGCCTTACAATGCGGCGGCGCAGAATTTGAAGATCATCGATGCCACTGGCAAAGAACTCCTGGTAAAATCACCAGGCCGTGATCACGGCCTCTGCATGGGCATGATGTTTATCAACGCCGGCGTGCCAAGTGCAGGAAGGGTTGGAATAGTAGGGGACAATATGGTTCCGCAAGCCACCAAAGATACAATTGGTACCACTGATCCTGCGGGCTCACCTTACACCTCGGAAAGTATTGTTGGAAGTATGCTCATGCGCGTCTTTGGCGACCTCTTTCCCACCGAACGCATGGTGAGGAAACATTGGCCTACGTTTAAGGAGATCGCTCCCATACTGACCTAAACTCTTCAATCCACAATTTGCCGCAAGCGGCTGGCTTCACAAAACGAAGCGGTCGCTGCGGCTTTTTGCTGCCTTGTGTTTCATGGAAAGTCCAGGTTTGATGAAGCGATGGGATATTCCCCATCGCCACACAAACGAGGAGCGCATGATGATCAGCAAGGAAGCCCATGTAGTTTGGAACGGGGACGGTAAGACTGGCAAAGGCAGGATCAGCACTCAAAGCCATGTTTTGAAAGATGCACCCTACGGTTTCACAGCACGATTCGAAGGCGGCCCTGGCAGCAATCCGGAAGAGTTGATCGGAGCGGCCCATGCGGGTTGTTTTACCATGGCTTTGGCTTTTGCACTTGCCGAAGCTGGATTTAAGGCCACGGAAATGAAGACAAGCGCCAGGGTATCCCTTGATAAAGAAGGCAGCGGGTTCGCCATCAAGGATATTAAGTTGACGCTCACGGCATCGATTCCGGAAATCGACGATAAAAAATTCCAGGAAATCGCTGCCGGAGCGAAGGCCAATTGCCCTGTATCCAAAGCCCTCAAGGTACCCATCTCACTTTCTGCCAGTCTGAGTTAAGGTCGATAAGAAAAGGCCTGTTGGCCTTTTCTTAAACCGTTCTAAATTTAATTCTGAAAAAACTCTTACGGCTCACGCCGCGCTGTTGGAAATTTGCGACAGAATTTTTTGCTTATTTCAGGCTTAAATATTTGATTTGTCGCAAAATCTAGGTTAGATTTCCCTCGATTCGAAAACCGAAACCTGTAACGGCCTAAGGTTGTTCACATCCTGGGAGATGTCTATGAAAAGACTCAAATCCATGTTGCTTTTGTGCTCACTTCCCCTGCTTGCTCTTGCCTGCGGCTCCCCTGAATCCGAGGATTCAGCCACGAAATGGGCTCATTTACCCACCGCTTCATCAATATCTGTGATCAACTCTCGACTGCAATTTCTTGACCTCGGCTTTAAAACAAATTTTAGTAAAGTCTCGGTCTGTATCCAGGATGCTTCGCATTTCAATGAGTCTGATCTTCTGCTCGAAACGAAACTTGCCTATGCCGCCTGGTTAAAAGCCAGCGGACAGGGCAGCGAAAAAATATGGCAATACCTTGATTTTACGATTCAAAACCACTGCGATATGAAAGACAATAATTACAGTTCGGTAGTCGTGATCGGCGATGAAAGCAAGCTGAGTCCCGATCAGGACATACAAAAGAATTTTCAGCAGAATAAAGTGAGCTGCAAAAAATCAGGTGGAAATGCCAATTGTTCGACAGGTTCAATGACCCTTGGCTGGGGCAGCCCGGGTTCGTTGACTTACAGCTACTATAAAGCCGGCCAGTGGACCGGCATCAGGAATCATTCGCCGGCGACGGTGATTTTAAGTCCCTATGTCGAGTGGAAATCCATGGCAGCCGACCTCAAGGATGCCCGAATGAAAACCACTTACAGCGCGCTTGCTTCTCATGCCGATTGGGTGAGCTTTGAGGAGTTAAATTCTTTCAATCAACTGCTCCAAGCTCAAAAAATCATCAGCAGAAACAATGATCAACTCAGCATCTATGTCGATCAATTTTTAAACAGCGGCCTGTCATCACAAACGAGCTATTTTATGCCCGTAAAACCCGCCTTTCATGTGCTTTTGCATGAAGTCGGACATCAATTCGGTATGAATCATGCCGATAATCCCGATCTCGATTCCGAAACTGGCACCGTCGGCAATGCGAATTTGAACGGCGCAAATTCCAAATGGGAAACCGATTTTTCTACTATGGCTTATGCCGAAGAGTACCTCTATTTAACTGAAGATGACAGGGTCGGCATAAGCGACCTCGCCGGCAAGAATCTGACCTTTGTGAAGTCCCACAGGCCTTTTTAGATGCTAGGAATTATTTCGCAGGTGAGCCTAGGCTCATCTTTTTTTTATTTATTTATAGGAATGCCTTCGGAATAGTGCACGGCGGTTTCGAAAGATTTCTTTTTATAGTTGAGTCGCAATCGAAAGCGAACGCTGTTTAGCCGCACGAGGCTCAGGCTTAGCACTTCGCCCTTATATCCGCGTTTCCAGGTTTGAACAGGCTCGCCTTTAAGTTCTGAGATCTCCTTCCATAATCCATTTACGGCTGAAAATGTTCGAACCGGTGCAAAGCCGGCCTGGGTGGGATCGCGCCAGATGAGCGGAAAATAGAATATGCTGCCGATGAAGTCAGTCGTCTGCCAATCCTCGGATAGAACGCGATGCGCCTCGATCCAGGGAGCAAATGCACTCACCCGGGTATAAACCCCCGGCTTGCCCTTCATGCCACAGCCCAAGCCCCAGCTTACCACTCCATAGAGGCGTTTCGATCGTCCTCCGCTCACTAGCGGACCGCCGGAGTCGCCGTTGCAGCTGTCGCGCGTTCCTTCTTCGAAGTCTCCTGCACAGACTTGGCTTTCTGAAACGAAATCATAAGGACCGCCCAAGCTTTGGCAGGTGTTGGATGGGATTTCCTCAACCCGGGTGGATTGAAGAAATCGGGGATAGTCCGAGCCGACTCGCGCTGTATTGCCAAAACCATAAACACGAAAAGATTGGGTCCATTCCTCGTCGCCTGTCGCCTGAATCTTGAGAGGCCGGCGCTCGCCGGGTTCCTCACTTTTAAGATGAATCAAGGCCAAATCGAACTGAATGGAACGGGTGTCAAATTGCGGATGGATTTCTATGGCCTCGATCTCGGTGGATTGAGGGGGATGAAGGCGATCATCAGGGCCTACCCAGGCCGCAATAGGCTCAGGCGCAAGGCTTACACAATGGGCAGCGGTGAGGACCAGATTCGGTCCTATCAGTGTACCGCCACAAAATGGGGTTTGGCGGTCTTCATAGTGAAGGGCGACGAAATAGGCGGGAGCCTGGGTGGCCTTGCCCCCTATGATCTTTAAGTCGGAAGAGCTTGGACCACAGGAGGCAAGAGCGAGGGGAAGGGCGATGCCCAGCGGGAATTTGATGAAAAGAGAAAGTTTCATTGGCTATCCTTCAAATGAATTTTCGATCCCTTTTCGCCGAAATTCTTTGAAGAGGCAAAGGACATAATCACGATGAGCTTATGCTATTCGATTTCGACTGCCAGCAAATAATCGCGCCAGTCTTTAAAGACCGAAGCGTGCGCATCTGAAGATGCAGAGACATTCCTCCTCTAGCAACCTTCAGCGAAGGTAAAATGGAGGGCCACCTGTTCTGGAGGCCAGGGTTTCCCATGGCTTAGAGAAGCACTCATCTGCTGAATGGGACATTACAAATTGCAAGGCTGCCTTGCAAAATGCAATGGGAACCTGCATAGGCCTTCCCGATTTTTTTAAAATTCATAAATAACATCAGTTAGTTAGGGCCAAGGCAACAGGAGGCATACGCCATGCATATAGCTTTTCGTCAGGAAAGGATGGGTTCATGGCTGTAAAACTTAAAATTCCGATCGTTGATGACGAGCTTAAGCGCCACAGAATACCTGCGATCGCTCCCGAGATGCAAAGTCATGGTGCAAAAGCCGTATCGACTTTTAAGGCTGAAGCCGCTTTAAACCGGAAGATTAACCAGGACCTGTGCTCATGATCTTAAATCCAATCGAAGGGAATGAATTATGGACCTTATGTATTTCGGAAGCACTCTTTGGTTTTTCACAGTCTGCATCCTTTACGCGGAATTTTTTGAAAGGATAGGATCATGATGGAAATAGTCGCTGGTGCCTCTGCGTTGCTTACACTCGTTTATCTCTTCTGGACCCTGATACGACCCGAGCAGTTCTGAGAAAGGACACCCTCTATGAATAGTCTTGGCTGGATGCAATTAGCATTTTTCCTCATTCTTCTCTTGGTAGCGACCAAGCCCCTTGGCCTTTATCTTTGCAAGGTCTTAGACCCCAAAGAAAAGACCTTTCTGGATCCATTGCTAGGGCCGGTCGAAAGGCTTTGTTATAAGGTTTTAAGAGTCAATCCAAACCAGGAACATGATTGGAAGCGCTACGGCCTTTGCATCATGGCCTTCAGCTTCGTCTCCATGATCTTCACCTATGTGATACTCAGGACTCAGGCGTTTTTACCATTGAATCCTCAGGGGTTCGCTAACCTTTCGGAACATCTTGCCTTCAATACCGCAGCTAGCTTTACCACCAATACCAATTGGCAAAGCTATGGCGGCGAAAGCACGATGTCCTACTTCTCCCAAATGGTGGCGCTGACGTTTCACAATTTCGCATCAGCTGGCGTCGGTATCGCTATCGCTGCCGTTTTGGTGCGTGGGATAGCAGGCGACCGAGTCAAAGGCCTTGGCAACTTCTGGGCCGACATGGTGCGCATTCAGTTATATTTGCTTTTCCCTCTATCCGTCATCTTCGCGGTTTTTCTCGTTTCGCAGGGGATTATACAGAACTTCATGCCCTACACGGCTGCCACTTGGCTTGACACCGCACCGGAGGGCCTTGCCCAGCAGCTGATCGCCCAAGGTCCAGTCGCCTCCCAGGTAGCAATAAAGATGCTGGGGACCAACGGTGGAGGCTTTTTTAATGCCAATGCCGCCCACCCTTTTGAAAATCCCACACCGCTTTCGAACTTTATGCAAATGCTATCCATCTTCCTCATCCCGAGCGCGTTAACCTATTACCTGGGACGCAAGGTTAAAAATCAGCGTCATGGCTGGGCCGTTTGGTCAGCTATGACGGCACTGTTCCTCGGCATGTTTATGCTTTGCTGGTGGGCGGAATCTTCGACCAATCCCCACCTCACAGCGCTCGGTATCGATTCCCTGGCGGGAAACATGGAAGGCAAAGAGGTTCGCTTTGGAATCTTTGGATCCTCACTCTTTGCGACGATCACGACGGCCGCCTCCTGTGGAGCGGTAAACGCGATGCACGATTCTTTTAGTCCGCTCGGAGCTTTCGTAACCTTGCTCAATATGCAATTCGGCGAGGTCGTCTTCGGGGGCGTGGGAGCGGGACTCTACGGTATGTTGATCTTTGTGGTCCTGGCTATCTTCATCGCCGGACTTATGGTCGGCAGGACGCCTGAATATCTTGGAAAAAAGATCGAAGGCGCGGATGTGAAGGCTTCGGCGCTCTACATCCTCATTGCGGCAATCAGTATCCTGGGCTTTACGGCTTGGGCTGTCGTCTCTCCCTCGGGTGTCGCCGGGCTTAACAATGCCGGCCCGCATGGGTTCAGCGAAATTCTATACGCCTTTACCTCAGCGACTGCCAACAACGGTTCGGCCTTCGCTGGCTTGACGGCAAATACACCTTGGTACAATAACGCGCTAGGAATTGCGATGCTGGTGGGCCGCTTTCTTTTGATAGTACCCGTTCTGGCTCTAGCTGGCAGTCTCGGTCGTAAAAAGCTTGTCGGCACGACGGCTGGCAGCTTTCCGGTCGGGGGCGCGACCTTTACGATACTTCTGATCGGAACCGTGATTATTGTTGGAGCCCTGACCTTTCTTCCGGCCCTTGCACTCGGTCCCATTGTGGAACATTTCCTGATGACTGCATCCAGCAAACTTTTTTGATAAAAGGATAGGCCCATGGCTGCCAAGAATTTATCTCTTTTCGACTCAGCGATAGTTGTGCCAGCGATGCGCGACAGCTTTATAAAGTTAAGTCCCGCCCGGATGATCAAAAATCCGGTTATGTTCGTTACGGAAATTGGCGCTGTCCTTACCACCCTTGATTGTATCGTTTCAGCTGGCAGCGGCCAATCGATTCGATTTGCCGTGCAGATTACGCTTTGGCTTTGGTTCACCGTGCTCTTTGCGAATTTTGCCGAAGCAATGGCTGAGGGTCGTGGCAAGGCTCAGGCTGATACCCTCCGAAAGTCAAGAACCAAGACTGTCGCCAATCGTTTGATACCAGGCGGCAAAATCGAAGCTGTTGCCGCTGAGGCTCTGCGTAAGGGTGATTTCATCTTGGTCAAGGCCGGGGAGATTATTCCTGCTGACGGGGAAGTTGTCGAGGGGGCGGCTACGGTCAATGAATCGGCTATAACGGGAGAGTCTGCTCCCGTTATCAGAGAAGCCGGTGGGGATCGAAGCGCAGTTACCGGCGGAACGACCGTTCTTTCGGACTTCGTCAAAGTAAGGGTCACCGCCAATCCCGGCGAAAGCTTCATGGATAGAATGATTGGTCTTATCGAGGGTGCCAAACGCCAGAAGACTCCCAATGAAATTGCCCTGTCCATTTTACTTTCCGCCCTTACTATAATTTTCCTGATCGTGGTCATGAGTCTCAAGCCCTTCGGTTCCTTTCTTGGTGTCAACTTTACGATTACCGTCCTCATTGCCCTGCTCGTCTGCCTGATCCCAACGACGATTGGGGGGCTTCTCTCGGCGATCGGAATCGCAGGAATTGATCGACTGGTTCAAAAAAATGTTTTAGCCATGAGTGGCCGGGCCGTAGAAGCGGCTGGGGATGTCGACGTTCTCCTTTTGGATAAAACGGGGACCATCACTTTGGGGAACCGTCAAGCGACCGCGTTCGTGCCGGCTCCCGGGGTCAGTGAAATGGAATTAGCCGATGCTGCCCAGCTCTCATCATTGGCGGATGAAACGCCGGAAGGTCGAAGCATTGTTGTGCTTGCTAAACAATATGGAATAAGAGCACGCGAAATTAAGGACCTTCCCGAAGCAATATTTGTGCCTTTCACAGCTTATACCCGAATGAGTGGCGTGGATATGATGGGTCGTCAGATTCGCAAAGGGGCTTCTGATTCGGTTGAAAAGTTCGTGGGAGCATCTTTTCCCAAGGCCGTCAGGGATATCGTCGAGGACATCTCTCGCAAAGGGGGTACACCCCTGGTCGTTGCCGAAGCTGGCCGTGCCCTTGGCGTCATCTACCTTAAGGATATCGTAAAGGGGGGTCTTCCGGATCGATTCGAGCGTTTCCGGGCTATGGGGATCCGCACGATCATGATAACGGGTGACAATCCTCTAACCGCTGCAGCGATCGCGGCTGAAGCGGGAGTCGACGATTATCTTGCCCAGGCAACTCCCGAAGATAAACTTGCACTTATCAGGAAGGAGCAGGCCTTAGGTCATCTTGTAGCAATGACAGGTGACGGTACCAATGATGCTCCCGCCCTTGCGCAAGCCGATGTCGGTGTTGCTATGAATACAGGGACACCGGCCGCTAAGGAAGCGGGCAACATGGTCGACCTCGACTCGAACCCCACCAAGCTCATTGAGGTGGTTGAAATCGGTAAACAACTGCTCATGACGCGGGGCTCACTTACGACTTTTAGTATTGCCAATGACGTCGCCAAGTACTTTGCGATTATTCCGGCCCTGCTCATCGGTGCCTTTCCAGAAATCGCCCCCCTTAATATCATGGGCCTTGGTTCTCAAAGTGCAATTCTGAGCGCTGTCATCTTCAATGCCCTTATTATTATCACGCTGATTCCTCTCGCTCTGCGCGGGGTCAAATTCCGGCCGCTTGGTGCGGATGCGATTCTTCGTAGGAACCTTTTAGTCTATGGTTTAGGCGGCCTCATTGTGCCTTTCGTCGGGATCAAGTTGATCGACCTGATCGTTAACCTCTTGCACTTGGTGTAAATCATGAAAATTCTCTTTCAAGAATTAAAGACATCTTTCCTGGCAACAATAGTCTTTGCCTTTTTATTCTGTGCCGTTTATCCGATCGTGGTCTGGGGCGTCTCCAGCCTGCTTTATGCTGATAAATCAAAGGGTAGCCTCATCGAACGTGATGGAAAAATCCTTGGATCGGCGCTGATTGGTCAAGGTTTCACGTCTGCCCGCTATTTTCAGTCCCGCCCCTCGGCGGCCGGTAAGGGCTATGATGCTGCAGGCTCTTCTGGAAGTAACCTGGGGCCAATCTCGAAAAAATTCATCGATGGCGTGACTCAAAACCTTGAAGCCTATCGCAAAATGAATTCCTTGACTGCTGACGTCAGGATTCCCGGGGATGCCGTGACGGCTTCTGCAAGCGGCCTGGACCCGCATATCAGCCCGCGCAATGCCGAATTGCAAAGCCATCGCGTGGCCAAAGAGAGAAATTTGCCGATCGAACAAATCTATTCTCTGGTGAGCGAGAGCACCGATCGACCCTTTTTAGGTTTTATCGGTGAAGCGGGCGTAAATGTCGTCCGCCTCAATCTAGCCCTGGATAAAATATCCGGACACTGAGGCCTGCATCATGGCCGGGGTCTAGGGCGAAAACCGTCTGCCGATGACCCATCGATCGCCGGTGGCCGTCTCAAGGTTGACTGAGGTCTAATCGAGGCGGCCGCTGAAGGCCTCTTAGGCTACGCAAGATGCATGCGGCAGGACCAGGGAGAAAGCAGGAGGCCGGCGGATTTTTCAGAATTGTTTTTTACCCGCAGCCCGGTGCGACTTGAGCTTAAATAGTAGCTGACCGGAAAAGGCGATGGCTGCGTTTCATCGGCGGAAAAAAATGCTCATTTATGGGGAATAAACTCCGCTTTTTTTCGGCCACGCACCTTGCCATCCCCATTTCCGGACCGACACTAAATAGATCCCTTTACCCCAATAAGGAATCCACGCCCTGCGAGCGGCGCGATATCTTTCAAGGTTGAGCTATGGGTCCGCGCATCCACATCGAAGATATTATTCCCCTTCGCAAAGACTTCAATATTGCTGCGATCAAGGTTGAGGTCACAATTCAAAGTCAGGTCCACAAGCGTATAGGCATCCGTGGGAAGCTCGTTGTCCCCTACGCGCGACTGTTTGCCGGCATACGTCACGTCCAAACGAGTTGTGATCGGCCCAGACTTTGCGATTGGGCTCACACCGACATGAAAGGGAGCGATCCGAGGCAGGGCATCGCCCGTGTCGGTGTTTTTGGCAAAAAGATAATCCCCTCTGATTCCCAGGTCTAACGTCCAGTTCCGCTCAATGAGGCGAAAGTTGCTTTCCAGTTCACTGCCATAGAAATCTGCTGGGATAGCTGCGAAGCGATACTCAGGAAGAACTTCATCATCTGCGCCCGGTGCCGCAGGGTTCAGTGTTCCATCAACCAGTCGGGTGTTGCCCGAGTTCAAGAGTGCTATATAATCTTTGAAATGGTTATAAAACCCACCGATACTTCCGGTGTTCATTCCGGACTTCCATCGCAGGTTGAGTTCGGCTTGAGTGGACTTTTCCACTTGCAGATCCCGGCTGCCCAGCTCGTATTGCCCCGTCGCGAGGTGAGGGCCATTGGCAAAGACTTCACTGTAGGTGGGAGCGCGTTGGGTGGATGAGATGTTAAGGGACAGTCCAAGGCCCCTATGGATCGTGTAGAGACCACCTAGGGAGAAACTCCGGGGAGCAAAGGATTTTGACTGCGAACCGCCGAAGCGGAGAACTCCAGGCTTATTCGCATCATCAGGTCCACCACCCTCTGCATCATGGTTTACGCTTTCCATGCGCGCTCCGAGACTCAATTTAAAATCTCCCATGGGCGCCTCTTCATAAACAAATCCTGCGAGGGACTCACTGTCAATTTTCGGCAGAAAAGCTTCGTCACCGAGTGCTGAGAAGTGGGAGTCCTGAACCTGGACGCCAAACACGCCCTTGACGATACCGACCGGACGATGAGTCAATTCCAGACTTCCTTCATAACCACGGTTTTTAAAAGTTGTCCCGATCTCGCCGTCGGCGATTTCCTGGTGCTTGTATTCCGTCTTTCCAACCCGAAGTTTTGCCTTTTCAACCAGCGGTCCCAGGTCTCCCAGCTCTGCCGCAAAGTCAGTCCGGGCACTGCGCATCTGAATCGTAACGCCTTCTTCCGCCACCGTTCCATAATCGGATTTAAAGCCAGCATAGGAAACGCCCGCGTAACCGTTAGGGAACAGAGCGGAGACTCCTACCGCACCGCCCTGGTTCTCAGCCGCGCTGTTGGGAATTTCCCCTTTCGCTTCATTCTCCTGAGGATCCAGCTCGCGCAGGCGTTTGGAGCGGACGAAACCAGGGACCTGGAGGTTTTCTGATTTTTTTTGATAAGTATCGGCATGAATCGCAAAGGAATCATTGCCGCCTTCCAAAATAGCGGCACCGCTTTTTTGATGATCGGGACCTCCGGCTCGCAGCACAACCTTACCCTGAATGCTTTTGATCGGCTCAGAAGGAATACGATTATCAATCGTATTGACAACGCCACCGACCGCTGAGCCTCCATAGAGGAGAGCCGCAGGACCACGGACGATCTCCACCTGCTGCAAAATAAGAGGATCCACCGTAGTCGCATGGTCGGGACTCAATGCCGAGGCATCCAACGAACCAATGCCATTTTCCATAATGCGTATACGGTCACCATCCTGTCCACGAATCACAGGCCGACTGGCATTGGGACCGAAATAGCTCGAACTGATCCCTGGCGTACCGTTTAACGTCTCACCCAAAGTCGACTGGTTTTTTTGGGTGAGATCCTCGTCGGTCAGGATTTGCACCGGGGTTACCAAATCGAAAAGGCTGCTACCGAAGGGATTGGCCGTAACAACGATGTGTTCCACCTCTGGTGGTTTTTTCGGTGAGGCTGTGCCGCCTACGGGCTGCTCCTCGGCTTGAAGGCCTGGGCTTGTAGCGAGTACAAGAGCAATCCACGGGAAATGACGCATGTTAAATCTCCTTAGCGCAATGAGAACAAGAATTAAAGGCAAACTTTAGGCATCGAGGGACAGGCCCAACGATCCTAAAGCTAAAATCATCGCGTCCCAGTCCTGCTCAAGTTGATAATGCATTTTGTTGCAATAAAGCGCTATACAGAAATATCTTTTCTATCAATAAAATCGAGTTCTATAAATAATTAGGCGAAAAATAAGCGCAAAATCTGAATTTAACTGAGTGAGCCAATTAAAAAAGATCGGCAGGCCATCATGTTAATGCAACTATTAGTTATAATAAAGTCATTATGACTGGCATAAGATTGAGGACCCACGGAGTTCCTTTCGATTATGCTTTGGTCCATGATGCGACGCAGGCAAATAGGAGCCGCCGTTTAAATTTTGAACTGCACCTGAAGTTTTGGGTGTTTATAGAAGGCTTTTTGGCTAAAAAATCGAATGCAATGACGGGATGTTGGCGTTTGCCCAGGCCAACGTCGGCTATCCTTAAAAAAGATGCCTTAGGCATTCCAATTGATCATCTCCACTGGCACCATCGCCAGAACTGGTCGCGAGGAAGGCAAATTCGCCGCTGATAAGATCCGAAAACTGAGTTTCAAGATGCAAACGAAGACCCGTTTCATCTTCTGCCTTGGAATGGGAGCATCCTCAATGACGAGTCAAAAGATCAAGGATATCGTGTCCATATTTTTCAAACTTTATCGGACCAATGCCTTCTATTTCTTTCAACGACTCAGAACTTGTAGGCCGCCGCTCAAGCAAAGCGCTCAGGGTTCGATCGGAGAATACCCGGTAAGCCGGGACCTTCTCTTTTTTTGCAGTTTGAATGCGCCAGCCCCGGAGTTTTTGCGCCAATGGATCGTCCATATCAGATTTCGTCCTCGCCCGTCGGGCTGAACCTGATGATCCTGTCGCGGCTTTGGAAGGTTTTTTACCCTTTGATTTGCTAGCACCCTTGCGTAGCGACGACGCTGGTATCGGATCATCGGCATCGCCGTCAAGAACAAGGATATCATCCCAACTCGGTTCCGCATCTAAAGGCATAAGCAGACTTAGGCTGCGATAGCTAATGGTTTGGCCGCCCTTTTCAAAGCTTTCATTTCGACTCTTGACCAGACCGTGCCGCATAAGGGCATCGGCACTTACATCAAATCGCCGTCTATCCTTTACCAGGCCATCGCTCTCCAGCTGTTGAAAGACTTTGCTGATTGAAACCGGCCGGGTCTGAAGGTCGAGGAATCTCAAGAGTGCAAGCATCAGTCCCCGTTCCTGAGTCGAAGGCTGACGATAGGCCTTGCTTAATGTGCCCAAAGGCAGGCAGTAATCACAGATTCCACAGTTGCTCTGATCATCACTGACATCACCGAAGTGCTGCAAAAACAGCATCATGCGGCAGTTTTGATGATTGTGTGCGAAATTGCTCATCAGACTGACCTCGGCTGCCTTATGCGTCTGCTGATTCAAGTAGCTCTTCTGCCAGACTGCCTCCCGCCTTGATACATGATCTTCGGCGCTGATTCCAATCGCCCCGTGCACCCAGAGTTTTTCCAAGGCATTGTCAAGCGTCGCGGCATCGACCCCACCTGGAATCAAGGACCTCTCAATGCCGGCGGGAGGAATTTTTTTCAGGACGCTCTCAAGCACTTTGATGTCCGGGTAATTTTTCTGGGTAAAAAACTCCCGAGTGCGATGATCGGCATAAGAATGCAAAAGTATCGCCCGGGAAAACTTGCCGTCGCGACCCGCCCGTCCAATCTCCTGATAATAGGCCTCCACGCTCGAGGGCAAAGCCGCATGGACCACGGTGCGTATATCCGCTTTGTCGATACCCATTCCAAAGGCTATCGTCGCAACTATGACGTCGAGGCGACCGGCTTGAAATTCCTTCTGAATATGCTGGCGTTTTTCATGGGAGAGCCCCGCGTGGTAAGGCGACACCCTTCCCAGCTTGGAAAGTCCCTCGCTGATCGTTTCCGTATCCTTACGCGTCGGGGCATAAACGATGGCCGGCCGCGCCGCATCCCGGGATAGAATCTTTCGCACTAAAGCCATCCGGTCAGGAAGCGACACCTCGGTGATCTCGATGGCAATATTGGTTCGCCTAAAACCATGGATATGCAGCTTGGGATCTCTCAAGTCGAGTTGATGCGCGATATCCTTTTGCACCAGGGGGGTCGCCGTCGCCGTCATCGCAGCGATGGGTGCCGGTCGAAACCTGAGGAGCCGCTGGGCCAGCATACGGTAATCGGGCCGGAAGTCATGCCCCCACTGCGAGATACAATGGGCTTCATCAATCGCAACCAAGGCCGGCGGTGTCCGCGCTAGAAAATCTAAAAACCCCGCCAATCCCAGGCGCTCGGGTGCCACATAAAGGAGCTTAAGCGTGCCCTCCTGATACTCCCGACAGATCGCCCTTGATTCCTCACGTCCGAGGCCCGAATGCAAGGCCGCGGCCGAGATCCCCTGAGACCTCAGTTTTTGCACCTGATCATCCATCAGAGCGATCAACGGACTCACCACTATCGTACAGCCGCGCATGACCAGAGCGGGCAATTGATAGCAAAGGGATTTGCCGGCCCCGGTCGGCATGACGAGCAATAGATCATGTCCCTCAATAATTTCGCTGCAGATCTGCTCCTGATGCTCACGGAACTGTTGGTGCCCAAAGGCCTTCCATAAAGCTTCCTTAAGCTTAAGACCTGCTGGAAATAAGGGCGAAGTGGTCGCGCCCTGTCTAGGCTCCCGCCGCTCCTCTGCCGGCCTGAACCCTTCTCCCGCCGTAGGCGATGCTGCTGCCTTTGCGGATCGGCTGGATAATGGCATTAGGGGTTCAGGCGCTGACTCCGCGCGCGAAGCCTCGACCAAAGATCCCGCGTTAAAAGCACGGGATCCCCGGCCCCCCTGACCGGGAAGATCCGATTCCGACGAACAATAGGGACGGGAGACCTGAGCCGGTGACGAACGTATCAATTCAATCGTCTCTCGAACGTAGGATTCAATATCCGCGGTAAATTCCTCCAAACTCAAATCACCGCTTTCTATTCGCCTTAATTTAGCCTCCCATTCCCCGGTAAGGGTCGCACTCCTTACCGAAGGATGCACCTGATGGATAAGTTTAATGCCCAGGTCGGTCGCCCACAGCGTTTTATCCCGCCGTTCAACATAACCGCGGTGGATGATATTTTCTATCGTGGCGGCCCGTGTTGCAGGAGTGCCTAGACCACGTTCGCGAAGGATATCCGTGAGTTCCTTGTCATCAAGCCGGCTCCCGGCCGAAGCCATACCGTTGAGCAAGGTCGCATCGCTAAAGGCCGCAGGGGCCTTGGTTTCTTTTTTCAGAGTCATGATCTTATCGACTTTGACCTTTTCTTTCGCCTTCAATAGCGGCAGGGCCAGCGCATCCGGGCCCCGCGACGCGCGCCTTTCCAAACATTTCCAACCTTCGCGAAGCACGACACTCCCCGAAGCCCGATAATTGTCTGCGTATGGGATGCCGTCACTTTCACTATGAATCACCGTATGTAAAATACTTTGACTACGGACATGATCGTCCTGCCAGGCCATCAGGAGACGTTTGGCAATCAAATCAAAAATCTTCGCCTCATCGCCCCCCAATGGACCTGGGTTTTTACCCGTTGGGATGATCGCATGGTGATCGCTCACCTTCGTATCATCGACAAAATTTCTGCCCAGCGGCTCTATACCGGTGCCAGCATGAAGCCCCAAAGCCTCATAAGGCTTTCGAATGACTCTCACGATATCCGGCAGCGTTTTCGCCACGGAAGCACTCAAATACCGCGAATCGGATCGGGGATAGGTAATGAGCTTATGACTTTCGTAAAGACTCTGCGCAATATCGAGGGTGAATTTTGCCTGAAATCCAAACAGACGATTGGCATCTTTTTGCAGTTCGGTAAGATCATAAAGACGCGGAGGCGGCATTTTTTGCTCTTTATCCTCGCGTTTTTTGATCGTCGCGACGCCGCGCCTGGCCCGCGCCTGTATCGCCGCAATGTCCGGATCTTCCGGCTTAAATCTCCTGGCCTCAGACCGGGCGCTGCCATCAGCTTCCGGAGTCGATGACTGGAGCGCCTTGGCCTCGACATAGAGCGATCGATAGGTTTCCTGAGTGCTCAGGGTTTCGAAATGTGCTTCAATCTCATGATAGGCCTCGGGCACAAAACTCATGATCTTTTCCGTGCGTTCCACAACCATCGCCAGGGTTGGAGTCTGCACCCGTCCCACGGTCCATCGATCATTATTTTTGAGGGAATAGGCCCGCGATAGGTTGAGGCCGACCAACCAATCCGAACGACTGCGCCCGCGAGCGTTATCGGCAAGCCTATCGTATGCGGACAAGGGTTTCATCCGGCTCAAAGCCAATGCGATGCTTTCCTGCGTGAGAGACGAGAGCCAAAGTCGTTCCACGGGTTTGGTGGAGCCGGCTTTTTCGTAGATATAGCGAAAGATCAGCTCTCCTTCACGCCCCGCGTCGGTCGCCGCAATAATGGAGGTCACTTCGGGACTATGGAGGAGTTCTTTGATCTCGGCAAACTGCGAAGCCGTGTTGTCGAGCACGCATAGGGGCCATTTGGCCGGGAGTATCGGCAAATCCGATTCACGCCATTTTTGCCAAGCAGGGTTGATTTGATGGGGTTCGGCAAGCGTGACAAGGTGTCCAATCGCCCAGCTTATGATATAGAATTCGCCGCGAAAATGGCCCCGGCCCTGAGCTTTTACACCCAGAGCTTGAGCTAGATCACGGGCAACAGAGGGTTTTTCAGCGATAATGAGTTTCAAAAGAAGTCAGCCTCGAAGTGGTCAGATCACCCAAGCTAACACGAGAATTACCACGGGGTCGACTGACATCTTGTGGGGCCCACAGAGCCTTTATGGCTTTATTTGTAGCAAATGTTAAGGACATAAATGGAGTTTGTCACCTCAAGGCGATTCCTAGCATAATGGAGGCCTTTGCCCTGTGATGAACTCTTCCTTTTGTGGTTATCAAACGAGCGAAAGTACGGGAGCTTTAAATATGCGTTACCAGGATCCAAAAAAGGTCAACATCTACGGCAATCTCTTTCGGGTGGATACTCATAAGCCCGTCCAGTCGCTGCTCAAACTCGCCGCAACCTATGGACCTATCTTTCGTCTGAACATAACTGAGGAACTGGTCGTCGTCTCCTCGCAGGAACTTGTTCAAGAGGTCTGCGACGATGCGCGCTTTGATAAAAAGGTTTTTCATGCTCTGCGTGAAATCCGCAGCTTTGCCGGCGATGGTCTGTTCACAGCCTTTACTGAAGAGCCGAATTGGGATAAAGCCCATCGCATTCTCATGCCGGCCTTTGGCCCTGCTTCTCTTCGCCATATGTATGGTTCCATGGTTGAAGTCGCGGATCGTATGCTTTGCACCTGGGAGGAGTCGGGCGATCATTACCGACTGGACGTTAGCGATCAAATGACTCGCCTCACTCTCGATACCATTGCTCTGGCCGCGTTTGACTATCGATTTAAGAGTTTTGAAACAGCAACTATGCATCCCTTCATCGATGCGATGGTTCAGGGTCTGGCTGAGGCAAGTGCAAGGGGACGGCGGCTGCCTATCGTAAGCAGGCTTATGATGAAAGGCCGTCGTCAGTTTATGAGCGATGCCCACGTCATGCATAAGATTGCTGACGAAGTGATAGCCGAAAGAAAGCTAAGACCCGAGGGCTCCCCTTTCAAAAAGGATCTCCTCGCGACAATGCTGGAAGCAAGCGATCCCCGTTCAGGAGAAAAACTTGATGCGGTCAATATACGTTATCAGCTGGTTACCTTTCTTATCGCCGGTCATGAAACGACCAGTGGCCTCCTTAGTTTTGCCCTTTATGAAATGCTAAAACAACCCGAGATTTTGGCCAAGGCCAGGGCCGAGGTTGACGAGGTGCTCGGCAGCGATGTCCCGGGAATAGAGAAGATTCAAAAGCTTAAGTATCTCGATCAGATCCTTAAGGAAACTTTACGCCTTTGGCCAACGGCACCGGCCTTTGGCCGTTATGCGCTGCAGCCGACTCAATTAGGGGGAACCTTTAAAATTCGACCCGACCAGGTCATCCTCGTGCTCCTGCCCGCCCTGCACCGGGACCCTAAGGTCTGGAACGACCCCGAGCGCTTTGATCCGGAGCGAATGGGAAAAGAAGCCATGCTATCGCTGCCTCCTCATGCCTGGAAACCTTTTGGAACCGGGCCAAGGGCCTGTATTGGGCGGGCCTTTGCCATGCAGGAGGCGGTCCTGGTCCTCGCCATGATCCTCCAACGCTTTGACCTTCGAATGGATGACCCCGGATATAAGCTTGAGATTAAAGAAACCCTGACTCTAAAACCTCTGGGATTCTATCTTAGGTTGCAAAAACGTCGCCGCTAGACATGGGCGCTCTATAGCTTATGAACCTTGCCGGGGCAATCTCGCGGTTAAACCTCGACGGAACCGACGGGATAATCCAGTTCCTGACCCTCTTGCATTCTTACCAGGTCCAGCCTCTAAAAAAATAAAATTAAAGTTTGAATTCTTACCTCATTCCTACCCCTGGCTTTTGAAAACTGGGTCGAGCAAAAGGCTCAAACTTTAATTGCCGCCCCGCTTCTTTTCAATGACCAGCCTCCCCATCGTAATCCATCAAAATCCTTAAGGTTAAAAAATAATTTTACAATATTCCCGAAATGCACTTAAGTTTTTGACCATTCGAGCCGACAAGCGGGAAATGGTAGCAAGTCAATACAACTCTCTAGCGGATCCCACTGAAAGGGCAACTATGCGTAACACTTTTTTGGTAAGCACCTTCATCCTCTCTATCGTCCTGACAGCCTGCGGCGGTCAATCCGTAGCCGGAAAATACAAAGCAAATCTCGCAGCGGGTGAAGGGGGTGCCGGTTCTGAAGAGATCGCCGATGGCGCTGGTGACAAGGCTACTGGCGACGAAGCAACGGCCGACGAAGGTGGCGAAGGCGATGCTGCTGCCGGCGATGGTGAAGCTGCTGCCGGTGATGGCGAAGCTCCTGCCGGTGATGGCGAAGCTCCTGCTGGCGACGCCGAAGCAGGCAAGACGCTGCTTACGCAATGTGCAGGCTGCCATAACGCGAACGGCCCGGGAAAAAATGTAACCCTCGATAAAACCGCAACAGCTAAGCTCACCAATGCGTACGAAGGTCCAGCGAAAGCCAATCATGCAGCGCTGTCAGCGGTGTTCGAAGACGGACGTGCAGACTTAGAGGCAGCACTTAACGCAATCTAATCATTAAATTTACAAAGAGTCTTCGCGCCTTGCGGAGGCTTTTTTGCGTTGGTAAATTCCAGATCAAAAAAGGGCTATTTATGGGCGAATGCACGCGGCTTGCGATTATTATCCGCAAAGCTGCCGGTCTCCCATCGCCGCTCCTTCACCAGGCACAAGTTTTTCGTATATTGCCTTGATTTGACACGTGAATCCCCTTCCTGCTAGCCTGATCACTCCAGACTCTTTATTTTCTTATAATGGGAATGCCAATGATCAGACTCTCCTCAGGTCTTGTTTTGCTTTTCCTTTTGGAATGTCTGGGCCTTATTTATCCGCCGACTTCAGTTGCTGCTGAGTCCAAAGAATCATTTGCCATTGAACTTCTCACCTGGGACTTCGATCATAAAAATATTATGCTCAACAGTCCCTGGGATTTTTATTGGCACGAACTCCTATCACCGGGGCAAACGCCTGAGGGCCGAGCCTTTAGGATGAGCGGAGATCTTACCTGGCATCAAAAAATCAATCCTCAGACGGCTGAACCATTCGGTTCTTTCGGCTATGCGACCTACAAAATGCGCTTAAAGGGTCTTACTGTTAGACCTGGTGGCTATCAGATTCTCATCCGCAGTGCCGCAACTGCCTATAAAGCTTTTGTTTATCCTGAATTGTCGCCGGAGATCGCGCTTCAAATGTCAAACGGCAAGGTGGCCAAGAACCGGGATCTCGGTATTCCCCAGCCTCGCCCGTTAAGCCTCCGTTTTTACCCCAGAGCTACCGACGAGACCTGGGTCATTCTCATTCAGGTTTCCAACTATCACCACAACCGTGCCGGGCTCTGGCATCCGCCCGTTCTCGGGCCAGAAGTAGGGCGTGAGTTTGACAACGAACATGATGGTTTTATTTTTTCGATAGGCTGTATCCTGATAATCGGAATCTATAATTTCATGATCTTTCTGCGGCGAGTGCAGGAGCGTTCGACGCTTGTCTTCTCCCTATTTTGCCTCGTCGCCGCCTTGCGGGCCTGCGCAACGGGGGATCTGCTCAGTCACTATCTGCCTGAGCCCACGCTCTTCCTCTATCAATTTAAATACGCACTGGAATATCTAAGCGTACTTTGGGCGCCGCTTCTTTTTTGTCTTTTCACGCACTATAACTTTGCGAAACCACGGCTGCCGAAAAGGCTCCAGCTGGGCCTGGCCCTTGCGCTTATCCTTTCCCTCGTCATCCTTTCTACTCCTGTCGAAAGTTATTCCCGCTGGATCGTGGTCTTTCAGATGACAGCCCTCTCCTTCATTGTCATCACGTTTTATCAGCTCATCGCTTGTGTCAGGAATCATAAGGAAGGGGCGAAGATCTCGCTTATGGGTTCATGTATCCTATGCCTTGCCGTGGTACATGATATTCTTGTTCAAAATGGTTTGACTATCCCACCTTACATTTCTCAATACGGCGTTGCAGCATTCGTCTTTATTCAAAGCCAGGTCGTAGCCAAACGTTTTGCCACTGCCTTTGCCACCGCCCAGTACCTCAAGACCAAACTCCAGTATGAGGTGGAACTGCAGACCGCCAACCTCCGTTCGTTGATGGAGAATGTGCCCATAGGGATTTTCATGGTGAAAGAAGGTCTTATCATCGATGACAACTACAGCAAGCACATGAACAAACTTATAGGCACGACTGACATTGCCAACCAGGACGTCGTTAAGCTGCTCTTTAATCATTCCAATTTGAATCCCGAGCAAATTTCCATGATACGAAGCAGCCTGGTCTCGCTCCTTGGCGACAGTGGCAATTTCTGGGACTCAAACGCAGACCATCTTCCCCACGAGTATCACCGGAAAGAGGGCCAGGAACCGACTCAAATCATGGAAATAGACTGGCATCCTATACTCGACACGCAGCTTAATATCGATCGTATTCTTGTTACGCTTCGCGATGTCACCCGCGTGCGCTATCTACAAGTGGAGGCCATGAGCAAGGAACAGGATCTGCTTAAACTGGTCGAACTTCTCGGTGCCGAGCCCCGAGGTCTCACCCGTTTTTGGAAGGATGTCGATGCCGCCAAGATCAAGGTGAACTCTAGCAACATGGATGGATTTGCACGAGAACTGCATACCTTGAAGGGCATCGCAAGGTCTCTTGGCCTTAAAAAGCTCACCAGCGAGATCCACGACCTGGAAGATGGCGCCAGGGATGCAAGGAGCTACCAGCAGACCCGGGGTCGATTCGTGGAACTCATGCAGAATTACCAAACCCTCTATGAGAAAAGGCTTCATAGCCAAAGCCTCTCCGAGCGCGAGCTAAGGATACCGCTGGCAAAACTTGATGAACTGGCCAAAGCTTCGGAGTCGGCGCGCCTTAAAATGGAAGCCGAAAGCGCAATCCTTTTGCAGAAAAGAGTCGAAGCCCTTTTGTGCGGCCCATATTATCGCTCTTTGCATGCGCTCTGTCTCGAGCTTAAGGCTGCGATCAAAGATCTTGGCCATACTGAGGGTTCAGTTGACCCAAGGTTTGAAGCAACAGCACCGTTGGTCTATCTCCGGGAACTCACGGAAAGAAATTTGCGAGGGGCCATGCTGCACCTTATCCGCAACAGCATTTATCACGGCTTTCGTCCGGATCCCAGACTGCCTCCTATTCCCCATCCCGTGATCCAACTGCACGCCTATCTCGATCAGGACCATAACGCCCTCGTCATGATCATTCAGGACAACGGCCATGGCCTTGACCTGACGAAGATCGAAGCGAGGGCCAGGGCCCTCAGGCTTTCATCTGAACCTGAGAATAGTCCGGCTGCGATTGCGAGTCTTATTTTCAAGCCCAGTCTTTCGACGGCTGAATCCCTCAGTGAAACCTCTGGTCGAGGAGTGGGAATGGATGCTGTCCTGCAGGCCTTCATAGAACTTGGAGGGACACTATCGATAGACATCATCGGGCAGCCCTTGCATGGGCGGCAACGGTTCAGGGTAAAGGGTGTTTTACCGGAATCAGCCTTTTTATGCGACCCTGAGAGTGAGCATTCGAGAGCCAGGAGCTAGGTCTGAGCTGGCTTTAAGGTCAGCTTTTAGGTGAAAATTCACCCCCTATGCCTCCCAACACAGTAAGTTTTCAAGCAGGATCGAGACCAAAGGACAGGGCGACGGAACTCAAATATTCAATAATTACCTCCCCAACATCCCGGATTCCAAGCCTCTCCAAGGCTTAATAAATTTTGCCACTTTTCCCTCTATCCCAGCCAAACCTTTGCCACTTTCCCTGGCCCTAGGCAGCACGATCAAGCCAATAAATTGAAAAGAAAAAGCTCTCGCATTTAGCAATTAAGATTCGTTTCACGGCGGCCGATAGTAACTCTAAGAATTTAAAGGTTGAGGTATGATATGAACGGACTCATTATGAAGTTCACAGTCCTAAGTCTGGGAACTTCGATACTTGGTTCATGCTCGAATGGAAAGGGGCCTGACCTCCCTTTCAATGGTAGCGTCGTCAGCTCCCCAGCCAGCCCCGAAATTATTGATGGCAGCCTCAATCCCAATGGGTCCGCTGCCAGTGGGGATATCGAGGGTAATCCTGATTCTAATCCAGCTAGCGACGATGCGGCTGCAAAAGATTTGCCGAATCTGCCTACGCCTCCCGACGATGCGCCTCCGACTGGCGTCGTGACTCTTCCTACGCCACTGCCGACACAGCTCCCGGGACCCGTCGCCAATAGCGGTGGCAGCGTCAGCACACCAAATCCCGGACCGGTCGCAAGTCCGCCTCCGGCACCACTGCCAGCGCCTCCCCCGGCGCCCAATCCGGCTCCAGCGCCAGCTCCGACGCCAGCCATCCCGCCGGCAGATTTCTTTCCGGCCGACTGTCTGGAAATCAAAAAGGCTCAACCAACGGCCAAAACTGGAGTGTTCAATATATTCATCAATCCACTCAACGCCGCAACCCGTCGTCAAATCTCTGCCTTCTGCGATATGGATGAAGACGGTGGTGGTTGGACTATGTTTTTGAACTATGCTCACAAGGGCAATACCAATCCAGAATTAAATATTAAGAATAATACCCTACCTGTGCTTGGGAGCACGGTACTTGGGGTGGATGAGTCAGCAGAATTCACCTTATGGGGCCATGCAGGCAACTCGATGCTTTCCAATTTTGCTGTCAAAGAATTACGCTTTTTCTGTAAAAGCTCTCAGAGCAACATCGTCATAAATTTTAAAACGAGCAACGCAAGCTGCATCGCCGAAGCAAAAACCGGGACTGGCAATTGTCAAAATATCAAAGCTGGCTTTACCAAACTCACCGGTCATAACTCAACAATTCCCGACGTTCAAGATACGGGTAACCTTAATAAAGGCAACCTAGCAATGACCGATGGAGTCTTTGGCCAGATCCAAACGGGCAACCCTGATCCTCCCGATCCCGGCTGGAGCATAAAAGGGGGATTCGCTTTGGCTTGGGAGTGCGGCTTCGGATCGAACAATGCCGCTTTTGACACCATTCATAGAATGTGGTTTCGTTAGGAAGTTTTAACTTATTTTTCCATTGGATCAAAGGGGCAATCGCTGGATGCGAATGCCCCTTTTTGATTTCGCAACAAATAAAAATCCCGTCAAAAAATTTTTAACGCTTTTTATCGAGAAAAAATATGCACTTAAGGGGACTAAATGGCAAGAGTAGGCTAATATATATTAGGCCAAATTACCGATGCTCTGCACCGATCCATAAACTTGATTGCGAGGGGTTTCGGCAGTTTAGTTTTTTCCCGCTATTCTGGAGGTATTCATTTTGAAGACGTTACTGTATCTATCCCTCTTCCTTTCTTCCATGGGACTGAACGCAGCCGAAAAAGGCAAAACTATCAAGGTCGCCGTATATGAGCTGTCCCCGTACACAGTCCAGACTCGTGCGGAGAAAGGCTATCTCTATGATATCGTATTGGAAGCTTACAAAGCCGAAGGCTATACGGTCGACACTCAATTCCTGCCTCCTGCGCGTGCTCGCGCATCGGTAAAAGACGGTCAGTTGGATGTTCTGATTCCCAGCTACAGCACGCCCGGCGACAAGGGCGAATTCATTGTTTCCGCACCCCTACCCGGTAGCGAAATCGGTTTTCTCGGTGTAAAGGGCAAAAGCAAAGTCACTCCTGACCCGTCCAAACCCCTTGCTGACCAGCTTTCGCTTTACTCCGGCAAAACAATAGGCATGGTTTTGGGGGCTGAGACCGGTACATCTTTCGATACCGACAGGTCCATCAAAAAAGAAGCGACTGAAAAAACTGTTCTGAACATCGATAAAATGATCCTTGATCGCGTTGATTACGTCTTGGTCGATAAGTTCGAAGCAGCGGACTCACTTGTTTCCGAACGTCCTAGCCTGATCGGAAAGCTTGAATTCATTCAACCTTCCTTAGCTAAAAACAGCTTCTATGTATCCGCCGGCCGCAGGAATCCTAAAGCTGCAGCCTTTATCAAAGACTTCAACAATGGCCTTGACAAACTAAAGAAATCAGGCCGTTACTCTGAGATCCTCTACAGTTACGGGCATGCGGATTTGAAATCAGACAACAAGACGATCAACATCGCCACAGTTCCCAACGGGGACATGAAGATCATGCAAGAATTGTCGAAAGACTTTTTGAAGGCAAACCCTGGCGTAAAAATGAACTGGGTTATTGTTCCAGAAAACATTCTTCGCCAAATACTGTTCTCGTCTCTTGCGATTTCTGACAGTCAGTTCGATGTCATGACAATCGGCGCCTACGACACCCCAATTTACGCAAAAAAGGGCTGGCTGGAACCTCTTACAAAGTTGCCTGCCGGCTATGATGAGGGCGACCTCCTCACTACGATCAAAGATTCGCTTTCTTACGAAAACAAGCTCTTTGCCCTCCCCTTCTACGGCGAATCTTCGATGACGTACTTCCGTAAGGACCTCTTTGAAAAAGCCGGCATCAAGATGCCCGAGAAGCCGAAGTACACAGAAATTCTCGACTTCGCCAAAAAACTGCACAATCCAGCTGAGAAACAATACGGTATCTGTCTTCGGGGAAAATCGGGCTGGGGTGAGAATATGGCGCTTATGGGCACTATGGTTAACACTTTCGGCGGAAGCTACTTCGACATGAAGTGGAAACCGCAAATCACTGGCAAAGGCTGGTCCGAAGCTGTTGACATGTATATCGACCTCCTGAAGAACTACGGTCCTCCCCATGCCAGCGAAAATGGATTCGGCGAAAACCTGAAACTCTTTGCCGAAGGTCACTGCGCAATGTGGATCGATGCCACGGTTGCTGCCGGCATGCTGTTCGATAAAAACCAATCACAAGTGTCTGACAAAGTCGGATTTACCGCAGCACCTATCGGCACGGTGGACAAAGGTTCACACTGGCTATGGACGTGGGCTCTCGCGATCCCTACCTCTTCCTCTCGGAAAGAACTTGGCACGAAGTTCTTGACGTGGGCGACCTCCAAGGACTATGTAAATCTCGTTGGCAAAGAGAAAGGCTGGGTTACGGTACCACCCGGAACACGTAAATCCACCTATCAGAACGAGAACTATAAGAAAGCCGCACCCTTTGCCCCTTTCGTCCTGAATGCTATCGAAGGTGCTGATCCTATCGATTCGACAGTTGACAAAAAACCCTACATTGGGGTCCATTTCGCTACGATTCCAGAATTTCCAGCTATTGGAATGATGACGGGCAACCTTTTGAGCGATGTTCTTAACGCTAAGACATCGACAAAGGCCGCGCTGGCGAAAGCACAGGATTCAGCGGTTAAAATCATGGAAAAGTCTGATCTTGGCAAAAATTGATCGGCCGTTCCGGATGAAGTCCGCAGCACCAAGCTTTGAAACGCCCGGGATATAGGGCATAAAAAAACTTTCTTCAGTAGAGTGATCGACTGAAGAAAGCAATTTTTCGCCAGGAGCAAAAGAAAAAGCCAGGGTAGACGGCTAAGAGTTATCAGAGCCTAGAATCTAGACTGCCCATCCTCTCGTTTTCACCACCAGGCTTCCGCTTGGACACCAAAGGTGGAACCTTGTTTGCTACTTGCATAGATGGCAGAAGTCCCCATGTAGGGCTGAGATGCTTTATCCCATTGAGCATTCGTCACAAAGAAGCGAAGCGATGGACGGGCATTGTAACCATGTTCCGGTTGAACCTGCAAAGCGATGGTTTCTTTGGTCATCGAGTTATCAGCCTGAGCATTACCATTAACGTTGTTCTTGATCGTAACGTTACCCGCATCCAAAGTCAGTTTCCAGATTTTGGAGAGGTAGTACGAAGGACGGACGCCTACGATAGTGATGTTGCGGTTGTCAGCATCGGTAGTACCGGTTAGCTTGGCTCCGCCGAAATCTTCAGCCTGATAAACAGCGGCTGCAGCCAGTTCCCAGGCATCAGCGTTCCATACAAACTCATCAGCTACACGGAAAGTGCTAGATTTCTTGAGGATGTCGACACGGTCCGATGAAGCGTTTGAACCCGGTGTTTTGACGACCGTCGAAGAAGCGCTTTCGAAGTTATTCAAAAGATTGCCTTCCGCCAGGCTCGAGCCAAACAAGCCGTTACCATACTGGAGATAAACCTTGTTGCCGGTGCTTTCGCTATAGTTGCCCGAGTAGATAAAAGTCAGCTCTGTGCCGGGCAGTTTCTCATATTCGACGCCAGCTTCGCCCAGAGATGGTTTCTCGGATTTTTGACCGACGAGAAGGATCGATTCCAGGTTGTCTTTGCCGATTGGCAAGTCGTAACGCAAGTCAAGGGTGGAAACAAGCGGAGCGCTTGCGCCGCCAACTGGAGGCGTCGGATTCTGCCCAAAAGTTCCAGGATTTTTATACTGAGTGAAAGCCGCGTGGAATTTACCAGGGCCTGCGGCCACATCGTATAGACCCACGCCTGAACCCACTGTTTCGACGAGGAACATATCGAACAAGCCGATGTCACGACGTTTATAGAATCGTTTGCCGATCCACAGAACGCTGCCATCACTCACGACGTTACCAGCTTCGACATAGACTTCACGATTGGCAATTTGGAAGTCACCGTTAGCTGTGGATTCGAAGCTTTGAAGGTTGTCCGACACCAGGGCCAGATTCAATCCAAAACGGAACCAAGGCTTGTCAGCTTCTGGTTTTTGGAAGTTATAATTGAAAATGGATTCCATGTAGAATCCACATTCATTACCCAAACGGAAGGGGTTGCCTGTGGTGCTATGCAGATTGTAACAAGAGTTCTGCGTTTGGCTTTTGGAGACTCCTGTGCCAGCGCGCATGTATCCATGATACTCAAAGCCTTCGGCTGCCGGTGCAGCATGGGCCAATTGAGAACCTACCAGTGCTGTCAACAAGATTCCAGTGGTGCGAAATTTAGGAGCCATAGAAACTTCCTTAATACAAAAAAATAAAAGCCCGAATATCAGAAGCCCTAGCATAGGGCTTTTCTAACTGTTGTTTAGAAATGCAAAAGCAGCAAACCCATTGTCACCAAGCTGTCGTAAGGGAAACCTCTCATGACTTGCTCTAAGCATTATTTATACCAAATCGTATTTAAAGAAGTCTGCTCTTCACATCAACATATTTCGCCGGAAGCTCGTAAAAGCATAAAGATTCATTTTGCTTTTAAGGAAGCGCCCAACAATAATTATGTACTATCGATAACAGTTTGTAATTTTCCTAGTCAAATTACCATCTGGTGGGATTATCATAAATCGGAGCTCATAAGAATGCCAGCATCTATATTAGAGAATCTCATTTTTGCGCTCTGTCGATGTAAAAGTCAGAAGGCCTCGGGTCGTGGCGAACAAAATCCCTTCGCCTGTTAACCGAATGCATCGGTTGCTACGACTGTGTTCGAAGGCGAAGGAGTGCGAAGAGGGAAGCGTCAGTACTCTGACTGCATAGGGCCCAGTAGATTTCTTTATAAGCTCGGGCAGGAGACGAAAAGCTGTCAGAAGGGCTAGCGACAGGTCAAAATAAAAGCAAAAGAAAATCCTCAGCGCTCCTAACAAGGGCCTAAAGACTATGGCATTGCCACGCCTCTACCTTGTCGCCCTGTCGCGTGGCGGCACTGGCTCATAAGATTACTAACCTAACGGTGGATCCTCGGTACCCGAGAATCGACTCTATCATCAAAGGCTTTTTATATTGACCTGGCGGTCGCTGAGGGATTCGCCTTGCCTTTTTGAAAGCAGCATAATTCATAGGCGCAAAACGAAAAATTGACCTCCAAGCGACAAGCCTGAGCCGCCTTCTCCGGGCCGCCCCTTCGGGAATATGTCGTAAAGATTGCTAGTACGAATTGTGGAACTTTTAAAATGAGTTATAATTAGAAATTGGCGGCCTTACGAGTTTCCAGATAGATCAGAATTTTAGCCTCCCCAGGAATAGTTGATTGTGTCGGTTCGTCTGAGAAAGGATGGAGAGTGGAAGCAGGCTTCAGGGACTTTGATCAAAAAGTTATTGCCGTTGACTCTTCCGGAGGCTCAAGGACAGTAATCTCCGAGCTTCTCAAGAACAGTGGGTTTAAGAATATCCAGGGCATGCCCGGCATCAAGGAACTGATTGGCCTGCTAGAGGTGGAACCTGCAAGCTGGATCCTGACCTCCGTATTTCCCAGCCAGTTGACCAATCTCATGCAGCTCCTGCTGCTTATCAATCGTGTCCCCAGTCTGCGTAAGATCAGGGTCTCCGCCTTCGTCGAAGCCAGTGAGCTTCCGTTACTGCCCGCGGCCTTTGAACATGGCCTGCTCTCCTACCACATGAAGCCGTTTACCCGGGACAGCCTGGACGCAGAATTCCAATCCCTAGCCAACGAATTCAAAATCTCCGAAGGCAATACCACCCTGGTCGCAGCCACCTATCTTCGCAAAGCCCTCAACGCCATCGGCAACTTTCAGGAACTGCTCAGCTTTGAGCAACAACTGATGAAATTCCAAACCGGCAATGTTAACCAGATGCTAAACATCGTGCATCCTCTTATCAAATTGAATAAGAACGATGAAGCATTGGCGCTGCTATCCCAGATTCTAGTCATCGACCCATCCCTGGATAAATCTGTTCAGGCAATTTTGGCTCAACAGCTTAATGGGGCGTCCCTCCCGAAAATTAAGCCGGGAAAGGCCCCACCCCCAGGCATCAACTTTCTTAATCTGAAAAGCGCCGTCGTGGTCGACAATGATTCCTCGGTGCAGGCCGAGCTCACCCGGGTTTTGAAAGCTCTCGGGACCGAAACCATACGCTGTTTCGACGACGGAAAGACGGCCTTGGAGGCCCTGATTGAAGTCAAGGAGAATGACCTCATCATTCAGGAATGGCGAATTCCCCGTTTGACTGGCCCGCTCTTTATGCAAAAAGCCAAGGATGAAGCGTCCCAGACCGCCCCATTTATTGTCTATAGCAGTTTGATTCAGCCGACCGATGTGCCCTTCGTGCGGGAGATGGGAGTGACGACGGTTATTCCCAAACCAAGCAATCATGCCGACCTTATTAAAAATATAATATGGACGATTCAGCAGGAGCACTCGCCTACCGAGCCCGCTACTATAGAGCGAAAAATACGCAAAGCGATTGCTAAAAAAGATTGGTTTCTGGTCGATATTCTCGGTGCCCGCTACCTCAGCATCCCGTCCATCAGCGCCGGCGCTCGCGATTTGGTTCAGGCGGAAATCGCGTTTGGACGTGGCAAGGTCGAGGAGGCACGAAACTTTGCCCTCAACTCTTTCAAAAACGCCGCGGATTCGATCTTTGTCCTGAATCTGCTGGGCAGGATCATGACCCAGCTGCACGAACTCCCCATGGCATTGAAATGCTATCAAAAGGCACAGGAACTGGCTCCCCATAATCTCGAGCGATTGTGTCAGATTGCGGAGATTCAGGCCGAACTTCATGAAACAGAAAAATCCGACGATATTCAGGCCAAAGTCCTGAAGATGGACGCTTCGAGCGAACGATTGAAAGAGACCCGGGCCAAGATAGCCATCAAAGACGGCCATGTGGATGTCGCAAAAAAAATCCTGGAAAACATCCGATCCGTGGAAAATGTCATTTCCTATATGAACAATCTCGCAGTTTCCATGGCCCGTCATGGAGAGGTTGCCGAGGGGATCGAACAGTATAAGAAAACCATCCGTTCATTGCCCGTCAATCGCGCCGATCTCATCGCCGTCGTTCACTATAACCTGGCTTTAGCCTATATCCGGGCCAATGACTATGAAAGCGCTTTGGCCGAACTGGATCTGGCGACGTTCAACCCAAAATCCAAAGTTCAAAAAAAGGCGCTGTCTCTCATCAAAAGGCTGCATGCGGCGAAATCCCAGGGAATCACCTTCCAGCTGCAGCAGGATGAACCTCAGGCCGCCCCCGTATTTGAGACCAATGATAAGGGCGAAATCGTTTACAGCTCGGGCGGTGGGGAACCAGTCAAACCCATTCCGGAAGAGACCCTTGAGATCGAACTTAGGGCTGGCCATAACTGTTGCCTTGGGATCTATGTCTCCGGCTTTCAGGTGCCCGCTCTCTCGACCATGATGCAAGGCAATATAAAATTTGTGGCAAGAGGCGTGATTCACAAGTTCTGATCGGACCGACTGGAGTCGGACCGGAAATGGGGATGGCCAGGCGCGAGGCAGAAAAAAAGCGGAGTTTATTCCCATAAATGAGCATTTATTTCT
>CAXSGP010000007.1:0-83312 GCA_964236955.1 uncultured Oligoflexus sp. | reverse complement strand
TGCCAATATTATAATTTTAATACTTTTCCTGTTTATGGAGGGCCGGCTAGTACTAATGAGATGTGTTATGACTTCGCTTTGTTTGCTTTTGATTTGAACGGTTCGGGGGAGAGAAAAAAGTAATCACTGGCGACGGCGGAAAATGTATGGGGCGGTATACGCCCTCTATTAAGCAATGGACGTTACAGCGCATGTGAGCTTAATCCACAGAAGCCTGTGGTCCAAAGAAAGAATGAATAATAGCCAACAAGGAAGCAGGGACTGCTGCATCCCAAACGGTTCCTTTGTCCATCGCAAACAAACCACTCTTGGCCTTTAGTTGTCATCGATGGTCTAAGTTCTTCAAATTTATTACGGAACCCGTCTAGATACGGAGGTAAAGGTCGGCTTGGCCGACCCCTACCTGGGCTGAGGTTATGATTAGGTTTCCGAGGGGATCAGGCAAGCAGTGCTTTCAAGCGTGAGTTAGCTAAGGCAGTGTATTTCTCGGGATGAGCTTCTACGTCGCCAGGCGAAGCGCGCAACACATAAGTTCCGTCTTACTTGAACGGCCGCCAGGTAAGTGCCAGTGAGGCACCAAGCCGATCAAGGCCGCAAATTATTCTCTCCACATTTCCCTTCGAATATCTTCATCAAAATATCAAGAGACTTAGTGCCGATCTCGCCTTCAGGCCTTCGAAACCGCATTTTCTCATCACTTATTTCCGACAGCAACAAAGGTTCGCCCATCCAATAAGCAAAGTATTGAATGCTGGGAATCTGCGCCCGAAGAATGAAATCTTCGACCAATTCCTGCCTGCTGAGATTGTGAATCGCGCTATCAATCTCGTCGGGATTGGAAAGATCGCCGCGCACGATGAGGCATTCCTCGACACGATTATCAGGGTACTTTTGTGTCAGTCCACCTATAGATTTTCTTAGTATGGGGTCGGTGCTGACCGGTGTGAAAACAAGCGGAGCGGGCGCTGGACTGTTCTGATTATCCCCGGCCGAGGTCCGGCAGCTCAGGCCCATGAGCACGATCACAATCAGGATGCTTGAAAAGCGCAGCAAGGTCAGCATGGTGAGTCCCTCCCAGATTCTCAATCCATTTTAACACAGAAAATGTCCGTGGCCGTAGGCGCCAGGGGCTGCTAATTAAAGCCAAGTCAGGAGGCCGCCATGTTGCGAATTTTTATAGTCCCTATCATTTTTTTGCTCATGATTAAAAACTGCCTGATGTGGGCTGCGTTGTCGGACGCCATCGATTCTCGATTTATGGAAGATTATCATACAGTTATATGTGCCCGAGAAGAGGTGTACAGGCGCAATTTGGACGACGCCTTTCGCTATCTCTCCGCACGCTTTGCCTATGTGGGGGAAAAGACTTTTGCAGTGGACGAATTTGTATCGAATCCGACGGAAGGTTGCGACCCGGCAGCGTTTCGGGTTTATCGTGAAATCAATCCCAAACTTCCAAGCCTCTATCCGAACTGGATCTATCGCGAAAGAAGCGGGGGAGATTGATGGGATCGTTTTGCTATTCGCCGCCGTGGCCCTTCAGTTTTGGCAATACAGCCTCTTTCAAAAAATTGCAGGAAGCTGGGCTGGCGGCTATCAAAACTTAGAAGGCGGCCTTCAGCTCGACTCTGAGGAACAAAGCAAGAGCCAGGACTTCGAGGCACTCGGCCGGAGCTGGCCCATTCCCTTGCCAAGAATAGATTTTGGGGCCTATTACCACAAAGACAAGCCCGCGGAGGCCTTATGTATCGTTGGACACGAAATGCTCTTAGCAGCCGATTTGCAAAGCTTGCAGTGCGAGTGAAATGCTGGAATTTACCGCCTGTCGCCACTCACCTTGCTTGTTTTCTCCTCGGCACACTCCTCTTTGAACCCAACAGCGCCGGCCGGGTCCCGCCTGGTATTCTGGTGCCCTGGGTCAGGACGAAGGTCGAAGGTGGCGTTCATGCTACTGGCGAATATACTGTGATATCAGCAGCTAAACGTTGCCTGCTCTTCGCGGACAGCCTTAAACTTTGGCAGGCTGAGGAAAAAAAGCTCTTTGTCCTCGTCGGCAGATCTCGCCTTTTGTCTGAAACCCTGACGGCGTTGCAAAAATCGGATACCCGACTTGCCCTCAAGAATTCTACGCCGCTTCCTCACTGCGAGAAGAACAATGTCATCATTTATCCTTAAGTTTTTGCTCCTGGCCGAAATCGCCTCAAGCTCAAAGATTTACCTGGAAGCCGGAAAATCGGCGGTCATTTCGATTCCCTCGGGCTCAAGTCTTGAACTCAACCCCAAAAATATTCTTGAGGTCGAGGCCTCGGGCAAGGGGCAAGTCCGGCTCATCGCCCTTCGTTCGGGCATTACCCTCCTCAAAGCATCGAGTCCAGAAGGCGAAAAGAGCTGGATGATTGAAGTCCTGCCGCGCGACCCTCAAAACGATTGGCTACTCAGGAGCGAGTGGCAAAGCTTTTTTTGTGCCAAGGAAGGTGTGCGCTGTGACTCCGAGCATAAGATCATTGCCGGTGAGACAGAGGATATCAACTGGTTTTATGAAGCCAAACAGCTATGCAAAAAAAAGATGCCCTGCACCTGGCAGGTTGAACTGAGTATTCAGGCTCTGATCAAGGCGCGCTTGGAGCTAAGGCCGTGGTTTGGGCCCTTGACATTTCGCATACAGGCTGATGGTCAGATTCAGGTGGACAGTGCCTGCGATGAAAGCGACAAAAAGACTCTGGAAAAGGCCCTCAGTAATCTTCAGGAGTCCTATCATCTTACACCGCAGATCCATTGCCTGCTGAAGTCACCCGATCTCTGGCTTCTCGATGTCTTGGTCATAGCCGAGCGGGAAGGGGCAGGCGATATTTCCAACCCTTTGCAGTGGAAACGTATTGAACTTCCATCGAAGCAACCTTTACAGGCCTTCGTCGCCGAACTCTCCCAAAATTCCAAACTGAAAATCGTGGCACAACCGGAGCTAAGCCTCAGTCTTGGCGGAACAGCGGTGCTTCGCGATGGCCAGGAGATACAAACCCATGCAATCCAAAAAGATAGCGAGGAAATATTATGGAAAACCTCCGGCTTTCGCCTGGAACTGAAGCTGCTGGAGTTTAAGCAGGATTTAGCCCGGATACAGATCCATATGAATCTCAGTCAGCCACAGTCAGGGCTTAGGACGATCGATGCCAGTGAATTTTCAAGTGAGGTCTGGATTCCCCTTCATCAGCTCCTTCGCATCGGCCGCATGCAGGCCAAGCTCGAAGGCACGGAGGAAAACCGTATCCCCTGGTTGAGTGCCATTCCACTGTTGGGCGCCCTCTTTCGTTGGGAAGGGGATACGCACTCTAAAAGTCAAATCGATATCTTTCTTAGAATTCGTCCAGGTTCTCTGACGCCAGACTCAATCGGTACGGAAGATTCGATCGAAATGGAATCAAACCCCCTATTCCAGGCAGGTTGAGGAGGAGAGCCAGCAGCCTGTCAAAACCCAGGGCATTGCCGCAGCAGTCTTTCAGTCCCGAGCGAAGGGCTTTAAGAAAATCTTCATCCTGAGGCAGCGGGTAAGTTCCTATCGATTGGCGCTGGGCGTTGCTGGCTTCGAGACGCCTGAGGTTTTCATCGGGATTCAGCAGCTCATCGAAGGCATTGCATAATTCGACGCCGTGAAGATAAAGTTCAAATCGTTGGGCGCGGCCGCCTTTGACTTTGGCAAGTGCGGCCTGGGAAGGGGGGTAGTCGTAAACAAAAATCGCTTCGTGACGCGAAAGTTCAGGTTCGATGACATCGATAAGGATCTTGAAATAACTCGTTTCAAAATCATCGTCTGGCCGGACGGAGTGATAGCCCTTGGCAATGGCTTTAGCTGCTAGAGTCGGGTCGAGATCAATAAGAGTGAGCCCGGCCCATTTTTCAAAGGCCTCGTACAGGGTGATTTTATGAAATTCTTTGGGAAGCGTGATTTTGGTCAACGGGCCCAGGGCCAAAGCCGAACTGCGGATGAGGTCTTCCGTGAGTTTCATAAAATCCAAAAGTGGGATGCCTGTTTCATAGTATTCGAGCATGGTGAATTCGGGGTGATGCCAGGCGCTGATCTCGCCATGGTTTCGAAAGCATTTTCCCAAGTGGTAGAGGCGATCAATACCCCAGCTCAAAGCCTGCTTGAGATGAAGCTCCGGACTTGATCGTAGAAAGAGCTCATGCCGAGCCAGGCGATGATCCTGCCAGGTCGTGGCAAAATAGTTCAAATAAACCTCAGTCCCCGGCATGATGACGGCGAGAGGAGCATCGATCTGAAGGTAGTCTCTGGTTTGGAAAAATTGATGAATATGGTTCTGGAGGAGCTGGCGTGCTTTCAGGAGCTGAATATCCATAACTTGCGCCTTAAAAAGGGGGCAAAGACATTGCCCCCGTTCAATCAAAAACGCTTTTTATCAGTATCGACCGTGTCGAGCCAATGAACAATTTCTCCAACGGCGCTATTTCGTGGCGCTTTGACGGGTTCATGGACGTCGGTGACGCCAAGGGGTCGACCCGTAGCAAGTTCGAAAGCTTCCGAGATATGGGCGACGGGAATGATCTTCAAGCGTCCCGTCTCGACAGCTTTACGGGCGTGACGATGCAGCATGAGGTTGCTGGCATTGGCTTTGGGGATGATCGCAATGTATTCGTCACTCTTACCGATCATGTCGCAGATTTTAAAGAAACCTTCGATCTTCTCGTTCACGCCACCTATCGTCTGCACGTCGCCGAATTGGTTCATGGAACCTGTGATGCAAAGATTTTGTTTGATGGGAATGCGTGACAATGAGCTGACAATGGCGATTACCTCAGCAAGGGTCGCGCTATCGCCATCGATGGGTCCGTAGTTTTGCTCGAAGCATACACTCGAGGTAAAGGAATAGGGTTTATCCCTTGGCAGCATGGCTTTAAAGAAACCGGCAATGATCATGACGGCTTTATCGTGAATCTTTCCCGACAGGCGAACAGTTCTTTCGATGTTAAGAATGCCGCTCTTATTCGGTGACGTCGTGCAGGTGATCCTATTGATCTTGCCGAAGGAATAATCGGCATAATCGTAGACCGCTAAGCCATTGATCTGACCGACTCTTTCGCCGTCAACTGAGACCAGGATATCCTCCTGCTTCATCAGACGGAGCAGGTATTCCTCCTGGAGGTTGAGACGATAGCTCTTCATGTCCAGAGCTGTTTCCACATCATCACGGGTCACTGTTTTGTTACCCTGCTGTTTGGCGATGAAGTCGGATTCGATCGTAAGGTCTTTGATTTCGCCAAATCGTGTCGACAAAAGATTCTGGTCTTCCACCATGCGCGAGCCGTGCTCGACTATAGCGGCAACTGCGGATCGATCAAAGGGAGCGAGCTTCTCCAGATTCACCCGGGTGGCGATGAAGGAGACATAGCTTTGAATATTGATGGGGGTCCGTTCCATCTTAAAGTCGAAGTCGGCTTTGACCTTAAAGATCTTATGGAACTCTTCGTCTTCCTGGAACAGCACATGATAGATCTCATCGGTGCCGATAAGAATGACTTTCAAATCCAAAGGCATGGGTTCCGGTCTTAGGCCAGACGTTGGCAGGAGCGAATACTGTTCGCCCATGTCTTCGATAAAACCCTTGCGCGCCCGGAGAATGCGTTTCAAGGATTCCCAGGTCGATCCGGTGCGGAAGATATCAAGGGCATTGAGAACGAGATAACCGCCATTGGCCCTATGAATCGAGCCGGCCTTGATCATCGTGAAGTCAGTGAGATACATCCCGTGTTCGACGTTCTTTTCGATTTTACCGAAAAGATTGTAGTAGGTGGGATTGTCTTCGATGATGACGGGAGCCCGATCAGTCTTCGAATTATCGACAAAGACATTGACCTTGTATTTATTGAATTTGTCCTTGGTTTCTTCGGGGTAGCTTGGTTCCTCGCTTCCCGCCGACTCTTCTTCGACAAACTCCAGAAGGTTTTCTTTGACATCCTCGCGAACCTGTTCCAGGTAGTCGGCGATGTCGGGAAGTTCGCCGTATTCCTCGAGCAGTGGCGCGATGAGAGCCGAGACGATCTGCTCACCGATGCTGTCGCGAAGTTTTTCAAGCTGTTCGGCCGTGTCCTTGTCGATGCCCCGGACTTTACGGGCAAAGTCCAAAACCTCAGGCTCAAGCTCGGAACGGCGGTTTTCGATGCTCGTCCTGTCCGTCTCACCAAGTTTGGAATAATCGCGTTCGGTCAGCGATCGTCCATCGAGCACGGGAATCGTCTCAATGCCCATACGGGTCGACTTGATAACGAAATCCTTGGATTTGGCGAGTTTTTCCAGATCGCTGTAGAGCTTGGATTTAAAGTCATTGGCAGAGGAGATGAAGGTGTTGACCGCCGTCTCATAGTCTTCGCTTTGCAGCGCGACGGGTATCTCGGAGCGAAGCGATTTTACAAGATGCTCCATGCTCTTTTTGAATTTTTTGCCTTCGCCACGCAAAAGGGTAAGGCAACGGGGATTTTCTGGCTCGGAGAAATTATAGAGATAGATCCAATCGGGTGGCGCTTCGGAATTTGCCGACCAGGTCTGGAGAAATTGGCGGATGACACTGGTCTTGCCGGTGCCTTCGATTCCAGCGACATAAATATTGTAACCAGGTCGCTGGATGCTCAGACCCATATTGATCGCCTGAATCGCACGATCCTGAGCGATGATTTCGTGCGAACTGGGAAGATCTTTGGTCGTTTCGAAATCGAACTCTGTCACGGCACAGTTCGCGAAGACCTGATTTAATTTGAGTGCTTTGGGAAGACCGGCGAGGGGCCCGGAACTTGACTTAGAGTTCGAAGCCGCCTTTTTCGCGCTCCCTTTGCCAGCCTTAGCTACGTCGACCTTTTTTGTGGCCTTCTTCGAGGGTGTTTTGACCCTCCCGTTCTTTCGGGTCTTGGTTTTGGCAGCACTTGCCGAGCTTTTCTTGTTGACGACGGGCTTTTTGGTGCTCAAGTTGGGTTCCACTCCGAAAGGTCCCGAAGGCGGAACTCCAAACTCAGAGCCGTTCCTCGGGATTAGACAAACACATCCATCACTTCAGTCAATCTAAAATCATTGGCCACTTCATTGAGCTTAGGCGAAAGGTCCCATTCCATGGCGGCCGGTTTCAGCCTTAGCAAGAGATTGGTAAGGAATTTTTCGCCCTTGCCGTTTGCTTCGGTCAGAAAATAGTCTCCATAGGCCTCGAGAAAGTCAAGGGCCTCTTCCACCGCGTCGCGTCCTGGATGTTCCATGACATGTTGGATACCGCGTTGCAGCCACTGGGACAGTTCCTGGAAGTTGATGCCTTCCTTGATGCCGATGCGAAGGCAGTCGTTGCATATGCTGGTTTTTATCTCAGCAGGCAAGAGATCAAGGTAGTTACCATAGGTATAGTTCAAAGTCCTATAGGCACCGCGACGGTTCTTGATCAACTCCATGCCACGAACCTTGTCCATGACCTGCTCGTAGGATTCGACAGCCTGCTGCACGGCTTGCTTGCCTTGATCGAGCAGCGCTTCCAGTGCGACCCGATTGCGATCACGAAGCACAACGTAAGCCTTTTGAACTTCATTATAGCTTAAAGGATCGTGAACGTCGGGATTTTTGGTAAGAGCGTCCATTAGATACTCAACGACGTGCGGAACCTTCGTTCTGGTGTGCTCTCCGATTTGGACCAGACTCCACTTTACGCCATCTGGCCAGATCTTTAGCACGCGTTCCAGTTCGAGAATAAAATTCAGCATTGTCGCCTCTCGTACAAAGGGGGAAAACAATGAAATACCGTCGAACGAAGACTATCGTTCTACGTCAGTGTCTCTATCGGCTATGTTTTGCTTATTCCTATAGCTTACTGAGGACTGAAGCGAATTGCAAAGGAAATGGAAAAGATTGACGCAGTGATAAGGTCGGCAGACGCACTATCTCCACAGAAAGTCAGGGGCTCTCACATGAACTTAAATTTTAACTAAGAGTTCATTTGTTGATTGAGAACGAAAACGAGAAGTCTTGAGGTCTAATGAGTCTTAGAGAGGAAAGGAGAGCGGGAGAAGCGGGGATCAAGCGACATCAATAGCTAAAAAGCTACGATGTCGCATAAACCAGTCCCGTTTGTAATCAGCGATTACTTGGTACGCAGGGATCGGCGAAGGCGCATCATACGACGCTTCTTGCGACCAACCTTACGACGACCTTTGGGATGCTTTCTTCTGTGTCTTGAACCGTGCAATTTCGACTCCACACGCAAAAGTTATCGACGAGAGCTGGCAGACTAAATGCGAGTTGTGGAAAAGGCAAGATTTTTCTTGCCCAGTTTGGATAGCCCAGGGCACACTGTCATAGTATGAACAAAGAAATCGAGTGCGTTTGACGCAAACCTAGTCAGGAGAAGCTCAGAATGGCTTTGGAACCTAGAAAAGAGAATGGGCGTAAACTGGGACCCCTGGTTCGAGATTTCTTCCTGGCCTCTCGTTATGGCTTTGAATTCATCTTTGTCACGTTGGGCTTTCTCGTTACGGTCGGCTTTTTTGCTTGGCAGATGTTTTCAGAGCAGTACGTCCAGATTCAGGAGATCTTTAAGGTCGTGGATGCCAGTCTCCAGCACGAGCTGGTGATGAATGACATTGTCCGTCGGAACATGGTGGGACTAGGTCTTTCCATTGTCGCCTATATCGTTATAATGGTTATCTTTATCATCCGTTCTCACCACAAGCACACAGGCCCCCTGGTCGCCATCACCAAGTTTGTTCAAAGTATGACCAATGGCTACTACGTGGCCCGCGTCAATCTTCGAAAAGAAGATATTTATATGAAGGATCTTGAAAAGGCCCTGAACATCATGGCTGAAGAACTGGAACGTCGGCACGGTAAGCCGGGTACTTAACGCCTCCGACTCTTCCTTCCAGGGTCTTATTTCCCATAATTGAGGGGGGATAAGACCTTTTTTGGTATCTGTCCCCAGCACTGCTGGACTTTGCCGCCATGCGCCTAAGGCACCCAAAATCTCTGGGTTTAAGCCTTGCAAGTCGAAGATCTAGTCTCTAATGTGAGCCTGCTTTTTGGCAGTGATGAGGGAGCCCCAATGAAGGACTTTTATGATGTGACGATGGCTGAACTTGAGGCCATGTGTAGCAAGTGGTCGACCCAGCACGCCAAAACAATGTACAGAGCGGCTTACAAAGACCATTCTCCTGAGCCCTGGACGGCGCCGACTCTGCCCCGTGAACTTGTGCATAAATTTTCGCAAGAGTTTGCTTTAAACCAGGCGGCGCTCTTTCAAGAATCCGTTTCCCGCTATGATGGCACTGTTAAGTTTCTGATTCGTCTGCATGATGGCGAACTCGTCGAAGCGGTTTTAATGCCCGAAAAGCAACGGATAACCCTCTGCGTTTCCAGCCAGGTTGGATGTGCCCAAGCCTGTAGCTTCTGTCACACGGGCCGGATGGGTTTGAAGCGGCAGATGACGGCTGGGGAGATCGTGGCTCAGGTCATGTTGGCTCGATCATGGGTCAAGGCCCATGCGGACTGGCGGGATGAGCGCGGCTTTGATGACCAGGTCACGGTGAGCAATATCGTCTTTATGGGAATGGGAGAACCCTTGGACAACATCGAGGCACTCAAACGCAGTCTGACCATTCTCTGTGAATCGCTTGGCCCTAACTTTGCCCTGCGCAAAATCTCGGTATCGACCGCCGGGCATTTAGACGGCATCAAAAACCTTCTGGAAGTTTTTCCCAAAGTATCGCTGGCTCTGAGTCTCCATGCCACGAACAATAGGGAACGTTCGCAGCTGATGCCTATCAATCGGCGTTGGCCGATCGCTGATGTCGTTGATTATCTCAAAGCTTTCTATAAAGGCCGCAGCGATGATAAATCGGTCCTGGTGCAGTATACGGTGATTGCCGGAGTGAATGATTCCGAAGCCCACGCGCAAGGCATCGTTGATCTTCTCCAGGGCCTGCCCGTTAAGATCAACATTATTCCCCTGAACAGCGTTGGCCCAAGCCAATTCAAAGGCCCCGAGCCGGAATCTTTGGATCGCTTTCGGGATTATCTGCATAAGAGTGGGTTTCGAGTGATGGTGCGCTATAGCAAGGGACAGGACATTGCCGCGGCCTGCGGTCAGCTCGTGGTGAAGCATGAGTCGAAGGCCGTAGGCCGAGCTGATGCAGGAGCCGTTATATAGAAGTGAATCTCAGAGATAATAGACGAGTTTTGGATCATCTATTTGTGTTTTCGCTACGTATTTTTCGAGTCTTTTTTGGGAATCGCCGTTGAATTCGTCAAAACGTATGCCAAGTCCGGGCATAACATCACGACGGGAATCGCCGGCTATTTTGCGAATGACTTCACACTCGACCCTGATGGCTTTGACATAACCAGGCAGTTCAAAACTCAGGTTGAGCTTAACACCGGGTTCGATATCGAGTTCAGTCGCCAAGAGGATTCCCGAACGCGAAAGATCCTGGATTGGACATTCCAGTAGATTGCCCTGATATTCGAAGGTGGCAAAACCCTGATGGGTTACCCGGCCGGTCTCGCGGGTTTTTTCTTCCAGAAGGTTTCGGATCTGCTCGATAAAATATTCGCGGGGAACTGGAGTCTCGATAAAAAGATCGGGTCCATTCGCTCTTTGGGAAACCTTACGGGGTAAGGATTGAACGCTGGTGAAAATCACCGGAATCTCAGCCGTCCCTTTTTGGGTCTTGAAATGCTCACAGATACTGACGGCATCGATAGCAGCGTAATCAAAGTTGATAACGATGACATCGAGATGACCTTTCTTCAGAGCGTCCTTGGCTTGAGAAAAATTGGTAACCTGTTGAATCTGGGCACCGATTTTGCGATATCCAGCTTTTTCAAGCTCCGATGTTATTCTCTTTTCATCGATGAAAAGAATTTTAAAAGTCACCTGTCCCATGAGTATCTCCTGGCGTTCAGCAGTGGTTCCACATACCACCACAGTAGGGCTGATCGGCAGCACTTTAAAAAGATTAAGAGCTTTTCGATCCCGTGTTGAAACTACTGAAAATCGTTTGGAAATTTTTTTGCCCCCTGGCGGCCCATGAGCTTTGGATATTGCAGTGAAAAAAACCAGAATTAGACTTGACGTAAAGATTGTCGAAAAAGCCTGGGCCAAAGATCTGGCCGAGGCCGCTGCCTTGATTATGGCAGGGGAGGTCACAGTTGATTCGCAAAGACAGGATAAGCCAGGCACTTTAGTTAAAGACAGCCAGGTGGTTCATGTCCGGGAACGCTCACGATTTGTAAGTCGGGGCGGCGACAAACTCTGGGGTGCCGTAGAAGACCTTAAGATTGCGCCGATATTTGATGGCGCCTGTGTTTTGGATTGCGGCTCCTCGACCGGCGGGTTTACCGATTGTGCCCTGCAGCTGAACGCTCGCAAAGTTTATGCGCTCGATATTGGATTTAATCAACTCGACTGGAAACTAAGGACGGATTCACGCGTCGTGTCTATGGAAAGCACCGACATACGGGCTCTGGACCAGGCGCTGGATAGCGAAATATCCATTGTTCTGGCCGATATCAGTTTCAATTCGCTGGATCGAACCCTTAAGGCCATGCGCCTGGCGGTCACGGCAGCCCATGTCTACTTTCTCTTACTTGTGAAACCACAGTTTGAGTTGGATGCCCATGTGATCCCGGAAGCCGGAGTGGTCGATGATCCCGCTTTGCTAGAGGCCGCGTTAGGCAAAGCCAAAGAAGCCATAGAAAGGGAAGGGCTGGATCTTTTAGCCGCAGTGGATAGCCGTCTCAGAGGCCGCGAGGGAAATCAGGAGATTTTTGTCTGGGCTCGCGCAAAAGCTGCCAGGTAAGCTATTTTGGCAAGGATATCCGTCTTGACTCTCCGTCTCCACCTGTTATGCTCGGGCAAGCGGATCTTACGGAGGCCTTATGAAAGCTCATTTCTTTTTGATGTTCAGCGCTTTTCTACTGAGCGTAGCCTGCGGAGATGCAGGCACCGCAGAAAAAGAAAAGATTGTCCAGCCACCCCTTCCCTTCAGCGAAGTGGCGACCGGTCTGCCGCTGACATCTGGTCCTTTATCCGATTATTTGACTTTTTCCCGGGATATTGCCGCCGATCAAATTGCAACCCTTCGTCAGGATCTCAAGCTTATCGATACCTGGGACGGGAAGATGACGTTGGCCGAGTCTCAAAAGCTCAAAGATCTGTTGGAACTTAGAACAGTCAATCCTGTTGAAATCGGGCTTTGGTTCAAGGCCCGCATGAAATATATTTTGCGCAGCGACCTCGCCCGCTATCAATTAGGGCTGGTTTTCGCCTCGCAAAATCAAGTTGGCTTGCAGGAGCTGGGCATTCGTGAAAAAACCGATGAGTTCAATACGGGTGGCGGCAATATCGGAACCGCCATTTATCAGACAACCCTGGACGAACAAAGCACCCGCAGGTCCTTGGCTTATCTCATTATCCGCATCAATGATAAATGGGTGCCCATATTATCCCCGCGGGTCGGTCTCATGCGAATCGGGCCGGCCTTGTTCGATCCTGATTTTCAAGTGAACCATGTTAATTTACGCGCCCTGTCCAATTCCCTTCAGAGGCTGGAAGTCCTATTTCATGAAGCAAGGCATAGCGATGGGAATCAGGCTTCGGGTAGCCTCGGTTTTTCTCATATCATATGTCCTGATGATGGCACGGTCGCCCCTGAGCTGGTCGGAGTTCCCGCTTGTGATAATAGTTCGAATGGCGCTTACAGCGTCGGGGCCGCTCTCTTAAAATCACTCCTCCATCTCTGCGAGAAACAATGTTCGCCTACCGAACGCGAAATCCTCAATTCCATATATCTCGATCGTATCTCGCGTATCGCCGTCAAGGGGGGAGGGCTGAAGGTGCTTGATCCTAATGCCGAAACAGGTTTTAATTCTATCGATATCAGTGATTTTCAGGCCATTCAATTAAGGTGATTTATGCGTCGTCCTGCCTTGTTAGCTCTGCTCTTGGCGATCGCTCTTTTTTCCGTGCTTTATGGCAAATATCGTCTCGATCAAGGCATCAAAGAGGGGCGGTTCAATACGGAGACCGCTCCTGCGGCCGATCCCGGCCTTCCCACGACTATCGATCTTGGGGTTGAACCGGATCCTGGCCGACCCTCAGCTGCGGAGCTTCCCCCTCACAGTGCTGGCGATTCGCACACGGATGTGATGAGCGCTCTGGTTGAGGCTCGGCAGAGTTTTCGATTGAGGGATAAAGTCACGCGTGAGGCTGCCGGAGATCCGCATGCTACTCCGAACTCGATACTTAAATCCGCAGAGAAGCTGGGTACGCTTGTGACACTTGAGCAGGCCCATCCGGAGTATAGGCCGGAGTTTCAGGCGTTTTATCTCGACTGCTCCAAAGATCCGCTGGTGATTACGGTGACCCGCGTGCAGTGCCTTGAAAAGTTTGTGCAGAGCAAAAAACCTGGCCCTGACGATGTGAAGATTCTTTTGGCTGGCACCGATCCAGTTGTGGCCAAGCTCTATCTTGAAATGCAGCCGTGATTAGGATGGCCTCCCATTGGAGAAGGACGATGAGACAGCTTATCTTCGGTGGCCTCATTTCGGCTGCGGGTGGGCTTTCCGCGGCCTGCAATCATCTTTTTTATTATCCCGATAGGTCGATCTATAGCGAGCCTTCCCAGTACCCATTTGTCGTCAAAGCCCTGGAAATTCCTCGTGAGGGACTGCCCGCACTCAGCGCCTGGCTGATGAACGACAGCCCTCAAAGCAAAGGCTTGATTCTTCATTTTCATGGCAATGCTCAGAATCTTTCGGCCCATGCCGGATTCTCCAGCTGGCTTGGCGAGGCTGGCTATACCGTTTTGATTTTTGATTACAGTGGTTATGGCTTAAGTCCTGGTCAGCCGACCCAGCCTAGGCTTATTGCCGACAGCTTAGCCGTCGCCGCCTGGGTGAAGAAAGAACGCCGTTGGCAAAAGCCATTGCCCTTCATCGTCTTTGCTCAAAGTCTGGGCGGAGCGGTGGCGACGACAAGCCTTGCGGAAAGTTCGGCTTTTGCCGAGGCCGTGGACCTTCTGATCGTCGAATCATCGTTTGATTCGTATGCGAGAGTCGCCATGGGACGCTTAAAGTCAAATCCAATCACCTATCTCTTCAGTCCGTTGGCCTTGGCATGGGTCAGCGATTATCGAAAGCCCGGCGATGCCGTGGCAAGGCTCAAGATGAAGAAGATCTTTGTGCACGGTAATGCCGACGGCGTCGTGCCTTTTGAGAATGGTAAGGCGCTCTACGATGCGGCGCTGCCCCCGAAAGAGTTCTGGGAAATTCCCTTTGGGAATCACACCGAGGCATTCGTTGCCGGTTCACCTTATCGGCAGCAGCTTTTGGATCGCCTTCAGGAGATTTTTGGCAGGTGATGCGAAAAGGTCGCCAGGCCTCCTTCAGGTCAGCTTAGAGAAACTCACTGGCCAGGCGCGTGATCAATTGAATCCCATAGCCTGTCGCAAGACCCGTCACTGTGCTTGAAGGTCCTGCCATATCAATGTGTACCCAGGGAATATCGAGATCATCGATATGACTGTACACGAACTGAGCCGCGCAGGATGTCTGTGCGTTCGAACGGTTCTTGACCGAGTTCACCATATCCGCGACCTGGCTCTTAAACTCATTTTGAAAGAGTTCTGGGGCGAAGGGCAGCGCATTCGTCAAATCCCCGGTTTCCCTTCCCAGTTTCATAGCCAAAGCATCGAGTTCACTACGGTTCGTAATAATTGCGGCATGAACTAAACCCGTTGCCACAAGTTGAGCGCCGGTAAGGGTAGCTGCATCTATCAGCAGATCCGCCTTATATTTTCGGGCACAATAGGAAAGCCCATCGGCGAGAAGAAGACGTCCTTCGGCATCGGTGTTGTTTACTTCGACGGTTTTGCCAGAATGCATCGTAATGATGTCATCATTCCGAAGTGCCGCCGGTCCTATAGCGTTTTCTACGAGAGCGACGGCCGCAAGCAGGCGATGCGGGTAGCGATTGCGGACCAAACAATTGAAGGCACCGACGATGGCTGCGGCGCCGCCCATGTCGCCTTTCATACCAACCATAGTGCCGCCAACTTTTAAGCTGAGGCCGCCTGAGTCGTAGCAGACTCCTTTGCCGACCAAGACTACAGTCTTGCTTGAGCCGCGCGGCTTATAGTCAAGTATGAGCAGACGCGGCTCTTCTTCGGCAGCTTTGCCTACGTTGTAAATTCCATTTAGGCCTTCTTTGACCAGCTGTTTACCGATGATTTCTGTGCAGGTAACGCTCGCTAAGCCCTTGAACTTGCCGATGATCTCTTTGGCAAAGCTTTGGGGATTTAAGTGGTTCGGCGGAAGGTCGACCACTCGGCATGCCCACGCGGTTTCCTGCGCAAGCATTTTCAATGTATTGGATATTTCCAGAATCTTTCCCGCAGAATCCACGGCAAGGATGTCGATGTGTTTGGGTTTTGCATTTCGCTTAAAATTCACTTCGCGCAAGCGCCTGACGATGCCGGTGATAGCACCACCGAGATGAACAGCATCCTCAACAGCAAGAATGACCAGACTTCTATCCTCTGTCTCCAAAGCATCCATCTGCTGATAAATCCATTCCCGACGGGTCGGGCTATTGTCTTTCGACACCCGATCGGGAAGCACTGTGACAATGATTTTATGGGGATCGGACACTCCGGTTATACTGCTGTAACTGACTGGCGATTTAATGGGGGCTGGTTTTTTCAAGGCCTCTTTGAATACTTGCAGATAAGCGGAAGGGATGAGTGATTTCTGAAAACCTTTCTGAAAAGATTTCCAAGTCCCAATGACACACACTACGCCCTTACGGGGGAAAAGGTCTTTGCTTGAATCCAAAAATTTAATTTGCATGGAGGTCCTTCAATCAGTAATCAAAGATAGGGCGGCTCACCGATATTTTGTACCTATATTCTTTAATCATTTCAATATGATAAAGATTTATAGAGGTCCTCGCCAAAGGCCTTGGAAAGGGGGCCCAGGACCTTGGAGCAAAGGATAGGGGAGCTTTATTATGTTAGCACTCTTGCGAGAGTGTTCAAACGATTGGCAGCGTCGCGTGGATTCAACTCAAGCTTTTTTGAAGCGGCAAGATAGGACTTTGCTTGAGGTGTTATCAGCCTTTGAACGGATCAGCCCGAAAGCCAGGCCGATGGGAGCCAGGTTTTTCGGCTCCCGTTTGCTGACCCTAATAGAGCTTCCACCGTCAGCCCCAAGAATTGACTGGATTCTTTCACAAAGCGTAAATCAAAGCCCGATGATCATGGCCGTTAGAAATCGCGCCAGAGATATGAGGCAGGAGTATACTTTTGGGATAATAGCCAATCGCGGCTCCTGCGGCCTGCATCATCAGCAGATCATTGGCACCATCGCCAACGACCAGGGTGTCATTGACATGTATTCCAAGCTTCGTACAGGTTTCAACTAAAAACTGAGCCTTCGACTCGGCATTGATGACAGCGCCTCGCAGCCGACCGGTAAGCGCATTATTCTCGCTGTCGAGCTCGTTGGCGATAAAGCCATCAAACTGGAGCTCACGCGCGATGCCCGAGGCCAAGGCATTGAAGCCCCCCGAAACAAGATAGAGCTTGATCTTGCGGAGCTTTGCCTCTTTGCAGAATTCCGGCATTCCAGGACTGATCGTCAAGGCTTTTGCAACTTTCGAAATAATGGTATCGGGCAGGCCACCTAACATCTTTACACGCTCGCGAAGAGCAGAGGTAAAATCCAATAGGCCGGCCATCGCCTGTTCGGTAATGCTTGCAACCTCGGCCTCTTTACCTGCGGCTTTGGACAGCTCCACTATCGATTCCTGACGGATCACGGTGGAATCCATATCGAAAAACGCGGCTTTCCATTCTCGTTTAGGAAGGTAAAGACAGGTATGGCCACCCTGGGTCGTCTTCAGGATGCGGTCTTTGATATCCTGGGAGACTTCGTTGGCCTCCCAAACGTAACGCGTCAGGCGCAAAGCTTTGAGCTGTTCCGGACTTCCTAAATTGGCAAAAGTATCCGACTGGCGGCTGTCCACAAGAAGCTTAAAGGTAGCCATGGAATTCCTTCGTTGGATTAATCAATAACTATGAATGGCAGATTTAGGTAGGGGGGATCAAGCAAAAATACGCGAGGGGGAGGGGGATTTAGGATAGCTGAGTTCGGATAACATGGGGAAAGAATGGAAATGGGGAAAGATGAATGCTGAGCAGATCGGGTGGCCGCCTCCGGGCTCGTGTAGGAATCACTAAAGGATATAGTCTTTAATTCCTTTTCTAAAATTATTTAGACTTAAACAAATCGATTAGTCGGACTTATTTTTATTCACCGAATCCCGGAGCGAATCCAAACTATCACGCAGCCATTGATGACAGAATTTAGCCGACAATCCCATCGTACGTTTCTGCAGGACCGCGATCCGGATCCGGTTGGATACTGGAGATTTGAGATGAATCACCTGGAGGGAAGGATCAACTTTCGCCGCGTCACGGATATAGGAATCAGGGACCAGACCTATGCCCGTGCCTTGTCTGATAAAGTTCACACAACTTTGAATATCCATGACCCGGGCTCGTACATTAATGTCCTTGGGTAAACGCCCCCAATTTTTCTTGAACCAGGCGTTCATCAATTCTTGGGCTTCGACATACTGGACGAAGGGCAGCTTGGTAAATTGCTCATAGTTTTCGCTGTATTGGGGAAATTCAGCAAGGAGCGCGCTATGTCCGACCATTACGTAGGGATCCGAGGCAATTTCCTCATAATCGAGATTGGGCTCGTTTACAAAGGCATCGACAAGAGCAAAGTCCATGCTGCCGTCCTCAAACCATTTGCTGATATCGCTGGCGAATCCGAATTTAAACTCGAATTTAACCTTGGGATGCTGACGGCCGAACTCAGAAAGGAGCACGATGAGAGGGCGACCATGGAGCGTGGGAGAGACGCCGATTTTTACGCGGCCAAGCAGTTCGCCGTCCTGCTTGGAAATCTGTCTGAGGGTATCCTCAAGGTCATCCAGGCGCCGGGAGCATTCATCATAGAGGAGATCCGCTTCAGAGGTCGGCAGTATCTTGCGGTTGATTCGATCAAACAAAATAATGCCAAGTGTGTCTTCGAGGGATTTGATCTGCTGGCTGACGCCGGACTGCGTGAGATGGAGCTGTTTGGCGGCAAGAGTCATACTCCGCGTGCGGTAGACGACGAGGAAGATGCGCAGATAATTCAAATTTAAGCGAGCCAACAGTGACATAGACGCCTCCCGCGCGTTCGGCAATCCAAAGTAAGAGCAGTGACGGAAGCGTATTATAGCTTAAAAGTGCGACTTTGTCAGCTCATTTTGCTTCCGTCCCGGCAGTCAATCCTTGAATATTTGCTGCTTGCTTAAGTGACAATAGTAGAAGTGTGCAGCGTCTAATGCATCCATCCAAATGGTGTCATTATAGTAGTCGTAATGAGCCGGTATTTCTTTGGTGTCGATGGCATTCAAAACAAAGTCCGGGTCGAGCTCGTAGAGTTCACACATACCGTGAAAGGAAAGTCGTTTCCCTTCATAGTTTTTTGGATCGTGGCCTAGCTCGACCAGGGCTTGTTTAAAAATTGCTTTATCGACTTGGGGTCCCATGCGTAACGCTCCTCTACAGAAGTTTCTCTTCTTAATATTTATTTTGGCTGGCTACGCCTTCGGTTTCAACGGGTAAACCTTGCTTGGTAAGGGTTTGCTGGGTACATCAGGTGGCGGGTTGGGTCGAAATCTTGACGGGAAGGGGCCTAGCGAGCGTGGGATATTTGACAGAGTGTGGAAAGCGGGGGTGGGCAAGGAAAAGAGAGAAGCAAAGCTTCTCCCTTTGATTTCTATTTCTTAAGTCCATCGAGCAAGGTCTTGTGCGGCTGAAAGAGCCGCCTCGGTATCTCGGGAAACAGCACATTTGCGGTATAACTATTGCCTAGCACTTCGTAGAGAACGATCTCGTGATAGACCACCGGGGTCGCCCGGATATTTTTTTCGGCCAATATCCAAAAAGGACACTGTTCCAAATCGTAAACAGCAATGTCCTTAGGGATTTCAGCGGCAACGAACACCGGGTTAAAATGGGTGGCGACGCTGGAATTCTCCAAAAACTTAAGTCTATCCTCAGGACTCGCATGGGGGAGCTCAAGGCAGATGCTCACCTCACCGCTTTCGTGCACCGCCCTTACCGGACTACCCCCGACATCCATGCCGTTATTGGGAACCTGGCCCAAGGCATTGAGAGGCCGGTTGTAAAGCTCGATGATGGCTTCCTTTTCACCGAGCCCCAGCTTGAGCTCTTCGGCCAGTATAAAGGGGCAGTGAAAGAGTTCAAAGAGGAGTTCCCAAAGCTGCCGCAGGACCACGGGCGTTGATTTCAGCCAGGCGGGATGATCGCTGCGCCGACTGAGAAAACGCTGACGCAGCTGATCGGCCTCTCCGGCCGCCTCTTCGAAGCTATCGCTGGCAAGGGAGGCACGAATGAGATTGAGTCCTTCCAGGACCTGTTGATGCTGGGCGAGGAAAATTTCAGTATCGATCAGGCAGACCGCTTCCTCTTCGATCACGTTGTCGATATTACGGATGAAAAGCGAATGAGCCGCCGGATATTTTTCCTTGATAAGGGGAAACAATCTCACGAGCATGCCATGACCGGCCGGCACCAAAGAAATTTGGCCATCTTCATCTCTAAACGGCAGCCCCTCACGATTGAAGCGCAGGGTGCAAAGGTCAGAACCCTGCTCAAGGAACAGTATACTTTCGTTATAGGCCGCGCTCTTTCCAAGATGATCGGCAAACCTTTGGGAATACCCAAGGGGCGCGACATAGACCTCGGCGTCAAGGCCCTTGATCTTAAAATGCTCAGCATGCTTTTGCTCAAGGAAACTTGGGCCGTTTTTTCGCGTGGGCAGCAGGGCCTTAGGCGAATCGATTTCGTAGAGAGAGTCTTGAACCTCATCATCGGTGAAAACTTCGTTAGGAGATGCGAGAAGTTTCGTGAGCCCCTTGGGCAACGGCCAGCTCTCGGCCTTTTGGGCCTTGAGCGCATCGATTTGTTTTCTGATTTCGGTATTATTGTGATCGGCAAGGGCGAGGCGAAGATGCTGCAAGGGCTGGAAATAGCGACTCGCGGCACCGGCGGCTGGAACAAAGGCGACGAAACCCGAGGCTGCCTTGGCTTCAAAATCCCTAAGATAGAGCTGCGGCAGGATACCATGATTGTCGAGTCGCCAGGTATCGAGGATCTTTATAAAAGTATTTTTCTTTTGCGTCAGGCTAGCCTGAATGCGACGCTGATGAATTTTGATATCGCGGCAATCCAGTCCGCGTTCTTTCAATTCCTGCTCGCTAAGACCCTTTACCATCGCCTTCTCCTTGTTATTAAGATCTCTCCGCTACAGCATCGTCGACCTGGGTTAGGCTGGCCATACTTCGCTGCCTATTCCATGCAGCGCGAGCAGCACTTCGGACCATGGGAGAAGGATCGTCATTCAATAAATAATCCAGCATTGTGCCCGCTATCGACAGACCGCTGGGCAAGGGCAATGCCTGGCAGATTTCGACTCGTATCCAAGCATGGGCTTGATTATGCAAAAGATTATTGAAGATATCTAGTATGCCTTTTTCGCCTTCGGTGGTTTTTAATTGGTCGATTACAAAACGAAGGGCCAGCGGGCTCAGATATTGGCCCTCGTTTTCGATTAAGATTTGCAATTTTTGGGTCGACTCTTTGGCCAGGATTTGAAGGACAGTGGCCTGGTAAGGTGACGGGAGCTCAGAGAGATGAATCGCCGTTCCAAGGTCCTGCCAACGAGCAAAGGCGAACTGAATGCAAGTGAGCTCGTAGCCTTTATTACTAAGCCGAAATATAGGATAACGGGCACGTCCGCTTTTCGGCTCCTCATAGATAAGCCCATTGCGAAGAAGCAATCTCAGGTCAGCTTGAAAGTGGTCGGACGGACGTTCCTGTTCCAGCTGCCTGGCCGTCCTTCCTTCCGGCCAGCACGACGTCAGAATTCCACTCAGTTGCTTAAGATAATTTTTTTTCAGTTTATTTTTGTCAGTGGAACCATCCCTCTGAAGAACGTTTTTTAAGCGGTAAATATCCATGTTGGCCGGGGACTCGGCAAGTTCGCTCAATATACGCTGCATGATGGCATTGAGGTCTTGCGTGAGTTCGGGTGCAAACTGAAAGACATCGGTCCCGGCGTCGAGAGCCAAAGCGTTTTTAAAGAGATTGAGGGCATTTCGGCCTAGACCCAGATCAATTTCCAAGCTCTCTTCATCGAGTGACATGAGCGAACAGATGATCATGTGCTCCAAAAACTCATGACTATAGTCTTCTGCCGACCATTCGGGTTCAGTGGGCGTAAAGCTATGCAGCACATCAAGCGCCTCTTCCACGATCTGGGTGCTGAGAGCGCCCGGGATAGAATATTCGCTATTTAAAAAATCTATAGCGAGTTCTGGCAGTAGCGAGGCGTGATGCCACTGGCGATGGCGGATCAGGAGATAACTCAGGTCGAAGCAGGCGCTACGGGCCAGGGCTGGACCGACACTGCGCGGGTCGGTTTTTCTCAAAAGCATGGAATAAATGGAGTTTTGCAATTTTTTTACGATTGGCTGAAGATTCTCTTGATTAAGTATTTTCGATTTGCGGGAATAGCTCGTCAGGATATCCATCATCGCCTCGCCAGAGCCGCTCGGGTGCGGTTTTACAATAGAGTCGTAAACTTCCTTCCCATTGTACCGACAAGCATCTTCAGGAATGAAGGCCAGATTCATTAATATCTCGATCAGCGCTCCGAATTGCGGATTCTTTGCGAAAAAGGGTCGATCCCATGACAGCTAGAAATCTCCAGAGTTTTGACAGCGACCTCGAACTGAGCGGATTTATCCAAACGGATGCCGATCACTTCCGGTATGAGCCGACAGCAGGCAAAAACCCCAAAAGACTGGAATTGCCTTGGCAAATACTGAGTTGGGAACTCGAGTCCAAAGGCGACACGATTCATCAGCAAAGTTTTGCAGCCAGCTTGAATGCCGAGCATTTCCTGCAGAATTTTGAGGATATCCTAAGGGATAGGTTCCCAGCCTTCCGAAAGGTCGCTCTTCAGGAGGACCGCAAGAGCGGTTTCTGGCTCCTCATCGAATTTCTTGAAAGAGAAAAAGATGCGGACCAAAGCCGTTTGATTGAGAGCGAGGACGCCATTTCCCATGAACTCCCGCACGGTCTGGTCGCTATGCATATTTCGGTAATTCAAGCGGTAGGTCAAATTTCTTTGTTTATGACCAAGCACTGTTTCATCGGTCATACGCCGGGCGGGCTGTTTATCGAATTGCCTAAGATCGTAAATCAATCGCTCTTTGGATCGGCTCTTTCCAATAAAACAAGTTTCAACGCCTATCTCCTCACACTCAAGAGCGAGGACTTGCGCACATGTCTTATCGATTTTTGTCAGTTCCCTGACTTTGTTCACAACCTGGTCGGCGTCAGGGATTTTCATGACAACGGTTTCGGTCAGACCAAATTAAGTTTTGAAGGAAGAAACTGGCGGTTGAAGTGGAGTCATGGCGAAGATATGCCCGAACTCCTGGTACCTCCTATGGAGATCCTGGAACAAAAAGAGGTGGCGCGCCGCTTCCAGAAACTGGATGAACTCATTCTGCTCGAGGATTTCGCTGCCGCTCTGAAGCAATGCAAAGAGTTTATCGATAAAAACCCTCACTCCCTCTACCTGATTCGACGCTGGGCCTTCCTAAGCCTTTGGGCCGGCATAGAATTTGAACAAAAATACCTGGATCTCATGGTCAAGTTTGATCCCACGAACCTTATGACCCTTTCCTTATGGGTTCGCCACGGACTTGAAACCGTTAATGCTGATGTGCTTCTGGAAAACCTCTCCAAACTCGGCAGCAGCCTGGGTCAAGCCATCGTCGAATTCGATAGTCTCGATATCACGGGCCTGACTCTTCCTGAGATGCTGGGTGACGCCTGGAATCAAAAAGACGATCAGCGTGCCGTCAGCTGCTATGAACGTGTCCTGCATTCTCGGGGGGAAATTCCCCGTATTCTTGTCAAACTCATCCGTCTCATGCGCGATATCGAAGACCCCACTGCCGAGGAGGCCTATATGGATAGGCTGCTTTCCTGTGAGGTACCGCAACGAACACGGGCGGCAATCTACTATCGCCTTGCAGAAATTAAGCAAAAAATCGATCCCACGGATGCCTCGCAATGGGCTTTGAAGAGCTGGCACACGAACAAGGGCCAGGTTCGCTACGCGCTCCTTGCGGCTGATCTGCTCTTACAGCTGCAGAGACCCCACGATGCCGCGCATGTCCTCGTTGAAACGTCGGAATTGACGGAAGAGACGCCAAACGATCAAAGGCTGCTGCTGGAAATAAAAATCGCGGCCATCTGGCTGGAAAATATGCAGCGATTGGATCTGGCATCGGAACGCATCACGCGGGCCCTCGATTTGGTCATCGACGAGGTCCTGATATTTGATGAAATCTTCCGTCTCGTCCAAAAGCTTGATGATCCGATCTTGCTGATCGATGTTACGACGCGCGCTCTGTTCCTTTCGCAAACATTGGGAGACCTCGATCGCACGACCCGCTTTGTCCAGGTGCTTCTGGATCTGGGGGACACCGCCGACGACAATGTCATGGCGGGCAATATCTTCACAGTGGTTCTCAAAAATACTTTGCTGAGTGTCGCTTATACCCTGAGTCTGTTTCAGCGCGAAGACTTAAAGCTGCCCTTCAGGGAAATCGTTACGGCGATGGAAGAACGTATCGTCCTCCTCGCGCCTAAAGAGCAGGGGGTCTACTATCAGCTCCTGGGCGACCTTTATCAGGATAAATCCGAAGATCCCGAGCGCATCTTTGCGTATTATGAAAAAGCCTTGACTGGTGATTTCATGAACACCCGAAGCTTTGATTTCCTTGATTCCTACTATTCCCGTGTCGGCAAGAATTCTGAGCGATTTGCGCTCCTTCAGAAAAAGTTGAATCAGGCACAGGGCAGTGAACGGGCGGTTCTCCTGCGCGAGCTCTATTACTTTGACGAAGGCGTTAACGGTCGGGATAAAGACTCCTATGCCCTGCAGATACTCGCCGCTGATCCCGATGATGTTGGCCCCATCGAGGAACGCCTTTCGGTCTATGAACAGAATCATGACGGTGAAGCCATCATCGGGCTGATGAACCAAATGAAATCCTATACGATTTCGCCGGCAGTAATGATGATGCTGATCCGCACTGCCCTGACTTTCGTCAAGGAGATGCAAAGTAGCGGCCGTCATCTCTGGCTCGTTCAACTCCTGGGAAAACTGCGGGAAATGGGTGAAAACCAGATTGATTTGGCGCGTTTAACTGTGCAGTATCTCTGGGATGCGGACGAAAAAAACTGGGTGCGTGGACCACTTGAATTGCTCATCAGTCGCGGAGAATTGCCTGACATCGACCCCGATGAAATGCTGGCGTTGATCGAGGATGAAAGCCTCAAAGTTGATTTACTTCTGCAACTGGCAGATCGTGGCAGCGACGCCGAAGAAATTTTGGCTTACGAGCGGCATGCCTTACGGCTTACCAAAGATGTTCCCATGATGATGAGCATCAAGCTGGAGATTCAACATCGACTCGTGACCAAATCTGAGTTTGCCACGGGCGATCTCGATGGCTTCCTCAAACAGATTCGAAGTATGGGCAATGAAACGGAAGCCCTTCATTATCTCCTTGCGCAGCTTCGCCTGAGCACGAGTGATAGTCACAAGAATTTCGTCATGGATCAGGTTCAAGCCAGTCTGCAAGGCTTCAATATCTCAGCTGAAGATGGGGAGCAATTCGTCAGCCTGCTGACGGATTTGCCGGTTGCTGATACGGCTAGGATTCGTCTGACCTGGCTTGAGCGTTATGGTGTCACGGATAGAATCCATGATCATTTCTTTCTTGAATATGTGCTTTCCGATCCTTCGCTTTGGTCGCATCGGACTATTATCCTCCACCTAATGGAGTATCATCTGGGCCAAAACGGGCCGAAAGCCCGGGAGGCAAAAGCCACGATCAACAGTTTTATGTGCCGCCTCGTGCTGGAAAAGCGGGATGAGACTTTCCGCTTCTTTGTCGACCAGGATTTGATTTTGAAGGTACTTGACTCTCGTACCACCAAAGCCGCAATGGATTATAGTCTTCATAATAAAGATGGTAGCTTATTCCAAAGCTTCTGGTGGATGACGATGATTCGGCTCGTCGACCGTTCGGAGATCGTAGAGTTTCTAAATTATTCACGAAGATCCTTCGACGCTTTGGCGATGGGCAAGAATTTCTTTGCTCGCATCGAAGATCTTGCTGAACATGATGGTTCGGCCGTAGATCCTAATGTGCTCTATGAAATTAGACTTTTCTACGCCGATTATCTAATTGAATCCAACAGCGGCTCACGCAAGGCGCGGAAAATTTTGGAAAGTCTGCATGCTGAATTTCCTCAGGAATCCCGTATCTGGGGGATATTGATTGCTCTCTATAGGGAGATTCAGGCCGAGTTCGCCCTCCATGAATTGCTTCAAAGGGTATTGCCTTATCTAAAGGACGATCCTCGCCCGTTAAAGGAATATCAACTTTCGGTCTCGGGGCTTGAGCAGGAATTCCTAGAGCTTTCAGCTCGTCAGTCGTCGCTCCGCGATGGGCCGGTGGAAGTCGTCACAATGCGTTATTTCGGAAATCAGGGCATCGACTCGGAAGCGGCAGCCGTGCTTAGCGATGATCTTTCGGAAGTTGACCATACTATACTATCAACAGGTCGGGATCAATTTGAAAAAATGGGGTTTACCGTCGCCGAAAATGATTTGGATCGAACGGTTTTCCAACTGGATGTTGAGAACCTGGGAAATGCCGCATACGCACGTTCGTCCGCACAGCGGGCCGAGCAAGCGAGTTTTGATTTCAATGAACCCGGATTAAATATCGAACACACCCAAACAGGTTTAGCCTTGCTGAAACTCGAGCCACCACCTGTGCTAAGGGATAAGAGTGACTTGAGTTCCTCCCCATTCTCATTTGGTGATGACTCTCAGCAGTTCGATTTGGAGGAAAAAAATCGTTTGCCAAACCAGTTGCCCATGCATACCCAGCTTGCTGAATTGCCTGGCGTGGACATGCCGATGCGTGCTGATTCCAAGCGGGCGGGTATAAACCCGGGGATCAGGGCTCCGGAGCCTCTATCCTTCTTTGAAAATACCAATGTCTATTCACCGACCCACGATATGAGCTTGCCACCCCCGCCGCCGGCTCCTTCCTTTGCGCCTCTTTCGTCGGACCTTGCTGCGGAAGAAACGAGTGCCAAAGAATTTAAGAGCCGCTACGACAATGATTCCAGATCGTCAGCCTCCGCGGCGGTCGATATAAGTTCCTTCGAGCCACAAAACCCCGCGGAAGCTATCGCACCGCGTGATGACGCCTCGGCAGCCTGGCGTCGTGTCGCTCGAAGTCTAGTTCCCGACACGGGACTGCTCGAGTCAATCCTCAGCTATCCTTTGAAGGATATGGCGGAGAATATTATTGCCGTGCAGGTTGCAGCTTTGATCGACAACAATGTTGCCAGTCTCGACAGCTTTCCGCAAAGAGTATGGCGCGATCCCCAGTCGATTCGATATGAATTCAAATGGATCGATCGTATGGATAGGGAAATGTTCCATCCCGGCATCAAAAGTCCCTTGGCTCGCGTTTTGAAAGCGCTCTACCCGCTCTTTATCCAGGCCTTTGTCCACGAGATGGGTATTTCCGGGGTTGCCGATCGCCTCAAGATGCGTCCGGACGAAATTCAGAAAGTGCGGAAAGCAATACCCTTGACGGACGAGTTGATACAAAGAACCAGTCTACGCTACTATACGGCAGCTCTGAAAGACAACGGCTATCACCTCTATCATCTGCCTTCGATAGGCGATCGCTTCCAATTTGATTTTGAGAAGAGAGATATTTATATCGACCGTAATCATTACATGGCGGCTCCGTCATCACGTATTTTCCATCGTTTGACTTTCCTATTGAGAGCGGTGAGCCTCGACTATTATCCCTTTCTTCATCTGAGTACGGGTGGCGAGATCTTTCCCTTCCTGATGAAATGCAAACGCTCCCTAGACCAAAACGATAGTGTTAAACGCGTGCTTGGCATGGATAAGGATCCCCTGCGCGCAATCCTCGCTCAGGCGAAGGACAGAGATTACCTTACTCAGCTCTTCAACGAACTCGGCAATGTCAGCGCGGATCGGATCAGTCAGACGATCTCTCACTTTATTGAGCAGATCTATCGGTTGAACCTCGCGGAAACTTTGGATTTGATCGGTATCATAGAAACGATCTCGGGAGTCGATCTGGTTAATCCACGCACGAACTCGTTTCAACGCATTAGTCAGTCGGCTTCGGCAAAGAGCATACTGGCTTTCGCGGCTGACCTCAAACTCAACAATAAATGAAGTTCGGGATTTTAGGGTATAAGGTTCGGCTTCGCTCAGGGATTTGGCTCCCCAGCTTCGAAGCAATATCGAAAAAAACCTAGGCAGTCTTATGGATTCGGGCGATGAGCCCAATCCATGGCGATGAGCTTTACGGATACTGTCCATTGCAGCATTGGATTCGCTGCTGGTGAGATCCAGACCTGCTTCCCAAACACCGTAGCACGGGAACAGGATCTTTTTGGGAAGGGCCTGTCGATGGCAAGCCGCTATGAATCCACCCGGCACTCTGACAAAGCGGTTGCCCCGGTCGCGACAGCTTCGGTCTATTTGGTGGTTTCAAGCGGCTGAAATTGCAGCACTTTCATTTTAACGGATTCCGCAACTTCAGCCGGAGGGCCTAATTCCAGAGTCCTTTTGAAATAAAAGAAGGCCAGCTTTTTATTGCCTAAGCGATCGTAGATGTTGGCCAGATTAAAGGGCGAGGTCCAGGCCTTTGGATTCAAATCCAGGATCTTTGTATAGGTGATCACGGCATCTTTATAGAGTTGCAGGTCGGCTTCGCAACTGCCCTTCATCTGCAGGAGCCCCGGATTAAACTTTGGCAGAAACTCCGTACCCGCCACGATTCCGCTTAACATCTCCTTGCATTGCTTTGCCTTCGAATAGGAGCGGATCAAGCGGTACCAAAGATTGGGATCGGTCGGTTCAAATCGAAGTCGCCGCAGATAGATCGCCGGAAGAATTTGCGACAGGTTGTTTTTTTCGATCGATTCGATGATTTTTTCAAGAGTGCCACCCGCTTGAACTTCGGCAACCTGAATTTTGCGGCTGACGTAGGTGTCACGGGCCAGGTCTTTGGAATAGACGGTATTGATCCAAGAAAGGAGCACATAATTTTCGATTGACTGGGGAAATTCATCGAGTTGATTGGCGATGGCAAGGTAGAGAGCCTCCTGTTGGCCCTTCGGGAGATTTTCTTCAATGCTCATGAAGTTTCTAAAGGTCTCCTCCTCGATGCTAGCTCCATTGGCCCGGTAAGGCTTGCCTTGAACCTTGGCTGTCATCGCCAGCGCATCCTGGCAACGAAGATCGCCTGGATTGGTTTTATAGCATTTAAGTGCAGTCGCTGCGGCTTTAGCCATAGATACCGGAAGTTGGGTCTGAAATAGCCAGAAGACAAGGGAAAGATTGGGGGCCCTGTCATTCATCGCCTCGGCGAGGATGTGGTCCCGTAGTTTGATATCGTTATGGGCCTCAGCGCAGACGACCATGTGGAGCCTTAAGGTCCCCACTTCCTCCAAGACCTGCTGGGCCTCAGTATAGAGGCTATAGACACGGGGGCAATCCCCTTGCAGAAGACTAAAGAGCGATGCGAGGTGAAAGGCCGAGGTTTGCCGAGGATGCTTTGTGAAGAAGTCTTCAATTCCGGCAGCCGAATCAGTCTGATCGATGCCGGCCAGAAGTTGACGAAAGGTCGCGAGCTCCTGGGATTTCTGGTAGTCTTTCAGATCTTTTATGTTGAAGATGCTATCTTCTGAGTAATAAATATCGTCAAGGTAAGTGAGGCGGTCGCAGCTGGTTTTATCCTGGGTCTTGCTTTGGTACCAGGCGCAGGCGCTGGCCCTCTTTTCAAGGCGAGCGCCTTCAAATTTTTTAAAAGGACTTTTCCAGTTGGAGTTTGATTCGAATTTGATTTTGGCCAGCTCGATGGGGATCAACTTTTTCCTGCCGGGCTCAAGCCAGAAACGGATCTTTCTTGTGACAAAGCCGGGAGCGGATACGGTGATTTCGTTGAGTCCTTTTCTGCCCTCCATTTCAGCTCCAAGTCCGGCACCCATAATGCCGTCCTGAAGCACCCCGAGCCCCTTCACGGAGGACTGCAGTTCAAAAAGAAAATCGGCTTTCCTGGGTGCAGGGGCAGAGTAAGTCGAAGAGGCCCAAATGCATGTGGCGAAGATGAGACTAAATAGCTTCTTCATCAGGTTCTTCTTCGTGGTAACTGATGCCGGTTTCGGCGACGATTTTTGTAATATCCAACACACCGTTGATCTGATTGCCCCGCTTGCTGATCATTGAGATCAATTCTGAGCCGGTTCCCTTGTTATGCAAGGTTTGAAGCTGCAGCTGATCCTGACTCAAAGCGACTACATAGGTGATTCCATCGACCATCAAGCCCACCGTGAAATCTTCGCACCTGGCGATGATTATACGGCACTGGCCGCTAAATTGCGTGCTGCTGTTACCGAGCATCTTCCGAAGATTGATCGTTGGCAGTATCGTACCGCGAAGATTGATGACGCCATCGACGAAGCGAGGGGCCCGGGGGACGAAAGTCATTTGATTCATCATAATAATTTCGTTAGTAACTTCTATGGGTAATAGAAATTCTTCTTTATCGATGAGCAAGCCGATAAATTGGCGAACCTGGCTGAAGTCACGTGTCGCATGATCGGCATCAAGCTCACCGATGATGCTGAACATGCTGTTATTACTGAAAATATCATTAAATGGATTGCTCATTAGGTTCCCTATGCGGCGTGATGACGGTTACGGTTACGACCTATACTTTCTATTTCGGGGACATCGAGCACCAAAACCACCTCGCCCTGACCGAGTACGGCACCGCCTGACACACATGGAATATTTCGCAACAGTGGGCCCATGGGTTTGATGACCATCTCCTGCTGGCTAAGAAGCTGATCGACAATGATGCCGGTGGGGTGATCGGGATGGCCGACAACGACGACAAACAGTCGATCCGTGCGGGTCCTGGACTTACCGCTTTTGGCTGGGGAATGGTCCTCACGCGAGGAAAGGGACATCACCTCCTCGAGCAGCACCAAGGGCAGCACATTGTCGCGCAGCTTATAGACGGCGCTGTCGCCTACTTTTTGAATGTCTTTGGGTGAGATGCGAATCGATTCTATTACCGAATTCAATGGAATTGCGAAGGTCTCTCCTCTTGATTTGACCAGTAGGCTCTGCACGATGGCGAGGGTGAGAGGCAGGCGAATCGTGACGGTCATCCCATGGCCGACCTTGCTTTCCAGGTCTATCGTGCCTTTGAGTTTCATGATCTGGCGCCGCACTACGTCCATGCCGACGCCGCGACCGCTGAGGTTGGTCACCTTCTCAGCAGTTGAAAATCCAGGTTCGAAGATCAGGTTCAACGTATCACGGTCGCTGAGGGTAGCATCTTCGGCGATCAGTCCTTTTTCGATTGCTTTGCGTTTGATGACGGCCGTGTCTATGCCCTTGCCATCATCGATGATTTTAATGGCGATGTGATTGCCTTCTTGGGCCGCGGAGAGGCGTATGGTGCCTTGAGGGTTCTTGCCCTTTTCGCGTCTAACGTCTGGCATTTCAATGCCATGGTCACAGCAATTGCGTATCAGGTGAATAAGGGGATCGCCGATTTGCTCGACCATCGTCTTATCGAGTTCAGCATCTTCACCTATGATGGTCAGGTCTATTTTTTTGTCGAGGGACCGTGAGATATCGCGAACGACGCGGGTAAATTTATTAAAGGCGTTGCCGATCGGGACCATCCTCACTTTCATAATGATGTCCTGAATTTCATTCATATGACGCCCAAAAAGCTGGACCGTCTCGGAAAAGTTACTGCCAACCTTGATTTGGGGATAATCGGTGCGCAGCTCATTCTCGATGCTGGCAAAGCGCGATCGGTCGATTACGAGTTCGCCGACCAGATTAACCAGCACATCAAGGCGTTCGAGATCGACTCGTATAGTCGATTGCTCTTTGGGCTCCTTTTTCTTGGTCCTGCCCTCTTCGCTCTCGGCTGGAGGCTTTGGGGCGGTGCCTGCCGGAGCCGGGGCTTTGGCGGCAATAGGCTCGGAATCCAAGCCTTTTTTAACTGAAGCCTGGTATTTGCCGCGCGCCGCCAGACCCAGGGCCTCAACGATGGGTACGGTTGACACTCCGGAGGGCGCCCCTTCCCTGACTGCCTGAAGCAATGTGCGCAGAAGGTCCAGCCCTTGAAATACGATGTCTATCGTCCTTGAATCGGTCAGAAGTTTTTCTTTGCGGATCAGATCGAAGAGATTTTCCATACGATGCATCACACGTTCGATGCCCTTAAAGCCAAACATGCCAGCGGCACCCTTAAGAGTGTGCGCGGAGCGAAAGACTTCTTCGATAATCTTCTTATTAGTCGGATCCTGCTCCAGCTGAAGGATTGTAGCGTCAAGGGTTTGCATCAATTCGTCAGTGTTGATTATAAAATCATTGAGCATGGAGGGGTCGCGTTGAAATTCGTTGGCCTCCCATTCGGCGATTTCTGTCACGCCTTCATCATCAAAGGCAGAGTCCGTGGTATCTGCATGTTCTTGCGCATGAGGGGCGACGGCTGGGGACGTCGTAACTTTATGAGTGGTGCTGGACTGAGCCGTGATGGGTTCATCCATCTCGGCCAACAGGCGCATGGCCTCGCCTTCATCCATGTCTGAGCTTGCCTGGCCCTGGTCTTGCGGGCTTTTCACAGGAGGGCTTTCGACGCTCATTCCATCCATCTCAGCGAGAAGCGCATAGGCCTCTTCATCGCTCAAAGGAGCCGCATTATTTTTCGCCGGCTCTCTGGTCAATTGCTCTGAAAGGCTGGAATTACCTGATGTTGCAGCTCGCTCGCGCAAAGTTCCTGTCTCTTCGTGCTTGCTATCTAACGCGCTTGCGCTATCCTGAAAAGAGGAAACAGTGATTTCTTTTTCAAGACTGGTGGCGGCAAGTAGCAATCCGATGAGTTCGCGACCTTCTTTCAAATTGTAGAGAAGGTCCACATCGTCGAGTGGAAGGCCGGAATGGAGACAGAGGAGCAGCTGCTCCTGCATTTCAGGCAGTGTTTTTTTGCAAAGCGATTCAATTGTAGCTTTGACAAGAGCATCCATGCTCAAGTCCCCTTTTTAACTAGCCTGCTTTAGGCAGACTCGTGAGAAATTGAAAGTATGTTTCTTCGAGTGCATCAAATTCCAGAGTCTTTCCACACTCGCATAAGAAGCGAGGGGCAAGGTTCATTCGCAGTTCTTTTTCGTGCTCGTGTACGACGATGAGTTTGACGGTTTCCCGTCCGCAGCTGCAGTAATAGGGAGCATAGAAAGATTCCACTTTGCCTCCGCCCAAGGAATGGGGAACCATATTGATCTGATCAATGGAGGACACACTGCACTCGTGAAAGCTAAGCTTGCTGTGAAGTGAAAGATCGCTGATGAGTTGTATCCATTCCCGGATACCGACCGAGTTAAAATTACCCACCTCCTTGAGGTGCAGATGGAGCTCGGGGCTTTTTATGCGCGGTATCTCTTTTTGTCGAAAGTTTTCGTCGACATCGCCAGCGATGTAATAGTGGGCAGCCCCTGACAACTCGACTAAATCGATTTTCAAGTTAGCGAATTTAATTACTTTTCTGCTTTCCACAGCAGGCCCCCAATCTAAAAGAGAATGTGACTCTTCTCTAGGGCTATCGGTAACTGAGCTTGCAAACTTGAGGCGAGAATGGGGTATGCAATCTGGCAGTATGGATATCCCTTGATAAACTGGGTTTTCCGATCTTTCCCTAAACGAAAGATCGTCTTATTTTACTAAGGAAATGATTTCGTTATTTAGAATACAGGTCATTCCCTTCGTGTTTGGTATGTGAACTAACTGTGCTAATGTTTTGATGAAAGAGCTTTTTTTCTTTCGGAAGTTGAGGGAAGAATGGATAAATCCCATGAAAAAGAAGCAACTGGTTGGACCTTTCTCACGAACCATGCCCATGTACTCATTCTCTTGGCTCAGAATCCAGAGCGGGTCCTGCGAGAAGTCGCAACCGCAGTTGGAATCACCGAGCGAGCTGTACAGAGGATAGTTTCTGAGTTGGAACATGAAGGCTACATTCAGAGAAGCAAAGAAGGGCGAAAAAATAACTACACCCTCAATTTGAAGCGGCCCTTCCGTCATCCGATCGAGAGCCATTGTAGTATTGGCGAGCTTGTAAAACTGGTACAAAGGCCAGATTTGCGACCGGCGGAGCATTCGGAAATGGCAGCGCAGTGAATGTTGGACCTTGGTGCTGACCCGTCATCTTCAAAAGGTCATCTGCAGCGAATCGTTCAAGATCAGAAGTCTGAGCAAAGAAAAAGGCCTCCCGATGAAAATCGAGGGGCCTTTGCCTTCTGGTTCAGGAAGCCGGTTCAAGCCGGCGGAATAAGAGCGAAGGATTAGCCGTTTTAAACGCCGAAACGGGCCGTCGCGCCCAGTTCTTCCTCGATACGGAGCAACTGGTTGTACTTGCAGATACGGTCGGTTCTTGAGGCTGAACCCGTTTTGATCTGACCCGCTCCACTCGCGACTGCAAGGTCAGCGATGAATGTATCTTCAGTTTCGCCGCTGCGGTGAGAAATGATGCTGTTGAAGGAATTGCGTGTCGCAAGCTGAACGGCATTCAAGGTCTCGGTCAAAGTTCCAATCTGATTTAATTTGATAAGAATTGCATTGCCGGCTTTTTCTTCGATACCGCGCTTGAGTCTTGCCGTGTTGGTAACGAAGAGATCGTCGCCGACAATCTGGACTTTATTGTTCAGCTCGAGAGTCAGTTTTCTGAAGCCATCCCAATCATTTTCATCAAAGCCATCTTCGATCGAAAGGATGGGATATTCACGCGCCAGTCCCGCAAGGAATTTGACCATACCGTCGCTCTCGAAATTTCTTTTCTCACCGTCCAGACGATACTGACCATCTTTGAAGAATTCCGTCGCCGCGACGTCAAGGGCGATGCCGATGTCCTCGCCAGGCTTAAATCCAGCCTTGTGAATGGCTTCCATAATGATATCGAGAGCGGCCTTGTTCGAAGGCAAATCGGGAGCGAAACCACCTTCATCGCCAACGGCTGTGTTCAGCTTTTTGCCTTTTAATACTGATTTTAAAGCATGAAAAACTTCGGTTCCGTACCGAAGGCTCTCACGGAATGTGGGGGCACCGAAGGGAACGATCATGAATTCTTGAAAATCGACATTATTGTCAGCATGGGCACCACCATTGATGATGTTCATCATGGGGACGGGTAGAATGTTGGCTCCAACTCCGCCGACATAGCGATAGAGCGGGAGACCGACCGATTCCGCTCCTGCTCTTGCGGCCGCGAGCGAAACACCAAGGATCGCATTAGCACCAAGATTCGATTTGTTTGGCGTGCCATCAAGTTCAATAAGGAGGTGATCCAGCTCCGCTTGATTCGTAACATCGAGACCGATAATTTTAGGGGCTATCGTGTCGGTGATATTGGCGATGGCCTTGAGAACTCCTTTGCCGCCATATCGTTTGGAATCATTATCGCGAAGTTCTGTTGCTTCATACTGACCAGTTGAAGCACCTGAGGGAACAGCGGCTCGACCGAAGTAACCCGACTCAGTCATGACCTCGACTTCGACCGTGGGATTGCCACGAGAGTCCAAAATTTCACGCGCGTTCACGAACGTTATCATACTCATGTGTGCACTCCAAAATATGTTGGATGAAAGTTCCTGATTCTTTTAGCACTTCTTCATCCCTATCGCCAAGCAAGCAGGGTCTCCATCTTTGCCGGACGTTCGTGGGTCCAGACGGCGTTCCTTTGGCCTCAGGACGAAAGATCGTTCACGGGTGAGGGAAACCCTGGTCTTCGGTGATAGATCCTAGTTGGTCGTTATTTTGGATCTATAATGATAAAAAGGCAATGAGTCTTCTAGCTTTTGCTTGCGCCTATTCCAAGTCAGATTCACCCTGCACGTTCCGCGAAAATTATGGCGAAAACGTCTCCTGAATATTATTCTGTATTTCTTAGAAAGGAAGCTGCCTAAGACCATTGCGGCATTATTCAGAGCTCGGAAACGGCGTCCGGCTTGGACAGTAGCGGGAACCTGCGGCCCGGTCCTCACCTGAGGCCCTTGACATTGCTGGGCACGCCGCGTGGCATTGGACAGCCACTCGCACACTATGCTATTGCTTGGGTTTGGAGCCTACAGATTTAATCTTAAGCCTGACGCCGGTTTGGGATATTAGACGAAAGGATATTAGACCATGTTGAACTACAAATCCTGGAAAGACTACCTTCCTCAGACCCATCAGTGGCTGGAGACACTCAAGATTGAACAGTCACAAGGGCTGTCTTTGGATGCGTGGAATCTCGTTGGTGTTAAGGCCCAAGACGGCGATGTCCTGCTCAATAGTTCACTGCTCGATGACGCTTTGAAAACTAAAATCCAGGACCAGATCAAATCCTATGGATGGTCTGCCGCCGATAAAACCCTTCGTCTGGTCGTCGACAGCAAAAAATTTCTGCTCGTCGCTCAGACTCCGATAAAAACCACTCTTCCCCAATTGTCGCGTCAGCTTGGAATGGATGCCGCCGCGCACCTGGCCAAGGCTAAAGTCAAAAACCTTCATATTCCTGAATTCAGTGAATTGACAGCGCTCGATGTCCTTGAAGGCTTTCTTTTTTCCGTTGACGATGCAGCTGCTTTTAAATCGGTCAGCACACTGGAATTGCCGAAAAAAGTGTCTCTCGTGTCGGCTGATCCTGAATTGTTAAGACGGAAGTTAGAGCTCGTGAAGGCCTTAACGTTTACCCGTTGGTTGCAGGAGGCTCCTGCGAATTTTTTGACTTCCGAGCAGTTCGCGACGATAGCCCAGGACATGTTTGCCAAGTCAAAGGCCGAGTTGGTGATCCTTGGTCGAAAGGATATGGAAAAGCTTGGAATGGGTTCTTTTCTCTCCGTGGCTCACGGAACCAACATTGACCCCAAGCTTGTCGCGATCAAGATCCAGGGTGTAAACCCCAATAAAACGGTAGCCCTGGTCGGTAAAGGCGTTACGTTTGACGCTGGCGGTATTAATATTAAGCCCTCGGCGGGTCTGGAAGAAATGAAATACGACATGTCGGGTGCTGCCGCGGTCTTTGGTTCGGCGCTCTATTTTAATGCGGTAAAGCCGCCAGTAACCGTGGTCTGCGCGTTGGGTGCGGTTGAAAACATGCTGGGGCCGAATGCGACCCGACCTGGCGATGTGGTGAAATCCTATAGCGGAAAAACCATAGAAATTTTAAATACTGATGCGGAAGGACGATTGGTACTTGCCGATGTGATCAGCTACATCATCGACAAGCATGATCCTGATCTGCTTTTGGATATAGCGACACTTACCGGTGCTGTGATCTTTGGGCTTGGGCATGCTGGAGCAGGATATCTTGCCAAGGAGCAAAAGACCGCAGATTTCTTGAATCACATCACGGCAAAGGTTGGCGAACCAATGTGGCAGCTTCCTTTTTGGCCTGAGCTGGAAGGGGAAGTAACGTCAACTCTAGCCGATTTGAAGAATATTCCTAAGCCAAGTGTTAAAGCAGGCCCCATTATGGGGGGGTATTTTCTTCGCGAGTTTGTCAAAGACGCCAAGTGTCAGTGGGCGCATCTCGATATCGCTGGCACGGCCTGGGGCTGCGCGGCGACAGGGTTTCCGTCGGCGACGGGCAGTGCCTATGGAGTAAGAACCATGATCGGGGCGGTGGAGATGTTCGAGGCTTGATTCGACCTTGGGTGCTGGCCCTGGAACGCGAGGCCGATGAACGCGCCGGAGGCCTTTGCCCCTGGCTCTTTCTTCGGCCACCCCATCATGCGCGGGAAAAGAATGTTTCCAACGGTGGCCGTTGCTTATTTTTTAGGTAAAGGAGCCAGGCTTTTCTATCGAGATTGGCAACCAGCTGTCCTTCCATCTCTTCGGCTGATACCCAGCGGATTTCTTTGATATCTTCCGTACAGATCACCTCAGCAACGACCAGCTCAATCTTGTGTTTGGTAATCGAATGTTTGATGGCACCCAATACTTGAGCCGAATGCGTAGGCACGGATTCCGTTTCCCAGGCTAAAGTCTTATCATTCCTTTCAACCGCGCTTGGAAAACTCCAATTCCCTTTGAGAAACCGGGCCGAGGGTTTTCGTTCGAGTAGTCCGAAGCGGCCCCTTTTAGTGGGGATATATAGATAAATGCGGACTTCTTCAAAAACCTTGGCTGATTTCGGTGCGGGGGCCAATGTTTGGGTTCCCTCGGCATAGGCCGCGCAAAAGGAATGAACGGGACAGATGCTGCACTTTGGGTTTTGTTTGATGCAGATACTCTGACCAAGTTCCATCAAACCCTGATTAAAATCGCTCGCTGCATCGTGAGGAATCAACCCGTCCCCAACTTTTTGGAATACTTTTTTCCACTTCAAATCAGGCGCGATCTGCAGGTTGAAAAGCCGACAGAACACCCTTTCGACGTTGCCGTCAACCACGGCTTTTGGGAAGCCAAAGGCAATGCTGGAGATCGCTGCTGCTGTGTAATCACCTATACCAGGCAATTCTTTCCAGCTTAAATAATCGACTGGCCAGGGAGTTTTTTGATCTTCGTTTTCCATAGGGGCGGCGAGGATTTTTGCAGCCTCGTGCATCATGCGAAAACGCCTATAGTAACCAAGCCCCCGACACGCCTGCCGGATTTGCTCTTCGGTGCCATGGGCAAGTCGATAGAGGTTTGGGAATGTTTCGAGAAATCGAATATAGGCGGGCAACACGGCCTGGATAGTTGTCTGCTGAAGCATAATTTCACTGATCCATATGACATAAGGATCACCATGCTCCGCAAACTTACTGCGCCAGGGCCAGTTGCGACTGTTGCTGCGATACCAAGCGAGCATACTTTTGGCAAACGGATTGCCTTGGAGTTGCAAGGGTCTAAGAAGGTCGTCCGCAGTTCTCATGAAACCTTAGACTTTCTTCTTAGACTGCTTCTTTTTTGCTTTTTTAGCGCCACCGACAGCGGATCCGGCTTTAGAAGCTGTTTTTTTTACCTTGGAGTCAGCTTTTGCTGATTTGGTTTTCACTTTGCTCTTCGCGGTCGCGCGAACTTTGCTTTCGATCTTGTCGATATTCACACCGTACTTGCCGGCCGTTGTCTTCACTTCTTTGTAGAACTTTTCAAAAGCTGGTTCGAATTTATTGATCTGTGATTCGACCAGTTTTTCCAATTCTTTGCGCTTTGCCACAACATTTTTGTTGGAGGTTGCCTTATTGGCCGCTGACATAATCTTACCGAGTAAAATTTCGCCTTCGGCTTCAATAGTCTTTTGCAGTTTGCTCAAATCTTTCTGAACCTTGTTTAGTAACTCGTTCATATCCGACGTCCTCGTTAGTAGAGATGTGACAAAGCGAACCCGAATTGTGGCCACATAATTGGAAGAGTATACGAAATGATAGCATTTATTTCTACGGAAACCATCGTAGGGAATAAAAACCTAGTCAAAATTATGAATTATTTTTGAAATCCGCTTTACGCTTTTCAAGGAACGCCTGTATGCCTTCACGTGCTTCATGCTGGGCAAAACACCTAGCAAATGCTTCTGCCTCAGCACTTAGGCCGGATGCCAATGATTGCTCAAGCGAGGTGCGGGCTAATTTTTTTGTATGGGCGATGGCTAATGGGGCGGCTCTGAGAATATTTTTAATTATCTTTGCAATTGCCACATCCAATTGTGAAGCTTCCACCACGGTCGATGCAAGTCCATGCTGAAGAGCTTCTTTACCATTAATTTTGCGGCCGGCGCAAAGCATTTCCATTGCCAGGGCTAGTCCAACCCGACGGGCGAGTCGCTGGGTTCCACCAAAGCCGGGAATCAATCCTAAATCAACTTCAGGCTGCCCAAAGACAGCATCCTCACTGGCTACGATGATGTCGCAAGCCATCGCCAATTCACAGCCGCCGCCCAGGGCATAACCCTGAACACGGGCGATCGTCAGAAACGGCTGATCCTCAAGCCTGGTGGTAAGATCCTGTCCAAGGCGTGCAAATTTCATGGCCTCAACCGGCGTAAGATCAGCCATAGACGCGATGTCAGCTCCTGCGACAAATGCCTTGTCACCCGCTCCCCTGATAATTAAGGCACGCAGATCCACTGTCTGTCTTGAATCGTCCAGATACTCAGTAATTTCTCTTAGCACCGTTTGATTGAGTGCATTGAGTACGCTGGGGCGATTGATCGTCAGCGTGGCGATATCGGCTTCACGCTCTATGGTGATGGATTCATAAGCCATGTTTCAAAACCTTTCTCTCAAACTTTGTATGGATAAACACCGCGGCCTGATTTGCGTCCAAGATAACCGGCCTCTACATATTTAACGAGCAGGGGACAAGGGCGGTAGCGCGGATCACCCAGGCCATCATGCAGAACTTTCATGATAGCCAGGCAGGTGTCGAGGCCTATAAAGTCGGCAAGAGTCAGCGGGCCCATAGGCTGATTGGTGCCAAGTTTCATGCCTTTGTCAATATCTTCGGCCGATGCGACGTTTTCCATCAGGGCAACAAAAGCCTCATTGATCATCGGCATCAGGATGCGGTTGACAACGAAACCTGGATAATCCTGTGATTTTGTCACCTCTTTACCGAGGCCCCTGGCCAGCTCAACGATGCGATCACAAATCCCGGGATCGGTGGTCATGCCGGGAATGACCTCGATCAGTTTCATGACCGGCACCGGATTCATAAAGTGCATGCCGATGACCTTGTCAGGTCGGCCCGTTGCGGTTGCCAAACGGGTGATTGGTATGGAGCTGGTATTGCTGGCGAGCACACAATGGGCAGGGGTGATCGCGTCGAGTTCACGCAAAATTTTGGTTTTCAGCGCCTCATTTTCACTGACCGCCTCGATGACCAGATCGAAGCCTTTAAGGGATTGAAGGTTGGTTTGGAAACCGAGCCGGGCCATCGCCTGCTTGGCTGTGGTTCCGCTTGGGAGCAGGCTTTTTGCTTCAAGTTTTTCGAGGGAGCTCGAGATGCCTTTTTGGGCTTTTTCCAATTGCGCCTCTTGAATATCGACTAGAATGACATCGAGGCCAAAACTGGCACAAACCTGGGCGATGCCGCTCCCCATCTGGCCCGAACCGATCACTCCGACCTTTTGAAATCCTGCGATTGCCATAGAAGGGATCCTATTTTAAGTTGATGCCTCAAGTTGCAGACGACGCTCAGGGGTACCGGGCCTCTGGCTCATGATCTAGATTCTCGAGAGAGAGCCGGTTCCCATCTTTTGAAACGCGGCTATCGATATTTCGCATCAGCGTTTTGACTCATTGGATCACATGATACTCGTAGAGAGAGAAAAAGCAATCCTGCTCCGTGAGCAGTTTATTTCATGGAGATGAACGATGAGTCATCAACTCCGCATCGACCGCTGCCCAGACCTTGAAGGCCTTACAATTTGGGAGGTGCTCGGGCGCGTTGGAGCAGACGAACCGCTCCTGTTTTTAGGCGGCGACCAATCACCCTACAGCCTACTGGCCCTGAGCTTTGACGAGGAAGGCCGCGATGACTTTATGCTGAGTGAAGTTGAGGCGAATCCTCAATTAGCGGCGGATGCTGCCCAGGGTTTACCCATCACTCTGGGTCAGGTCGCGCTCCTTACCTATGATGCGTACAATCCCTGGTGTGGCCGAGCCACTGCGCCCTGTCGTTTTTTTCATATTCGGCGGGCCTTGGTCTGGAATAAGGCCAGCGGTGAAGTCCTGCTCACTTCGGAACCCACCCATGGACAAGCCCGGCATCAGATTGCATGGCCCCTGGTCCAGTCTGATTCCAGCCCCTTGCCCCCCCAGAGCGTCGATTGGAAGAGCAGCTGGAATGATTCTCAATATTTGGAGGCAGTGGCCCAATCACTGGAAGATATCCGCGACGGTCGCTTTTATCAGATCAACATTCTAAGGTATTGGCGGCACCAGGGGGAAATTTCGCGGCAGCGCCTCCTGCGTCGCCTAAAAAAATTCGGGGGCCCCTTTTCAGCGTTTATCGATCTTCCCGATCTCGGTCTGGTCTCGTGGAGCCCGGAGCGCTTTGTGCAGATCAAGCCGAAAGGCGGCAAGAGCTTTATCGAGGCCGAACCCATCAAGGGCACACGGCCCGTGGTCAACGATCCAGCCACCAATAAAATTTTGATGGATGAGCTCCAAAGCAGCGCTAAGGATAAAGCGGAATTGCATATGATAGTCGACCTGATGCGAAACGACCTGCAACGCATCTCAGTTCCCCGCAGTGTGGCAGTGATCGATCCTGGCTCGCTTCGAAGTTTCCCCAATGTCCATCATCTGGTGGCCCGAGTTCTTGGTGAGATGAAGCCAGGGCTAAGGCTTGATGAAGTCTGCCGGGCGCTATGCCCCGGAGGAAGCATCACGGGCGCTCCAAAGCGGGAGGTGATGAGTGTCATTCACAATCGCGAGGAGCGTGAGCGCGGCTACTTTATGGGAAATATTTGGTATAAAGACTATTATTCGGGCTGCATCGACAGTTCCATCCTTATCCGAACGGCAGTTCGTCAATCCCGGGATTCCTGGGAATACGCTGCGGGGAGCGGAATTACCGTCAAGAGCCACGCTTATGAGGAGCTGCAGGAAGTCTTGACGAAAGCTCGTATTATTCTTGAGAATCCTTGGTGAATTGACTGGAGCCGAGCTATAATTGACCATTCGGCTCGTTGGTGCCCTGGTGGCTTTGACTTTAGGTCACCTGGAGTCTTCATCGGTTTCGACCGTTTGCCGGTATGGGGCGGGCGACTCACTCCTATCCCCTATTACCTCCTCGGAGGCTTTTGTGGACGACTCATCCTGCGCTATCATTTTGACCAAACGGGCCGAGATTCGCGACGTCGTTCGTCAGAGTTTAAAGGCCACCGGCATGAAAGCGGATAATATCTTTCCCGTAATGGGGGAAAAAGAATGTCTCGAAAAGCTTGGCACCATCGAATATGGGGTGCTTGTACTGGATTGGGAATTTTCGCCAGAAAAAATCCAAATGGTCCTAAAAGCCAATAGAAAAGAGCATCGACTGGAATCGCACCTGGTCTTTCTCGTGGCTGCCCACGATGAAGAGGCGATCGTGAAGGTGGCCCAGGAATATTATGTGAATTATGTGTCCATAGGAGAAGTCACCACTGATACGATTCGAGACCAGATCAAAGGTTTGGTCAAAGATCATAAAAGTACCGCCCCTATGCGCAAGATGCTCCTGGCGGTGGATACCTGCCGAAAGGCTGGCGATCATGCAAACGCCCTGGAAATGCTTGAAAAGCTGCACGCGAGGCAACCCGATAATGAACGGGTCGGCCTGGAGCTGGCGGAAGCCTTTATACATGATGAACACTGGACTATGGCCGAGGACCTTTTGCGTGCCCTTATGCAGGATAAGGAGGCAGCACCCCGCGTCAAACATCTCTATGCGCGCTGCCGGATGAAACAGGGTGATTACAATACTGCCATTGCCTCACTCAAAGGTGCGCAACTCCTTAGCCCTTACAATGTCGAACGTCTCCTCGAAATGGGCAATCTTTTTCTAAAGCTTGACAGGGCCGATGAAGCTGAGGCGGCGTTCTCGGAGATTCTCAGCTTCTCACCCGCTTCCAAACCGGCAACCTTTGGTAAAAGTGCCAGTAAGCTCCTGATGGGCGATGTCAACGAAGCCTTGCAGATTCTCAACGGTGTGGCCAACCCTCGCGAGCTGAGTGCGATTTTCAATACTTCGGCCATTTTGGCTATTAAGTCGCAGCGTTATGAAGCCGCGTTTGCCCTCTATCAAAAGGCTTTGCAATTGTTGGCTAAAAAGCCCAAACTCGTGTCCCGTATTCTTTACAATATGGGCATTGGGTTTGTGAAGTGGGGCAAAAACGATAAAGGCCTCAAATGCTTCGAAAAAGCAGTTGAGCTGGACCCTACTTTTCCCGATGCGTTATTCAACGTAAAAGTGCTCAAGACTGCGCCGGCTTCCGGTCCCGCTCCGGCTTTGAAAGACACTTCGGATCTCGCCGATAGTGGTCATGACAGTATCGATGGCGATATACCGCTCATGGATATCAGCTACGATCAAAGTGAGGAGGAAGTGGAACTCGACGATGTTTTGAGCAATATCTCCAAAGTAGGGTAGTTGGTAATGGCTCTGGACAATATGGATTGGAAGAAGCACGAGGCTAATATCGCGGCGCTTCTCAAGGACCTTGGGGAAGACCCGGCCCGTGATGGGCTTTTAAAAACTCCGGATCGGCATCTAAAGAGCATGCAGTTTCTCACCTCTGGCTACGGTAAAGACGTTGCGGGAATCCTAAACAAGGCGTTGTTTGACGTCGAATACAAAGACATGATTATCGTGCGAGATGTAGCGTTTTATAGTCTTTGCGAGCATCACCTGCTGCCCTTTCATGGGCGCGTCCATGTCGGATATATCCCGAGTAAGAAAGTTGTGGGGCTGTCTAAGATTCCAAGGTTGATCGAAGCCTTTGCGAGACGCCTGCAGGTTCAAGAGCGAATGACCCATCAAATCGCCCAGACGATACAGGAAGTACTCAAACCCGAGGGTGTGGGTGTAGTCGTCGAAGCAGCCCATCTTTGCATGATGATGCGCGGAGTTGAAAAGCGAGAAAGCTATACAACGACGAGTTCCATGCAAGGGAGCTTTCATCAGTCCCAGACCCGGCAGGAGTTTTTAAACCTGGTGCATAGTCCAAGAAAGTGGGATTAGGCTTGACTTGGCTTTTAACCTGTTTAAGCCAGTGCTTCCACTGGTCTAGAGACTTATTTCATGTGGGCCATTACCCATCTTTTCTACTGAACTGTCATACCGCGAAGGGGTCGCTCTCTGGGTACCGTCCTTTAATTCCGCATCAGCATCCCACATCAAGGCCAAAGCATGGACTCCGTTAAGAGAGGGGAGTTTGCTGAGTCGGACGGGGAATCCCTGAAGCATCTGCAGCGCCATCGACAGGTGCTGCTCGGCCTTTGGAGAGAATTCCTTCTGTATGGTTAATTCATCAACCATTTCAGCGCGTAATGACGAGAGTAAGATGACTTTGCCATCGCGGAGACGAAGCTGGTTGCTGATCCCCATCCGCTCGATATTATGATCGAGAGCGTTTTCCACCAGAGCCATCTGGCAATGGAAAAGGGTTGAAGTTAAAGTCGAGATGGGAATCTTAAGATGATCAAGTTCGGTATTCGCCTCTATGGCGTTCTCAAATCGTATCGATTTATCCTGCCTGTCAATGAGGGATTGAGCGTCCTGCAGGAGCACGAGCAGGGTCTTGGCGATGCTGTTGTCGTGTCCCATCATCTGGAACCAGTGTTGAGCCATCGAAGTATTCTCCTGAAGGTCCACCAGGAGCCTTTGACTAAGGAGCGTAATATTGATCGCCGCATTACGCAATTGAGCCCCCGTGCTCATGAGGAAGGCAAGGCTTTCGTCGAGTTCGGAGACGCCCTGCTCGTCGACTCGTTCGCTTAGGGAGCGGACGAATTTTCGGGTTGTGACCTGGGTCAGTTCCGCTTCCCATCTTTGCATGAGTTCCATAAGCCGCTGGGCAGGGCGAACGATTTCATGACTGGTGAGATGGGATAGATCCTCGCCAAGGCTTTGCGAATCCTGCAGCTTGGCAATAAATGTCTCCGCGCACATGTGCATCTGCTGATGCATGGAACGGGCCTTGGTCATAAAACTCTGCTCGGCCTGTGCCTCTAAGAAGCGACTTTCCAGACGAACCATCTGCTGCTGCAAAAGACGTTTTTCATGCTCGGTGCGCTCGGCCGCTTCGAGGTTGGTCTTCACGAGGCGACTCATGCGATCCTGAAGCAGCTGAATATTTACCTCGCCCTTGCGCCTTAGGCTCATTTGCGGAAAGAGCCTGTCCGCATTGCCGCTTCCACTGCCCCCATTGCCTCTGCCGGATCCGCTCTTGGCAGCATTTTCCTCAGGAACCAGCTCATCAGCCCAAGCGTAGAGCTTTTGAATAGCGTCCTGAATCACCTTCTTTTGCCGACCCAGCTCCCGCATAAGCGCCCCAATGCAGGTGAGTAGCAAGGCTACCGCTGCAAACGTGATCGCTTTGAAGTCCAGGGGTTTTGGTTGAACCAGGTTCGGAAAGAGCTGCAAAAGGGGATGAGAGGAACTTAGCGTTGCCAGCTCGCTGTTGGGAATAGCCGGATCTTCTTTATAAAAAATCCTTCTGCCAGTGGGTTCACCGAGAACAAGATCGAGCTGATTCATGCTTTGCTTGAAATCGGGGTTATGAAAGAGCCACTGATCATTCAAGTAGTTCGACGCCAGGAGAAAATAACTTTTCTCGCCTGTCGCCATAAGGGGCGCCACCAACTCATAGCTCTTGGCATGAGGAGTGTTGCGCCATTGGAAATGGGGCGTGTTTATGCTCTTTGGATTAGCCACAGGGCAGATGTTGCTCAGTGGCATGCCTTCGTCGGAGTTTGCCACGAGTTGGCAATCCTGATCATAAATTGCGATGTGATCGATCTTGCCAGGAACAATAAAACCACTCAAGGTACGACCCGCGCTCGCTAGGGTTCCTAAGTCGGTGGTCAATGCCGGAAGAGTTCTCAATGTATGGCCGAGATTGGCAAGTTCACGCCGACTTTCCTGAAGACTACCGAGATATTGCTGCTTCGCAGTCCCAAACGATGTCTGGTAGCGGAGGAGAGGGCCTTGAGCTAAGGTGATAAGCAGCAGAGGGGTAAGGCCTAATGCGAGGTAAGCTAATTCTTTGCGCATGCTAAGCTCCAAGCTCGAAATGCCAAATGGCCTTATGAGGCACTCTATTTTGCTCTATGGGAAATATATAGAAACAATTTAGCGCGCTCGCGACGATTGGTCCAGTACTCCGTTGCTCAGATTGATACTTAAGCAAAAAAAATAGATTTAGTCAAAGTGACCTGTTCCAGCGGTCGTATAAAAGGGCAGAACGCGAGAAAAAGTGCGCAATGAAAGCGCAATTGATGCCATTGGGAAAGACGGGTGGAGGCTGCCGATGGTTTAGGGATTTTTACGTATATGTCTTCCAATCGTTCTTGCTGAGGAGCTGCGATGCGTTCAATCGAAGTCAAGGCCGCGATGATTACGGCCCTCTTGTTCATGATCTTAATGCGACTCGTCTGGATGGACATGCGCTCCTACGTGATCGTTTATGCTCCGCAAAATCACGCTTCCGTAGCGGATGGCGCTGCCTGCCAAAAGGAAGGCTGGGCGGGACCTTCGGAAAGTTCGGGGCGACCCAATTGGGGCAATTCATTTTTCTATCGCCTGATGCTGAAGCAGGCCTGTCGCAGTGGAATATTTTCTGAGGCCAGTTTTATTCGTTATAATCAGGGCTTTCTTGTGACGACAGCTTTAGCATGCATGATACTGGCAAGAATTGTGACCCGTTCCTGGCTGATGGCCCTGATCGTCGGCTTGGCACTCTTCAGTCGGGGGCGCCTGATCGCGTCCAGCGGTCAGATTTCCGGCGATCATCTGATCATGTTTGGCATTTCGATCTGGGCGATGTTCATGGTCCATTGGATTCGATCGGGATCCCGTCTGATACTGGGGGCATCTTTTCTTTCTGTCTTTTGGCTCATGGAGCTGGAATTTAGTTTTGTCTTTTTATCTTTGGTGCCGCTCGCCTATGCCTGGGCTGTCCGCAGTAAAGCCTTGGCGCGGATGTTTACTGATTCCACCCAAAATGAGGAGCCCGTCTATTTCTGGCCCACCGTGCAAAACTTCATGGCTCTGAAGAATATAAACTGCGACAGCTTGGAAGAGCCAAGCGGCGGAATTTTTCGACCCCTACCTCAGACCTTTGCCAAGCCATTGCAGGAGGACAGTGTCTTTCGTGCTTTTCTTAAAGATTATGGAAGCTGGGGCTGCCTCATTCTCGGCCTCCTTCTGCTCATTGCTGCCTGGAAAGGATATTGGGGCCTGAGGGCGGTCTGGCAGATGTCCAAGCTCAATCTGTGGACCCAGATATGGGCGATGCCCCTCGATAGAGATGTCCTTGTTTCCACGGCCTTTATTATTGTCGCCATTGGCGTAGGCTCCTTTATGCTCCCCGCCCTGCGAGGCCTGAACCTATCGATAGTTCTGGGAGTGGCCCTCAGCACGCTCGGCACCCTCATGGTCGATCATATGTATCTACCGGCGGAAGCCATCGGCAACTGGCTGGCACCTCAGGTTCTGCTCTGGTGGGAACCCCTTATACTGACTTTGGGCGTGCTCGGCTTCTACCATAGTCTGCTGATTCTCCTCAATCAATTCTGGAAACGCTGCAATGGCAATAGCGCTAGTCTTTGATATACCAAGAAAAAAGACGTTTTTTTTGTAAAAAAATAAATAAGTATAGTATTTTTAACAAGAACACATGCATCATTTAACAAAATCCAACTAGGCTTTTTCTCATAAACATTTAGGCATTAACTCATCCCTCTAAGTTGCGAATAGCACTTAGAGGGATGATGTTTTTTGCGTTTATTTAAAACAAATATTTAGTCTTTTCCAAAAGACGATTTGTCGATTTTTGTAATTTCATTTGGCGGTCTGACGATAGGTTGTTTGTGCCTAGCACAACAAACATCACGGATTAACCAGGAGATTTACAATGGGTTTACGCATTCGTACCAACGTCGCCTCTCTCGTCGCTCAACGCCGCATGGGCGAAACCACAGCAAATATGGCTTCCAACATGGAAAAGATGTCGAGTGGACTCCGCATCAACAAGTCTGCGGATGATGCAGCCGGTCTTGCGATCTCAGAAACATTAACGGGCAAAATCAGATCGCTCGATCAAGCCAAGCGCAACGCCAACGATGGGGTCTCCCTCATTCAGGTTGCTGAAGGCGGTATGAATGAAATTTCCAATATACTCATGCGTATGCGGGAACTGGCGACCCAGGCTTCGTCCGATACGATTGGAAACCTGGAACGTTCCTACAGTAACAAGGAATATACGGAGATGGTCAAAGAAATCGACCGTATTTCCTCGACGGCCGAATTTAACGGCATGAACCTACTCGGCGGTGCTGCAGGCAATAAGGGTGTCGGTAACCTGACGATCCATGTCGGTGCCGGTGATGGATCAGTTCCCAATACCGACACCATCGATATCGATATCGATGCCATCAAACTGAATGCTGGGGAGGTTCTCGGGCTGAATTCCGGTGCAGAAATAGGTCCCGAAGAAGCCAACGGCGATTTCGATCGTCAGGAGGCTGCCAATAAGCTCGGTGTTATCGATAACGCCATCAAAAAAATCGCTGGAAATCGCGCGATGCTGGGTGCGAAGCAGAGTCGGTTGAATTCAACCATCAATAACCTCGGCGTCCAGGTCGAGAACATGTCGACCAGTCGAAGCCGAATCCGCGACGTGGATTTCGCAGCGGTAACGGCTGAGTTTACTCAGAATAGAATTTTGGCCCAAGCCGGAACCTCTGTCCTTTCCCAGGCCAGTGCAGTCCCTGAGCTTGCCTTGAAACTCATCTAACCCGTTCTGGCGAAGTTTAAACATTTCGCCGTGATGTTTATCGGTGCGGCAGTCGAGGATATTCCTCACTGCCGCCTTCCGGCGAAGCTATTGATTTTCAAAAGCTTCTCGACAGCCCGACTCGGATCGAGTCTTGGCCTGGCAGCGTTGCTGCGTGGCTTTAAGCTCTTCACCGCTTAAGAGTCTCATGTCTTCCACTTGAACCTGGAACTGACGTTGGTTGGACTTCGGTAAAAGTATGGCACGGGCCTCATAAACTGGCTGGTCTTTGCCAAAGGTGCTTGAATGCCCATAGAGCTTGATAGGAAAGCTTACGCTTTTCGTTTCGTTCTGCTTCCACTGCGCCGCTCCGCCACCCGATGCTGTAAGCGTGGGCGTCGATCCCAGCCCTGCATCATTATTCTTTTCGAATTCCCAGTATTCAATCATCATCGGCACAAAGGAAACGACCTGAGGATCGGCGGCGATTCCGAGCTTTTGTTTACCCATGGACCTGACCTGTTCGGGAGCCTGCATTTTGCAACCGAGGTCCATTCCAAATGTTACGACTTCCCAGTTATGGGTGCTGTGACCACGTCGGGTGATAAAACCTGGTGACCCAGTGCACGCTACACCTACCACCGACATGTTGGTGGAGAGCGTGGGCTCCTGGCTGTCTTTGGATTCTTTGCAGGTTTGGTCGAGACCGACCACCAGCGCCGACGACTCTTTTAGGAAATAGGGCAAATGAACCAGCTTTTTGGACGCTTCGCATTCCGACTGAACTTCGGCGGCCGGGGTGGGGCTTGTTTGAATTTCATCCACCAGTGCCAGAGGTGTAGGGGGCAAAGGCAAATTTGAAGCTGCAGACTCGACAATAGGAGTCGATGGCGATTCCGGCTCTGTTCCCGCGGCTTGGTTAAGTATAGTTTTTTCGACTCTGGCGGCATTACTCATACAGCCGGTTACTGCAAGGAGCGCAACCGCTCGAGAAAGGCTTCGCATAGGGTCCATATCTCCTTGAAATCTTAAACTTGTCGCTCGATTGTACCATTCGTCGTTATCCGATCTGAAGAGCTAGTTCAGCTTTTTTTTTTGAGCCAAGTCACCGATGGCTTCTTTCATCGCTAAAGGAACGACAGGATTTTATTTTAGGCGATTTGGTGTTGGGATGCCTTTTCGCAGGGGCCATGCCCGGAGGGGGCCCCAAGGTCTCATGGCAAAGCTTTTGACCGATACCTTTTGAACAAGCGTTTTGATTGGTCTCAAACACAGACGGGCTAAGCGTTTTGGGTAAACTTTGCCGACTCAAAATTGCTCTTGGGCCTTCGAAGTCTGGCCCGGGGCGAGATTCAGGCGGAGACTGGGCTTCAGGAAAAAGCTGCCCATTTTTTTCCCATAAGACCCCACCTAGACTGATGCTAAGACCATTTAGTTTTTCGAGGTTTTCGTCGTTCAGGAGCTTTAGGTGAAGTCCAGGCCCAAATTGCAGCAAAATCCAGTCAGACGTATTCCCGTCCACGAGCTGTTCCCGCAGCCGGATGCGAGCCGGACACGAATCGCCCCTGTCGAGTCTTCTCGGACCGCCCCGAGGACGAGCGTCATGCCAAAGTTCAAGTCCAAGGCGACCCGGCAAAGACGGTCTGGACTGCCGATAAAAAATATAGTGATGGCCTTGGCATTTCTGGCTTTTGTATTGACCGGCTTTGGACTGTTTGGATACTTTCGTCGCACGGAATCCCAAACACCTTATGTTTTGCTTGAAATAAGAGCCCTGGAGGAGAGTGGCCATCCCGTGACCGCGGCTGATGTCATGATCAACGACAAGAAGATGGGTGTTACGGATAGCTTTGGTGAATGGCGGCGTTATTTGCAGCTCCGAGCTGGTGATAAGGTGACGATTGCGCTTGACAAGAAGGGGCAGCTCACCGGTTTCAAGCAAGTCGTGGTCCCTCCCCGGGGTGGCGAGAAACAAGATATAGAACTGCAGATCTCGATTGCGATGCGAACTCTCAAAGGTGTTGCGAAGAATGCTGGTAAATCGGCTCCCAGGCGCGAGAGTGCAGCATCCGCCGACCAGCCGGGGGCAACGGCGGGCGGCACCAAGGATATCGATCGGTTTGACTTTAAGGATGATCACGCCGAAAAACCTGCGGATGAAGACAAGAATACAATAGCATCTGATCTTTCTGACACGAATGATAGCTCGCTGGGCATTTACTTTGATGATGGCCTCAATCGCATCAGCGTCGGCAGTTCCAAATCGCAGGCAAAGCCAGGTAATCTTATGGATCAACGGCAGCAGGATGTGGTGCATGATCGCATTTTGCCTGTACTCGTCAACGATTTGCAAAACCTAGGCCTTAGTGTCGATAAGAATTCACCATGGAAACTCGTGCTTTCCTACATTAGCAATGGCGAGCAGGTGGGCTATATCAGGGCGGAGATCGAATGGCATTCGCCCTTTGGACAAACGGAAAAAAGTTCATTCATCGCCGGTTTTGCCAAGTCCTATGAGGAGACCGGGCGCGCGCTCTCCTCTCTGCTTCGGTTGCACATGAAGAAAACCTACTGGGCCTTCAAGGAAAACGGCAACTGGTTTATCGATGAAGGCCAGCAAACTAAAGATTTCTGGCGCTTGAAAAACGGCAGCACGATCACCGATACTGCCGGCGAAAAGTTTCCCCTGGTTATGGCGGCACAGGGCCAGGGTGAGGTGGGCCATCGATGGAAGATGAAAGTTTCCAAAACACAGCCTTGTGAGGCCGTACGCCAGCGCAGTCGATGCATGGTTAGCACGGAATCATTGAAGGAGGTACCGCCTCTGCCGGGCTGGACCCTGAAACGAATACGCATTCAGGGTACAGTCCCCAATGGGGCCGACGTATATGTGGCAGGATTTCAAGCGCATCCCGTTGGCAATAGCAGCTGGGAATTTTGGAGCCGAAGCGGCAGCAATCTTAAGGCCCTAATCCTTGCCAATGGCCGTATCATTCATAGTGAAGCCTTCGTTGACAGTCCAGGAGAGGGAGTCGTTCTCAAAATGGCGGGAGCTTCGGTCAAGGCCAAAGTGCGTTGATACTTAGCAATCAGTTTTGTAAAGGCCAGGCCATTGCGTCTGGTTTTTTGCATTGGGGGAAACTTGGCGGTTTATGAATTCCTTAGATTACTTCCGGTAGGATAGCGAGCAGGAGAACTTTTCGGCCCCTCTATTAAAGGACTCCCACACGGGCAAAGTGCTTTTAAAATAAGCCCGATTCAGTCATAAATAATGCTTGTAAAGCCATATCGCGTAGCATGCAAGCGAATGGCGTCTAGCTATTGAGGAGCTTAGCATGAGCGAATTGACTCCTTTTGAGCGACATGTCATTGAAGATGGAGGCACGGAACCAGCCTTCTCAGGCCTCTACACTCAGACGGACGAACCAGGCGAATATTTTTGCAAACGCTGCGATGGACTTCTCTATCACAGCGTTGATAAGTTCGCCTCCCACTGTGGGTGGCCGAGTTTTGACGACGAAGTTTCAGGCGCGGTGCAAAAAAATCCTGATCCCGATGGCCGACGTATTGAGATCGTTTGTGCCAAGTGCCAGGCGCATCTGGGGCATGTCTTTGCAGGCGAAGGTTTCACGAAAAAAAACACCCGCCATTGCGTAAACAGCGTAAGCCTTATATTTAAGCCTAAGATGGATGCTCAGACCAAAACGGCGATTTTAGCCTCGGGATGTTTCTGGGGCACTCAGTATTATCTCGCGCGTGTTCCCGGCGTTTTGAAGACCAAAGTCGGCTATACGGACGGCCATCTCGATAATCCCACGTATAAGCAGATCTGCGGGGGCAAAAGCGGGCATGTGGAAGCGGTGGAGGTTATTTACGATCCCGCTAAATTAAGCTTTAAAGATCTGCTTAAATACTTTTTTGAGACCCATGATTTTTCCCAGGAAAATGGGCAAGGTCCCGATATAGGCCCACAGTATCTCTCCGTAGTATTCTATAATGACGAGACCGAAAAGAAGTCCGCCGAGGAGGTGATCGCGTATCTACGGGAGAAGGGGCACAAGGTGGCAACGCAGATCAAACCCACCCAGCGGTTTTGGGCAGGCGAGGACTACCATCAGCTTTATTATGAGAAAAAAGGCGATACCCCTTATTGCCATCGATATCGAGAAATTTTTCCTCGATCCTGATTCCAGTATTTTTTCATTCCTGACCAGAGAGAGCCCTTTTTTGCATTGTCTTTGCAGGAATTAATTTTTCATGGCGTTGATTCGTTCAGCGGACAAGACCGCATCATGAATAACCCGGGGGGCGATTCGTGATTGGTTTTTGAAAAAGCTGAAGATTTGTAGAGCAGTGGGACTTGAGTCCGGGGTCACTTGGCTCGAAAGATTCCACTCATCCGCCTTAAACTCCTCTTTTGGCAAGGCCAGGCCCATGGCTTCGAGTTCTCTTTTAAGTTTGAATTTCTCGATGACGGCCATGTGACAACTTGCACAATCCGCGTTCGCTGGTTCATGGAGCTGCGGATTTTCAAGGGCCAGAGCCCTCTGGTATTTATTGAGAAGAAAATTCTTCGCCAGCTCCATCATCGAGGCTTCGTCCCTAGAGGCGGGTTCCGGCATCGGTGGGAAGAGGTTGTCTGCAAAATCGCCCAGCGGCCGGGGTTCACCCAATCGATTGGGAGCGCCTTCGATTCTTTGTACGAGCTTTTGATTTTCACCAGGCTGTTTGCCGAGGGTAGGGGAGGGAGCGCGAATGATCTTTTCACCCTCAAGATCAAAGGCCAGCATCGTCCAATGGCCAAGGAAATTGGGATTGGTATCGGCGAAAAAAGCCACACGCTTTAAATTTTGTAAACCGATCTGGGTTTTTAAAAGATGCATGAGCCCCTCAAAATAATGTCCATTTTTCCCTTCCCGAACCAGCGTGGGGTTGGCTGATAGGGCTTCACTTTTTGGTGCACTTATGGTGCGTAAAGCTCTGAGATCCTTGATAAATAGCTTGAAGGCTTTATCGTCGAGACGATGAATGGAATGAAGATTCACATCGATTGTAAAAGCTTTGCCCCCCTCAATCGTCATGGGTTGCCATATATTTCTGACTTCATGAACACAGGCCTCACCGTTTTTTAGACGAGCCAGAGAGTTGGCGCAGGGATCGATACGAATCGAGACCAGACGAAAGGGTGTGGGGCCATCGAGAGACCCAAGATTGGCAATATCCGGCTCAAGGGTTTGATCCCCTAAATTGCCAAACGCGAAATTTTCGCTGGCATGGGTTTGCTCGTCGGCAAGCAGGATCTTTTGAATCTCCTCGATAGCAAATGGTGGCACAAAGCCCGCCACTGTAGGTGCTGTGGCTATCATGTCGGGATGGGATTCATAGGGCATTAAGATGGCGACATCATTAAGCCCCAATGCGATAGCTTCCCTTGCCTCAGGGGCAGATGAGACGGAACTTGAGGCTTTGGCAGGGGTACCCGCGAGGGTCGCTAATAGGAAGAGGGAGAGCCTTAGAATGGCGGTTTGCGCTAAGGATTCCGAAAGCGATTTTAGAGAAAGGATACTTGGCATTAGAAAACCTTCCAGCGGCAAGGGATAGGGTCTGCAATGAGCTCGGGTGACCGCATCCCAAAAGGGGGCTCCCAAACAGGCATTTTTATCCCATTATGACGCGTGAAAGGCAAGAGAGAATCAGAGGCCTATCGCGAGAAGGCGGCTTTGATTGGTAAAAAACCTGAGGATTTAAAGGATGCCCTGCGCATCAATCCCAAGGACTTCCGATTGGAAATGGAAGGAATCACCCTTTTTAAATCCTGCAACCCCGGCAGGAGTACCGGTAAAGATCATGTCACCCGCATGTAAATCCTGATATTTCAGAAGAAAATTCAAAATGCGCCGAAAATCAAAAAGCATATCCTGACTGTTACCAAGCTGCCGCAGTTCGCCGTTGACACGCAAGGAAAACCCAATATTGCTTATGTCCCTGGGACAGCCCTGGAAGGGGTGAAGGATACCAGCGCCCGCAAAGCTTTTTGAGAGCGTCCAGGGCAGACCTTGCTGCTTTAGCGAGGTCTGCAGGTCGCGCCTGGTCAAATCCAGGCCCAAAGTCATCGCACCCACTAACGAGGTCTCAGCTTTTTCGCCCATGGACTTATGCTCTTTGATCAGGAGCACCAGTTCGATTTCATGATGAAACAATTCATTGCTGCAGGCCAGAGCCTCACTATGCAGAGGTCTTAAAGACGAGGGCGCCTTAAGAAATACCACAGGTTCCTTGGGCATTTCGTTATTCAACTCTTTTACATGCTCGCCATAATTCCGGCCGATGCAATAAATATTGCCACTCAACTTGGGAAAAGGCGGACGAATGAGCGCTGCATTGAGTTGGTCTAAATTCATAGTCGGTACCTCTTCAATCGATCATGCCATGACTCGCGGCGGAGCGGCCACGTTTTTTTAGCGATTTCGACCGCTTTCAGCCTACCACCACGACGCGCTGGGTCCTTAGCGCGAGGCGCGGCTTATTTACCAGCTTTGTTTTCGAAATAAATCAAATCGATAAAAAACGTCGCGGTCAGCATTAAAAGTCGTTCGTCAATATTGAGTGTAGAATCGCCAAAGGTTAAATGAAAATTGTCCTTATCCGTCATGGCTTCGGTTAATAGGCCCGACCATTTCTTCTTGAGAACTCCGACCTCCCTCCCCCTGCGTTTGAAGGGAAAGGTCCATACCTTCCAGGGTGCGGACGCCATATCAAAGGCGACCTGGCCATTGGGTCCCTCGATTTGCAGTTTTTTATAAAGGAACGCAAAGCGGGATTGAACGGCGCCGATAAACCTTCCGCTGGCGTCATAGAGTTCCAGCCTTTGGAAAAAGAAGCGAAAGGGATGAACCGCGCGATAAGCGATATGCCTATTCGAATCAAAAATGATGAGTTCAAAGGAGCGCCAATGGCCAAGAAACTGCCGTCCTAAAATTCCCATGAGACCTTTGCTCTGCTCGGCGGCAAAGCCGATCGGCGTCCGATCGCCTCGCGTGATTTCGTATTTGTTGCGGCTTTCAAATCCGAATAATTCCGCGAGCTCGTATTTTTGCCTGACATAAACTTCTTGTTCACGATCGAGTGGAAGCATGCTGATCCCCAAATATTTCACTGGGCCTCTCGTATTCAAGAATACTTCATCTCCAGGTTCTTTTCCAGATGGGTAAGCGATAGTGCAGAAGTCTGATTGCTGAAGGGACAGTTTGGGGCATCGTTGCCAGGCAAACGTGTTAGCCTAAAAATTGCTTTGTCAAGCAGCGTAATTTTTCTGAGAGGGAGCTGCTGGCATTCTCCTTGCACATCCTGTCCTGGGTTGAATATTCTAAGGCTTAAATCACTATTGGAGAGCTCTATGCATCCCATTTCAGACAGTGGCAAAAATGAACATTATACAAATAAACAAATGCCGAAAAAAACGGCCCGCTTCGTCGGTCCTTCCGAGGCTATTGATGCCGACGAAGAGACGATTTTTGAAGAAGTCGGACATTTTAAAGATAGAGATGAAATGCTAACCGATGGCAATCGCATTATCCAGGGTGGTGACGCCACAGATATCGATGATACCTGGACCTATGATAGGTATGATCGCTTACTGGGCGATGTTGCCCAAAGTTCTGAGCCGGTTGACATCCAGCTATCCAAAGTCGGTGGCATTTCCGATGACATTCGTGATACAGGCAGTCATCGAATGGGGACGCCCGCCATACCCGTCGATACCCGTCGTGATGAATTCGATGGACTTACTGATCATCAGCTGGAAAGCCTTGCCGATTCCTTTGGAATTCCGGATCGTCAGGGCTTAGGCCGCGACAGGCTGATAAGGAAACTTCGTGAATATGAAATGCGCGGAATCTAGGCCGCCGCGCCGACAATCTTTGCCAAGTCGGCGGCCTGAGATGGGAGAGGTGCTTGGCAGCTTAAAACCCACGTTCCGGGCTTTCCCTGAGAGTTAAGGAGCCGATCTTGCCGTTACGGGACACCGCAAAAACCAAGAGACACTTTTATGCTGCCTTTCCCTTTTTCACTGGCTTCAACCTGGGCTTTATGGTTAATTTCACGAGTTTACTGCCTTACTTAATCTATCTTTTGAGGGTTCATCCTTAAAGCCACGGACAATAGCTTTCGTTGGCACAAAGCTGGTGATAGGCGTGATCGACTCGTCCTGCCTTAGCCTTGCATCCGCCGTCCCGCATAGTGCAAATCGATCAACTCATAATCCATATCGCCCGCAGGGCGTTCGACGCTAATCCTGTCCCCAACCTTTTTGCCCCAGACCGCGCGCGCTAAAGGGGATTTCCAAGAGATCGTCTTTGCATCAACATTGGATTCACCGACCCCGACAATTGTCCAGGTTTTTTCAAGCCCACTCTCATCGGTAACGGTAATCGTCGCCCCGAACTCCACGCGATCGCTGCGGATGTTTTGTGGGTTAACGATCTCGACGTCCTGGAGCAGAGTCGTCAAATAACGCAGGCGTTTATCGATTTCCCGAATGCGCTTCTTACTATAGATGTATTCCGCGTTTTCCGAGCGATCCCCTTCGGCGGCGGCAGTTGCCATGTTATCGACCATCTTTGGGCGATCTTCTTCAATGAGTCGGCGATGCTCTTCGGCTATGATGTCATAACCTTCGCGCGTCATCGGATTGACCATCTCCTTCATATGAAGATTGCCTTTGCGCCTTCAACGTTTGGTAAGTCCTTTATTTCGCGTAAGTTTTGCGCATTGAGTGTGCTATCGATGCTAAGCACGGCCATGGCCCTACCGCCTTTGGAATTTCGACTTAAATTGAATCCGCTGATGTTGACACCGCTCTTCGCCAGGTATTGACCCAAATCACCGATAACCCCAGGTCTATCGTGGTTGGCAATCAAAAGCATGTTGCCATTGGGTTCAACTTCAAAATGAAAATCGTTGATCAAAGTCAAGCGGAGGTGTCTGTCTTCGAAAACCACTCCGCCCACCGTCATCTGCTGCCCTTGCGAGCCCCGGACTAAAATCTTAAGAGCGGAATTATAAGAGCTGAAGCTTGGATCGACTGTCTCATCGATAGCGATTCCAAGGCGTTCCATATGCCTTCCCACGTTGACGAAAGAAACATATTCATCGACGACTTTGGTCAGATAACCCTTCATCCAACTCAAGCGTATGATGGCGTTATCAAGCTCGGAAATATCACCCCGATACTGAAACTGCACGCTTTGGGGGTTGAAGTCCAGAATCTGGCCGACGATCGAGCCCAGCTTTTCAGCAAGGGTCGAATAGGCCTTCATAATAGGTTTATCGATGATGCCAACATTTGGAAGATTGACGTGATAGTCAACCACTCCACCTTCCAGGGCTTTGCGTATCTGATCGGCCACAGCATAACCGATGGCGATCTGCGCTTCTTCAGTCGACGCCCCGATGTGCGGTGAACAGTAGACCGCAGGATTTTGAATAAGGGCGGCAAGCGGTTTGGGCTCTGTCTCGAAGGTATCGATAGCGGCGCCGGCGATAAGTTTATTGTCGAGAGCCCAAACGAGATCTTTTTCAAAGACGATGCCACCTCTGGCGGCGTTGACCAGATAGCCCTGTGGCCCCAGCGCCTTGAGGACCTCTCGATCGATCATGCCACTCGTCTCTTTGGTCTTGGGAACATGCAGAGTGAGGATATCGACCTTCTCGGCTAGATCCACCAGCGATGCCACCGGGATGGCACGATGCTTCGCAAAAATATCGGGTGAGATGTAAGGATCATAGGCAAAGACCTCGCAATCAAAACCCAGGCAGAATTTTGCCACGCGATGGCCAACATTGCCAAGGCCGACTATACCGATGCGTTTGCCACGCAGCTCTTTACCCGTGAAACGATGGCGATCCCAGCCCCCCGTTTTGAGTGTCTGCTGAGCTTCGGGAAGGCGGCGGAACATTGATAGCATAAGGCCGAGGGTTAATTCTGCCGCTGAGTTCGTATTTTTACCTGGGGTATTCATGACGAGTATGCCTTTTTCAGTGGCATACTCGAGATCGATATTACCGACGCCAACGGCCGCGCGGGCGATGATTTTCAATTGAGGGGCAGCATCGATAACGGCGCGAGTGACATCGGTTTCACTGCGGGAAACAAGCACCTGAGCATCGACGAGTTGTGAAGAAAATTCGGCGAAAGTGGTATCCGGCATATACACGACATCGAGATTGTCAATCTTTGCCAAAGCTTCGAGAGCTACCGGATGAAGAGCTCCGGTAATAAGCACTTTTGTACGCATTGTGTCCCGCCTTATCATTCCTGTGGTCTGATCTCACCCTAACACAGCTCGAGAAGACCGCCGAGCGGGAATTCCTCCCAAAGATCCTCTTCCCTGCGGGTTTGTAGGACGACGAGACCTTTGACATTGTTACCTCAAAAACTGTCAGTTTTCTTTACAACCGCCTAGAAAACGCTGGCCATGGACCCGCAAAACATCTTGAAAACATTGAATTTTTTTAATTTTTGACCTTGGTCAGATCCTTGCTCATAGGGGCTAGCAGGGCTGTGCTTAAGTGGCTATGGCCTACTGCGCTTGCTGTTGAAGTTGGACTTGAAATGGAGCCCAGACTGATGAACCCTAATCTGAAGCCTGCGTTGGAATCTACGAATCAAACGGCCCGTGATCCGCTAGGTGATTTTGCTGGGCCTTCTCCTGCAGCTTTACCGTCGAAACGAATACTTATCCTGTCCGGCTTAAAGATATTCCCCAATCAAAGTGGTGGCCATCTGCGCAGTGGAAGCGTAGCCAAAGCGCTGGCTCGACTCGGCCATGAGGTGTGTATTTTTAGTCTCGCGGGCCGCCGTGAAGACTATGGTCAGGGATCGAGCATGCTCAATCAAAGCATCGAAGAAAATCTTATGGAAGAAATCAATCTATCCCTTCCCATAGGACTGATCCAATCGCTTGCGCGCCGCCTTGGTTTGCCTCGGCTTTGGCAGTACTTTATACTGCGCATGGGACTTGTCCCCAGTGCCCTTCATAATCGCCTTCACTGGGCTGATGTCATTCTTTGTGATCTTCCCTACACGCCGCCGATCCCTGGTCCTTGGCGTAACAAGAGCTGGGTGCTGCTCAGTCACAACCTGGAACACCGGCTTTTAAAACAAGGCACTCGTACCGAAAAATTCTTTGCTTCCTGGATGGAAGGCATCGAAAGGTCTGCCGCTCATCGTTATGATGGCATTCTCGCCTGTGCCAAGGAAGATGCTGACTACTTTAAAGTCCGGGCCGCTCAACCCGAATCGGTTCGACTCGTGGCCAATGGGGTCGATCCCGACAATTATCGTCATTCCTTTGACGAAGGGCAAGGCCTTCGCCTTTCATACGGTATTGGTGCGGATGATTGGCTGATCGTATTTAGCGGGAGCCGCTTTGGCCCTAATCTGGAAGCTTTGAAAACCCTTCAGGAATTCTGTGAACGCGAAGAGAAATTCCTCGTTGACGCGCGCATTACATTTTTGATTCTGGGATCGATCTCCGAGACGGCCATGCGGACCAGGACCATGATCTATACCGGTCCGGTGAAGGAAACCTATCCTTACTTTGCGGCGGCGGACGCTGCCTTGAATCCGGTGCGCAGTGGCTCAGGAAGCAACGTAAAAATCTTTGAGTACCTCGCAGCAAGGTTAGCGGTTATCTCGACCCAATTCGGGGCGCGGGGCACGGTCTTGGAAGCTGGACGGGATTTTATTTTATTTGAAGAGGGCGCTTTACGACAGAGCCTGACCCGTCTGGTCACAAGCGAATCGAAGGAGTTTTGGAAGGCGCATGCGGAAGCCGTATGGTCCAGGGTTCAGGATTCCTGTGATATGACAGCCATCATGAGGCGGGAATGGAAGAGTCTTCCTTTAGAGAAGACCCTTCCCCCCCTTTATTTTTCAGTCACTCCTACGCTCAGTGGCAGAGGTAGCCGCTAACGTCACGAATACCCCAGGAAATCAGGGTGCCTGTATCACTCGCCGCGAGATCGGCGACCTTCAGGGTCCAGGCTCCGTCGAGTTGCTGATTGAGCAATTTACTCAAAGGTTCTTTCGGGGTCAGGGTAGTCGGGTAGTTTCCAGAGATGTCGTTGCCACTGTTGCCCGTCCGATCATGCAGCACGATCTCTTGGCCTTCGGGTGATACCAGAGTCACATTGAGGTCACCGATGTAGCTATGATTGATTTTCATATCCACACTGAAGTTTGCGCTCACCTTGGCATTGGAATAATCCACAAGCAGTTTGTCTTTGATAGAACCTTTATCCGGTATCGCCAGGTTAGGTGTACTGGATGCTACTGTTTCAATCGGCTTACCGATCTGGACCTTCACGGGTACAACAACGGTTTTGCCGTCTTTGGATGTGAGGGTGATTTTTAGATCGACCCCATGGCCGCATGGGGCGGACTCGCTCACAGCGAAGCTTAAGGACAGATACTTGAATTTGCCAGCTTCGAGCTTGCCCAGGACAAAGTCTGCGTTCACGTCAACCATGATATCGCTAAGCAGGGGGTCATCGGAGGTGACGTCGACGCTCACGTCTTCAGCCAGTTTGTCGCCGATATTGGATATTTTCAAAGGAAATCTTGGATGTTCCCCTGGATCGACGACACCATCGGCATCGTCAACCGCTTCCAATTGAGCCGTAAGGATGGATTTTGGTTCTACCAGGATACCTTGATCGACGAACTTTTGGCGGAAGACAGTTGCATGAGGACCATCGGGATAGAGGCGAGCGGCTGTCGCAACGATCGATTGGGCCATGTCGCGCATCGTCAAGCTGCCGCCGAGTCCAAACTGAGATTCGAGTACAATCGTGTCGATCTCGTCACGGGGGATATCCATGGCTCTCAAGGCTATGTGAGCTTGAAACAGCGGGGTTGACCAAAGCTCGTCGGATTGGAATCCACCGTCGATAGGGGTATGGGCATCGTAGCTTTCATTGGCATTATAACGGGCCCCAAGCGCATTCAGAATGCGGCCCGGCCAACAGCTGCCGGCATCCCAGTTATAGACGACTTCAGGCTGGAAATCATGCCCTTTTGGGGTGCTGTAGCTGTAGGAAGCGGCCCAGTAATCGCCGAAACCCTCGCCCATGGCACCCATGTCACCGCCGCCCCAGTTCACGTTGATCGAGTTGTTGATCGCGTGACCGTATTCATGGAGAATGACATCGCTATCTTCGTTGTCATCAACGCAGCCGTGACCGAAGGCCAGGCGATTGGTGCTTGGCATAAAATAGGAGTTATCATCGCCGTTGGCACCATCGGCATCGAATTCTATAGGTCCGAATTGGATTCCGGTCGCATCCTTAAAGCCCAGCGACTGGATGTAGCGTTGACTTTGATCGAGATGGAAATAAGTCATCGAATCGGTGAAGCCGCCTTTGCCGCGAACATAATTCCAATTGCCGTCCCTGCTTGTCGTTGGCACCGCGGTGGGTGGATCAAAATCGATGATCCTGGCCCAGGGGCCTTCCAAACGATAGACGCCGCCGGCAACGCTGACTTCTGGCAGAATTCTTTGCACATAAGCGGCATCAAAATCGGAGGCGGGACTGGTGTCGGTGATCGTGGTATTGCCCATTTCAGTTTTGGGGTCCGGATCAAAAACCTTGGCCTTGCCGCATTTGATTTCGCCGACAGCTTGCTTGTCCTCAAGTGGGTTCGACCAGGCTCTAAAGGCCTCGCTGCGGTTGCTGGTTGCGACCTTGCTGCCAAAAGTAGTGGGGAGAATAAGCGCCTTTTCATTGATGCGAAGGTCTTTGACTCCGATTACATTACCGCTGGCCGCTTCAACATCGATGCGCCACGCGCCATAGGGAGCTGTAGGGCTGAGGTCGATGCTGTAGACCTGAGTCAAGGCCCCTTTTACTGAAATAAACCGAAGCTGCGATTTTGGAGCCTGAAAGAGTCGGCCCTGCACGCCGACGTAAGCCCATGCCGCATCGAGGGCTTGTTCGAGCGATATTTTTTGCTTGGGGAGCACCGGTTTTGCCGCAGGAATCAGCGTGGAATAGTACTGATAGACGGCCTGGTCTTTTTTTAGAATGGATACCGAAATGGTTGCGTCCGAAATGGGTAAATCATGCGCGTATTGCTGATAGATCAGATGATAGGCCAGCAGACTCTCCTGGCTTTTCAAAAGCCTTAGCGAGGAGGTCGGCACGCCGAGTTCAGACGCCTTGGCTTTAAGAAAGTTTTGGGCGAGGAGTTCGGGGCTAATCGTTTGCATTGGGGTGGGGTACCAAACATTATGAATACGGTTTTCCATTGCAAATGCTGAAGACATCGAGCAGGCGAGTATCAACGTAGCAGCGAAGCGATAGCGCATAGAGAGCTCCTGTTTGTAGGACGAAGCCTTTATGATAGCGCTAATATGGCTACAAAATACATAAAAGATGGCATATGGCTAAGACATTGTTTTCGAATTTATAAATCACGGCTGGGATGACATTAGTGTCGCCTTGAGTTAGAGCGCTCATTCATGGGAAGAACTAACTTTTTGACGCATTTTCTTGGTATCCCCCTGGACCTTTTTTTCGTTGAGGCGTCTCGTCTTCGAGCCCCTGGTGGGTTTGGTCGGCCGGCGGATCTTAGGTGGAATTGCAACAGCCAGTATCATCTTGTGCAATTTTTCATAACAGCCCTTGAGATTCATTTCCTGAGAGCGGTGCTCATCGCTGGCGATCACGATATGGCCGTCCTCACTGACGCGGCTGCTATAACGATCCAGAAAGCGCTGGCGCACCGACTCAGGAAGGGAGAGACTTTCCCTGGGATTCCAGCTTAATACGGCCTTTGTCTCGCGTTTGTTGACGTTTTGGCCACCGGGTCCGCCGCTGCGGGCGTAGGATATTTCGAATTCGTCATAGGAGATTTGGATGCTGTCGGTAACCTTGAGCATAATACGTCCTTTCTCATGGATCCTGGGCCCGGTTCATTCAGAGATAGGCATCCTGGCAAGTCCATGATAGGACTTCGTTCTGCAAACCAAGCATGGATGAAGCCGCCCTCATGAAAAATATCCAGTCCCTACCTTTTTGGAAAACAAAAACTCTTGAACAGATGAGTACCAATGAATGGGAAAGCCTTTGCGACAATTGTGGCAAGTGCTGCCTCCATAAAATCGAAGATGAAGATAGCGGCGAGATAGCGTTTACCAACGTCGCCTGTCGCCTGCTTGATAGTAAGAGCTGTCGTTGCAGCAACTATTCGAAGCGCATCCACTTCGTCAAAGATTGCCAAGTGCTCAACCCCAAAAAAGTCCGGCGCATGAACTGGCTGCCGAGCACCTGTGCCTATAAAATCATTGCTGAAGGTCGCGATCTTCCGGTCTGGCATCCGCTCATCAGCGGCAATCGGGATAGCGTTCATAGAGCCGGAATCTCGGTTAAGAATAAAATAATTTCCGAGGACAGCGTTAAGGATCTCGAAGATTTTGTCGTCGACTGGATCTTCTAAACCCTGATCGAGCTTTTATTTTGCTGGAACGGCAACGGGAGCCTGAGGCGCCGTGACGGGAGTGGCGGCTTCCGCCGAATCTTTTTTAACCTTCTCTTTTTCCATATGTTGTTTCATGCCCTCACAGGGATCAGGACGCTCATACCTCTCGGTAATAAAAATCTTATCAAAGCCGCCCTGGGGAAAGGGTTCAGCACCGGCTTCCTGCATCCCTACCGACCATACCTTAGCCTTGGGATGGGTCATCTTCAATAGGGTCGGCACTCCGAATTCTTTGCGGGCATGACCGGAGCCCAGGATAAAGACGCTGACACCATCGATACTGGCTTCGTTCTGATAGCCGCGAATCAAGGCGGCATCGCGGGCTCTTTGAATCGGGATCATCTTTGCAGCCTGCTCGTCGCTGATCATTTTGCAGTGGCCTTCGACAATCTCTCTTAGCAAAAGCCCGGTGCGTTCGGCATCGATCGGTTTCCGCACCTGCAGTCGTTCCACCTCCGGAGCTGTGAAAGCGCCTTCGTAGCCTTGCTTATAGAGCAACTCAAGGCGATTCTTCGGGAGACCGCCGGCGATCACCTTAGCGTTATATTTGACGGCCGTCGCGATCAAGGGCTCGTATAGGCTGTAGTCGGGCCATCCGGATTTCGCCCATTGCAGCTTTTCGGGTAAACCAGCGAGGTTCTGTGAAGTCAATTGGCTCAGAACACCCTGCTCCGTCCAATCAATCTGTTCGAAAACGACCGAACTCAGACGACCTTGTTCGCCAAGTCGCTCCAAAATTTCCTGTTGGATTTTATGGTGCACGGGATTGTCGTGTTGTTCTCCGAGCAGAATGATATTGGCCTGAGCAAAGTCGAGTTGCTGCTTGGTATCGAGCTCTCTTAGCATAAAGTGGGCCTTGGGATCGCTGACACAGGCGGTGAGAGTGAGAAGGAGAACGTGGGCGATCGGCAGCAATGACTTCATTTTTTAAGAATCCTTTTTATTAATCTTCCGGGTCACCCTCGACGCGAATCCTTACATCGCCAAAGACTCGGCATTGGCACGCCAGACGTTCGTTTGGATCACAGCGCATCGCCCTTAAAAAATCAGCCTCACGGGTGCCTGGAGCACTCAGGTTTTCTTCGCCGGCGATGACTCGAATCAAGCATATGCCACAATCCGCCTCTTTGCAGTCGTATTCGATAAGTTTGGTTTTTCTCTGCAAAGCCAAAAATCCAAGGCCGGCCCGAACGGAATGAATTTCCCGAGATAAAGCCCGTTCAATTTCCACGGCTATTTCATTACGAATTGAACTTTCATTCATACTCTACTCACCGATCCCTGGCACTTTGCGGAAACTGTCGACATCGACGAGTCCGCGGCCCGTTATTTTTAAAGAAGGCATCAGAGGCAAAGCCAGAAATGACAATCCGACGACCTGGACATAGCGGATGACAGGATCGGCAGGGCTCAGGCCGCAGGCATTATCAATGGCGCTGGCCAGGGCTTCAGTATTTCCATAAGTCGACTTCGCCAACAACGTTTCACCCTCAATTTAAGACTGCGGCCACCACTTTTTTCGTACGACCTCTTTGGTATCATAGCGCGGGATCGCTATCGCCCCTTCGTAACTGATAAGGGCTGAAAGTTCCGGATCGCGGAGAACATCACTGACCTTATATATCACATCGTTTATAATCATGGTTTTAGCCATGAGCCTAACTCCGTGGCTATAGTCAGCGTACCAGCTGCCATGAACCGTGTTGAGGGGCTGGATGGCGGAGCCGGAACGAAGGTGCCAGCCGTAGATCGCCACACGATTGGCTTTGCGCTGGAGCAGGTTCGTGATGACGATGTCTTTTTTATGACCTGCTACCAGACCGGGAGGGACCTGATCATGAAGGCCGATTTGAATGACCTTGTTATGTCTTATCAATTCCTGCACCGTGACCATCTTGGGACCGGGTTTAAAAGGCTGCGGATCTAGCTTTACACCGGCGGCCTGGTAAATGGCATCGACTATTTTTACTGTAGGAAGAATCAGGCCATATTGGTCTGCGACGATTTGCGCGGATATGGGAGTCATGGGGGTGCGAAGGAAGTCACGATTGGATCCAACCCCAAGATAGTCAGGAAGTACCCAGAGGGTGACTTCAGCCTGTTTGCCGGATCGGGTCTGCGAGATAAAACGCACTTTAGCGAAGGACCGCATGTACTCGGGGATATTGCCTCGGCGATATTGTTCAACGATTGCCTGTTCTCGGCCCTGTTCGTCGGCTAATATTATTTTACGGCCGAAGGCGGAGCCCGAAAGCGCGCCAAGACTTCTTGGGGGGACGGAGAGGCTAGGGGCATCGAAAAACGTTGGCGATTGCGTGGCACAGGAAACACAAAATGCCAAAACGAATACCAATAACCTCAAATGTCTTATCATCCTCTTGGGCTCCTTCTGCCGATCTGAGAGGGATCGAGCAAATTAAGTTTGGAGATTGGAAGAACCTTAGTTAATCCAATCGATTACAGAACCTGGATTCCACGGCCCTGGCTTTCTAGTTAAGACACGTATGATAATGGCGATAAATTCATCGCTCCCCCTTACTTATGAAGCGGACTTCTTTTATGCGCGAGAAGATATTGTTCCCGGCTAGTCGTTTTGGAATACTGAAGCTCATTTTAATGATTTCCTGCATGACCTTGTCTATGGCAAATCTTCAGGCTCAAGAGGTTGAGCAGGAAGAACTGTTCTGTCGGGACATGGGCGATATTTTTTGTACTCTTGATGAGATTTCGGATTCTCTCACCCCGGCCACGACAAGCCTTGCGGCCAAAGCCGGTCCGGTGCCCAACGAGAAACAGAAATCAAGAATCGATCGCAGCGTTATCGATCTTCAGCAGTCACGCGTGGAAAGCGTTTTGGATCTTCGAGGCCAGCAGGGGCTTCCTGATGAGGTGCGCCTGATCAATCTCAATCCTGAGGTCAATTCTTGGTATCTTTTGAAAATCACCTGGAATTCCCAGCGAATCGAGTGGTTTCACCTCGAGAACGGCTTAAATAAAGATTTGGCTTTGGAATTGGCTCCTACCTATCATAACGGCATCGTGATCATTAATGCCAATGGAGAAAGGCAACAATGTGATCTATGGGGGCAACTGACCCGCAGCGCAATTTACACGGCCCGGGCTGCAAACACGCCCTATGCTAAATTATGCGACACAGATCTCTATCTTCGCAACCGTATCGATGGCTATAAAACGACAAAAGAATGGGTTGTGGAGTTTTTGCGAGCGAATATCGTCGGCGGCGAATCGATCACGACGCTGGTGAAAGAGACGGTCTATAAAGATAACTTTTTGATAAAATCCGACGGTAGCATCAATAAATCCGTGCCTGGAGCGGATCTTCCGGATGCTCCCGAACCCGCTTTGATTAATGCCAAATATAAGGGCGAGCAGATCACCACCAAAGAGCTCGGAATCGCCCTGGAGGGGAATAAGAGCGATGCTCTCGAAGCGGGACGTTGGTATCGCACGGAAGCTCAAAGCGGGGTGTTCGTGAGTGCTATCGAGCCGCAGGCAATAGATGAAGGCATACTGAAAAGCAACTCCGACTATGTAAAAGAACTCGATAACGTGGAAATGGGAGCGGCAGCTTATCTGGTGGCAATTGATGTCGGGGCCTTCGATTTGAGTTTTGCGGTGGGGACGGATCACCCGGCCGTTGGCTGGTCGGACCGGGTATTGCCGGAAGCTCGTGATACGGCGCTGAAAGGGCCTGATGGCTTTCAAACGATTGCACCGCTGACCCCGACCGGATTGATTCCCCCCTATAACGTGGATCGGGTGGCAGGGATCTTTACGGGTGGCTTCAAACGGGATCATGGCGCCTTTCACTGGGGGGAACTTGCAAAGCAAAATCGCGGCTCACACTATGGATTTGTTGAAAACGGTGTGGTGCTCAGTGAATTGCAGCCGGAACTCTCAACGCTGGTCGTCTATAAGGACGGACAGCTTGATTTTAAGACATGGAAAGAAAGTGACAATGAATTTATCAGCCGCGTGCGGTTTGCTCGGCAAAATGGGGTGGCGATCATCGACTATGACCCCGTTCAGAAAAAAGGTGTTCCGGGTCGCTACGTCAGCAATTGGACCTTGGGTAACTGGTCAGGGTCACAAGATAAAAAATTCCGTACCCTGAGAGCGGGCATCTGTCTTCAAAATCGTGGCGCCCGTAAATTTTTGATCTATGGCTACTTCTCGAGTATGACGCCCACCGGAATGGCGCGAGTTTTCCAGGCTTATAACTGCAGTTATGCGATGCATCTCGATATGAATGCACTTGAGCATACCTACATGGCCCTTTATCCCCCGAAAAAAAAGGAGGAGCGCTTCCCCCAGCATCTCGTGCGCGGTATGAAAATGCTCGACGAGCGCTTTAAAGGCAATGTTCCTCGCTATATCGGCTATCCCGATAATCGCGATTTCTTCTACTTTATAAGAAAACCTGTCAGCCGGGCCCCTTAAGTTTCGAGCCGAGTTAAAAGGTAATAATAGGAGCGTCAGCTTCCTCGGAAGCCAGGCGTTTTCTTCTGGAGATTCGATTTCCGTCTCTAGAATATCTATGTTAGGGTACCCCCCTATAGAAACGAGGACTCTTTCCTTAAGGATATTTTATGATCGCTGCGCAAAACTCCGTTGTTCTGATGGATTATACGGTTAAAGATGCCGAAGGTAACATCATCGACACATCCACGGGTCACGAGCCGCTCGCCTTCATCGTCGGTATGGGCAATATTATTCCCGGACTGGAGCGCGAATTCATTGGCAAGAAAAAAGGCGACGCCTTTATCGTTACGGTAAAGCCAGAAGACGGCTACGGTGATAAAGACGACGCACTTGTCGAAGTTGTGCCGCGTGCCCAATTTGCCGGCGTTAAGAATCTTGCTGTTGGTATGCAGCTACAAGCCCAAACAGATGATGATACTATGGTCGTTACTGTTGTAAACTTGACAGATAGCGAAGTTACCGTCGATGCCAATCACCCGCTTGCCGGCAAAACTCTCAGTTTCGATGTTAAAGTCGTTGAAGTTCGGGTCGCAAGTGCGGAAGAAATGACACATGGACACGTGCATGGCGTCGGTGGTCACCACCACTAAGGCTTGTCAGGTATTTTAGCCATAAAAAAAGCAGCTTCCCTTGATGGGTAAGCCTGCTTTTTCGTATTTTGATCCTGTCATAATTTCTAATCACTTTGCCCTTAGGGAATTCGCCTTACGGCCGACCATTCACCATCGCCAACGATTGTGCACTCTTCGCATGCGCCTTCTGCGGAATCGCACCCTCCGAACTCAGGAGCGTTGCATACGACTTGTTAGCAAGGATATCGCGCAGATCAAAAGTTTGATTGCCCAGCTTAACCACGTTCGAAATCAAACGGATGCCATGACTGTAATCGGCATAGGCTGCCGAGTGAGCTGTCGATAGAGGCTGAATCGGATCCCTCAATTTGCGGTGCCAGCCGTAGATGGCAATTGAACCTGGCTTCTTCAGGATGCGACGGCTTTGAACTACATCCTTCTTGTGACCGGCGACCAACGTGCCGGGCACATAGGTGTTATGCGAGATCTGTTCAATCAACAAGTCGTTGTGTTTGGCAATATTGATAGTTGCTGAGATATTGGCTTTTGCGGCGATAGGCTTAGGGCTTAGTTTAACAGTGGCGTGACTGTAGATTTCATCAACCATCTTTGCGGTTGGCAGGGAGAGATCGAGGGCTTCACTAATCTTCTCGATACTGGGGAGATTTAAGGGGACGCGGACAAAGTCCTTGTCAGAACCGATGGCGATATAATCTGGAATAGTCCAATAACGAAGGGTTTTGCCTTTGTATGGACCCGAAGAGAGTTTGCTGTCGATTGGAGTCATTTTTCTGAGGAAGCTTGGAACATTGCCCTTGAGGATTTCCTGAACCATTGCTTTTTCGCGCTGGCCGCCATCCATTTTCGCAATCTTCTTCAAAAAGGCACTGCCCGTCATAGCCGAATCGGAACGAGCTGGGAGTCTAAGAATTGGGTCTTCCTGTGCTATTGCTATCGATCCCCAAACAAGCAGGAATATATAGATAATTTTCACGTCAAATCCTCGCCTAGTCTCTTTACCTTAACCCGGGGATTTGCTGGCCCCTGATTTTGCCTACCAAGTCCCTTCGACAGCGAAAAAAAAATCCTTATTCATAATTTTTCTGGCAGCGATATCACTGGATTAATAAAAACTTTTGCCTCTCGATTCTGACCCTTCGCAAAAGGTTTTCGTAAGGCCTGCTTCGATTTATACAGGGTGTAATTATGGGGACCGGTTCGAGCTTGCGTCGGTGTCAAAAAAAATGACACCTATGCGGTGTCATTCACTAATTTTTTCGAATAGTTGGCCCACTCCATCAGCACTAGGAAACAATGGTAGTGGTAAGCGATTTAACGGTTCATCAAGAGACTTGGGTCTCGCCTTCAGGATTCATCAGTCTCTATCTATTATTTTGCAAGGTTCGCTTGAACAACGGTAGCGAGTTCATCCGGACGACGGATGTTCAGCCGTTTATTATTGAGGTAGAAAGTCGGCGTGCCCGTAACCCCAAGACCGTTGACGATGTCTTTTGTCTTATTAACAAATTCTTTAGGAGCCGGAGTTTTCATGCAGGCTTCCCAATCCGGCACCTTGATGCCAGCCGCCTCGGCGATGGGTTTGACTTTGGCGACATCGTATTCATCGGCAAAGCTACCCCATGATTTGCTGAAGGCTGTCTCGTGGAACTTCCAGAAGGCTTCGGTGCTTTCTTTGCCAGCACAGAACGCACCCTCGATAATCGCACCGCTCAATTTTTCGGGGCGAAGGGCAAAGTTGATCTGAACGAATTTTATGTCCTTGTGAGCATCCATCAGCTTTTTCATGTCAGGTTGAACTTCCTGACAATGGGGACAGAGATAATCGGAGATTTCGACCAAAACGTTTTTGTTGTCGCTGGCACCTTTCGCCTGGAAGGACTCGACAGGAATTTTAACAGCGGGAGATTGGGGCTCTTTGACGAGTAGGGTCAGCTTATTGCTGGCTGTGAGCTTCGTCCAGGCAGCTTCAAAGCCCTTAGCCCGGCCTTCATTGCCAAGCAATTCTTTAATACGGGGTGCGAGTTGTTCGTAGGTCGTTCCTGGAGGAATCTTGTCCTTGTTGGCTTCGAAGAAAGCTTTGGCCTGCTCGTCGTTAACCGGAGCCGCAGGCAGAAGTTCTTCGATAGGTGGAAGTTTATCGATGCTGGTGAATTTCTTTTGTTCCTGAGCAAGGGCAAGGCGCACTGCGAATTCACGGATCACGCCGAGCTTTTGGTTGTAAGTCTCCATTTCCGCCTGGTACAGATTGGTCTGAACCTGAGTGGGAAGAGCACTTGTACTATAGGTTTTGCCATCGAGAGTGAACCAAGCCGTATCAGGGCCCGATGCAGCGGCTGCGCTGCCGGAAACACGGCCAGCCGTACCAGTGCCTGCTACATAACCCACTGCTCCGCCGACTCCAAGACCACCAACGAGAACAGAAATAAGGAGACCAGAACTCATACCTTTTGACTCCATCGAGAGGACTAGGGGCGTCAAACTAGTTTGCGTATATAGGACGCCAAATACTCATTCGGAGGATAATAGCGAAATTCATGGCAAGACGCGACGGGAAAGCGGTGATTTTTATAAAAGCTGTCCTCTCTCACCTATTGCTTAAGAATGGGGCGCAAGTGTAAGGAGAAGGTCACAAACCTTTGTTGAGGGCAGCCGCCGTGATCGATGCCAAAATTTTTGAGCTAACAATCCATCCTGCAAACCGTCGGTCCGAAGTCATTCTACTGCTCCTTGAATTTGGTATAGATGATTTTATTGAAGCTGCGTCGGATACGATAAATGCCGATGAAGGGGACTGGGAGAGCGTCCTTAAAGATTGGTCGGAACGTGATGATGCACCCCTGCTTGTCTATAAGGAAACCGAGGCTGAACTCCTGGCCTTTATGAAGGCTTTTCAACGGCGTTTTAATGACGAGCTGCAGCTGACTGGCAAATGGATTGCAAACCGGCTTTGGCAGGAAGCGTGGGAGCCCGATTTTCAATTTCTCGAGACCCGATGTTTTTTCATCGGATCCCCGGCATCAGGAGCCAACCCATATAAGATCAATATCATTCTTTCCGAGGGAACAGTGTTTGGATCAGGTCAGCATGCCAGCACCCAGGCTCTGGTAAAGCTGATGGAAAAGCAGGCCAGGCCTATGTCAGCCCGATCGTTCCTTGATGTGGGAACCGGTACAGGTGTGCTGGCATTCGTGGCCCACCATCTGGGATTTTCGCCCCTCGTCGCAACTGATATCGAAGCCAATGCTATCGACGCTGCCCGAGAGAATGCCGATCGTAATAAGGTGCCTCTTGAGCTTCACCTCGGAAGTTTACCGCCCCGACCCCAAACATGGGACTGCATCGCCTGCAACATTCTGCCGCCAACTCTTACCGAATTGCTCGAGCCGCTGACCGCCCTTTTAAAACCAGAGGGTGAACTTTATCTTGCCGGATTTCATGAAGCAAATCGGGACGGCCTAGCTCTCGAGTTAAAGCGCCTTGGCTTTGACATTGTTCAAGAACACGAGGAAAAAAACTGGTTAGGGTGGCTGGCTAAACGAGACTCGTTAATTTAAAGTCGGCCTCGTCGTTCTATTAGATTTATGATTTCCATGCGTTATTGCTACGAAATAGATTATAGGCCCAATCCACCAGTGAGTTTAGGACTTAAAATCATCCTGTAAACTGCCGGATATACTGAATAATTCTTAATGGTTCAAGACCATCCTCAGGCCCGGCGATACCTTCTGGTATTTATACTGACCATAGAGGATAGGCTTGCATGACAACAAATTCTTGGATCAGCGACTTAAAGCTTATCGTGTTCGCAGCTTTTTTGACTGCTTTAGCCTGTACCAGGGAAGCGGCAGTTCCCGATCTTGTCAGGTTGAAAGAGAGTGAAGCGCCGACTCAGATAAAGCCCGAGCTTACTCTTCCTTCGGTTTCGCAACAAGCTACAGTTCCCAAGATCGAACGGGTTGACGAAGATACCGGACGTTTTACGGAAGCTGCCGCAAAAATTCTGAGTAAAGGCAAAGCAGTTGAAAGCTCGAGCTTTACGCTTGATTCCTCTTTCCTTGTCACCGTGCAGGATCAAATCTTTCAGGTCAAACCTGTAAAAGCCCTTGAGACTCCGGACGTCGATGCCAATGTAGTAGGTTCGGCCTTAAAAATAGAAGTGCTTATGGATGAGGGGCTTGAATTTGCTGTCTTGGCAGCTAGCCTGTCTGAGGACAGTGTGGGTGCAGGTCCAACGCGATGCCTGGCTTTGCTGGGATCGGGGGCGGGGTCTTTGACCGATCTTGATTCTAACGATTGTTGGTCGACCCGGATGTCCATAAGCAAAAAAATCGAAGTCGAACCATCAAAATCCGGCTTTGTATTAGTGCTAAAGGATGAAAAATTAATCGAAGGTCTTAGAGAATTGCCACTCTTGCAGGTTAAGGTGAGGCATCCTATTCCGTTGCCGGTAATTGCAGCTGCCTTGGGGCAGGATCCTTTGCCACAAGAGCTTCTGAAAGATTTGCCGGAGACTTTACGTTCACCATCAACTGAAGACCTTGTCACGTGGATTTCCAATGAATCTGAAAGTATTGCCAACGGTGAAACGCTCGTGACGAGCCCTAAGCTCGAGATGACTGAATTAACCTCCGCACCTGGTCCCACTCCGGTCCTGTCTCCTCTTCAGAAAGAAAAGCTGGCAAGCGCGCTTGACCTGGAGGCAAATGAATCCGAGCCGCCCCCCAGTCCTGCGGTTGCCGATAAGGACGAAAAGCCCTTGAAAAATTCGCCGCTCCCGCTCCCTCAATCCGCAGCAGTTGAGGAAGAGTCCTTTCGAAGCGAAAGTCCTAAAAACGAAGCCCTGGCCAATGATGCGCCGAGGCCTCAAACTGCTGTCAATGACCAGGAATCGAAGATTAAACCGAGCGAGCCGGTGATCCATGATAGCGCCGAGACTTCGAGTGCGGATAAGGATGACGAAAAAGACCGGGGTATGGTCCGGGATAATGACCAAGACATCGTCTCGCCCAGTCAACCCAATGAAAATGATAGAGATCAGGATAAAGTCGTTGCCTACCAGGACGAGAATAAAGAAAGTCAGAATCCAGCCATTCCCATAGGCGAGACCGCTTCGAAGCCGGCCGCCGTCAGTCCCACGCCAGCAATCCCGGTGATCGCACTCGCCACTGAAGTTGAAGAGATGGGATCGCTGCCGGTACTTGTCGAAAACCTCATTCTGCCGAATATCATGGGCGACGGACAAGCTATCGAGTCGGCAGAAAGGGAGGAGATCCTGTCTGAGACGGAAGCGTGGAAGAATATTTGGATTAAAAAGTTCAAGCAACGCGTCGCTGTTTATAGGGATAAAAAAAGATCATTCGAAGACGCAAAAAAAGTGCGAAATGCAGCCCGCGCCGAACGAGTTAAAATCAGGCTTGAGCTGACAAGGCTCACAAGTGAATCAGAGAAAGTCTGCTCGGTTTCTAAACAAAAAAGGAACGGAAGCAAAGGCATGATGCATAAATGCAAGGAGAAGACCGCCGAAGTCGCGAGGAAAGTGGACATTGATAGGGATATGACTGCGGCGATTGCTGAGCTGAAGACTGGGTTAGAGGAAGAAAAGCAGGGCGCTCTGGATAGTTTGAAATTGCTTGTGGAAGCGCAAAACAACCTGAAAGGCGTCGATCAGGAACTTACCGCCAAAGGCAGAGGCAAGAGCGGGACTAAGAATTAATGCCTTATACCAAATGTCGTTTCTTGGGGATATTGCGCTTTCGCGCCGGTATTTCGTTCTAACTACGCGGCTCAATATAATAACAATAAAAATTGATACAATAGGATTGACCCGCCAACCAAGAACTTAAATGGCTTCGAAGCGCTGATGGCTACGGTTTTTCACAACGTGTTCGGGATTCAAAATTTGCCCGTTCATCGCGATATAAATCCCAGAGGGAAGCGTCTGAACTGCTATAATTGCACATCCAACATTGAAAAAAGCATCGGAATTGCGAATTTTGGTAGGATTCATAGCACCCGTGAAGACTATGGTTTTACCGGCGATTCCCCGTAGGAATTTCGCCGTCTTGATCATAGTATCGGTACCGTGGGTAATGAGAATGCGGTTTTCCTTTGCGGCACTTACCGCGTCGGCAATGGCTTTTCTATCCTCATCGGTAAGATCTAGGCTGTCTTTTTTGCATACCTGATGAACTGAGTAGTCAAGTTCAACATTAGCTTCTTCAAGGATTTGACCGATGCTGGGCTCGCCGACTTGGTAGTCACTTAACGCATCAAAGTAAACCTTGTCGATGGTTCCACCCGTTGTGATGATTTTGATCTTTTCGGCCATACCTGCCTCTCCTTTTGATTTCATCCCGGATTCTTCCCGAGAGCACGGCTTCTGTCAATGATACTTAGAGCTACGTCCTTGCCGGAAAGCCGGTCTTAGATGTATGCTGTGCCCAGTTTGTCTACCAGTAGCCAGGAGCACTCATTATGTATCACGCTTATGAGCACTACGTGATCAAGAACGTGGAATTGTGGACAGCGCGCGAGGTCATCGTCCAGTGTGATCTTGAGATTCTTGACGGTCGAATCAAAGCTATTGAAAAGCATATATCAGTCCCGAAAACCGCGCATCTCATTGATGGCCGGGGCTGGACCTTATTGCCTGCCGGCGTCGACCCTCAGGTTCACTTGAGAGTACCCGGCCAAGCTGAGAAAGAAACGGCAGGCACCGGCCTGCTTGCAGCGCTAAGAGGCGGCATTGGTGCGGTGCTTTCCATGCCGAATACCAAGCCCGTCATCGATTCCATCGAGGTCTGTGAAGCTGCGGTTCTGGAGCTCGAGGAAGCGGAACATATCACGGGTGTAAAAGCCTATCTAACCGGATCGATTACCCAGTCTCTGAAAGGGAAGTCAGCAGCGCCATTTCAGGAATTAGCCACCTGGGGCGTAAAAGCCTTTACCGATGACGGGCTAGGCGTCGTCGATGATGATTTGATGCGCCTCGCCTTTGACGCAAGTCAGAAGACGGGCCTGCCTATCCTTCAGCATGCGGAATTTCCTGGGCATGGTGGGGTTCTCGCGGCTGGTCCCTTGCAGGAACAGCTTGGTATCCCGGCCTATCCAGCCGCTGCCGAGGCGGATATGGTTGCTCGCGATATTAAACTTCTCAAGGAATATCCCAAAGCTCGCTACCATGTGCTTCATGTTTCCGCTCATGAGACATTGGAGCTGGTTTCTGCAGCGAAAGCGCAAGGGCTTCAAGTCAGCTGCGAGGTCACTCCCCATCATCTGTGGTTCTCAAGTGATGAAATCAAATCCGATGCAACTTCCTTTAAAATGAACCCACCGTTGCGTGGAGCAAATGACAAACGTGCGCTCCGAAGAGCACTGGCCGACGGCGGGATCGATTTCGTTGCGACCGATCATGCTCCGCACGAAGCTAGCGCCAAGGGTCAAAATTTTAAAACCTCGGCCTTCGGGACTACCGGTCTGGAGACCAGTCTTCGTGTTCTGCTCAGTCTGGTGCAGAAAGGGGAATTGTCGCCTGAGCGCCTGGTGCAGGTCTTTTCAAGTCAACCGGCTCGCTTTCTTGGATTAGAGGAGGATTTTGGCGACATTAGGATCGATCGGCCTATGGCCGCAGTCCTCGTTAATCGCGACAGCTGTGAAGCGGTGACCGAAGATGATCTCTATAGTCTGTCGAAAAATAGCTGCTTTCTCGGTGAAAGGCTCCACGGCAGAATTCAAGGCGTATTCCTGGCAGATCGTTATTATGCGTTTTAAGGGCGAAGGCGGTGTTTTCCGGCTTTTCAAGGCAAGGAATCTGAGTTTCAGCTGTTTCCCTTTTTTTTAAGATTGAGGGCAGGAAAATTCGGGAGATTTTTGTAAGACGGTTTCGTCAGAAAGACTGGCAAAGGTCAAGTCCACTGGACAGGGGCGTGGCTCAGCTTTTGCATTAGTCCAGTCCGAGCGACGCATGAATGGAATGATGGCCTACTCTGAGATTAGCCCCCGGGCTCTTTCAAGGTGGACTCATAGGAATCGACTCTTTCAAGCATGATTTGACTTTAAGAAGGCCCAAGCTCGAGCCGAAGTGGAGGCCCTTGCAAGTCAACGTAAACCAGTGGTGGAGCTGTACATTTTCGACTACAGTTAAAGATTTTATGTTTCGAATTTTCTGCTGTTTTAGGTTTTAAAAGCTTGAAAATATTCAATAATGATAAATCTAAGCCTGTATCGAAATAGATCCATATGTCATATTAGGTAGGTTCTGTGCCCGTCTTTGGGAAAAGTCTGTCTAGGTTGGAGAACAACATGGATACCAATGGAAAAGTTTTAGAGTCTCTAAAAATACTGGTTGTTGAAGATGCTGAGGACATTCGAGTTTTGTTCTCGCGTTTACTGGGCCGTTACGGTGCCAGTGTTGCCACGGCTAAAGACGGAGTCGAGGCAGTTGAGAAAATGGCCGCCACGACCTTCGACATCACCTTGATGGATTTGGAAATGCCGAATGTAGATGGCATGGAGGCTGTGATTCAGTTGCGAAAGGACGGTTATAAAGGCAAGATCGTCGCCCTTTCGGGTCACTCTTGGGATAATCTTGCTGATGCCCTCGCTTCTGCTGGTTTTGATGGCTATCTGGTCAAGCCCATTGCTCTTGATGACCTGGTGAAAAGGATTCTCTTTTACTGTGGCCGTCCGGTCAGGGACAGCGAGCTAAAGGCTCATGCAGCGGCACTATCCAATTAAACCGAGAGGTGCGAATGAATACTCTTAACGAAGTTCGGGTCGTGACTCAGGCAATTCATTTGTCGTTGGATGATCATCCGCTTCTCGTCCAATTTATGAGTCAGGGTAGGCAGCCGGCCTATCAAAGTTTTCTTCAGACGTTTTCTCTTTTGGTTCACCTCGCAGCTGCAAAGGCAGCGGAATATCTTGGCGGCGAGGATATTAAGGTTCTTGAGTATGAATCCTGGGGTACCGCGCTTCAGGCTGATCTCGAACGTCTTCCCGACGGTGACGACTTTTCGTTTGCCGAACGTTATACGCATCTGCTTCCTGATATAAAGAATCGCTCCCAGTTTTGGGGCTTGGCCTACGTTATCGAGGGTTCCACGCTCGGCGGAAATCAAGTGTCCGGTCACCTGCCAAAGGACTGGCCCAGTGAATTTTTGCGGCGAGGTAGCAAAGCACGGTTGCGCTGGCCTTATTTCTGTCGTCGGCTTGCTGACCTTCATGCCGCCGGCGAAATTGCGATTGAGGATGTAAAAAACGGTGCTATGAAAGGCTTTTTGTCGACGACAGAGATCTTTGATGCGGTCGTTCATGCTATGCCTCTTGAGAATAAAAGGCCTATTTCTTTGGCTGGTAAGAGAGAAGCCGCTCATGATAGGGATTAAGCCACTGACTTTTTCTTATTCGGGAGTTAAGGCTTATGATCGTTCTTCACCATCTCAATAATTCTCGTTCCCAGCGTATTATTTGGCTTCTTGAAGAACTCAATCTTCCCTATGAGATCAAGCGCTACGAACGGGATCCCCAGACTATGCTTGCCCCTCCCGAGTTGCGTGCGGTTCATCCCCTGGGAAAAAGTCCGGTTATCAGCGAAGACGGTCGAGTCGTCGCCGAATCGGGCGCCATTATAGAATATCTTTTGGATAGACATGGCAAAGGTGCACTCAGGCCGGCACCTGATACGCCCGAGCGTCTGCTTTTTACCTATTTTCTTCACTACGCCGAAGGTTCGGCAATGTCGCCCCTGCTTATGGGTCTCGTATTTACGCGCATGCCTAGGGCTCCTATGCCGTTTTTTATGAAGCCAATCGTCAAAGGAATTGCCGACAAGGTGAAGAAGTCTTTCGTGAACCCGCAGATAAAAATGCATTTCGATTATATGGAAAAGCATCTGGAAAACTACCGCTGGTTTACGGGCAATGAGTTTACCGCCGCCGACATACAGATGAGTTTTGTCGTTGAAGCGGGAGTCGCCCGTGGGGGAGCTACGGCACGTCCCATGCTTGTGGCTTTCTTGGAGAGAATTCACGCCAGGCCAGCTTATCAAAGAGGTCTTGTCAAAGGTGGGACCTTTGACATCTTGTCTTGATTTTTGGCTTCACGAAAGAGTTCGGGACTTGGTTTCCCGGGCAGATTCCCCGCCCTTTTCCCCAAATAATGCATCTCATACTTTCATGGCTCGACAATCTGATGCTCATTTTTGTGAATGAGTAACAGGTATTCGCCTCTTTGTGAACGACCATCCAGCCTTTGAGGTGGATCATGACACTCGAATGTCCTTAGGCGTGGCTACACCGCGGAAAGCGTTTGCGACGTTGGCATTTAAATGCTTTTTATCAAGGCACAAGAGGATGTTAACAAGGATCAGGCTGTGGCCTTGAATGAGGATCCTTTCAAAAAATACCGGCTCTTGATCGGGTACCGGATCTTCCCATTGGAGGGAGGGAAGATCGATGACGCTATGTACGGAATCGACCTGAATACCCATTCTTTGTTCAGGACAATCGATAACGACCACAGAGATTTCGTCGTTGCCGGCGCGACTTTCCAAGCCCAGTTTGCTGCGAAAATCGACGAGTGGAATAATGGCGTCACGAAGTGCGAGATCGGCATTGGGACTATTGAGGTTTCCAATCGTCAGCTTCGATATTTGATTGATTTCGCGCACGGTGTTTGCGGGGATCGCAAAGAGGTGGTGGTCAAGCGAAAAAGTAAGGTATTGGCAGGTGCGACGGGTCATTTTCAATTTTCCTGAGGAAGGGGAATGGGACGATTGGAATAGGGGTCGGTACATAGATTATTGTATCAGGTTCCTTGCAGCCTCTGAAGGATTGCGACTCTCGCCGAGTGGGTAATACGCGAGACTCACCGGTCAGAACTTGGTAAAGTTCGAATAGCCGGGTAAAATGATTATAATTTTAATTCCAGTCCTCTGGAGGCAGCCCATACGTATGCTAAGGCACAGTTTATTCAGCGTCTTCCTTGTGTTCACGGCGATCAGCTATCTGGCGGGAGGGGTCTGGCTGTGGCTGGGATTTGTTTTTCTGGTGCTGGCGGCATTAACTTTCGATATCTATCTTCCGGATGACCTGGGATCCCACGCTCAAGCGAAGCCTTGGCTTATGAATACCTTTCTCTTTTTGACTCTTCCTTTACTTTATCTCAACGTCGTTTGCTTTAATTGGCAAATGAGCGACGGGGATTTTTTGGGGCTTGGCGCTGGAGTTAAGGCATTCCTGGGCATGGATATTTCTATTGTAAAAAAAGCGCGTTCCCTGTCTGACTCTTTTGGAGGCTACTTCAGCCTGGGGATGCTTATTGCTGGGTCAGGGACCGTTGTTGCTCATGAACTTGTTCATAGGGTTTGGGACAGGAAAAGTGTAACCGTTGGCCGTTGGCTCCTGGCCTTAAGCTGCGATACCTCGTTTTCTATCGAACATGTCTATGGTCATCACGCAAAAGTTGCCACTCCGAATGATCCGGCTAGTTCGCGAAGGGGTGAAAGCTTTTGGCGATTTCTTCCGCGATCGACAATCGGTGGCTATCTTGGGGCTTGGGATATCGAAAAAAGGCGTCTGAAAAAGAGAAAGCTTGGGCCGCCTTGGGGACATCATAATATATTTTTGCGTGGCCAATTGATGAGCCTAGTTGTTATGGGCCTTTTTGTGGTGGCCCAGGGTGCGATGGGCATCCTGTCATTTCTGATGATTGCATGTTCTGCCAAGCTTTATTTGGAACTTATTAATTATATCGAGCATTACGGACTGGAGCGCACGCCAGGTCATGCTGTGGAAGCGCTACACAGTTGGAATTGCAATGCCCGATTTTCCCTCTATTGGCTCTATAATCTGCCGCGACATCCCCATCATCATGCTAAGGCGCAGCTCCCTTTTTGGAAGCTTGAGGCAAATCCGGGCGGACCGACTTTGCCCTTTGGCTATATGACTATGATGATGATGGCCCTGGTGCCTCCTCTATTCATGAGCTATATGAATCGTAAATTAGAGGACTTGGAGAAACAGTCTCATTTGAGAGAGAAGGCTTAAGAGGGCCGGCGCTAGGACAGCTATTATAAAACCTTTGGCTTTTTTAAATAAAGGATGACGACGTGCTTAGATTGTTTATGGTTTTGTTTTGTGTCATGAGTTCAATGAATCTTTTTGCTGAGACTTCACCAGGTACTGTCGATACTCCTCAAGTTCTAAAAGACATTGAGACGCTTAAAGCGCAGGTCAAAGAGCTGCAAACAAGAAAACTGGAATGCAGCGATGGTAATTCCGTTACAGGTACTGTAAATAAATGGAGCCCCTGGTCGAGCTGTCCGCAAGGGATGGTTGCAACGGGCCTCGCCCGCGTCGATATTCAAGGCGATCATGAAATTGTGATAAATCACGTCAATGATTTTCAATGTGGGTCGCAAGGCTGTCGGGCGTGGTGTATAGGAAATGGTTGTGAGGTTATTGCGCGCTGTTGTAAGTGATGCAGCCGGTTAGGGTGAACGGAGATCGAGGGGATCTCCACTTGAGTAGGAATTTCTAGACTCTTTGTTGCTTTAGGAGATCCCTTATTTCCAGTAGGGTGAGTTCTGCCTTGGTCGGCTCGGCAGCAACCATCGCGGGAACGGCTTCGTCTTTTCGTTTCAGGCGCTGGATGAATTGGATCAGTCCGAAGACACAAAGTGCGATAATAATAAAATCGACGCTGGATTGTAAAAATTTACCATAGCCGATGACAACGGCGGGGCTGGTTGCTGTGGCTTCGCGCAGGGTGATGGCGAGATCACTGAAATTAATACCGCTCATCATGTAGCCAATGGGTGGCATAAGAATGTTTTCCACTAGGGACGAGACGATTTTGCCGAAGGCGGCACCGATGATGACACCCGTAGCGAGATCGATGACATTGCCGCGGACTGCAAATTTCTTAAAATCTTGAATAAATGACATATTTTAACGGCCTTCCTATGGCGATTCTATTCCTGCCTAAGATGGATTTCGTTGTTCGAAAAGCCAAGCGGAAATATTATTCGAGGAATGTTCCCCCAGGTGATAATATAGAGCTATCAGGCGCAAACGGCTTGTCAGAAAAAAATCGGGAGAATTCAATGTTTAAGTCAAACCTGCTCAAAATCAGCGTGCTCAGCCTTTTTGCAGCATCAGCTGGGTCGGCAGCTCCGCTCAAAATCAGCAATTGCTCCGTCAATTTTTTGGCACAAGGCAAGCCAGGCTTTTTGAAGATCAATGGGACCGGCGCGGACTGTAAGGGCAACCTGGAAAATGATGGCAAGGCTCTGACGGGCGATATTACGGTGCCAATGGCTAAATTCGCTACCGGCATCGACATGCGCGACGAGCATATGAGGAAGAATTATTTCGAAGTCGCAAAATATCCTGACGCTGTTCTGAAACTCACCAAGTTTGATACGAGCGGAAAAGATGGAGATGCGAAGAAGCCTTTTAAAGGTACTTTGAATTTTCATGGCAGTGAAAAGCCCGTTGAGGGGACAGCCTCTTTTAAAAATGACGGCGGAAAGAGTTTTGTAGAAGCTGAATTTCCTATTGGTTTGGAAGAATTTAAAATCACCGTTCCAAAATACGCGGGAGTGACTGTTGCGGATACCGTGACGGTCACGACTAAATTTGAGACGACGGCTGCTGTGGGTGCACCAGCCACGAACGCTGCTGCCAAAAAGAAATGATAATTTTTTGACTTGCAGGGTCCTAGGAAGAAAAGTCCCGCAATGAGAAATAATTCTTGTGGGACCTAAGCTTCCAAGTTATAAAAGAGAACCTCATATAAGGGCGCTGTGGCGGAACGGCTACGCAACGCATTGCAAATGCGTACCATACCGGTTCGAATCCGGTCGGCGCC
>CAXSGP010000006.1:0-85616 GCA_964236955.1 uncultured Oligoflexus sp. | reverse complement strand
TGTTTTCTTCTTTTGGTTCAAAAAAAGGAGAATTGATTTAAAGTTTAAAGAAGAATGCGATGCAATTAATTCTTCTTATACACAAGAAGGAAAAGTTACAAATACCCTCTATTCAGTCTGCGAAAAAAAGGATTTCCAGGAAATAAAATAGGTCTTTACGTGCGCATGCCGCCAGGAAAAAAAGTCGATCTGTTCGTGGCATATCTTGAAAAATACAACGTAATTTTTAGGATGGATTTAGGGTCGCCAATCCGAGGTGGAAGTGGCCGAAGCAAAGATTGTCGGGCTTCGAGCAGCAAAATAATTATTGGAATTTGTACGTCAAGTAAGAGTTAGGTAGTAGGTGCGTGCTACCAAAAATGGATCGAACGGACTACCAAATAAGCTGACGTGAAGAATCTGGAAAGATCTATCATTTCAATAAAGTGGGGCTGCGCAGACTTGAACTGCGATGCCTTGCGGCGCCGGCTTCTAAGACCGGTGTGTCTACCAATTTCACCACAACCCCATATTCTTGCCCTGGGCAGGCAAGGACCTCTCCTGATTCGTATGACCACGGATCAAATTGAGAAAGATAGATTTGCCTGTTGCATTTCCTTTTGTCAATTCTGAAGGTCATGCCCTCCCTTTTTTTGGGTGTCGATTTGATGCGTCGGGGGGAGGCCCCTCGGCAAGTTGCATCCCTCAGCTGCTTCACGCTAGTATAGGCGCTGGTTTGCCGTTATCTCAGTTTTCTGCGAGGGACCCATGGAATCCGACAAGGCAAGTGTAGATTTTTCAGGACTTATCTTAGGCCTATGCTCTGCTGCCCTATCCTATTTAGGTTATAACGATGGCTCCATTGGTAAAAACTTGATTTTGGCGCGTCAAAACATAGATATCATTGAGATGCTTCGAGAAAAAACCAAGGGCAATCTCAGCAACGAAGAGATAACCCTTATCGAAGAAGTTGTTTTTGATCTGAAAGCCAAATTTGTGGAAGTCGTCAATCTCAATAAGGCTTAAGAATACTCAAGGCATACCGATACATACGCTACTGCGGAGGATGGCGTATGGATGTCTCAAGATATAGCTACGAATGTCAGGCCGTTTTGCACTACGGCCTGCGTTATGCCAAGGGCCTTGGTCACGATTATCTCGAAGTCGAACACGTGGCACTGGCGCTGATCCGCCGAGACTTCAGCCGCCTCGAGCCGGCGTCTCATGCTGCTGTGGAAAAGGGTCTGGAAGTCTTTTTGGATGAATTTCCAAGACGCTTTGGACAGGTCACCGTCGCTTTTGGCCCCCGCCTCAACAAAGCCCTTGATAGTCTTGAAAAAGCGATCAAAGGTCGGCTTATAGAAATCGATGAAATGTGGCAGGGATTTTTGCCCTTCTCCGAAACGCTGCGCCGGCACCTCAAAGAAACTGAAGACGATCAGACCAAAGATTTTCAGCGTTGGAATATTCCGGCTGCAGAAAAAGTCGAGATTCCAAAACGTGGCATCTATAAGGCCAGTCCCGAAAAAAAGGGGGATCCGCAGGCAGCCCCAGCTAAGGAGGTCGGGAAAACCAGCGGATCGAGCGGTCGAAAGCTCCATGAGGCCGACGACAAACGTCTGCGGGAATTCACGATCGACCTCACCCAGCTCGCAAGCGAAGGCAAGATCGATCCCGTCATCGGCCGTGATGAGGAAATCCGTCATGTCCTGGAGATTCTTGGCCGTAAGAAGAAGAACAATCCCATCCTTCTCGGCGAGCCCGGCGTCGGTAAAACTGCCATTGCCGAAGGCCTGGCCTTGCGCATCGCCGAAGAGCGTATTCCCGACAACATGCGTGGTGTCCGGGTTCTTTCACTCGATCTTGGCGCCTTGATTGCTGGCACCAAATATCGAGGTGAATTCGAGCAAAGGCTCAAGCAGCTCATTCAAGCTCTCGAGGAACTTGGCGACAAGGCGATCATCTTTATCGATGAAATCCATTCGATTCTTGGAGCGGGTCATGCGGAAGGGGGGGCCGACGCAGCCAACCTTTTAAAGCCGGCGTTGGCGCGCGGCCAGTTGCGCTGCATGGGCGCCACAACTCTTACGGAGTTTCGTCAATACTTTGAAAAAGATGCGGCCCTCGAGCGGCGCTTTCAACCCGTTATGGTCGGGGAGCCGGATCGTGACTCCTGTCTTTCCATCCTCCGTGGCTTAAAACAAAAATACGAAATTCACCACGGTATTCCCATCAGCGACAGTGCGCTGCGAGTGGCGGTGGATATGTCGATCCTTTATCTCCCGCATCGACAATTACCCGACAAGGCGATCGATCTTTTAGACGAAGCATGCGCCCATCTTAAACTCAAACTCTTGAGTGTTCCCGCCGAACTCGAACAGCTGCAGGCGCAAGCAGCGCAATTGAAGATGGAGCAGCAGCTCCTCGAAAAACAAAAGCTTAACGTCCGTGAGCTGGCCATCATTAAGGTCAAACTCGAAAAGGTCAGTGCCGCTTGCACCCAACTTGAAAATGCCTGGCGCGCCCATCAGCAATCCCTTACCGAGTATCGGCATCTTGAGCAGCTCTGGGAGGAGCGGCTGAGCATACTCGAGGCCAGCAAGAATTCCGGTAATTTTGAGCTGGCTGGCCGTATCCAATTCGATGAAATGCCAAAACTCAGCACAAAGATGGCTGCCATTAAAAAGAAACTCCTTGAGACCGAGCGTTTTCAGGGCTTTTCCGCCCAGCAGGTGGACGCCGAGGATGTGGCTTTTGTCCTCGGGCGCTGGACGGGAATTCCCGTTGGCCAGCTGATGGCCGAGGAAAAAGACCGCTTACGGGATCTGGAAGGCTATCTCAATCAAAAAGTTACCGGTCAGGGGCAGGCGATCGAAGTCCTTGCGCGCGCTGTAAAGCGAGCGCGACTGGGGCTTACTGATCCCGGCAAACCATCGGGCGTGTTTTTGTTTCTCGGCCCCACCGGGGTCGGTAAAACGGAAACCGCTAAAGCCTTGGCCGAGCGGGTTTTCATTCGGACGGATAATCTGATTCGTATCGACATGAGCGAATTCGGCGAGGCTCATCACGTCTCGCGATTGATCGGTGCCCCGCCGGGATATGCTGGCTATGAAGCGGGTGGTGTGCTCACCGATGCCGTGCGGCATCATCCTTTTTCTCTCGTTCTCCTCGATGAAATCGACAAAGCCCATCCCCGCATTCTCGATCTTTTGCTGCAGATTCTCGATGAAGGGCGCCTCACGGACGGGCAGGGTCGGCCGGCTGATTTTAAGCGCTGCATTTTCATTTTAACATCGAACACGCAAATTCCCATGCAAGGTGTCAAGGCCGACGAAGCGGACCGCTATCTTAGGCAGCAGCTGATCGACTTTATGCGACCCGAGTTGATCAATAGAATCGACGAGATCGTCAGCTTCTCAAAACTCGGCGCGGAAAATTATGATCATCTTCTCAATCGTGAGCTGGCGACGCTCAACAACCGCCTGTCGCAGCGCCAGCTCCGCATTGAGATCGGCCGGGGGCTGCGGACCGACATCATCAACAATGTGCTGAAGACTGCTTTTGCTGGACGGGAATTAAAACGCATCTTTCAACGCGGTGTGGTGGACGCAGTGTCTGATAGGCTATTGACGGAGCTCCTTCCCCCCCAAGGTGTATGGTTACTTGACTGGTCGGCAGAGGCTGGCTTTGAGTGGAAGGGTGGTCAAGGAACCACTTTGCTACTGCCAGCTGCGCGGGCCTAAAAAAAATTCGTTTGGCACTTGACGACGTATGAATTCCTGCGGTAGGTTTAGGTCCCATTGAGGATGACAATTCATTCTAACTGGGGCGTCGACAAGTGGTAAGTCTCTGGATTTTGATTCCAGCATTCGTAGGTTCGAATCCTACCGCCCCAGCCACTCCATCCTTGTTTTTCTTCTCCTATTTCCATGCAAAAAATAGTATTCCCTCTAGGGGAAAAGACCTTTTCTTTTGAACGAAGGTCTTTCGGCTCTTTTTTTAAGAATTCAGCATTCATTTGAAATTTTTCGAACCTACGCAAGGGGCCAAGAGATGGACAGTGACATCATAGTATTCTCTGGAAATGGTAACCAAGAGCTCTCTAAGAAAATTTGTCAGCATCTCGATATGCCTTCCGGCGCTGCCCGGGTGGATCGTTTTTCAGATGGCGAGATTCGAGTTGAGATTCAGGATAATGTGCGCGGTAAAGATGTCTTTATTATTCAGCCAACCTGTGCGCCAGCCAATGATAATATCTTGGAAGCGCTCGTCATGGTCGATGCCTGTCGTCGGGCTTCGGCTCGCCGCATCACTTTAGTATGTCCTTATTTTGGTTATGCTCGCCAGGAGCGCAAGAGCGCCCCCCGTACTCCCATTACAGCCAAATTGATCGCCGATCTATTCACTGTCTCTGGCATTGATCGCCTTTTGGTTATGGAACTTCATACCTCGGCGATTCAGGGTTTCTTCAATATTCCAGTTGACCATCTTTTCTCAAAACCAATTTTTGGCCCCTACTTTCAGGGGCAGGAGGAACTTCTTGTCGTTTCGCCTGATGCCGGAGGGGTGGAACGCGCCCGGGCCATGGCCAAATACTATGAATGTGGCTTGGCCATCGTCGATAAACGCCGTGATCGCCCCAACGAAAGTGATGTGATGAACGTTATCGGCGATGTGAAAGGCAAAAATTGCCTGATTATTGATGACATCTGTGATACAGGCGGCTCGCTTTGTAAAACTGCGGAAGCTTTGATGGAAAATGGTGCCAAATCGGTAAGTGCGGCGATCACCCATGCTGTTCTTAGCGGACCGGCAATTGAGCGTATTTCCAAATCCGTATTGAAAGAATTAGTGGTAACCGACAGTATTCCCCTTTCCGTTGCCGCAAAAAATTGCTCAAAAATCGTCCAATTGAGCGTAGGGGAACTCCTTGCTAAGGCCATCCGGCGCATACACACCTCCGGGTCTATCAGCAATCTTTTTGTATAACGGACGGGCCTCCTTTATTACAAAATCCGAAAAGAGGGCTGTGACAAGCCACTTGCCAGGCGGAAAACTTCCCTATATAACCCTATGCTCATGCGTGGACTATCCACCCCTTGATAGCCGCAGATGCATTCTGCAGCCTTATCATCCTGACCAGCATGTTCGATTTAGGGGTGATATAAGGAGAGTAAGTCATGTCACAAGAATTAATTACGATTGCCGCTACCCCTCGTGTACCAGGTGGAAAAAGCCAAGCTCGCAAAATGCGCCGCGAAAGCCAAATCCCTGCCGTTATCCTCGCGAAAGCTGGCAACACCAATCTTCAACTCGATCCGAAATGGCTGCACAAAGCCTATACAGCGGAAGGCCGCGTTTTTAACCTTGATTTTGGCGGTAAAGTGCAAAAAGCCAAGATCCACGAGCTGCAACTGGATCCGGTCAAGCGCGTGGCCCTGCACGTTGACCTTATCCTCGTCTGAAGGTCGAGGTGGCGAATTGAAGCTGATTGTCGGGCTGGGTAATCCAGGTAGCAAGTACAAGACAAATCGCCACAATGCCGGATTTATAATACTCGATCAAATTCTTCTGCGTCACAAGACTGGTTGGCAAGGCAAGAAATTTGATTCCGAATTTGGTCGCATGCGTTTGCTGGGAGAAGATTGCCTTCTTTTAAAGCCACAAACCTTCATGAATCTCAGCGGACGATCGGTCGCGCAAGCCTGCCGTTTCTTTAAGCTCGAGACCGACGATGTGCTCATCCTTCATGACGATGTCGATGTTCCATTCGGAAAAGTCAAGGCAAGGATGGGTGGTGGAGCAGGTGGCCATAATGGCATTCGTAGCGCCATATCCGAGTTAGGGTCGGAAGACTTTGCTCGTTTGAAACTGGGCGTTGGCAAGCCGACGGGTGATAAAGCCCAGATGGATGTCGCCGATTGGGTTTTGGCAAATTTTAGTGACGACGAGCTGCTGGTGGTCGAAAAGGCGATGGTGGATGAAACGCTGCTGAGAATTCAGGGCATCTTCCAGCAAAGCCGGTAGATAATTAAAGTTAAGAATGAGCTCTCTTGCTGGCCCGTCACGGGGTTGGCTGCTCAATCCATAAGGGAGGTATTATTTTGTTACGCGAATATGAATTTACAGTTGTGGCTAAAGCTGATTTACCAGACGCAGACAAGCAAAAGATTTTTGCAGGATACGAAGAGATCCTCAAGCGTGATGGCGGCGAGTTCGTGAAGCGTGATGATTGGGGTTCGAAGCGCATGGCTTTCCCAATTCGCAAGAACTTTCGTGGTCATTTCATGTTTTACGATACCGCAAGTTCTCCGGCAAGCATTGCCGAGTGTGAGCGCCTTCTTCGGATCGACGAAAACATTCTGCGCTACCTCGTCATCAAAATTGGCGACAAAGTAGATGTTGAAGCACGTAAAGTCGAACTTGCAAAAGCAGCGGCTGCGTCTCAGCGTCAAGCTGAGGAGAGATAAGCAATGAAATTGATCTTAAGCCAGAATGTTGAAAACTTGGGCCGAATCGGTGAGTTGGTTAAAGTTAAGAACGGATATGCTCGTAACTTTTTGATTCCTCGCGGCCTTGGCCTGGTTGCAAATGAAGGCAATCAGTCCGCTTTGAATCATCAACTCCGCCTCCTCGATAAGAAGAAAGCTCTTATCCTCGGCGAAGCGAAAAAAGCGGCTGCTAACATTGAGAAAATCTCCGTCACGGTTACCAAGCAAGTGGGCGAAGATGAAAGAATTTTTGGTTCCGTGACTACCACTGAACTCGAAGAACTCTTGGCTGCTGAAGGTGTCAAAGTCAGTAAAAAGGACATCAAACTTTCGGAAGACATTAAGAAAGTCGGCGTTTATTCGGCGGAAGTCCGAGTCCACCCCGAGGTGACTGCAAAGTTCAAAATTTGGGTTGTGGCTGCTCAGTAATAGTTAAGCTATTTCACGCACTTGTGCTCAGTTACGAGTGCGTGGATTTGTTCTAAATTGTTGGTTGTGAATCTCCTCAGATCCCCCTATCTTTAGTCTAACGAATAGTCGTTACTTTGTGCTTCACTCCTTAGTTCGTTCGAGACCTCCCCATGGCATCAGGACAAGCGCTGCCGCATTCTATCGATGCCGAAAAAGCGGTACTCGGTGCTATCCTGAGTGATGCTGACTCCCTTACAGCGATCGAAGGAAGCCTTGCGGCCAAGCACTATTTTCTCGATTCCCATCAAAAAATCTATCAAGCCATACTCGAACTCTCGGCCGCCGGCGAAGCTGCCGATATCGTCACCGTCACGGAAAAACTGCGACAAAACAAGGTCAAAGACATCGGTGCCGCCTATCTTATCGAGTTGACTGAAAATAGCCCGGTCTCGCAAAACTTAGAGCATTACGCGCAAATTGTGAGGAATCACTTTTATCGCCGAACGATAATTCGTGTTTGTCAGGATGTCGTCGAACAGGCCTCTTCGTACGAAGGCCGCATTGAAACCTTCATCGAACAGGTGGAAAAACAGTTTCTCAGCATTTCCACCGAATACGATCGAAAGGGCATCCTAAAAGCCGACGTTGTGCTGGAGTCGACCATTGAGGAGATCCAACGCAAACTGGAAACAGATGGGTCCGTGACCGGGGTCACCACGGGCTTTATCGATCTCGATAGCCTTACGGGGGGAATGCAGGGCAGTGACCTGATCATTCTCGCCGCCCGCCCCGGTATGGGTAAGACGGCTTTTGTGCTGAATATAGCCTCGAATGCGGCCATGGCTGGGCAGAAGGTTGCCGTCTTTACTTTGGAGATGAGTAAGGAGCAGTTGATGTCGCGTATTCTAGCGTCAATTTCTCGGGTCGATTCTTCACGCCTACGCAAGGGTGATCTTACCGATGAGGAGCAGGACCGCCTGATGGAGGGCGCGCGGCGCATCTATGAGAAAAAGGACTACCTGGGTATCGATGAGACGCCAGGCATCTCGCTCATGGAACTGCGCTCGCGCTGTCGCCGTTACCACAAAGAAAATGGTCTCGATATGGTCATCATCGACTACCTGCAGCTGATGACGGCAGGCACAGGTAAATCAGAAAGTCGGGAACGCGAGATTTCGGAAATCTCGATGGGCTTAAAAAACCTGGCCAAAGAGCTTCATATTCCCGTCATTGCTTTGGCGCAGCTGAACCGGGGTGTGGAACAAAGACCTGACAAGAGACCCAAGCTCTCGGACTTGCGAGAATCCGGTTCAATGGAGCAGGATGCCGATATGATTATGTTTATCTACCGAGATGAATACTATAACCCAAATTCAGAACTCACCGGCATTGCCGAGCTCCTTATCGCTAAGAACCGCCACGGTGCGTTAAAGACTCTGAAATTAGCCTACCAGCCTCACTACGTATCCTTCCAGAATCTCTTCCAGGAAGGTGGGTCCATGAGTGATCCCGGAGAGTAAGAAGGCTCCTTCGAGAGAGCCTTCACGGTTTACAATCCGTACTGCTTGATCTTTTTGCGCAGCGTGTTGCGATTTATTCCGAGAATTTTCGCGGCTTGAACTTGATTCCCACCGACCCTACGCAGAATCTGTATCAAAAGTGGCTTTTCCACCTTAGACATCAGAAGGTCATAGACGTCTTCTGGGTAAAAAGTACCAATCTGATCGAAGAATCGTGAAATCTTCAGCTCCACAACATCTTCAATCGAGTACTGATCCAATCGCGTGATCAGGTCAGCGTCCTCGATGTGTATGCCTCGCCGAGCAAGCGCGGAGAGGCGCTTGCTCGTCTCGTTCGAGGCGTTAGCGTTACCATGAGCATTCGATTCAGAAGGCATAACTTCAACAGGCGTATCCATAGGTCAACTCGGATTCCAGGTGCTGCGGGCGATGCTTTGGTTTAAGTCACAGGGATCGAAAACCATTGCGTTTTTGAGTGAAGAAAGATTTAACGCAAGCGCTTCCCTACTGTCAATGGCCAAGGGCGCGAAACTTTTAGGAAGCCTGCTAGGGAAGACTTGCCTACTTTTCTCTTGGGCAAAATATCTTTACTATTAATAATAAGACAAGCGTCAAAAAAGCAGGTCAATAACGCTGCTCACCCGGCTTCAACGCGCTCAGCCAGTGTTGACAAGGCCTTGCGGTTCGATGACTCGCAGGGTAAAAAGAGACCTGATCAACGCAATGCTTGGAGCACTTATGAACGTCGAGACTCATAACGAAAACAATAGCGGTTCTTTCGAAGAGGAACTTGGCAAGCCTTCGAATGGTACGCCTGAAGAAGATAGCTCTGCCCTGGTCAGAAAACTCGAAGAACAACTTTTGGATGCCAAGGACCGTTACCTGCGTCAAGCTGCTGACATGGAAAACATGCGCCGGCGGCAGGAGAAGGAACGGGTTGACCTGCTTAAATATGGTACAGAGAAACTGCTGCAGGAACTTTTGCCCGTCCTCGACAGCCTCGACAAGGCCTTGGCTTCAGCAGAGGGTCAAACGAACCCGGTTGTTGAGGGTGTGAAGATGGTCCACAAACAATTTACGTCCGTCCTCGAGCAGCATGGCCTGAAAGCCGTGCAATCGGTCGGCAGTGCCTTCGATCCCAATCTGCATCAGGGCATCCAACGCCTTGAAGAGGATGTCAGCGAAGAGACAGTGCGAGAAGAATTCCAAAAGGGATATACTTTGAATGGTCGCCTCGTTCGACCCTCCATGGTGAGTGTGTCTGTCCCTAAGAGTTCTTAAGGAATATAATCGTGAAGAGGAAGCTCGGGTGTAATGGAGATCAATCTTCAGCTGAGGCTTCCTCTCATGAAGATGAAGACAAGGATGTCCGAGCGTTTTGTGCCAAATTTAAAATCGAAGAGATCAGCTTCGAAGCTTGGCAAGACAACCATAACCGACTCGACCTGCTGTATCCCCTTAAAATCAAGCGGTCTCAGTTAAGCCAAACCCCAAAAGCAATGATCAAACTCAGTCGGACCATCATAGAAAACTCCACGGGTGGGCGACGAATTGAGCGGCGGGAAAAGTTCGAATGCGAAATCGAACTCTGCCAAAACCTGAGAGACAAGATTGTCTTGAAATATCCTGGTCTCGGTGATCGACGTGACGATGCTGCTGGTGATCTCCTGATAATCTTACAGATTTCAGACTAACTTCAAGTAGCCCCAAGCAGAGATTTCTTCCTTTACAGCTCATGGGCTAAGGTTTGTTGGCCTTCGGTCCGAAAATATAAGAGTGTTGTGAAAATAGTCCTCTCAAATGGGAGTCATGTATGACGGATCCGAACGCAGGTAAACTCACGGTCAGTAACAGCGAAATGCCGCTGCTGCCACTTAAAGATATAGTGGTCTTCCCCAACATGATTGTCCCGGTCTTCATCAATGAAGATCTTTGCATCAATGCTGTTGAAAGCGCGATGGCGAAGCAGAGAAAGATCTTTCTTTCGGCATTCAAAGTCGTGGGGCACGAAGGCGAGGGACTTGAGGCCAAGCTTGAGCCGCCCTTTGACGTCTATGATATAGGCACTGTCTGTACCATCATGAGAACGCGAAAGCTTCCCGATGGTCGCATGAAAGTACTTGTCCAGGGGCTTCATAAAGCTTCCGTCAAAGAGCTTATCGAATCGGAGCCCTATCCCAAGGTCTTTGTGCAAACGATACAGGAGGCCAAGGTCACCAGTAATTCAAGCGAAGTCGAAGCCCTGATTCGTTCGGTAAGAGATAGTCTTGAAAAAGTGGTCGCCTTAGGCAAAGTCCTTTCGCCCGATATCCTGATGATACTCGAAGATGTAAATGAGCCGGGTCGCCTCGCCGACCTGGTCGCCTCCAACCTGGGGCTTAAGGTGCACGAAGCTCAGGCGATCCTTGCGATCCATCAGCCGCTCGATCGCCTCAAACGCGTCTACACATGTCTGTCGCGGGAAATCGAAGTCTATCAGATGCAGGTTCGCATCCAATCGCACGCCAAAGACGAAATCGGCCGCATGCAGCGCGAGCACTATCTGCGTGAGCAGATGCGAGTGATCAAGTCAGAGCTTGGCGATAACGACGGCAAAGACGAACTCGATCAATACTGGCAAAAGATGGAGGCGTTGCCGCTCAACAAAGAAGCGCGCGAGGAGCTGACGCGGCAGGTGAAACGTCTGGAGCGTATGCATCAGGACACCAGCGAAGCAGCCCTTACCCGCACCCATATCGAAACGGTTTTGGCTTTGCCTTGGGGCAAAAAGAACGTCGATAGCCTTAACCTTAAAAAAGCCAAGGAAATCCTTGACGACGATCACTTCGGCCTCGAACAGGTCAAAGACCGCATCCTCGAATACCTGGCCGTGAAAAAACTCAATCCCGAAGCCAAAAGCCCGATCGTCTGTTTTGTAGGACCACCGGGAGTGGGCAAAACAAGCCTCGGCCGTTCCATAGCCAAATCCCTCGGTCGTGAATTTGCCCGGATTGCCTTGGGCGGCGTGCGTGACGAAGCGGATATCCGTGGGCATCGGAAGACTTACGTCGGCGCTTTTCCAGGCCGCATTATTACCGCGATAAAAAACTCAGGTTCTTCGAATCCCGTCGTTATGTTGGATGAGATTGATAAGATGGCTTCCGATCATCGCGGTGATCCGTCGTCGGCACTGCTCGAGGTTCTCGATCCTCAGCAAAACCATGCCTTCGTCGATCATTATCTCGGGGTCCCCTTCGACCTTTCCGATATCATGTTTATTGCCAATGCCAACACGCTCGACACCATCCCGGCGCCGTTGCGCGATCGTCTGGAAATCATCGATGTCTCAGGCTATTCGGAAGAAGAAAAACTGGCGATTGCCAATCAGTACCTGATTCCCAAGCAGCTGAAAGAAGCCGGCCTTGATAAAGCCAATGTCCTTTTTTCCAAAAACTCGGTAGCAACCATCATCAACGGCTACACCCGCGAGAGTGGACTGCGAAGCCTTGATAAAAAGATCGCCTCGGTGTGCCGAAAGTTAGCCCGGATTTATGCCGAGCAAACCGATATGTGGGACACCGACGAAGGCATGAAGCTGACGCCGCAGTTGATACAGCGCCACCTCGGAGCGCAGCGTTATGATGATAATTTCTTTCATAAAGAAGCGCAGACTGGGGTCTCCCTCGGCCTTGCCTACACCCAGTACGGCGGTGAAGTCATGGCGATCGAATGCTCGCTCGTGCCAACCGGCAAGCACCACCTGGTCCTGACCGGCAAGCTAGGCGAAGTCATGAAGGAATCAGCGCAGGCAGCCCTCAGTTTCGTTCGCTCGCGAGTCGAAGAATTTGGTCTTGATGCCGGACGCCTTGAGCGCAATGAGCTGCACATCCACGTGCCAGCCGGGGCGGTGCCCAAAGATGGACCTTCGGCAGGGATCGCGATGGCGACGGCTATCATCTCGGCGCTTCTCAACACGGCGCCCAAGCGCATGGCGATGACCGGTGAGATTACTATCCACGGCAAAGTCCTGCCGATTGGTGGACTTAAGGAAAAGCTGCTCGCGGCGATACGCGAGGGTGTGAAGGAAGTTGTGTTACCCGAGAAAAATAAATCGGTATTCATGGAGCTGCCCATTCAGGTGCGAAAAAATCTGAAGGCGCACTTTGTGAAGGATTATAGTGAGGTTTTTGATATTCTTTTTGAGAATCGCAAGATTCACGACGTAAAAATCGAAGCCTTTGAAGTCACCAATGAACCCAAGAGTCTCGCCAGTTAAGGCCGGGATCGAGTAAAATTTAGCTAAGCAATAAGTGCTTCTGGGCCAACGCTCAGAAGCTTTTTCTTTTTTGAGCAAAATAGGAGCTTCGAATGGCCATCAAGGAACATTTGAAAAAAGTCGGACGCGTGCTTTTATACGGAACGATTTGGGTATATGTGCTATCCATTCCACTGGGCGACAGGCTACTCTTCGATCACGCCTATGATGTGCTGGTAGAAAACAGCATAGTCAACGCTATTCAGCGCGATGCGAAGACGGCTTGGAGAGAGGTCAAAAATAAGGCACGCCTGGCCTTGGCAGATACTGAGAATGAACTACCCAAAAAAGTTGAAACCCAAAAATTCTAAGTTTGAGCCAGGACGCCTCTTCGCAATGCTATCACCTTCCAAAAGCGCGTTCGTTTTCAAAGGCGAACTATGCTTTTTTGTTGCTATTTGTAGCGCGGCAGCCTACACAGTAGGCTATTTGGCATAAACGCAGATACGGGGAGCCGAATTTGCCATGACAGTATTAAAAGTTGTTGAGTGGCCCGCTAAAGTCTTGGAAACAAAATCCACGGAAGTGACAGAATTCAACGATGAATTTTTATCTTTCGTGCGCGATATGCATGAGACGATGGACGAGGCCGGCGGGATCGGCCTGGCGGCAAATCAGGTCGGAGTCGCCAAACGTGTTCTAACTATTTGTATTCCTTGGGAAGAGCGGCGGGGGGAAGCGCCTGAGGCCAAGGCTGAATGGCACGACAAACGCTGGACCTTTGTCAATCCTGTTATTGGCAAAAAAAGCGGAAAATTCAAGGGCCAAGAGGGTTGCCTCAGCTTTCCCGAGATCTTTGAAAATGTCGAGCGTTCGGCCGAAGTCTGGGTCACGGCTCAGGATGAGACCGGCAAGACCTTTGAGGTGCATGCGAACGGCTTATTTTCGGTGTGCTTGCAGCACGAGATCGATCATATCGATGGGATCGTCTTTATCACCCGCATGAGCCCGTTGAAATCAAAGCTCGTGAAAAAAAAGGTGCTGAAGCGACAGCGCCTCGAAGCAGAAGGTATGGAACATGACAGCTAAGATTTTGATCGCCCCTTCTTTGCTGGCGGCCGACCCTCTAAATTTTGGCCGTGACCTCAAAGAGGCTGAAGACCTTGGCGTCGACTGGCATCACTTCGATGTGATGGATGGCCACTTCGTGCCCAATCTCACCTTTGGAATTCCTTTAGTAAAGGCCCTAAAAGCCAAGTCGACGATTCCCCTGGATGTCCACATCATGGTTAGCAATCCCGATCAGGTGGCGCTCGACTATGTGGAGGCGGGCGCTGATTATTTGGTCTTTCCCATCGAATCGGTCATTCATTCGCACCGATTAATTCATGCGATCCAAGAAAAAGGCGCCAAGGCTGGCGTTGCCATCAACCCGGGAACCTCCCTTCATGCGATCGAAGGCCTTCTCCCCTATCTCGACCTGATCAACGTGATGTCAGTGAATCCTGGCTTTGGTGGGCAGAAATTTATTCCTGAGACACTGCCTCGGCTCAGGCGACTGAAAACTATGCTGAGAGATTTAAAGCGCGATAAAGCCTGTCTGATTGAAGTCGATGGCGGCGTCAACGCCGAGACGGCCGCCTCTATCATTGAAGCTGGAGCCGACGTCCTGGTCGCTGGCACCTTCTTCTATGGCGCCAAGGACAAACGTGCTGCACTCAATACCCTGAAAGGTATAGGATGAGCTTTAGTTTCGGGAAAGATCATCTCACGACAGCGGTACTCTTCGACCAAATCGTCAATCGAAAAACCGATGGCAGTCTGTCGGCAGACGTACAGAAAAGAATCAATGAATGCCGTGCCCTTGTGGAAAAGGCTCTAGTGTCTGGCCGGACGATCTACGGGATCAATACGGGCTTTGGTTATCTCTCCGATGTTCGCATTGAAGACGATAAGCTTACCCAGCTGCAGGAAAACCTGGTGCGATCGCATGCCTGTGGCGTCGGCGATTATGCAAGTCCCGAGGTGGTGCGCGGCATGCTTTTTCTTCGTGTGCATACCTTCAGTCTTGGCAATTCGGGCGTTTCGCTCGACTGCGTGCAGACTCTCCTCGCCCTGCTGCAGCACGATATTTTGCCGATGATTCCCAGTCAGGGCAGTGTCGGCGCTTCAGGTGACCTGGCACCGCTTTCGCATTTGGCGCTTGGTTTGCTGGGGGAGGGCAAGGTTCTTTATAGGGGCAAAGTCATGCCCGCAAAAGAGGCTCTGGAAATTTGCAGGATAAAGCCCCTTAAGCTTTCCCCCAAAGAAGGCCTGTCGCTGATCAATGGCACTCAGTATATGACCACGCTTGCCGCATTGGCCGTTGAAGAAGCGAAGATGCTCTTTCTAAGCGCCGACTCTATCATCGCTTTGAGTTTGGATGCCTTACGGGGAACCACACGGGCCTTTGACGAAAGAATTCATGGCATTCGTCCTCAGGAGGGGCAGATCGCCAGTGCCAAGCGCATGCGCGAAATGTTCCGGGATCCAGATCCCATTATGGAAAGTCATGCCGATTGTCCCCGCGTGCAGGATCCTTATAGCTTTCGCTGTGCACCGCAGGTTCATGGAGCCGCCCAGGATGCCCTGGCTTATGTTGAATCCAAGGTGAATATAGAACTGAACTCAGTGACGGATAACCCGCTCTGTTTTGAGGATGGCGATATCATCAGCGGCGGCAATTTCCATGGGGAACCGATCGCCATGGCCATGGATTTTCTGGCGATTGCCGCAGCGGAAGTTGGCAGTATCTCGGAGCGACGGACTGAAAAACTCACCAATCCCAATATGAGTGGTTTACCAGCCTTTCTTATCAAAGAAGGGGGTCTCAACTCCGGCTATATGATTCCCCATGTCGTCACTGCCGCCCTGGTGTCGGAAAATAAGGTCCTGGCGCATCCGGCTTCGGTCGATAGCATTCCCACCTCCGCCGACAAAGAGGACCATGTAAGCATGGGGCCCATCGCGGCCTGGAAAGCGCGTCGCATCATTAAAAATCTGTCGAATATTTTGGCAATTGAACTTTTGGCTGCCTGTCAGGGACTGGACCTGCTGCTGCCGCTCGAGCCCAATATCAGGCTTAAAAAGATCTATGATACGGTGCGCAGGATGTCGCCCGGCATGGAAGTCGATCGATCGCTGCATGAGGATATCGTGCAGATTGCCGATTGGCTTCTCAGCGGAGAACTCGTTAAGCTAATGAAGGCTGAAGCTTAAGTAAGCAAATAAGGGGTGTGTATGCGTATGATTATGAGTGGGCTGCTCGGGTGTGTGCTAGGGTTTGGCGCTTTCACAGTCGGCTACGCCCAGCAAGCTCCAAAAGACCAGGCCGAGCGGGTCTCAGGTCTTTATAAAGTGGCCGCCATTGAAAAAAAGGTAGAAAACGAATACCTCATCCATTTTGCTGCCGAGGCAAAAGACGGCGTTCACGATCTTTTGGTCTTGAGTTCGGAGGGACTCAACGTCAAAATTCAAGAAGGCCAGGTGCTCAAGCTCGCAGCTGAAGTCATCAAGAGCCACGCGAAAGAGCAGGAGATCACGCAGGTTCTCCTGTTTATGCCATCGCAAGACTATGGCCTGACGCCGATCTGGATGCTGTCGAAAAACTTTGAGACCCGCGAAATTCGTGGGGCTCGATGGCTGGAAATGCATGCCCCTCAAGCTGATTATCAGGTATTTTAAGGTGCCGCTGTCGAGAGTGCTGCGAATTGGCGAAGCACGGGCTGCGCTCAGCTGTCCTCGGCTGACATTCATGGAAGGGGCTGGCTGTGTATCATCGTCCCGTGGAAACTGCCCCTGAACCTCCTTCCGTCCTGCTGCCTCCGGTCATTCAGCCGAAGGGTTTTGATTTTGTTTTAAAGACCTGGTCAGGGCGTCTGATTGCCATCAATGTCCTCGTCTTTATCCTTGAAATCTTGCTGAGCCCAAAGGCCACACTCAGCGAAATACCCGTCGCTGTTTTGATCCAGATGGGCGCAAAAGAGTCCGTGCTTTTGGCTCGTGGGGAATGGTGGCGCTTCGTTACGCCGATGTTTCTCCATGGCAATCTTCTTCACCTCCTGTTTAACAACTGGGCCCTTTACGCTGTCGCCTATCCGATCGAGGCATTGCTTGGCGCGCGAAAGTTTTTGCTGCTCTATCTTTTAGCTGGGCTTGGCGGTAACGTTCTCAGTTCCGTTTGGAGCCTCAGCTTAAGTGTAGGGGCCTCGGGTGCGTTATTTGGATTGCTAGGCTGTGCTTGGTATTTTGAACGAACGATACAGCAGCGGGTCAAAGAGCTAACCGGCTCCCCACCTAAAGCAGGCGCCTACACGGTAATGGTCGTTGCGAATATCTTATTTGGATTTATCGTGCCGCAGATTGATAATGCTGCGCACATGGGCGGCTTGGCAGTTGGCGTCACCACCGCTTACATAATTCTTCGGGCGACGCCAAATCGTCTGATGACACAGCATTTATTACGGGCGCGAATAGGGGCCGGGGCAGCAGGGATCGCTTTAGTAGTGCTGGCGATCGTTGGCGCTTCGCCCTACTATGTGAAATGGCGACTGGCTCGAGCCCTGGGTACTGCGGAACGGCCGGTAGAGCGTTACTACTTTTTAGGCCGACTCTTAGAACTCGATGCGGGTGATGCGAAAATGCTCTGGCAGCATCTTCGCTTGGCTCTCGAGCTTAAAGATTTTCGAGGGGCAGCCGAGGATTTTAAGCTTTTATCAGCAGATCCTGAGTTTGAGCGGGAGCTTTCAGTCCTCGATTCCGAATTGATGGCGCGCAGCGACGGGACGGCCGCCGAGTGGCTGAGGGAAAAACGAAGAGCAACACCAAATTGATCTAAGGCAACTGCCTGATCGTGTGATAATGAGTTCTTTGATTGGGTTCCGTAAAACCGCTTTCTGACTTCCGGGGACGTTTCCGGAAGCGGAGGGAGTGGACTTGGAAAGTCAAGGATCTTGGTAATTAATCAAACGAGTTAGCAGTTTTCATTAAATTCTATTCTCAGGGCTCCGATATTCAGACGTCCTCGTTGTTTCGAGAATGAATGAAAAGATCACCGGAGAATACTATGACTGTAGCGAGAAAGATTACTATGACGAGCAAACCAGCAGAACTTCATTTCGACGGCCAGACCATAGAGTTGCCAGTTACAGAAGGCAGTGAAAATGAACGAGGCCTTGACATCAATAAGCTGCGCGATGCGACCGGCTTAGTCACCATCGACAATGGATTTATGAACACAGCATCCACCAACTCTGCGGTTACCTTCCTCGATGGCGAAAAAGGTATTTTGCGCTATCGTGGCTATCCGATTGATGAGCTTGCTGAAAAATCGACTTTTACCGAAGTCTCCTACCTTCTCATCTACGGCGAACTGCCAACGGCCGATCGTTTGAAATGGTTTGAAGGTCAATTGGCCAAGCATTCGACAACGAAAGACGGCGTCAAAAACATCATCAAATGCTTTCCCAAAGATGCCCACCCCATGGGCGTCTTGGCCTCTTCCGTCGTCGCCCTGTCCGGCTTTCATCCCGAATTTTCTGATGGCGATTTAAGCGAGGCTCAGAAGGATGAAGTCCTTCCCCAGCTGATGGCGCAAGTAAAAAATATTGCGGCCTACCAATACCGGGTGAGCCAGGGCAAAGAGCTGATCGATGCCCAGCCTAAAAAATATGACTACGTTACCGACTTCCTCTTTCAAATGAACGGCAAAGAGCCGGATCCGGAGGTCACCAAAGCTTTGAATATTCTCCTTATCCTGCATGCCGATCATGAGCAAAACTGCTCGACGTCATCGGTACGTATGGTGGGTTCCTCTAAAGCCAATCTCTACGCTTCCATTTCGGCCGGTGTCGATGCCCTCTGGGGACCTCTGCACGGCGGCGCTAACCAGGCTGTTATCGAAATGCTGCAAGAAATCCAAGCGGACGGCGGCGGCTACAAAAAGTTTATTCTCAAAGCTAAAACCAAAGACGACAATTTCCGCCTGATGGGTTTTGGTCATCGCGTCTACAAAAACTTTGACCCGCGCGCAAAAATCATCAAAAAGGCCTGCGATACCATTCTGCAAAAATTGAAAATCCAGGATCCTCTGCTCGACATCGCCAAAGGTCTTGAAGAAGAAGCTTTGAAAGATCAGTACTTCGTCGATCGTAAGCTCTATCCAAACGTCGACTTCTACTCGGGCATTATCTACAAAGCCTTGAATATCCCAACAACTATGTTCACCGTGATGTTTGCCCTTGGCCGTCTCCCAGGTTGGGAAGCTCAGTGGAAAGAAATGGTTGAAACCCCAGGCACCAAAATCGGTCGCCCTCGGCAGATCTATACGGGTGCAACCGAGCGTCATTTCAAGCCCGTCAACGAGCGTAAATAAGAGAAATAGCCTGTGAGTTTGTGTCGATAGTATCGTCTTTGTGATCAGGGTGGGCTTTGGTCCGCTCTTTTCATTTTTATAGGCCTTGAATGATGCGAACTTTATGGGTCCAGTTGCCCTGATAGGCGGACTGCAGAATGGGCAAAAGATGGCGGGCCAGCCGATCGAGATCGCGGCAGCGCGGCAAGAGCCGGTGCCAGCATTTGGCGGCATAATGCGAAGCTTCCTGATAGACGGGATCTTCGGAAAGCGAGCAGTCTTCAAAGATCGAGCGGTAAAGCTGCTCAAAACAGGAAGCCTTTCTTTGCTCCGACATCAGCAGGCCGGCGATGAGCAGTTTGTCGATTTCACCCTGCCACTCGAGTTCGAGCTGACTCACTCCCCTTTCGTTTTGGGAGCGGTGCAGCAGCAGGTGAAAATGGGAAAGCTCTTCGATCAAAACACAGTAAGCGTCAAGGTTTTGCCTGTTAAGTTCATGCTGCGGGTCATGGCGCAGAAGAACCTCGAAGAGCTGCGCTTCGATATGGATACCGATTTGCAGATCATCCTGGCTTTGGGTGAGAAAGACGGCAGCCCGTGGTGCCTTTACCGAGGGCGATTCCGTGATGAGCTGCTCTTGACTCATAAAGTAGGGCACGGCACTCGTCAGCAGCGGAAAGCGATAGATTCTAGCCAGCTGCTCTTCGACCTGTTCGATAAGTTTGGCGGCGATCATGACGAGAGCTTGCCCGTAAAGAGCACCGGTAGGACCCCTTTGTCCTCGAGCACCCGGCGCAGCTTCACCGACTGCGTGTTTTGCCATTTGATGTAAGTGTCAAGCAGGTCCTCGCTGCGCGAGACGAGCAGGGTTTCGGCGATCTCGGAAATAAGGGCGACGAGGTTACGAAATTCATGGGCCAGGGTCGTATATATTTTCGAGAAATGACTGTCGTTTTTATAGGAGCGCATCAGCTGTGCGGTATGGTCGTAAGCGTTGCTTCCCATATCGATGTAGTAGCTGACGTCGACGGCTTTGCGTCTGAAGCTGTCCTGGAAGTAGCCCGACACGTAGAGGCTGGTATCGCCAAGGCGTTTTAAGACTTTGATCTGGGTATCGGGCGATGATTCCAAAGCCTTTTTAAGAAGCAGGGCCAGCGGTGTATCAAGGACATTCTCCTGGTCGATGGCCAGTTGCGAGGGATTGATAAATTCGCAGAGTAAATTGACGAGATAAAATTCAATTTCATGACTCAGCTCGATCTGCAGAGTCTTGGATGCAGCACAAACCTGAGTTCTAAAGAAATCTTGGGGACTTAGGAGTGTTAGCGTGCTCATAATTTACTCTCAATTTCGCAAGTAAACCCTAATTTTATTATACACTATCCAATTGGCTTATCGGCCAATGTGATAAAAAGCTTGAGCTGGGTTTGACGGAAGCGAAAGTTAAGGCTAAATTCGGAAGATCATGCGACATTTCAAGCGCAGTGATGATCGTTTTGCTTGCAAAAGCGATACGATTGGAAAGGACAGCCGTGGTGCCAGCGGATAAGACTCAAAATTCTAAAGAAAAATCGTGGGATAAGCTGGGTCTTGAAGAGATCGTGCATATCGCCAACAAGGTGGGCCTGGCCTATGTCGATGCCAAGAAAATAGCGGAGCATATGGAGCTTATGAAGTCTATCGTGCGGGCACAGATTGCGCTGCGCATCGACGATGATAAGATGAGCGAAGCCAAGCTCAAGCGCCTGACCGAGACCGATCCGGAGTACCTGAGTTTTCTTGAAAAGCTACTTGAAGCCCGCCGCGAGTCCGACCGGCTGAAGGTGCGTTATGATTCTTACAAAAACCTCTTTGATGCGCGGCGCAGCCTGCTCAGCTTTCAAAAAGAAGAGATGAAACTCCTCTAAGCCCTCGCATGGGCTTTTGCCTAAAACAGCTCTTCGTTCTCATCGCGGCTTGGCACCGCTTCGCTGCGCTTGACGTTTTCGGTCGCCTTGCGTGCTTCGGTTAGCTTCGGGCGAATCTCGGCCAGCTCCTGCTGATAGCTGGGATCGTAAGAGGCTTCTTTGGTGAAAATCTTAAAGTACTCGAGGGATTTGGCGGGATTGGTCTTTGCAAAAGCTTTGCCAAGCAGATAGTAGGCCTCGATAAGATTGGGACGAATCTTCAGCGCCCGCTCAAGATAGGTGACAGCCGTGTCGTTGTTCCTTTTGTCCTTATCGTCGATCAGCTTTTTGGCGAGGCCGATGAGCGCGCCAGGCAGCAACGGCTGATCCTGAAGAGCCTTGCGATAGGCCTGCTCGGCCGCTTCGCGATCGCCCATCGACAGCAGGATGTCGCCTTTCACGCTGTTTAGGAAAGGAATGCTATCGGCATTGGCGAGGGTTTCAGAGCGGTTGAGAAGGGCCAGCGCCTTATCGTTCATACTGATCTTATTCAAAATGCGTGACGTGATGATTGCCACCTGAAAATCGTTCGGCGCCAGCTGCTTGAGCTGCTTCGCCGTGCGCAGACCTTCGGAATAGTAGCGGATATTGTAGTAGCTCCAGCTCAAGGCCTTGAGGGCTGGGGTGTTTTTGGGCTCTATTTCCAGAGCGCGTTTATAGTGGTAGATAGCATCCGCGTAACGCGATTGCATGCGCATCGACTCGCCCAGATAAAAATTCACTTCATAGTTGTTGGGGAAGGTTTCAAAGGCCTTGGCCAGATATTCGGTGGCTTTTTTATAGGCACCGGTTTTCACGTAAATTATGCCGACCGTTCGGCAGGCGGCGGCGTCGTTTGGGGATTTTTCAAGAAATTGATTGAACGCGGTCAGCGCCTCGCGGTAGAGACCATCGCGTGCATATTGGTTGGCTACTTCGGCAAGCTTTGTATCGGCTTCCTTTTGGCCCGTGGCTGCTGCTGCTTCCTGCATGGGTTTTTTCGGTGCGCTAACGCAGGAGACCAAGAGTCCGCTGAGAACTAAATGTAAAGGCGAAGGAAATCGACCCACCCCGTGACTCCTCAAGCTAGCATGTAGATCTATTGTAGCTCGAAGTGGCCGAAGATCGAAGGTCCCGCTTTGAGAAATATAGTTTGAAGATTAGCGAATAAGATAGAATTCTTCAAATAGTGACCAGCACTTATCATCTCTTGAGTAGAAGGAGAGAATTATTTCCCGGTTGTCCCAATCTTTATAATTGGCAATGTTGTAAGTGTAGTAACGAAGTTTCATCGCGCCCGATTCCCCGCTCACCATAGAGTCGGGAACCGGCATGAATTCATCGAGGTAATAGCATTCATTGGCGGAATTTCTAATGTAGGGGACCTGGGTCGGTTTGCGAGTTTCCAATTTAACTATGGATTGACAGGCCGTCAGCCCTAAAGCGCCGGCGAAGAGGAAAAGTTTTTGGTCAAGTCTCGATAATCGCATACAATGATTCCCATACAACCTGTCGCTTTTATCGTCGGTTCGAAAAAATACTTAAGCGTGTGTGAGGCTTTTCGATGCATCGTAATTGCTTAAAAATTGCGAGTTTGGTAATCATTTCGGGATGTGCGACCTGGGGTCGCCCGGATGTTAAATCGGAGTGGAGCGCGTTGGAGAAAGCCTCGACACTCGACTGTCGCGACCTGCCCGTGATGCCGGAAGATTTAAGAATCGATAAAGTGCGGGTCCTTGAAAGCACCGGCCCCAGCCTTATACTGGAAGCTACGTCGCGAAAGGGTGTGCGAAATTATTATCATTTGGCCTTTCGAAAGCTTGGAGATCTAAGGCCCGACCGTCTGGTGAGGCTGCCTGTTGGGCAGGACTCGACCTTTATGGGTGCAGGAATTTCCGGGAAAAAAACCGTGTTTGTCATCCACACCCTGGTCAAGGACAAACCTTTTTTTCAGGTGCGTGATCTCACCAACAATGCTCTGATCGCCCAATTTGCAACCAAGCTGCAGGCTTTTGAGCTGGGCGGCTGGCAGCTCACCGACGACAAGCTCTACGCGCTGGTGCGGGAAGATAAAACCGACGAAGCGACCGACGATCAGCCCTATCAACAAGTCGAGATTCCGATCCATAGTGAAAAGGGCGCGCAGACAGTACTGAGCCGCGTACTCGGCAATCAGACAACAACGTTTTCCGATGCTCAAAAGAAGCGCTGGATTTTTGCTCTCGACCGGGGGCTCTCGACCAGCAAAAAGGATCCTCGCTTTAAAGTCACGCCATGGCTGGCCGGAAACAAAGAGGCGAGCATCGAACTTGATGAAAAAGGGCCGATCGAGAGCTGGAATTTTCTGGAAAGCGACCGTGGTTTAAGCCTTGCCTACATCAAAGGCGACTCCTTGCTTTGGGAAAATACCTCGCTTGAGGTCGTCGGCATGACAAGCAACGATCCCTTTGGCAAAAATTCCCAGGCGAGCGTGCCCCTCACTCGGGTGCATGTGGCCCAGCCGCTGCTGGCTGGCAATGTCAAAGAAACTCTGGTCTTTCTCCCGCAATGGCTCGACCACGAGATCTCCATCGCCGCCTTTCGCTTTAATGGCGCCGAACTCGCACCGATCGGCTACCAGGGTGTTTTTAAGGAGGGCTCAGCGTTTGAAAGCGCCTTTTATCATGAGCCATCCCATAAGTATTATTTCCTGTCGCGATTCAACAGTTCGTCGGTCGCCCGCTTTAGCCTCTGCGAAGTCGACTTGTGAGGAGCCTTTATGGGAATCGTCTGGGTCTTGGAGAAGCCGGGCCGGCTGGAGCTGTCGCTGGCGGCGGTCCTGCATGGGGATGTGGCCGTGCGTGCCTTTGCGTCGATCAAAAACTTTTTAAAGCTCGGTCGGCTCAGCTCGGTAAAGCCCCAGGCTATTGTCATTCACGGCGATGACTTTTATGATGACGTGGAAAATCTGGAAAAACTTATTGAGATCCACTGGCCCGAATCTAAGGTCGTGGTCCTGGCAAGTTTAGCTCTCCGGGGTTCGACGCAGGCCTTTTTTCTCGATACAGCCGCCTTTCGAGAGCTGCCCTTTATCATGCAGCGCTTGCTCCATCGCGACAAGGAAGAGCCGGCCCGCTGCCTGACCTTGGCCGATCTATGTCTTGACTATGAGGGCAATCGCCTGCGTGTACTGCCCGAAGGCGACTGGCTGCATCTGACCCTCAAGGAGTCGCAGATCCTCAGGCATCTGATTCGTTTTCACAATCGCTTTCTAAGCCACGAGGATCTCTGCAATGAGATTTGGAAGGATGTAAAGGTGTCGCCGAAGAGCGTGTCTGCCCATATTTCCCGCTTGCGGCGCAACCTTATGGCTTCTCACCTGACGATCGAAAGTATCTACGGCGGCGGCTACCGGTTGGTAAATCAGGCCTTGGATCCCTGATCCATAGCCTCGAGACGGCTGCGCCAGGTGCTTTTTTTATAGAATTTCCCCCGAAAACTCTTCTCCCTGGGGTTTTCCACAAGAAAGCCCCGGCCTCTCTCATCGTCGACCCAATCGATGGTGGAGCCTTTGCAAAAGAGAAAGGCGCGTGGATCGACGATGCAGTCAAGCCCCTCAAAGTCAAAATGGAGGTCGTCAGACTCGGCCTTATCAAAGTTCACGCCATAATAAAAGCCGTCGCAGCCCTTGCCTTCGATATAGAGCCGCAGAGGCAGCTTGGGAAAATCCTCGGTCCTTTCCATAATCACTTTGGCCTGCCGGATTGCGGCAGGGGTCATGGCTATTGTTTCCACTTTGCTCCTTGGCTCGGTGGCAGGCTTACTGTCTTCGGTTGTCATAGAAGTTTGCATCCTAAGCAGGCAATGAGATAAAGACATGACGCGCCGGAGATCCCTGGACCTCTAGCTTGGCGAGGATCCTTGGGAATTCGCGCCACTCGTGCCGACCATAATGGAAGTCTATATCTTAAGCAAGATGGGGAATGCGGCGGTCTCAAGTTACGCGGGTTGAAGGCTTGCCAGCATAAATTGACTCTGCCAAAAAATAGGGCTAGTTAACTCCGAGAAGGCCCAAGTCTTTGAGTCTGGGAAACTAAGGGTTTAGCTAATAAGGCAAATTGCCTTGTGACCCAAGATTCCTAGAAAAAGGCTTTGCTGCTTTTTATCCAAGCTTGCATCAGTCGCTTGAATTATAGCTGGGGTTTGTTTATACCCTCTTCATCATCATAAATCGGAAGAGTTGAGAAAACTTGGCGTTTCCACGCTTGCACCGCGAGGCAAGGCCTTCTCAAGGAGATAGAGCCCATGGATGTACTGCAGCTCTTGAAGGCAGAATTTCGTAGCCGCAAAGCCGAACTTGCTGATCTGTCTCAACTCTCGGGCAAAGATTCCGTGAAGACGGCTATTTTAATGCGTCTTAATGTACATCTGGCCTGGGAAACTGAGTTCCTCTTGCCTGAGTTATCGCTTATTGCTAACCATAGAGATGTCCTTCTTAAGAGGTATCAGCAGGGCCTTAGGAATCTGCAGTCTTTGTGTAGCGATAAGTGCCAAGATGGAGCCGAACTTCTTGAAAGCTTCACGCGACACAGCGAAACGGTAGAGGATAAAATCCTGCCTTTTATGCGTCAAAAAATACCAACTGGGGAACGCGAAGAGCTATACCACGTCTTTGTTGACGCAAAACAGCAGCTGTTGAATATGCGAACTGTAGAATTTGCAATCTAACCATCGCAGGCGCTAAGGGAACAAGTCCTTGACCCATCGTAGGAACTGAGGTATTCAGCTCACTCCTGCAATGATAAGTCAGGGTAGCACTTAAAAGAGCCTGCAAACTGCAATAGGTTTAATACCCATGAAAAATGCTATTATAGCTAAATTCGAAAAGAAAAAGTTTCCTGAAGCATCGCTACTCCCAGTGTTTCGTCCAGGCGACACAGTGCGTATTCATTACAAACTCCAAGAAGGCGCGGACGCTGCAAAGTTTCGTATCCAGCAATTCGAAGGCGTTGTGATTGCGTTTAAAAAAGGTGGGCCGGAGTCAAGCTTTACCGTTCGTAAAATCGGTGCCAATAGCATCGGCGTAGAACGCGTTTTCCCGGCTTTTTCTGCCCAGATTGCTAAGGTTGAAGTCGTCGCTCACGGTATCGTCCGTCGTTCCCGTCTTTACTACCTCCGCGACCTCACTGGCAAAGCGGCTCGTATCCGTAGCCGTTATATGGCAACGAAAAAAGATTAATTCCCAGTTCTTTCGAACCTTGCCTTAGCCTTATGGCTGGGGGAAGGTTTAATTTTTTGGCTCCGGACCTTCATCGCCAGCCCAGCGCATCCAGTTCACTTTCACTTTCTCTTTTCCTGGCCTGCTCTTACCACTGTCCCTGACTTCCAGGCTTTTTATCGGTATCGCCTTTTCGACCAGACACAGCCAAAATTCAGTATTGCGGGATTCTTCGGGTCCAAAGGTCTGAAGCCATGTATTCATACCGCGGCAAAGCCTTTGCATCTTGCCGGGATTAAGAAGAGAGCTCACATCCGTGAGGCCTTGGTTGGATCGCGATTTGACTTCAACGCAGAGCAAACGGTCCAAGCGACTGGCTATGATGTCGATTTCAAAACCGCGCCGGCGGAAGTTACGCGCCAAAATCTTCCAACCCTTTCTTTCAAGCTGGCGTACGACAAATTCTTCAGACTTCTCTCCCTTGGCCCAACTCAACCGTGACATCTACCTTTAGCATAGAGCGAATCGGGGCGAACGTGCGCCGATGCAAGGGACTAATGCCGTGTTCGTTGAGGGCTTGCAAATGACTTTTTGTGCCATAGCCAACATGATCAATAAAGCCATACTGAGGAAACTGCTCATGGGCGGCGCGCATCACGGCATCTCGGGCCTCTTTGGCCAGGATAGACGCGGCGGCAATTGCATAGCAGAGGCTATCACCACCCACCACCGTGAGCTGTTCCATCGGCATATCGGGATGCCGCTGGTTACCATCGATCAGGAGCAGATCATAGCTATCCTTGAGATTGAGATAGGCGCGTTTCATCGCTAAAAAAGTGGCCGCTACAATGCCCAAAGTTTCGATCTCACGTTCGCTGGCATGGCCGAGGCCCCATTCGATACAAACCTGCTCAAGAATCGGCAGAATTTTTTGTCTTTGCTTCGATGACAGTTTTTTGGAATCCCGAATGAGACTGCGGGTGGTCTTATCCAGGGCATCGATCTTTTCGTAATCCAGGGCAGCGATGGCGGCATAAACCGGACCCGCAAGACAGCCGCGACCAACCTCATCGACGCCGATCAGTCGGCGATCCTTTTGCAGACTTTTCTTTTCAATCGCGCCCTTCATCACTCGTCCTCAGCCATAGGTTCCAGCGGAGGAAAATCTAACAGAAGTCGAGGTCAGGAGGATAGGTGCGTTTCAAGAATTTCCACGAGCTTATTCTTAGGTTGTGCACCCGAAAAACTGGCGACGATTTCGCCCTGATCGAAGAGGAGGAGGTGAGGTATCGATTTGATGCCATATTCGGCGGGTGAATGGGCATTTTCGTCAATATTCAGGACGGCAATCTGGACCCGTTTAAGATAATCCTGGGCGAGTTCATTGAGGGTTTGTTCAAGGATCTGACAGCTGGTGCTCCAGGGGGCCCAAAATGAGACGAGCAGGGGGGCTTTTTTTTCAGCGAGATAAGTCTTCAGGGAATCATCATTAATCGGGCTTAGAGCGGGATTCAGCTTCATGCACACCTCTTAAATGAAATCGTCAGTATTACGCCTCAAGCATAGGCATCTGATTTTTGCGACGGGCTTTAAGTATCTGCAGCACCCTCCTATCCAATCGCGCCAGTGCAGGAGGATGCTTACTTTGAGCCGCCGCTCCTTGGAAGAACTTTGGAATAATGTCGGACAGCACGAGGAGCAGCGTATCGACATCACCCGCCTGTCCTATCCATTTTTTCACGAGGAGATGATCATCATAGGGTAAAAAATGACCCCGCGCCCGATATTCGATGATGAATTGGGCGATGAGGTTGGCGCCATCGAGTTGTTCGGTCGGTATATAGCTCACGGTTGTCCTTATACCTTCATGTCGACAAGTTGTTTTTCGATCCTGGCAATATTGTCGCGCATCAGTCTCATCTCCGTTTCATAGCGTCCGAGCTCATGCAAATGATCATGGATGCGCAGCAGGTTGGCGATGCGGACGGGTAAACTTAGAAAATGATCAGGGTGAATGATATCAAAATACCAATTCGACGCCCATATGCTATCCATGCTGTTGACAAGATCGCCGATATCAAGGGGGGATACTATCAGGGCCGGGATCCAAATCGCGCTTTGTTTCTTCCATCGTTTTTCAAAATTTTCAAGCCAGGACTGCAGCTCGATTTGGTCGAGATGCCAGGCATAGACGACAGCCAGGTCACAGGGCAGAAAATTTTTATCCTCGAGGCCCTTTACCTTCTTCCACTCGAGGGCTGGTAAAAGCTTTAAGAATCGCTCAAGGTTAAGCTTGGTAGCGTCGCTTCGTTTGGGATCGAGATCCCACGAGCAGATGAATTTCTTTGTAGAAAAAGAACTTATATGACGCGTCATAGGGGTGACCTTCAAGGCAGAGGGAACGTTCTTTCTGGAGGGCCACTGCACTTTGGTGTTGGGATGCCTCAAATGCTTTCGGTATAGTTTAGCATAGAGCTTAAAAGCAGCCCAAGGCCAGAAACGAAAAGCGTCGAAATTAAGGGAGACCATCAGGTGATAATAGCTCGCAGCCCTACTCGTGTTGATCTAGCAGGTGGAACGCTTGATATCGCACCCTTGACCCGAATCCTTCAGCATAAGGCCACGGTGAATTTTGGGATAACCCTCGATGCCCAGGTCAACGTCAGCGCCTGTGGCGAGGGCTACCATATCAAAAGCGTCGATCAAAAGCTCGAACTCGTCGGCACCTGGGCCGCGGTGATGGAGGATACGCGTCTGCCGCTCTTCAGCAAAATTTTACACTGCTTTTGGCATCAGACGCTGCCGGCATTGAAGATCGAGGTGCAGGCAAAATCGCCAGCCGGCGCAGGCCTTGGTGGTTCCTCCTGCCTTGCGATAGCCTTTGCTTCAGCGCTGTTAAAGGCCCGCACGGAAATTGGGTTGCCCCTCTTACTGAGCGACAGTGAACTCGTGCAGACGGTACAGGATGTGGAAACCGCTGTGATTCGTGTGCCTACGGGCTGTCAGGATTATTGGGGTGGCCTGCGCGGCGGCATCAACCTCATCAGCTACCCGCTCGGGGGCACTGCGGTGGAAACGCTGCGGGGTAGCGATATCTTGGCCCTTAAGGATATGCTCATCCTCTGTTACAGCGGAGTGTCGCGCGCCTCGGGTAAAAACAACTGGGCGATCTTTAACAAAGCCTTTGAAGGCGATAAAGTCACGCTTGCCATACTCAACGACATGGGTTTGATAGCGACCAATATGGCCAACGCCGTGCGTGAGGGTGCCTGGAAAGATGTCTTTAAACTATCGGCAGATGAATGGAATTTGCGGATAAAATTATGGACCGATATTGAAACGGCAGAGACCCGGGCCATTGCCCATGCCGCCAAGAGTAAAGGTGCTATGTTCTCGCGCCTCTGTGGTGCCGGTGGTGGCGGCGTGATGGCGGTTTTTGCCGATCCCAACGTGCGTGAGGATGTCAGTCACGCTTTGGTGCAGGCCGGCGGTAAAATACTGGATGGGTCAGTGAGTCTTGAAGGCACGGTTGTGAAGGGTTCTCTTTATGGTTAAGTTCGGTTTATTCCCGACGCGGCGGCTTTTTAGGCAGGGGCTGCTCGGCAGTCTTCTGCTGAGCGCCGCCGCCTGCTCGACCGATTCCCACCACGCCCTCTTTCCCATAGAGCTGGTGGCTAAAGTTCAGCGCGAAGCAAGTTGGTCGCAGCAGCAGGCCGATCTGGAAAAACTTTTGAAAGAAGAGCCGACCCTGCGGGTTTATGTTGAGGATCTCCTGGCGGTCGTCAAGGCTGAAGTTGCCGAGGAGAGCATGGCCTGGGACCAGGCCTCACAGCTCTGGCTCAGGGCATTAAAGCTAGATTCGGGTGCGGTGGGCAAGGTCTCCCTGCAGCGATGGGTTGCTGTGCAAGCCAAGGCGGATCCAGCAAGTGGCACAAGCCCCGAAGCGCTCGCGCGCATTCTTTTGGCCGCCACCAATGAAGGTGAGGACAGCGCCTTTTTAAAGAAACAGGCGCTGACTACCAAAAAGGCACTGACTCGAAAATTTCAAGGTTTCCTTGGACCCAAGGCGGATGCTTTTACGCCGCCGGCCCCGCTGCCAAGCCCTGAGAACTATAATCGCTCCGATGCGGTGTTTTGGGAAGCTCGAGCCCAGGCTGTATGTGGCAAAAGTCTTGATAACAAATGGTTAATGTGGGTAAGCGGGCTGAGCGAGGCCCAACGCATCTACTGGAACGGGCTACTGGCCAACTGTGAAGGCGAGCCCAATAAAGCCAGCGTGTTCTTTAAGCAAGCCGTGGCCGAATTATCGGCTGAGGCTGCGGACAGGGCTCGGGCGGTGCGTGCAGCCGAGCTACAGATTCAGACGCTGAAGGCGATTGGCGATCGCAAAGGGGCTGCGGATGCCTATCAGAACCAATCGCAACTTTTAAAGAGCAGCGATCTTCCGCTCGATCTTTTGAAATGGTCAGCCTTTGAAAAGCAAAAAAGATTGATTGAAAGCCTCTACTGGGTGGCCCGCAATCGGGCGATGCTCGGCGATTATGAGCGGGCGAAAATAGCAGCTCATGAAGGTCTTGACGGCATTCCGCTGTTACAAAGTCTGAATCAAGACGCCAAGGATACTCAGGCAGCCATCGATTTAAAAAGCGATGGCATGCATATCCTTAGCTCACGTGTGGCCTATGAGCAGCTCGATTTTACTACGGCCTTGTCCTTCAATAAGCTTGCGCTCGAAACTCCAGAAATTTCAACCGAATGGCGGCAGCGTCTCGAATGGTCGGAGGGCTGGTATCAGTATCGTAAGGGCGATAAGGTTGAGGCTATCAAAGCCTGGGATGTCTTTCTGCGGGAAAAGCTTGAGGATAGCCTCCGGATTAAGGCGCTCTATTGGCAGGGCCGCGCCCACTGGGAGCTCAATCAAAAAAGTTCAGCCGATGCTGCCTTTGAAGAGCTGCAAAGGATAAGTCCGCTGAGTTTCTACTCGGTGGTCGCCGTGCCGCAAATCGATCCAGAGAGGAAATGGAGCGATCCCTTTAAAAGGGTAAAGGCTTCCAAGCTTTCCAAATTGGCTAACTTTGCCTGGGGCGCTTACGGCCAGGATGCCGAAGCGATCCGCAGGTTTCATCGACTTGAAGCTGCCGTTGGCGCTAAGCTCACAGCCTACTACACAGGCCTCGGCCAGGAGCTTTTTGATCAGATCAACGCCAAACCCAAACTGATGGCTGAGGTCGAGCCCAGCCTTTATGCCAGCCGTCTCTTTGAGATGGCTCAGCAGCATATTCTGGCCATCAGTCTCAGTTCGGACTTGAGCCAGAGGCATGCCGGTCTTTGGGAGGACTATCCGGAACAGCTGCTGATCTTTTTCCCAAGGCCCTACAGGAGTGAGGTGGCCCGATATGCCCAAAGCAATTTTATCGAAGCCCCGCTGATCTGGGGCATTGCCCGCCAAGAGAGCAGCTTTCGGCCTGAGGTCACCTCCCCGGTCGGCGCGATCGGCCTGATGCAACTCATGCCCGCAACGGCTCAGGAGCTGGCACGCTCGCAGGGCATCAGCACTAAAGATATGAGGGAACGTTTACGACAGCCGGAGTTGAATATCCAACTTGGCTCCCTTTATCTGGCCAAACTTGGCAAGCGCTATCAAAATAAATGGCCGCGGGCGATAGCTGCTTATAACGCAGGGGAATATGTCGTCGATACATGGATGCTGCGACGCGATGCGCCAGATTTAACAGTCTGGGCTGAAGGCCTTAGTTTTGGTGAAACAAGTTCCTATGTTAAGAATGTTTGGCGGAATCTGGAAGTGTACCGATGGCTTGGTGCCGCCGAATAAATCGATCCGCCTGGAACCTTCGATTCTCTGCAATAGCTCTTTTGCACTTAAAAAGTCCGTGATAGAAAGGGGGTTCGATCGGAACATGGTAGAATCCCTTTATTTGAGTCCACTCTGCACGAGGTAATTCATGTCAAGCAAAGATCTTGCAACGCAGCAACGGGAACAAAAGGGTTGGTTGACTCTTGTCTTTATGATGTTTCTATTCCCTATCCTCTTCTTTCTCTGTGTGTGGATTCCCATTTGGATGGATATCGCGTCGCCTTTCTAAGAGGCCAAGCGAAATTTTCGATCGATGTTTATGTTTGATCTATCCTGCGCGAGTCATAGGCGGTATGCAGCGTCTGTGTTTATCGCCTCTTCTTATTAAAATACGACTCTGGCAGCGCAGCTGATGGAAGATAGGCACGATTCTGCATCGAGGATTCTTTATGGAACACAAAAGTACAGCTCAGTCTTTCCCTTTTGCTGACCCGGCATCACCTGCGGTGCCACTCGACTGGCGCAGTTACTTTCAAATGACCAAACCAACGATTTCCCTTTTGGTTGTCGTAACCGTGATTCCCGCGCTTTTTCTGACGCAAAGGGAATTACCAAGCCTGCAGCTTGCATTGGTAGCCTTGCTAGGAACCTTTTTGGCGTCGGGCTCGGCAGCAATCTTTAACCACCTTGTCGATTCCGATATCGATCAACATATGAAGCGCACCCGAACCCGTCCCATCCCTGCCGGCAGGATAAGTACGGGCAAGGCTGGGCTCTTTGCGGTTACCATGGGCTTGGCCTCTTTTGCCCTCCTCTATAAGTTTGCGACCCCGCTGGCTGCTTGGCTTGGCGTTGCTGCAAATTTTCTCTATGTCGTTGTTTACACTATGTATCTTAAAAGACGGACGGTGCAGAATATTGTGATCGGTGGCGCTGCAGGCTGTGTGGGACCCCTGATCGGCTGGGCTGCGGTTAAGGGCACGTTGGAATGGCCAGCATGGGTGCTTTTTGGCATTATTTTTCTTTGGACGCCCCCTCACTTTTGGTCGCTTGCGATCAAATATAAAGATGACTATGCGCGGGCTAATATTCCTATGCTGCCAACTGTTAAGGGACTTGAAGTCACGCGTAAGCAGATTTTCTTCTACAGTACCCTTCTTATTCCTTGTGTTCTGTCCCTCTCCGTTTTTGGCGTGGCCGGTTGGATCTACGGGGTGATCGCGGGAGCCCTTACCTTTTATTTTGTGTGGCTGGCCTATAAGCTGTATGCGACCAAAGAAAATCAGCGCGCGATGCCCCTTTTCTATTATTCGTGCTTTTATCTTTTTGGTGTCTTCGGTGCATTGACGATCGATCGCCTTGTCTTCCTCTTGTATTAGGCTAAAAAGCCATGGCTGCACCTTTGGCTTCTCTCGCTTCGATCCTGATCGTTACGGCAACGAGTTTCATGCGCAGCGCCGCCCTTCGCGAGGACTTGGCCCTCAAACTTCCAACGCTGCGCATCCATTATCTTGATCTACGCGATCCTCTCCAGCGCCAGCAGCTGGCTGATCCTCACTTTGCAGCTGCCGTGAAAGCCTGGCTGGTCGGGGGCGAGCCGGTGTCGGCGGCTGAACTTGCTGGCTTCCCACAGCTGCTATGCGTATCTAAGTATGGCGTGGGTGTTGATAATATTGATTTTGCTGCCTGTGCCGCCCGCGGAGTTGCCGTCTATCATGAATCTGGAGTCAATAGCCTGGCTGTCGCCGAGCATACCCTGGGCTTGATTCTTGGTATGTGCCGTAAGATCTGTCAAAATTCTCACAAATTGGCCGCCGGCCTATGGAATAAGGATGGGGGCCGGAGCCTAGCGGGCATGAAGGTTGGCATCATCGGCATGGGACATGTCGGATCCAAGGTCGCCGCCCTTCTTCAGCTGCTGGGCGCAGAGCTTGCCTACTGTGATCTCGTGGCCAAGCCTGAACTTGAAACTTCATTTGGAATTCAAAGACTTGACTATGATGATATAATAAGTTGGGCCGAACTCTTGAGTTTTCATGTTCCCCTTACCGATCAGACTTATAGAATGTTTGCGGATAGGGAGCTTTCGCGTAGCCGGGCGGGACTTTTCCTTGTCAATACGAGTCGCGGGGCGGTTATAAGTCTGGACAGCGTGAAGAAGGGGCTAAGCAGTGGACATATTGCTGGTGCTGCGTTAGACGTCTTCGAACAGGAGCCCCTTCATGATAAAGAATTGGCGGCGTCAGAGGGTTTGCTGGGAACCCCGCATACGGCGGGCAACAGCGAGCAGGCCATAGCGGCGATGGGGCAGGCGGCAATCCGTGGACTAGTTCTTTTATTCAATAAATAAAACAAATACTTAAGTATAAAGGATTCGGTCTATGATCGAGCAAATTAAAGAAATCATCGCCAGCGACATTAACCCCATGCTCGAGCTGCATGCGGGTGGCTGTGAGCTTTTGGACGTTGATGATGGGATTGTGACACTTCGACTCTTTGGAGGCTGCTCGGGCTGCCCCTCCTCTCAGATCACACTTTTTAATGGTATCGTGCCAATTTTGCGGGAAAAAATCCCGGAGATCAAAGACGTCGTCTTGGGTTAGTTAGTATTGGCGCGCTAGTTGCACTTTCGTGGGTAGCCCATAATGGGCTCCTAGTGAAAGGGTGAAGGCCATGGCCGTCGTTGTATTTGAATGTCCCATTGATGATGAAACCCTTCATACCATTCGTGAGCTTCGCGAGCTACGCCTTGAAGTCCTCAAAAAGCAGGTCAGTGACATCGACCACGTCCTGCATAAACTAGAGCGGCAGGGGGCATTGATCGAAGCAGAAAAAGACAGCTACCGCGACGCCATCCTTGCTGATCTTACCGTCCAATGCCGAATGCTGGAGAATCGCCTGACCCTCAGCGAGACGATTTATTATGACGAGTTGGAACTCTATATCGAAATCATGACCGATCGTTAGAGTCCCCGCCTCAGTTCTCGTCTTCATCGTCTTGGCTGGGAATTTCAAGATCGGAATCACTGTGTTCGGGCTTGGTCGGGACCCGATAGGACTCATCGGCCCACTGGGCTATGTCCATCACCTTGCAACGGTTGCTGCAAAACGGCCGATCAGGATTGGTCTGATCGTAACGCGTACTCTTCCCACAGATGGGGCAGCGCACGATACGTGCGGATGGAGCAGGCGCCGGAACGTTCGGATTATTTGCCATTTCACTCTTCCTCTTCACGGACTGAGCCTAGACTGCGATGTCTTTCCGGCCAAAAAAACCGGGGCAGTTCGTCCTGCTTACCCAATACTATGTTTGCAAGCGATTGCCCAGCTTTGAAGCCCAGACTAAGGCCCTGTCCCATATAGCCGGCAGCTAAAAAGATTCCCGTTTCGCCAAACATCGGGCCAATCACCGGAATCTCATCGCAGGGTCTGATATCGAGTCCGGCTTTGGACTCCAGCAACTCGCTCAGTGCTAACTGAGGAAAATACTTGGCCCATGCCTCAGGAAGATGCTTCGATACCCTGTCGCTCAATTCCGCATGGTCCGCCTCAAAACCTGCCAGCGGCCTCAAAAATCGAGCTCCACCTAAGGTCAGTTGATTGGCACTTTCCAGGTGCGCCCAATAATGGCCGTGGCGCCAGGTTAAAAGGCTACCCACGGGAAAAGGAAAATCGCCGCTCGTCGTCCGCATCCGCAGCCATTGATCCTGCGAGCCGACCAGTATCGGCTTGAGCTCGGGAAGAAAGTTGGCGATACCGAGGTGGTTGGCATAGATGACGACTTCGGCAGTGATAGGCCCCTCGGCTGTGGTGATTTGAAAGCCTTGAGGCACCTTTTGCACGGCCAGCGTTTTAGGGAGGTGATCGAGCGTGGCCGTTAATTTTTCTAAAAGTTTAAGCAGATCCAAAACCGAAAGTCCGGCCGCCCGCGGCGCATCGATCTGCTGCCCAAGCAGGCCCTTCGCCTCCTTTGGAGGGGGTTCCAGTGTGCTTTTGAAGCCAGCCTCCTTAAGCTGCTCGATGGCTTTTTTGCATTCGGCAAGTTCGTCTTCCGTCTCGATGAGGCGAATGCGCGCACCGATTTGTGTGGCGAGCTTATGCTCCTTCGCGAAGGCAATCAGGGCATCATAGGCCTGATTGGAATAAGTCCAGGTCCTCTCGGCCTTGTCGAGACCATGCCGCTGGGCGATGCGGGTAAAATTATCGATGAGACCACCCGCTATCATGTTAGCGCTGCTCCGGCTGCTACTGTCCGCATCGCCGGAAATGCAGACCCGAAGTTCCTGTGCCTTCAGCAGATGATAGGCGGTAGAAAGGCCTGTTATGCCTGAGCCTATTATGGCAATATCGTAGTGCGATTGTTTGTGCATGAACCCCCCTTAAATTCTCGACAGCAGGTCTTCGTTAGCCCATTCCATTCCGCTGCTTTTTGCCGAGGTTGGCTCCTATGTCTTGGTCTATTCTTCATAGCTCTACGAAGCGGCGTCAGCTCCTCGCCATGGGCCTCGCTTATCTTGCCCCCAGACTCGACCTTTTCGCAAGGGAAAGACCGCTCATGGTTTATGGGTGGCCGCTCTCAGCCAGCGATCCGGACAAGATCGTATTGAATCAAGACGCCATAATGGGAACCTATGTCTGCCCCGCCCTCACCCGTTTAAACCTCCAGTCAGGGGTCTCGGAGCCAGTGCTCCTCACGCGGCTGCAAAGTGAAAAAACGCTGTGGTCCATGACACTCAAACCATCGCTGCAATGGTGGAGTGGAAAAGCCGTTGAGCCTCAGGATCTCGAGGATTTTTTAAGGCACGAGCTGCCAGCCCTGGTCCAACGAATCGGCAACGACAGCTGGGAACTTCCAGCGTTTACCCTTGAGCATAAAGATGCAACGGTTCGGCTGGTCTGGGACAAGGCTCCGGTCTTTGGCCCCTATATTCTCAATCGTCTGCCTTTCTTTCGGCGCGGCGTGGCTGGACTCGATTGTGTGGGCAGTTTAAAGCCTGAGCGCAGGGCCGAGGGTTTGGGTCTTGGGGGAAAGGTGGTGGGAAAAGCCCGGCAGTTTCTCCTTATCAATCCGGTCGGCAATACCGCTCTCAATTCACCGAACACTTTTGTGAGCTTTCGCTTTGGCGAGGAGATGCATCCGCGGACTTGGGAACGGCAGATCGAAGAGGAAATCACCTGTCCTGCGGCGATCGATCTGCCGGTCATGACGATGATAGCCTGGAACCCAGAGGGGCCTTATACGAAGGACGAGCTGTTTCGCAAGGCCCTGACCTATATCCTTCCGCGTGGAGCCCTGCTTAGGGCTGGTGCGGGCTCGCTGGGGGATTTGATTTCGGCACCTATTCTAAGAGCTCACCCCGGTTACAAAAAATCGCTGCTGGTCCTGCCTTATGATCTCAAAAAGGCTGACCTTATTCTCAATCAAATGGGCCTCATTCGCTCCGCTGGCGATGGCTATCGGCGCAGCAAAAATGGGCAGCTTCTGGAAATTTCCATAGCCACCGACCGCCGTCGGGACTCAAGCCTTTTACGCAAGGTGCTGGACGATAGCTTCCGGGCCTTGGGTATGAAGCTGAAGATTGTGAACCCTGGGGAATATGCCGATGGAATGTTGGCCGGAATTGCCGGAAATTGGCCGGAAAATGATTTAGCGTCGATTCTGCATAGCAAACGCAGCGCAACGGTCTGGCCCTGGGCCTATCACTTTCAAGAAATCGATGCCGCCATCGACGGCTACAATCTAAGCCTGACCCAGGCGAAACCTGATTTCACGCGGCTTGAGACGATTCATGATTTGGTTTATAAAAAGGAACCTTTTTCCGTGCTAGTCCAGCATAAAAGTTGTATGCACTACGGCAAAGGCATGGCCGCGCCCAAGGTCATCAGCGTCCGCAATCCGGATTGGATTCGCGGGGTTTTTGAAAGATAGGCTCCTAAAAACAGAGGAAAATACGTGATATACCTAAAGACCGATGCGGAAATTGATCAAATGCGGCCTGCCGGCGAGCTTGCCGGTGAACTGCTGGATATGATCGAAGCCCATGTGAAGCCGGGTATTACAACCTTGGAACTCAACGACATCGTGCATAGCTACACCAGCAAACGCGGCGCAATCTCGGCTCCCCTCAACTACCGCGGTTATCCCAAGTCTATGTGCACATCGATCAATGACGTCGTCTGCCATGGCATTCCCTCGGCCAAGGCCAAACTCAAAGATGGAGACATCATCAATATTGATGTCACGCCTATCATCAATGCTTACCATGGCGACAGCTCGCGCACCTTTTTGGTGGGCAACGTCTCGGAAAAGGCCCGTAAACTCGTCGAGGTGACCGAAGAATGCCTCAAGCGCGGAATTGCAGCGGTCGGCGAGGGCGCCAGGGTTGGCGACATTGGCTACGCGATCCAAACTTACGCCGAAGCGCTCGGCTACTCAGTCGTCCGCGATTTTGTCGGCCATGGCATCGGCAAGGTCTTTCACGAAGATCCGCAGATCTTTCATTATGGTGAAAAAGGTCGGGGCCAACGCCTTGAGACCGGCATGGTGTTTACGATCGAGCCTATGATCAACGAGGGGAATTATCGAACCAAGCTGCTGAAGGATGGCTGGACGGCGCTGACTATCGATGGCTCGCTGTCGGCTCAATTTGAGCATACGCTGGCCATTCGTAGCGATTGGACCATCGAGATCCTCACTCTTTCGCCTCGCCAGAAAAATGGCGGCCTTAAGGCTTAAGCCTGAGGATTCGGCATCAGCTCCCAGACGATGCGATCGAGCCAGATCTGCTCGCCGTAGCGGACCGATTTTAAACGGCGGTCGGCCTCATGGCAAAGATTCAAAGCCCTCTGAAAGACCACAGCACTGCGCTTCCGTATATAAGGCAGATAATTTTGCACGACGGTGCTTGGCAGTCGCAGCTCGCGACTGAGATCGGCCGGGCTTTGCCCCGACTTCAAACCGGCCTGAATCTGTATCGCCTTGCGACAGTGCATTGCGAGAATGGCCAATACGGCCAACCCACTTTCCCCACGATCCAGCAGCCCCTTGAGCAGCAGCAGAGCCTGGGGATAAGCCTCCTGGCAGAGCAGCTGATCGATTTTAAAGGCATGGTCCTCGCGCAAAAAATCAAGGTGGGGCCGAAGGGCCTCGACGCTGATCGGGCCTTTGCTATCGGCGAGGATAAGAGCGAGTTTTCGCAGTTCATTTTCTATCTTGATAAGATCGGCGCCCGTCGAATCTAAAAAGTCAGTGGTCGCCTCTGCCGACAATTGCAGGCGATGAACCCGGCAGCGATCGAGGAGAAAATCTCTGGCCTCCCAGGGAGCGGGTTCATCACAGCTCAAGATAAAGCTGCCGAGGCGGCTCAATTCCTTTTGAAACTTAGCGGGCACTTCGCCGCCCTGTATCAGGCAGAGCGCTGGCATGATGCTTTTTGTCGATTCGAGCTGTTTTAAGCAATCGAAAAGATCGGGGCTTGCAAACGCCTGCGTGACGATCGTGAGCTGCTGCGGCTCAAACATTGAGCGAGTCGAGGTAGCCTGGAGAAAACGCTCGCCGTTAAAGCTGGCGCCGTCGATGCGTTCGGTATCCCAGCCGTTTGCCTGCCAGTGGGCTTTAAGGGCGATACTGGTGAGGTTTAAGATAAAGTCGGAGCTACCCTTAAGGACGATAAGGGGATGCTGGTGCGGATGCGTCGGATCGAGCGCTTTTTGCAACTGGCTTTGATAAGCCTTATATGAACTCATGATCGTCGTCTTTATGTTTCCAGGCGAAAGTCGACTTCGACTTGCAGCGCCTTTTCCAGGTTTTTGATTTCTTTTTGCAGTGCGATTTTTTCAGCGTCAAGTCTTTGATCCTGATCGACCTTTAAGACGAGTGTGCAGCGATTGTGGACTCTAAGGACGTTAAAGTCATGGGTTTTGATCTGACGCGTTCGCATCAGACTTCGGGCTATACGGAGACACGACGAGAGCAGGCTGATGCGATTGAAGTTTCTTTCCAGATAGGGCAATGCATCCGACTTGCCGTGTTTGGCCGGCGCCTTTCGGGCATAACGGTTGACCAGCCCGATCACATGCTTTTCCTCTTGGGTAAAGCCCAAAAGGTTCATCTCGGTAATCAGATAATAGGTGTGCTTGTGATAGCTGCTGAAGTTGACAAACTTTCCGGCTTCTAAAAGATAGGCGGCAGCCTTAAGGATGTCGCGGTCGATCTTGGCATTTTTGCAGAGCAGCTTAAATTCGTCGTAGGCTATAAAGCGATCAAAAATTTGCGTGGCGAGCTGACTTGTACTCATCGCAAATTTGGGATCGAGACTGAGTTTTTTGGCAAGGCCCTGTATCGTATGCCAGCGTAAATCTTGCCATTTATTGGCAGACAAAAGACCCTGGCGTTCGTAGGTATCGGTCGCCACACCCTCGCGAAGGCCACTCGATGAGACCTTCCAGCGCGGAATATTGAGGATACGCGTCAGCTGAGCGAGAATGGCAACGCCAGCCAGGATAATATCGGCCCGCCGCATTTCAAGCTTCCAGCGTAGCGCAATGCGATCCGATGTTCTCAGCGTATTGAGTTCTTTTTCAATGCGAAAAAGTTCCTCGGCCGTGATCAGATAGCCATGGGGATCATCAAGCTCCTCTTGATTTTTATCCCAATGCACCATGCGGGCAATGGCTTTGGCGGTGCCTGAGGTCACGGCTGCATGTTGGATGGGAAAATTAAGGAGATCGTCCTGCACGGGTAAAAGCCGGGCTTCGACCGTCTGCTTTAGCTCGACGATTGCCGCCTCTTTGAGATCTTTGGCAAAGAGAAAGCGTTTGGAAAGGAGCAGGGCACCGATTTTAAGGGACGAAAGATAATTGCAGTCACTGGCGATGCCGCAGGCGATTTCCGTGCTGGCGCCACCGATGTCGACTGTCATCACGGGCTCATCGGCAAAATGCAAACCTTGAATCACTCCCAAAAAGGAGAGTCGGGCCTCTTCGACGCCATCGATGATTTCCAGATCGAGACCCGTTGCCTTACGAATGTGTTCGATGAAGGCCAGGCGGTTGTGAGCGGAACGAATCGCCTGCGTGGCGACCAGACGAAACTGAGCGTGATAGCTCTGGCCGATGCTTTTCATAGCGAGAAGGGCTTCGGCCGAGCGTTTAAAGAGCTTGGCAGGAATATAGCCGTCCTCAAGCATCTCGGCGAGACGGATGTGATCCTTTTGCGTGTCGATGACGTGGATATGCCCATCTTCATCGAGGGTGGTAATCGCAAGGTGAAAGGTGTTAGACCCGAGATCAATCACGGCCAAAGGATTTTTTGGTTGGAAATTTAGCCGGTTAATTTTTTTTCGTGTCCTTTTGTTTGGAGGCGCTGGCACGGTTGCCGACGATGGGTCGGCCCTTCAACTTTAGATCGTGACGGATCGCCTTGTCGTAAGGCAGAGACTTGATACCCTGTTCCCTGGCAATTTCAATGAACTTTTGGTGGCAATCCACAGTGGGAATCTGAGCCGGACAGCGGTGATAGACTCCTGTGGCGTCGAGTTGCCAGGTGTTTTCCGTATCGGCCCAGTATATAGGCAGAATGTCTTCGATGATCTGCCGTTTTGCAGCGGGATCGTCAATGGGAAAGACAACCTCAATACGGCGGTCCATATTGCGCGGCATCCAGTCAGCTGAGCCAAGATAGACTTCTTCCTTGCCCCTATGACGAAAGTAAAAGACCCGCGAATGCTCAAGGAAACGGCCGACCACCGAATGCACCTGAATGTTTTCACTGAGGCCCGGCACCCCAGGCCTCAGGCAGCAGATGCTGCGAACCAGCAGCCGCACCTCGACGCCGGCCTGGGACGCCGCGTAGAGCTTATCAATAAGCCGGCGATCGACCAGGGCATTCATCTTTGCCACGATCAGGCCTTTGCCCCCCTCTTTTTGCTCATCGATCTCCCTTTGAATAAGGTGGATCAATGCATCGCGCATATAGAGTGGTGCAATAATCAGTGCTTTCATCGGCGAGGGTATAGGCTGAAGTTCGGACTCGGCCCGATTCATTATGTTAAAGCCCGTGAGAATATTAAAAAGCAGCGTCACGTCATCGCCGAACTCGGGTTTGGCCGTGATGTAGCCGATGTCGACATAGTGCTTGGCGGTCGTCGAGTTGTAGTTGCCGGTGGAGAGGTGAACATAACGCGCCAGACGGCGGTTTTCCCGGCGCACGATCAGAGTCATTTTTGAGTGAGTCTTGAGGCCGATGAAGCCGTAGACGACATGGACGCCGGCTCGTTCCATACGCCGCGCCCAGACGATATTATTATTTTCGTCGAATCGGGCTTTAAGTTCGACGACAGCGGTTACCTGTTTACCCTGCTCCGCAGCCAGGATCAAAGCGTCGATGATGGGAGAGTCGCCTGACGTCCGATAAAGGGTTTGCTTGATAGCCAGCACATCGGCATCCCAGGCCGCTTCATGCAGCAGTTCGATGATGGCATAAAAGCTATCAAAGGGATGATGAAGCAAAAGGTCGGCTTCGCGAATCAGGGAAAAGATCGATCGATTGCCTTTCATGCGCTGCGGCAGCCGGGGGTTGAAAGCCGGGTACTTCCAGTTTTCGCCGTTCAGTTCGTACAGAGCAGAAAAGTCGGCAAGTGCGAGAGGGCCCTGGCATTCATAGGTATCGACATCCTCGAGGCCCAGCTTTTTTTCAAGCAGATCCAGCAACTCGCGCGGCAGATCGGGGGCATATTCCAAGCGCACCGCTTCGGCCTGCTCGCGGGCCTTGACCTCGCTTTGCACCGAACTCAAAAGATCGACGACCTCGCTTTCGAGGAGGGTGATGTCGAGGTTTCGTGTCACGCGAATGGGAAAGGCGGCCTTCATGGGCAACCCAAAAAACAGTTCACCCAGATGCTCGCTGATCAGATCTTCAAGCAAGACGTAATTGTGTCCGGGGGCTTCCATATTCACGGGAATCAGACGTGATAAAACCCCCGGGACCTCGACAAAGGCTATCGTTGGCGAATTGGCTCCGGCCGATGGATGGGCATGGGAATTGGTTTGAAAGGCAACGAGGAGGTAGAGCTTACGATTGCCCAGAAAGGGGAAAGGATGCGCCGGGTCAACGGCCAGTGGAGTCAGCACGGGCAGCACCGACTGTTTATAGTACTGATAGAGCGCCGAGCGCTGGGTGTCGCTTAATTTATTGATGCGGTGCAGGTGGATATTGCCCTGGGCAAGATGGGGCAGGAGCGAGCGCTGAAAGGTTGTATAGAGTTCGGCGACTGTCTCGCGCGCCTTGGCATGAATCGCTTCCAGCGTGACTTCGACCGAACTGAGATCGGTCTCGTCCACTTGGCGCACGCCCTCCCTGATCGCCCGCTTTTTACCAGCCACACGGACCATGAAAAATTCATCAAGATTCGAGTAAAAGATTGTTACGAATTTGACGCGTTCAAGGAGAGGTGTACGATCTCGCCGACTTTCGTCCAAAACCCTTTGATTGAACGCAAGCCAGCTCAACTCGCGATTGAGGTAGTGTTCGTCGGTATTGTTTAATTTTCGCAATTTTTCAGAGTTCATGATTATAATGGGTGCCGTGTCTGCTGAAAGCTATGTTAATAGTACTGATCATCGAGGATAGCCCTTTTAGCTTGGCTTGCCCATAGGAATAATATACCGACTCCGGTCGCCCATTTAGGAATAGCCTCCATGATACGCAATACGCTAGGGATCGTTTCGCTTGCACTTGTTCTGTCCGCATGTGGTGGCACGACCTCTAAGACGACCGAGGGACCGATCGCCACGGCCGAAATCGAGAAGCAGTTAAATTTTGAAGATTTTGCCGCCAGCTATAGCCAGGATGGCAAGAAAGCTGTTTTTATTTCGCAGCGCGACGCCGATCTCGCCCATGTTTATGGGTATGACGCAAGTCTTGCTCCAAACCAACTTTTCCGTCTCGACGATAAGCTTGCCCTGGTTCCAAGCGAAGGCAAAGAATTTCTTGCGGCTATCAGTGCCAGCGGACTTTGGTCGGCCATGGGGCGCGTGACGCTTGCCACGGGTTTAACCCAGCTCTACGCCGTACAAGGCTCGGGCCCTGTCCTGGCAAAAATAGATTTGCCAGCCGGTCATGCGCTCAACGAGCTGAGCTTTGCCAAAGGCTCCGATGACTATCTTGCTTACGTCGAACGGGTCGGTACCGCAAAGACTTTAAAGGTTCTCAAACTGGCCTTCGACGGCAGCCAAATCAACTTAAGTGAAATCGGGAGTTTCAGCGATCAGGAAAAGGCTGACTTAATCCTTATCGATGGGAAGCTGCAACTCGTCTCCCTCACGACAACAGATGCCTTGAATCAAATCGTAACAGTTCAAAATTATGATCCGGCACTGTTAACTTGGACAGTGACGAGCAATGGCCAATTGAGCCAAAGTCGGCAGTCGATCGAGCGCCCCTATTTTGTAAGTAAGGCCGGCCTGTTTACAGCGAAAACCCTGACGACGACCCGCACCAGAAAACGCCAGGGTTCGGCTCCTGCCGTCGGCACGGCAGCTGCGGACATGGCCGTGGTCCTTGAAGAGATTAAGCAGGACGATATTTTTCAGGCGGCTTTGCCTTACAACTGGACGGCCGAAGCCTACCTTGCCAGCGAATCGCTTACGCTTTCTGAATTGAGTGGAAGTCTTGATGGGCAAGTCCTGCTGGCCAGTGGCCTCGATAGCTATGCCTGTGCTGGCGGCAGTGTGCAGATCCCGATGCAAAAGCTGATTCGGCAGAGTGATTCCAAGGTTATTAGCTGGGTACCAGCCAGAAAGACCGGTGAACCGGCCTGGACTGAAATCATCACGAATCCCTGCAGCCTGATCGACAATCCGATCGGTACGATCCCAAGACAATTCGATGCCACCGCGGCGCGTGGCGAGTTTGTGGGCTTTGATGGTGAATTTGTGGTTGTAGCACTGGAATCTGTGGTTACCGGCGATCGTGAATTGCGGCTTGCCCGCTTTAAAATCGACTGGGACGCAGGCACGATATCAGAGGCGACGATACTGGAAGTATCGGCAAATCCACGACCAGCTCTCTAAAGACCTTCGAGTTTCAACTTGGCTGTCCGACAATCAAGCTCAATCTGCTCTTTTAGGGCATCGAGCGAAGCAAACTTTCGCTCCCCGCGCAGGTGATCCTCAATGTAAATACTGATGGGACTCTCATAAAGGCTGTCTTGTCCATAGGTGCCTGCCAGCAGATGGGTTTCGACTAAAAGCTGCGGCTCGCTTTGCGCTATGGTAGGACGATAGCCAATGTTCATAATGCAAGGGATTCGGGCTGGTGAAACTCTAAAGATAGGGGCGTTCTTTTCCAGGATAGCCCATCCACAGTAGACTCCGGTTTGCGGCAGCATCTGCAGTTTAACCTCGATATTGGCTGTCGGAAAGCCAATGGTCCGCCCCAGCTGGCGGCCCCGTTGAATCGTGCCTTCTAAAAGATAAGAGCGGCCCAGGAGCTGATTGGCTACCTGAATCTGGCTCATTTGCAGATGTTTACGAATCGTACTGCTGCTGACGATGTCCTCAGCAATTTTAATCTCGCCAACCTCTGTGATAATGCAATCGGGCAGATACTGCTGAAGATGGCTGATCGTACCCGTTCGGCCTTTGCCAAAACGAAAGTCATAACCAACGGTAAGGGCCTCAGTCTTAAGTTTTCCCGCCAAAAGATTGGCACAAAACTCGCCTGGTGGGAGTTGACTGAAACTGTAGTCGAATGTTTGAATCACTACCGTTTCGACACCAAGTTCAGCCAGGGCCCTAAGCTTTTGTTCGGGTTGAAACAAGCGCGGCACCGATACGTCTGGAATAAAAAATTCGCGGGGATGAGGATCAAAGGTTAACACAACAGTCTGGAGCTGCTGCTGCCGTGCGAGCGAATGGGCTACGCTTACCAACTTTTGATGGCCAAGGTGACAACCATCGAAGTTGCCTATGGTGAGAGAACTCGCCCCTGTGAAACCTTCAATTGGATCGAGAGAATTATGATGCACAACTTTCAAAGAATCGCCCTTTGCTGACCCACGCTCTCATGGTTGCGAAATACGTTTTTCTGCTCATAAAGGAGGCGAGGAGAGACCCGCTCCGATTTTTAACATCCTCAGGTCACCATGCGCAATCGCAGATGAAATCTAGCCTTCGGTCCAAGGTGCGCTGACTATTGTATCATGGACGGGTAAGCCTTTGGGCGGCTAAGAACGCTGGACCCTAAAAAACTTAAGTATTTATAACCATTGATCCTAGTAAGGCCTTTGCCGACAATCGTGCGATGGCCGCACGGAAGCGCCCCACTAAGACGCGAGGAGAAAGTTGTGGAAACCAAGTTCAGGATAACGGGTTCAACTCGATTTGGAGGCCTAATTGGGCGCGGACTTTCGCACTCCCTCTCTCCCTTCATTCACAATAGGTCAGCGGCTCTGCTCGGATTCGACATCGTCTATCATGCTTTTGATTTTGCCGAGGCTCATGGGCGAGCGTTCTTCGATCTCATGCTCACGGCCAATTGCTTCGGTTTCAACGTCACCCTTCCCTATAAGGAGACGGTTGCCAAACTTCTGAATCAAAACGAATCGAATCCCTTAACGACAGCCAATACTTTGGTTTCAAGGCTCAGCCATTGGGAGGTATCGAGTACCGATGCGGCAGGCTTTTGTGCCGGGCTTGGCGAAATCGAGCGGACGCTTGGCGATTTTACCGCTGTTATTTTTATGGGCTACGGCGGGGCAAGCAAAGCCTTGCTGGCCAAGGTGCAAAGTGAGAAACCCGGGCTACCCGTCTATGTGCTGCGACGGACCCCTCAGCCTGACGAAAGCCGCGAGCTTGCCATTCAATTTGTTGATTTTGAGCCCGAGCAATTGGATAAAATTCTCAGGGCCTATCCAAATTCCCTTTTGATTCAAGGCACTAGCTCACCACTGCGGGGTGATGCTTTGGAACGCTTTGTCCCCTCGCTGGCTTTTCTCAAAGGCGCTTTTGTTGATTTGGTCTATGGCACACCCTCGGCCCTCCTTAAAGAGGCAGAACTGCGGCGTATACCATGTCAAGACGGGATTGCCATGCTGATTCACCAGGCCTTGCTTTCGCAGTCGCTTTGGTGGGGGCAGTCTGCGAGTTTTTCTGATATGAAGACGGCACTTGAGCGAAAAAAGTAGCAGGAGTCCCTCTGTTATTACAGGATGAGCTGGCCGGGCTGTTTCAACAGCACAATCTTGAATTTTTAGGGCTGGTCAATCTGGGGCCGGAGCCAACCTTTACCCTGTTTAAGGAATGGTTGGACAAAGGCTTTCACGCCGAGATGGGATTTTTAGAAAAAAATCTGCCTTTGCGGGAAAACCCGACGGGACTTTTGGAGGGCGCTAAACAGGCTCTGATCTTTGGTCTCAATTATTATCAGGGCGACAGATTAAGCGAGGCTCTCCAGGGTACGGCGCGTATTGCTCAGTATGCGCGGCTCAAGGATTATCATAAGAGTCTGCGAAGGCGTGGAGAAGCGATAGTCGCTGAGCTGAAAGGACGCTTTCCCGATCTGAACAGCCGGGTTCTGGTGGATAGTGCGCCGCTGCTTGAACGCGCACTCGCCAATCGAACCAGCAAAGGCTTTATCGGCAAGAACACCTGCTACATTCATCCTGAAAAAGGCAGTATGTTTTTACTTTCGGAAATTTTGCTTGACCAGGAAATCATGGCGGCTGATGTTAAGCCGCCGCTTGACCCTGCGTTCCGGACAGAAGCTGGTGGCTGTGGATCCTGCAAGCGCTGCCAGGTTTATTGTCCCACTGGCGCCTTGGACGAAGCCTTTCGACTCGATGCCCGCAAATGTTTATCCTATTGGACGATCGAGCATCGCGGAACTATTCCTGAAGAATTTTGGCCTTGGGTGAAGACCTATCTTTTTGGCTGTGACCTCTGCCAGCTGGCCTGCCCTTACAATCGCAGCCAGGTCGTTTCCAAAGAGGAGGTGATTTTAAAGGCAGCTCAAGTCGATCCCTTTGCTATTGCCTGTATGAGCCAAGCCTATTATGTGGCCTTTTTTGGGGGAACTCCCGCCACACGGGCGAAACGCTCGGGCTTACGGCGGAATGCTCTTATTGCTTTATGCGAGATGCAGGATCCGCGGTTGGAAGAGGCGATAGCCTCGGTTGGGGCCGAGGATGAAAGGGTGTTGCACGAGACCATTGAGCAGATCCATAGGCGCAATCGGAAGCGCTGTGAATGATCAGCCTGACTTGAACCATTCCGAAAGTTTTCTATCGAATGCTGCTTTAGCACCTTCACTAACCCATTTCATTGAGTCGTTTAAGATTTTGAAATGCAGCTCTCTTTCCTCTGGATAAACTCCAAAAACATAGAATTGTTCAAAGGCGTTAGCCCATATCATTTCAGATAATGCTTTGATTTCAGAATGATTTATCTGATGGCTCGTTTGGAGATAGTTGTCGAACACTTCGGATGGCACGTCATCTTTCAACTCCTGGATGAACTTCCTTCGATTGATCGCACAATGCAGGTACGCTAAAGCTTCTGATTTTTCTCCGATTAATGAACGAATAGCCGCTCGATAATCTTGAGTCGCATCATGTCCCTTAAAATAAGCATCCATGTAAATTCCGTGAAAAAGACCCGCATTGCAGATGTCTTCAGTGTTATTCCAATCTTTTAATACTGAGTATGTACCGGTGTAATGCTCAAGTGCTGACCGATCTTGAAATTCGGCTTTATCTGCCCCTTTTTCTTTGAGCCATTTAAATAAACGCTTTGGTGGCACATGCCTTAAATTAGGGATCATGACCGATTTTCCTTTGTGAAGTACCTCGTATTGAGCCACCCTGTAATATATCCGCCATTACGAGTTAGATTGACCTTTTGCATCTTGGTCCGAAAGGGTTTGTGCCTTTGTTGTGCCTTCGGCAAGGAGATCCGGGGGCAAAAGAAAAACCCAGAAAGCCATGAGCCGTCTGGGTTTCGAGAGTTTTGTAGTATGGTGCTCAGGGCGGGACTCGAACCCGCACACCTTACGGCACATGCCCCTCAAACATGCGTGTCTACCAATTCCACCACCTGAGCAAACAAAGCAGACTTATTGCCCTACGGGCACGGGAGTCGTTCCAACAGGAGCTGCGGGAGTCGGTTCAGCAGGTTTTGCTGAATCTGTTTTTACTGCTCCAGCCTGTTGCTCAAGTCGTTTCGTCAAACCTGTTTTACCAGAGGTTCCGGTCCGAACTGAGAGCGTGATGCTTGAGATCATAAAAACTGCTGCCATTCCGTATGTGACTTTACCTAAGAACGAAGTAGCTCCCGAGGCTCCAAAAAGACCTGTTGAGTTACCACCACCAAAAGCAGCGCCAACACCACCCGAATTACCGCCCTGAATAATAATCACGAAGATTAAAAAGAGGGCAGCCAGCGTATGTACGGTTGTGAGAAAAATATCCATGCCACCACCGATAGAAACTTATGGTGGCTTCTCCCAGAATCGAACTGGGGACACGTGGATTTTCAATCCACTGCTCTACCGACTGAGCTAAGAAGCCACTTTCCCGAAAGGGAGCTTAGTAATTAAAGCAGGCAGGCCTTGTTGTCAATACTTTCTTGGTCAGGATTTTAATCTGACGAAAGTCTTTGACTAGCTCAAGCCAACCTTTCTAGGCTATCAAATATCAGGTCGAGAGACCTAGTCGATTGTGAAAATATTCGTTCTGCCCGCATAATTTAAGAGAGGAGTGAGGCATATGGCCTTTTCATTTTCCCGCAAGCCGAGCCGACCCACACTGATTGCCGGTCCGTGTATGGCCGAGTCGCTGGAACTTTTAGAAGAAGTTGTGGCTCCCCTTTACGCCTTGAGCCAGGAATTAAAATTCGATCTTATCTTTAAGGCAAGCTTTGATAAGGCCAATCGGACCTCGATTGGCAGCTATCGAGGCCCCGGTCTGACCCAAACGCTCAAGTGGTTCCATACTATAAAATCGAAATATAAAGACCTGCCGGTTTTGACGGATGTGCACGAGACGGTGCAGATTGCGGAAGCGGCGGAAGTGATCGATGTCCTGCAAATTCCAGCATTTTTATGCCGTCAAACTGATCTTTTGGTAGCTGCAGCGCAAACCGGCCGCGCCGTAAATGTCAAAAAAGGCCAATTTTTAGCACCGGAAAATGCCCAACATATCATCAGTAAAATGGTTGCGGCTGCCGAAGAGAAGGGTCTTAAGCCAAACTTTGCCCTGACGGAGCGAGGTGTGACCTTTGGCTATGGTAATTTGATTGTAGACATGCGCGGCCTTAAGGTGATGAGTGATCTGGGAGCGCCCGTAATTTTTGACATCACCCACAGTCTCCAGCTGCCGGCGGCCGGTGGGAGCGGCGGGGAGATTTCGGGGGGGCTGAGAAACTTTGCGCCCGTTTTAGCCCGGGCTGCAGCCGCGACCGGTTATCTCGATGGGTTTTTTCTCGAGGTTCATTCCAATCCCAATAAAGCGAAGAGTGATGCCGCCACACAGCTTTCGGTCGAGCAGGCCTCGGTACTTTTGAGACAGATCATTCCTCTCTGGTATCACATGCAAGCTGCGACCGCCAATGACGGCGTGTTTGTCTAGCGAAGCCGAGGAAGGCCCATGCCCCATAAGTTTTATAAGCCCCTGCTGCTGGTCGGCGCCCTGATGCTCGTCATCGTTTTTTTTCTCGCCGGCCTTCATCGTTTTGTTACCTTGGAGGTTCTGCAGGCGCATCGAGATCAGCTCCTTGCCTGGTACGAGCAAAATCAAATCCTCTTTGCGGCGACCTATACGCTCGCCTACATTTTGATCGCGGCCCTGTCGTTTCCAGGAGCCACTGTTTTTACCCTGGCCGGAGGCGCTGTCTTTGGAGTCGGATTGGCCGTGGTCCTTGCATCGATTGCCAGTACCTGCGGGGCTACTCTGGCATTTTTGAGCGCCCGTTACCTTTTTCGCAAGCGGCTGCAGCAAAGATATGGGGAAAAGCTTAATCTCATCAATAGAGGCTTCAAAAATGAGGGCGGCTTTTACCTCTTTAGTCTGCGGGTGATTCCCGTTTTTCCTTTTTTCCTTGTCAATCTGCTTATGGGTTTGACCCCGATTCCCCTCGCAACCTTTGTCGGGGTGAGTCAGCTTGGAATGCTGCCGGGAACGATCGTCTACGTCTATGCCGGTACCCAAGTCAATGAGATTGAAAGTGCCCGCGACGTGATGTCGCCACGGCTTTGGATTGCCTTTGCCCTGCTGGGACTGCTTCCGGTCGTGTCGAGGAAGCTGCTACAATTGTGGAAGTCACGGTCTGCCCCTCTCAATTAGGAAGTCGCCCCCTTATGGATCAAGAACGAAGAACGAGAGATCGTTGCCCAAGCTGTCAGGGCCCGATGAAGGAAGGCGCCGCCGACAACTGGCGCTGCCGCAATTCCCTTTGTCCCTACAATCACCGCCAAGAGCCATGCCCCCGATGCCAGCATCAAGGGCCTGAAGTCAGCAGTGTAAAAGGTGACAGCTATCACTACAGCTGTCCGGAATGTATGAATAAATGGACCAAAAAGATCACTTAGCCCAAGGTTCCCGCGAGCGAGAAGATCGGCAGGTACATGGCGATCACGATAAAGCCGACGATGCCACCGATCACGACGATCATAAGCGGTTCAATCATGGACATCATCGCGGCGATTGCATTGTCGACTTCTTCATCATAGATATCGGTGACTTTTTTAAGTGTTTCATCCAGGGTACCCGTCGACTCGCCAACCGCGACCATGGAAATCACCATCTTGGGGAAAAGTGTGCCATTGCCCAAGGGGTCGGAGAAGGTGGAGCCCTTCGATATTTCATCGCGGACGTTGAGAACAAACTCTTCAATTCGCGTGTTGCCTGATGAGGCTGCGCAGATATTCAGGGCTTCAAGAATAGCAACGCCCGAACTCATCATCGTCGACATCGTCGAGCAGAAGCGCCCTACCGCGATCTTGGTCATGACGTCGCCCAGGATGGGTGCCTTGAGAATGTAAGTGTCGATCTGGGACTTGCCGACCGGGGTTTTAGCCCACCATTTTACGGCAAAGAATGCTGCAAACAAGCCCCCGATAATCTCCATCCAGCGGTTGACCAGAAGATTCGACATATCGATGACCATGGCGGTGATTCCAGGGAGCTCCTGGCCACTGTCAGTGAACTGTTTGGCAAAGGTTGGCACAACGAAAACGAGAAGAAGTGTCACAACTCCGACGGCCACACAGACAATGATGACGGGATACGCCATTGCCGATTTTACCTGGGCTTTGAGTTTGGCGGCTTTTTCAATGTAGGTCACCAGCTGCTTTAAAATAACATCGAGACGACCCGAGGCTTCGCCGGCCCGCGTCATGGCTACGAAGAGCTGGTCAAAGACTAAGGGGTACTGCTCGAGCGCATCGGTGAGCGTCGAGCCGCTTTCAATTGAGCGGTTGACCTTGCCAATTATCTCGGCAAAATCCATCTTACGCTGCTGATCGGCCAGCATCTGCAGCGATTGCAGCATGGGGATCCCGTTTTCAATCATCAGGGAAAACTGTTTGGTGAAGAGCGCCAATTCCTTGGTCGTCGGCAACTGCGAGCCCAGACGAATCTGCATTTTCCCTTGTTTGTCCTTGGCAAAGATACGCGAAAGAAAGTTGGAATTCGAGCTGCCGCTGTTCGACGCCTCCTGAGTTACCAGGCGCATGATCTTTAGGCCCTTGTTGGCGAGCGCGACCTTGGCCCCATTCTTATCGACGGAACTGACTTCACCATTGATGATTTTTCCGGCCCGATTTTTAGCGCGGTATTGATAATTCGGCATTCGTCATCCTATCGGCCTTTGCTTGGGCCTTTGGCTTTGTTGTCAATGAACATTTCCAGCAGTTCGTCGGGATTTGGGCTTTTTTGAATGGCGAGATCCTTGGCAATGGTTCGCCTTTGGACCAGATTGTAAAGCGCTTGATTCATGGTCTGCATGCCCGTCCCGGATTGCCCCATTTGCATGGTCGAATAGATTTGCTGGACTTTTCCCTCCTGGATCAGGGCTTTTACTGCGCTGTTCATGATGAGGATCTCCATCACCATCACGCGCCCTCCTTCCACCCGGGGCAAAAGAGTTTGCGAGAGCACGGCCTCAAGGCTCATAGCCAGCTGAGTACGAACCTGCGACTGCTGATGGGGAGGAAACGAATCGACGATACGGTTGATGCTTGAAATCGCCCCGTTCGTATGCAGCGTGCCAAACACCAAGTGACCCGTTTCGGCAATGGTGAGGGCTGCGGAAATCGTCTCAGGATCCCGCATTTCACCGATGAGAATGACGTCAGGATCTTGACGTAGAACGGACTTGAGTGCCGCCGTGAAGGTCGAGGTGTCTTCGCCCAGCTCGCGTTGGTTGACGACGCAGTTTTTATGGGTGTGCACGTATTCGATAGGATCTTCTATCGTCACGATATGGTCGTAGCGGGATTCGTTGACTTGATTTATCATGCCGGCCAGCGTTGTTGATTTGCCCGAGCCGGTCGGGCCGGTAACCAGGACCAAGCCGCGGGGCAAGGTGCAGAGTTTTTTAAGGATAGGTGGACTCCCGAGTTCATCGAGGGTCAGGATGCGGTGCGAGATCACTCGAAAGGCACCGGAGACGTTGCCCTGTTGAAAGTAGATATTGGCACGAAACCGGGAGATACTTGGAATTGAGAAGGAGAGATCCAGCTCCTTTTTTTGTTCGAATTGTTTTTTTTGCGCTTCGGTTAGAACGCTATAGCAGAGATCCAAAGTTTTTTGCGCCGGCATGGGCGGCAGATTGAGCGGAACGATTTGTCCATCGACACGGATACGAGGTGGCGAACCCGCTGCAATATGAAGGTCACTGCCTCCCTGTTGAACGAGAGCTTTGAGCAGCTGCGGCATGGAATAGTCCATATTAAGCCACCGATCCTGCGTCGTACGACGAATCTTCGTCTGATGCCGTGTTGGCGACGACTTCTACGGCATCGGTTTCACCCTTTAGTAATTTGAGCAAGGCATTCTGTCTCAAGGTTCGCATCCCACCTTTCATCGCGATTTTCTTAAGCGTCATCGCTGGAGCCCCTTTCATGATGGCCTCGCGCAGGTCATCGTTGATTACCATGACCTCATGAATAGCCGTTCGCCCTTTATACCCACTTTTGTTGCAGAAATCGCAGCCGCGGCCTTTATAGACAATGGATCGGGCGGCCACATCGGGCGGGATTCCCAGACTGACCAGATAATCGGGCTTGAGTGAGGGATCCGGTTCGCGGCATTTGACGCAGATTCGCCGCGCCAGGCGTTGAGCCACGATGCACTGCAGGGCCGAAATCAAATTAAAAGATTCGAGTCCCATGTTCTGCAGGCGGACAATAGTATCGGCGGCGCTGTTGGTGTGAAGGGTCGAAAGCACCATGTGACCGGTCAGCGCCGCTTTGATGGCAATCTCGCCCGTTTCGCGATCGCGAATCTCACCGACCATGACGATATCAGGATCCTGGCGTAAGAAGGCCTTAAGGGCGTCGGCAAAGGTGAGCCCGATGTCAGGCTTTACGTGCACCTGATTCACACCTTCCAAAGTGAATTCAACAGGATCTTCGGCCGTCATGATGTTATCGGTTATCTGATTTAAGTCAGCGAGCGCCGAGTAAAGTGTTGTCGTTTTGCCGGAACCGGTAGGCCCGGTAACGAGCACCATGCCGTAGGGTTTGTGGATGGAGTCTTTAAAGCGGTTGAGGTCGCTTTGCTCAAAGCCCAGTTTCGTCATATCGACCTGCAGGCTGGACTTATCCAATATACGCAACACGATTTTTTCACCATGAACTGTGGGCAAGGTGTTGATACGAAAATCGATAGGTTTATTTTCTATCGTCGCATTGATGTTGCCATCCTGAGGCAGTCGCTTTTCTTCGATCTTAAGGCCGGCCATCACCTTAAAGCGTGAAGCCACGGCCGCCTTCATATGGGCTGGGGGACGGGCAATTTCCTGCAGGACTCCGTCGATTCGCAAACGAATGCGCATATAACTCTCATAGGGCTCCACATGAATATCGGAAGCGCCCATATTCAAACAAGCTCGCATGACGGTATCAATGAGGGCCGGTGCGTCATCACCGGGAGAAGCCTCCTCGATAATAAGGCGATGCTCAGCGGGACGAGATCGTGAGGGTGTTGCCGTGTTCTTGGCAAATTTGTTGACGTCAATGATTTGAGAGGTGGGATAATATCGCGAAAGCGCGTTATTGATTTTTTCTTCGCTGGATAAGACCGTCTTGAGCAAAAATCCGGTCTTAAGTTGGAGAAGATTGACCGTATTGAGGTCGTGGGGGTTTTCCACGGCAACGATGATGTTGTTGCCGACGCGATCGATAGGGATAGCCCGGGCCTGTTTGGCCAATGCCTCGGGGATGAGTTTGATAATTTCCGATGGAATATCCATCGCATCAAGATCGGCAATACGGACATGAAAACAATGCGCCCAGGCAGCTAGGAGCTTGGCAGGATCGCCAAGCTTTAAACGGATTAAAGCATGGACCAAAAGGATGCCCTTTTGTCTTGAAAAGGCCTCTGCCTCCTGTAGGACCTTGGCATCAATTTTGAGCTGGTTTACAGCTATTTCCTGAAATTGCCTCAGCATAACGCTCCCACCACCGTAAGTCGGTCAGTAAGATTATCGGTATGTTTTGACTTTGCTAAAGGAGCGAGGCGTGGAGCGGATTTTCCTGGTACACAATTTTCGGATCGACGTGCTTTAATCTCGTGTGCTTAAGCTGCTGGCGCGCCAGGGCAAAAAGAATCTGGCCTTTGCCAAACCTTTGACTTTTTCGCTCCTGCTTAAGGAGGTTTAGGATTATTTTGTGCGATCGGCCAGGGTGAAAGATTAGGCCGCGGCTTAGATAGGTGATGCTTCCCTGGTGCAAGAGAAAGCCTTGAAAGACGTCGCCTTTGGCGATCCCTTCAAACACCTCAAGCTCCTGTTTGTCGACCCGGAGCCTATTTTCCGTAAAGAGATCCTTCAGATAAATATGGTCAGGCTTGACCCTGAGTATCTTAAAGAGGGAATGCGTAAAGCCCTCGATCATCGATTTGGCCGCGCCCGACTCCAGATGATCGAGAAAGGGCGTCGTTCGACTCAAGGCGTTGAACGGTCGCTCAAAAATGAAGTGATTTAGAAAATAATAGATACGCTGATGATAGTTGTCATCCTCGGCAAAGATTTTTCCCCCCTGCTGAAAAAAGTCTTCCTTGGCTTCGATGATGGGTTTGGTTCCAGATGTGCTGACAAAGGCCTGAATAAGACTTTCGATAAAGCTATCGGTAGGCGTTTGCTGCTCGCCGCCCACGAAAATGTCGATAGCAATAGGGCTCGACTGAGTCGCCTTGGTTGCTAAAAGCACGGAATTTGCAAGCTGGGAGTCGGCGATACCTAAGTCCTCACTAAGCACCATTCGAAAACCTTTTCACCGAAGATAGGAAAATGAAAAGCCACTGGGACCCAGATGGCCGTCGTACCAGGGCCACACACACCGTCTAAAGATCTTGCCAGGGTTTGTGTCTTGGCGTCATGAGCACCAATCACGATATCATCGAGGGGAATGTAAACTCCATAAGATAAGTAATGGGCCTGGATATGCCTCTGCTGGGCCCTGCTTTCTTCCTGATTAATCGAAGGACTCCAAAATTCATCTCTGTGGAGGATGGCGTAGGTTGCACGCAAAGCCGGGACGGCATCGCGAAGACTCACAGCAAAAGCAGCCGCCCAAAAGCAAACGACTAAAGCTCCGAAGGCAAGCCTGGACTTTATGTTTATAGGCAGTTTAATTGGCACGCTCTTCTCACGAAAATGTAGCTCTAATTTTACACTTTCAAGCCGGGCTTTTATAGCATTACATGGCAAAGACGCTGGAAAAGGGCCGGCAGGAGCCGCCTCGTCATGGCTCAAGGCTTTTGGCCGGGGGTCGAGGTTTTTTTTGGTCCCAGAGCACTTCTTCAACTTTCAGGGCATGGCTGAGGGCCCGGCTTACGACAAAGAGCCAATCACTCAAGCGATTGAGATAGATTTGGGGTTCGACGCGCAGCTCGGGCTCTTCCGCTCGCAATCGTACGACTTCACGTTCGGCACGACGGCAGACCGTTCGGGCCAGATGGGCACTTGAATTGCAAATATGCCCACCGGGTAGCACAAAGTTGGCGAGCGGCGGCAGCGTTTCATTGCTCGCGTCGATCTCCTGCTCGAGCTTCTGAATATCGAGCCGTCCCAAAAGTTTTTGCTGATCCGGATTTAAGGCTTTGCTTGGCGTTGCCAGCTCGCCGCCGAGATCAAACAATTCATTTTGAATACGGCCAAGGCTCGGCCCAATCCATGAGGTCGATAGCGAAGAGTCGACGCGCATAAAATCCCGGAGCATCCCCACGCAGGCGTTGAGTTCATCGACGGTTCCATACGCCTCGATGCGCAGCGCCGCCTTGGAAATGCGTTCGCCCGAAGCCAGCATCGTGCCGCCTTGGTCGCCGGTCTTGGTGTAGATTTTGGAGAGGCGCATAAACGTTCCTTCAAAACAAGAGTGCCAACTTAATTCGCTACAGTATTGCAGGCTCGTTGGTGTTTTGAAAGCAGGAAGGCAAGGAGAAAGGGCTAGGATAAGGGCGCAGCCAAGCTGGCGCCCGTCTCGTCAAGGAGGATTTTCAGTCTTCGTCTTTGTAGACTTTATTGGTATCTGCAGCCGCGTATTCTCGATTTACCTGATCACGCATCTTGTCAGATGGATGAAAGGTAACAACACGCCGAGCCGAGATTTCGATCTTTTCCCCTGTATGCGGATTTCGACCGGGACGAGACCTCTTTTCTTTCACCGTCCACTTACCGAAGCCTGAGATTTTCACATCTTTACCATCTTCGAGACGGAGCTTTATCTCTTCAAGAATGATCTCGAGGATTTCTTTCGCTTCTTTTACAGGGAATCCAACTTTGTCGCGGATCATTTCTACCAAGATGTCCTTGGTTAAAGTAGCCATTACGGCACCTCCACACTGCTCGATGCTAAACTCTGCCTCGATGAGTTCTTCCAGCTATCAAGCTTAGCAAGATTCGCTTTCTTCGGGAAGTCATTGATACCAAAAATTTTTTTGGGATCAAGTCAGCATAGGTGGGCAGGCGTAAAATTGCTTCCGATGGCAAACCTGCCTCATTTTGACTGAAGCCAGGCCATCGGGTTTCCTTTGATTGACTTGCCGGCCCTATCCATTAAACTGCAGGGCAGTGGATAGATTTGGACAAATAGTTCGTTTTGGGGAGTTGCCCAATGATTGAAGTCGTTGGCTTGCAGAAGAGATTCGGGGATACCGTGGCCCTGAACGATATAAGTTTTAAAGTGCCGAAAGGTCAGATTGTAGGCTTTCTCGGGGCAAACGGCGCGGGTAAGACCACGACCATGGATATTCTCTGTGGTTGCATCGGTGCCGATGCTGGGACAGCTAAAATCGGCGGGTTCGAGATCTCCGAGAATCCGATCGAGGTCAAAAGAAAACTGGGCTACCTGCCCGACGAACCGCCGCTTCATCGTGAGATGCAGGTCCAGGAGTTCTTAAGTTATGCGGGCAAACTGCACGGCCTGCGTGGCGATCGCCTGAACGTGAGAGTCGCCGACCTGCTCGAAAGACTTGAGCTTGGCACCCATAAAAAACGTCTGATCAGCCAACTTTCCAAGGGCTACCGGCAACGTGTGGGTCTTGCACAGGCCTTGATCAATGATCCTGAAGTCTTGATCCTCGATGAGCCCACGGAGGGTCTCGATCCCCATCAGATTCTCCAAATTCGAGAAATGATTCGGGGGCTTAAGGGTCATCACACCATACTTTTTTCCTCCCACATTCTCTCGGAAGTGGAAAGCGTCTGCGATCAGCTGATCATCGTCGACAAGGGAAAGGTAGTTGAGCAGGGTACGCACAACGAGCTTATTCTGCGCCTGGATGGTGCCCAAAAATATCACGTGCGGGTCAGAAAGGGAGCGGCGGCCCTGGCTCAGGAGCTGAGGGATGATTTTGCTGGACTGAGCCAGGTGAAGCTCAAAGAGGATGAGCAGCTGGTGAGTTTTCTGACGAAAGAGGGCGACGAAATCCTGGACGCCATCGCGCGCCGGGTTTTGGATCGTGGTTTTGGCCTCAAGGAACTCGCCGGAAAATCTAAAAAACTTGAAGACATATTCTTTCAAATTACCCGCTAATCAAGGGAGTACCGTTAAATGGGTGCAATTGCGACCATTGCCAATAGAGACCTCAAGTCCTTTCTCGTATCGTTTAAGGGTTCCGTGACTTTTTGTTTTCTCCTGCTTCTGATGGGAATTTTTTTCCGATCTTTTGCGGCTACGTTTATCGATATCCAGGCGCAAACGCTGCAAACCGGGGGCGAAGCACCGAAGTTGACCCAACTGCTTACCGCTATCTTTCAAAATCTACACTTTATACTGCTTTTTATTATTCCAGCCATAACCATGTCCTCTTTTGCCGAGGAGCGTAAGACTCAGGTCGATCGGTTGCTGCAAACCGCTCCCGTTACCAATGGGCAGATCGTTTTTGGAAAATTCATCGCTTCGGCCGGCGTGCTTGGCCTGGTGCTCCTAGCCTCAGCAGTCTATCCCCTTTTCCTTTTCAAGTACGGAAATCCCGAAGTCGGACCGATACTGACGTCCTACCTTGGCATCTTTCTTTTGATGTGTGCGCAGGTTGCCTTTGGTCTTTGGGTGTCGTCGATGGTGGCCCAGCAGTTCCTCGCCTACCTTTTTACCTCCTTTGGGCTGTTTCTTCTTCTTATACTTGCATGGGTAGCGCCCAATCTTTCCAACGGGGGAGCTACTGAAGAGTTCGTGAAGTATCTGGCCGCGACGCCTCACCTCGATAATTTTTTTGCAGGCCTCATCTCCGTTGCCGATCTTGGCTATTTTTTGGCGTTCATAGGTTTGTTCCTCTTTTTTACTAACGTCGCAGTCGATGCAAAGCGTTGGAGGTAGTTGCAATGCGTAGTGGTTTACTTTTTTTGCCTTTCCTGAGTTTTTTCGCGGCAGTCCTGGCCCTGGCCACCGGCAAGGCCTATTCATCGATACCCTATGTGGGTATAGGCTTTTGGTTGCTGGCTGCCATCAGTCTGGTCGCCTGGCTTATTCTTGATGCCGAACGCATCGGCCGCATGTTTAAACGTAAAGGCGCCAGGCATGGGCTCAGCCAGGGCCTTAGCGTGCTCTTGGCGCTGCTTTTGGCCTTGGGAATAGGCTTTGTCACGAAACGTGAACGATTCAATAAAACCTTTGATGTAACAAAGGATGGCTTGAACACCCTCACGCTGGAATCAGTAAAACTCGTCAAGCAGTTGAAGACGAATCAACAGGAAGTCAAAGTCCTGGCCTTTTTTCAAGACGAAGTGAAAAAAGCCCAGTTCAATAAACTCCTCGCCCTCTATCAAAATGCCGGCACTCCCCTTCTCGTCGAATACATCGATCCTCAGACCGACCCAACCCGCGCCATGGCGGAGAGCATAACGGTACCCGATACGGTCTTGTTTAAGCTCGGCAAGCAGCAGTCGCGGCTGACAAGCTTTTCGGAAGAAAAGATGAGCAATGCTCTGGTGCGGGTGATGAAGGAAAAAGAGCATATCGTCTATTTTCTCTCCGGCCATGGTGAGCCAGATATCAACAGTAAGGATCCGATCGGCTTGAGTTTGGCCAAGGCGGAGCTTGAATCGGAACGTTTTGTCGTCAAGCAGGCGAAGCTCGTCGAACTTGGCAAATACCCCGACGATGCCGACCTGCTCATAGTCGCCGGACCCAAATATGATCTTTTGCCTGCGGAAAAAGTCATTTTGGAACAGGCGATGCTCGATGCCAAACCGATGATGTTCTTAGTCGACGCCCTGGTCGATCTCCCCAATATCAAAGCCTTGGTGGCGGACGCAGGCGTGCGCTTTAACGATGACCTCCTGATTATTCGTCCCGAAGATCCAAGAGGTCAGGTACTGGGTCAAAACAATTCCATCGCCGCTGAACTCGATCAATTTTCCCCAATCACCGCTGACTTTGCCAAACGAGGTGGCGTGTCGATCGTCACTGCCAACACGCGATCTCTCGACATCCTTCCCGACAATAAGTTGCATCTTAAGGTAACGCCCTTAGCAAAGACCGATCCCGTTATTATCAAAGTCAAAGACGTGCGGACCGAATCCGATATTAAAACAGGGATAACCGAGAGTCAGGTTCAAGCCGGGAGTTTTAACGTCTTTGCTATTGCTACCGGTCAGGTCGGCGGCGATCGGCTTGCGGCCAATGCCGGCAAAACTGCTCCTGATTCACCGGCGGCCGCAAAAACGGCAAAAGAGCTTCGGGTCTTTGTAGGAGGAAGTTCGCAGCTCGCCGCTAACCTTGGTGGCCAGCGCGGGGAAAACCTTGACCTCTTTGTCAATGGCGTAAACTTTTTGCTGCAGGACGAAGATTTTCTTTCGATTCGCGCCAAAGACAGTGATCCGAGTCACCTCGAGTTGACAACCCAATCCAGTCAATTCCTTCTCATGTTTCTGGCCTTCATTTATCCCCTAATCTTTTTCGGAGCAGGCAGCCTTTACTGGTTTCAAAGGAGACGAGCATGAAGCGCTATAAGACTCCTCTGGCCTTGGTCGTCGTCCTCTTGCTTCTTGCCGGCCTTGCCTACTGGGATGATGCGCAGACGTTGACCGATAAGAAAGTAACGGAAGAAAAATCCCGGCTCTATGACTTTCATGCCGAGGATATCGTGGCAATTTCCGCTACAAACGCCCATGCCGAGCCCTCGCAATGGCTATTGAAAAAAGACGCTGGCAGTTGGCAGGTGGTGAGTCCTCTCGTCTACTCCGCGGACAGCAACGGTATCGAAAGATTTCTAAAGATTATAGCCGATGCGCGTTATGAACGGGACTTTGATATCGGTGCACAGGATCGCGATGGTTTTGGTCTGGCCCGGCCTCAATTGCTTTATCGCTTAAGCGATAAAAACGGTAAATCCTGGCTCCTGGCGATGGGTAGCAAAAGTCCTACGGGTTATAGCAGCTATTTGCAAAAAGACGATTCCAAACACGTGTTTCTCGTCAATCAGTATCTTGCAACCGCAGCCACTAAATCACTTAACGACTTTCGGGATCGATCCCTGGCGCTTCCCCCAGCCAATCTGGTGACTCACGTGGAGATTGTTTGGCACCAATTGCCCGCACTTGCCTTTGAACAGGTAAAAGGCGCAGGAAAAGAGGGCAAAGAGACAGCCAAGGGAGGAGAGCCGGCCTGGGAAATCGTGACGCCAATCCGCTCGATGGCCGATGGAGCCGAGATCAAGAAATACCTAAGCGCTTGGGAGCAGCTGCGCGTGCTTGACTTTATCGATGCGCCGCCTCCGGCTTTAAGGCAAGCACTGAGCGACCTTAGCAAGGGTACCAAGGAATATGTTCGCGCGACGTTTAGCAGGGGCAAACTGCCGCCCAAGAGCATTACGATCTTAGAAAACAACGGCAAACTTTATGTTAAACTTGGGGCCGATACCTTCGCTGAGGTCGATAGGCAACAGGTTGACGAACTAAAAAAATCAGTTAATGATCTTCAGGATCGAACGATCTTTACCTTCATCTCAGCCGACGCCATCCAACTTACAATCGATGGAAAGGTCTACACGAAAGCCGCCGAGAGTTGGATCGAGGCTAGCAATAAAAAGCCGGCGCCCTTTGCTCAAGGCGTGGTTGTAAGTCTTGAGTTTGCCAAAGCCGATGCCAAAATATCGGCCGAAGAGGCGCTCCCGGCAACCGTGTCTACCGCGCTTCATCAGGTGGAAATCAAGGAAAAAAATAAAGCCCCGACGCAGTTTTCACTTTGGACAAACCCAAGCGATAAGAGCTCATTGGTTTTGAAAAATGGCGATCAGTATTACAAGGTAGGAGCTGAATTTCCTGAAATCCTAAAGCCCAGAGCCGAGGTCCACCCAGGCCAGCTGGGTGGGGAAGTGAAGAGCGATAAGTCTTAGCGTCGAGAGGGGCCAACTGGCCCCTTTTTTTGCCCGAGCAAGACGATCAGGACCGAGAAAATTCCGGCTTCATCTCGCGATTGAGCAGGAGTTTGAGCCCGCTTGAAACTGTCGACCCACCGTAGATTACCGAATAGACGACGTGGACCATGGGTGAGTCCACTTTGAGCTTCTCACAGAGTTCATAGGCAGCCTTTGCGGTGGAAACGCCCTCTGCCACTGAGCCCAGAGTCCTCAGAACTTCAGCCAAATTCTCGCCCCGACCTAGGCGAAAGCCGACTGTATAATTGCGGCTTTTCTCCGAGGTGCAGGTCAAAAATAGATCTCCGACTCCACCAAGGCCCAAAAAAGTCAGCGGCTTCGCTCCCAGTTCTACCCCTATGCGCGCAATTTCCGCCAGCCCGCGGGCCAAGAGAGCCGCGCGGGCGTTCTGTTGAAAGCCAAGGCCAGCCGCCGCGCCGGAAGCCAACGCGATGACATTTTTAAGCGCTCCGGCCACTTCAAGTCCAATCGGATCATCGACGGTGTAAACGCGAAAAAGTGAAGTATGGAATAGGGCCTGGGTCTGGTGGTTTGTGTCGGCATCGATGCAGGCAATCGAAACAGCCGTCGGCTGTTTTTCCGCGACTTCTATAGCAAAGCTCGGGCCCGATAGGACTACGATTTTGCTCTTGGCCTGCGCTCCTAGCTCCTGCTCAATTATCTGTATGGGAAAGCTTAGGGTGTCATTTTCAATGCCTTTGACAGCACAGACGATGATGCATTGGGGAGAAAGAAAGGGGGCGATGGGGCCCAGGACGTGGCGCAGCGATTGAGTTGGAATCGCGAGAACCAAAAATTCAGTTTTGGCGATGAGCTGGGGATCAAGTCGCTCGCTTGCCTTAAGGCTGGGCTCAAGGGCGATATGGGACAAATATTTTGGATTTTTGTGGTGGTTATTGATTGCATCAACGATTTCCTTAGAACGTCCCCATATGTTAACCTCATGGCCTTGTTGAGCCAGATGGTTTGCAAGGCAGGTTCCAAAATTACCCGTGCCGAGAACTAAGACTTTTCTTGGAGTTCCAGGATTTGACAAATCAGCCCTCTTCAGGTTGGATAATGCAAAGGCCCCAGTCTGTTTGATAGGGGGCATCGGATGCCAAAATAACAAGCGATATTAACATAAGTCGAGGATTGCAACTGTGGTTTTTATACTATGCTTCGCCTTGATTATGCTCTGTTTTATTGGTTCGACGCGGATCGCCGCATTCGTCTTATTTTCGGCTACGCTCGGTATAGGCGCCCTTTTCTTCCTGCAGACGAGCAGCCTCACCCACCAGGTCGCAATAGTCATAGCCTTTGGCCTGCCCCTCATTTTGTGCGGATATGTCTTTCGTATAAATATGCGAATCGATAGCCTTCGCCTACAGAAAGGGTAAAAGCTATGAGCTTTTTTATTAATTTTGGTGAAATTCTTGGCGCCATTGCCTCTTCAAAAATGACGGGAGACGTCCGTGATCATGCCAGCTGGATCCTAAAGTTTGCATTATTCCTGATGGCCTTAGCGTATCTGGCAACGAGGACCTAACATGTTTGTCGTTTTGATTTTCCCTGTGCTGCTCTTCCTTCTGGCATTTCTGACTTTATCTTCCAAACGCAAAGCCGAACGAGCCCATCTAGGGGCCTCTAAACTTTTGATTATAATCCTGGGTTTATTGATGCCATGGATCATGATCATGGCCACATTGTTTAAAGGTCAGCTTAGCGATAGCGCTTCGCTCAGCAGCCCGCTTGCGCAGACCGCCGATCTGTGGCTACTTTCGTGTCAAGCAATGCTGGCCCTCGTACTCCTCCTCGTACGCGATAAAGTTGAAAGTCACGAGGCCTGGTTTAAAGCTTTCGTGAGTTTTACAATTGGCCTTTTTCTGCTGGAGCTTTCGCTGCATCCCGCCATCGGTTTGCCCTTTGCCATCACGACCCTAGAGGCCAATTTTATCTCGGCTATAAGCTTTGTGCTTGGGGTTTTCCTGCTCTTTGCCCTGCCGCCGCTGCAGCTCGGAACAGTTGACCTTGGTTCGGAAAAAAATGTTGCTCTGCACATGATCTTAAATCTCGGGATCCGACTGAGTCTTGGCTTTGTTATCCTCGTCAAGCTTGGCTATAATTCATGGTTGGCGGAAGCGGCGAACTTAATTCCTCTCGTCGCGGCAGCTATATTCATAGGGGTGGCCTTAACACGTTTGGTCTTAAGGCTTCAAACCAATATCTTTCGAATGATGGCTTATATCGCCTCGGGGCTGGCTTTGCCGCTTGCCGTGAAGATTTTGTTTGCCGAATACGGCGAGCTTTATTTCTTTGTGCAAGGACTGGCACTTGTGCCTTTGGTGGCTGTACTAAACGAAGCGTCTCCGGCCGGCAGTGAAGGTCGCGACCATCAAAGTTGGGCTTTCTTTCGACGCCATAGTCCGGAGACGGCGGAACGTTTTCATATGGCGTTGAAAATTTTCCTCTACCTTGAGTTGGGAGTGGCCCTGGTTCTGGTGGGTGGACTGTGTGTAAACGGCCATCTCCTTACTGCCGCCGCCGCCGCTTTTTGGGCCTTTAGTACCCTTGTGGTCAATCTGGATAAACAGGCCTTTGCACCAAACGTAGCTGTTTGAAGGGGTTTTTTTGTATCCAATTCTTTACCGGTCCGGGGATTTTGTTTTGGCCAGTTGGCATGTTTTTTTTGTGGCGGGCGCTTTTGCCGCTTGGTATGCAATGCAGTCCATCCGGTCTTCTGTCGTTCCAGCTATGAGTGCAGGAGTGCTCGATAAATTATTTGTTCTGCTCTACGCTGCCGGGTACTTCGGAGCGAGAATTTTTTCCATCGCTTTTGACGAGCAAATTTTCGCCCCCATCGATTTTTTCAAAGCTCTTTTTCGCTTTGGCAGCATGACACTTTACGGCGGGATTATTGCCGTCACGGCGGTCTTGATCGTCTACGCCCGGCGCCAGGCCCTGGGGCTCGGGGTCCTTGCCAGGCTATTTGGGGGACCGGGACTTATTGCGATAGGGATAGGCCGGATCGGTTGCTTTTTAAATGGCGACGACTACGGCGCGCCTATTAGCAAGCAGTTTGCGCCATCCTGGTGGACGGTGCAGCTGCCGAATCTTGACGATGCCATCTATCGCTATCCGGTGCAGCTTTGGGAAAGTGCTTTTGGAATTGGCTTTGGAGTGCTGCTTATTCTCTTCATTAAAAAGTTTCCTGGCAAGTCCCAATGGACAGCCGATGCTGCTATTGTTGGCTATACGATCGCTCGCTTTATTCTCGAATTTTATCGTGGCGACGACCGGGGCCATTTCCTTGCAACGGCTCTTTCCACCTCACAGGGCATCAGTATCTTGGCTTTAGCGCTATGGATTGGCTTTCGAATCAAGGGCCGGCTCAGGCCGAAATCAATTGAAGAAGCTAAGGCAGGTCTCATGCAAAACCTGCCTTGATCCCACACTATTGAATCTCGATCAGGAGGTCGCCCTCTTCCACCAACTCGCCTTTAGCGACAAAAATGGACTTCACCTTACCGTCCATTTTTGCGGTAATAGCATATTCCATTTTCATCGATTCCGTGACGAGGACAATCTCACCTTTTTTCACTGAGTTTCCAGCAACTGCCCGAATCTCAAGGATTTTTCCAGGCATGGGTGAACCGATTTGTTCGGAGCTATGAGGGTCAGCCTTCGGCCTTTTCTTCGTTACGCCGGTGATTGACTCGTCGATAACCTCAAGATTTCTTGGAAAGCCGTTGAGTTGGAAAAATACCCGGCGTTTGCCGTCAGCATCAGGATCGGTGATGCCTGAGAGACTGATAATCAAAGTCTTGCCGGGTTCCAATTCAATTTCAATTTCACGATTTAAATTGAGACCGTTGAAAAAGACGTCGGTTGGAACATTTTCCACAGCACCAAATTCCCGCAGGTGGGTGAGGTAGTCTTTATAGACCTTTGGGTAAAGGCGATAAGACAAGACTTCGGTGGCGGCCGGCGGCTTGTCGAGGAGCAGCGCAAGCTCGGCTCTAGCCTTTTCAAAGCTATCGCCCTTGGCCAGGGGCGGCTTTTCAGGAGCGGGAGGATTGGGACCCAGAATCATGGTGCGAAGCTCTTCATTAAAGCCGCCATAGGGTATTCCCATGTGGCCTTTGAAAAAACTTACCACCGAATCGGGATAATCGAGCTGAGGTTTTTTAGCCATCAGGGTTTCGGCATTGATGCCATGCTTTTGCATAAGCAAAGCAAAGTCGCCAACGACCTTCGATGAAGGCGTAACCTTGACGATATTGCCAAAGAGTTCGTTTACCTCTTTATAGCGAACGGTCAGCTCATGAAATTCAGCAGCCTTGACCCCAACCTTTTGCGCCTGATCAAAGAGGTTGGAGTATTGGCCTCCCGGGATTTCATGTTCGTAGACATCGGTCGAGGTGGCTTTGATGCCAGGATCAAAGGCATGGTACTGGGCGCGGATCGTTTCCCAAAAGCGGCTCAATTCGTCAAGGTCCGAAAGCCTGAGGTCCGGGCAACGCTCGGTCCCTTCCAGAACGGCGACGATGGCATTGATGCTAGGCTGTGAGGTCAGTCCAGCCATGGAACTGATGGCGCCATCAACGATGTCACAGCCCGCCTCGGCGGCTGCAAGTAGGGTTGATTCCGACGAGCCGGCGCTGGCATGCGTATGCAGGTGGATCGGGATGCCGATCTCCTGCTTGAGGGCTTTGATCAAAACGGTCGCCGCGCGTGGTCTTAACACGCCGGCCATGTCCTTAATACAAAGAATATCAGAGCCCATTGCTTCAAGCTGCTTGGCGATTTTAAGATAGTATTGAAGAGTATACTTTTGGTTGTTGGGATCCAAAATATTGCCCGTATAACAGATCGCCGCCTCAGCGATCGCACCGCGTTTTTTCACTTCATCGATAGCGATGGCCATCTGCTCGGGATTATTTAGACAATCAAAGATACGAAAGAGGTCGAGGCCGGCCTCGGCACTCAGGCGAATGAAATCACGGATGACCCATTCCGGATAGTTGGTATAGCCGACGGCGTTGTCGCCACGAAGCAGCATCTGCAAGAGGCTGTTGGGTATCTCTTCACGGATGCGGGCCAGACGTTCCCATGGATCTTCTTTGAGAAAGCGCAGGCAGGTATCAAAAGTCGCTCCACCCCAGCATTCCAGCGAGAAGAGGCCCGGCGTGGCGTTGGCGTAGAACTGCGTGGCCTTATAAATATCGTGATTGCGAAGGCGGGTCGCAAAAAGCGACTGATGCGCGTCGCGCATCGTCGTGTCGGTGATGAGTAATTGCTTTTGCCCATGGATCCACGCCTTAAGGCCTTCAACCCCGGATTGATCGAAGATTTGTTTGGCCGTTGGTGTGGCCGAGGTCAGAGCTTTTTTCGGAAGTTCATAGATATCGACATTTTTCGGCACGGTTTTCGTGGTCAGCTTATGAGGATTATTGACCGTTACATCGCTGATGAAACGGAGGATTTTGGTTGCGCGGTCTTTGGGTTGTGAGAATTCAAAGACCTCGTGATGCTTCTCGAGAAAGTCGGTCCGTATCGAGCCATTGGCAAATTTTGGATGCGAGACGATATTGAGCAGCAATTCCATGTTGGTTTTGATGCCGCGAATTCGGAATTCTTTAAGCGCGCGTGCCATCTTTGAGGCGGCTCCAAAGAGATCGACGCTGTGCACGGTCACCTTCACCAGGAGCGAATCATAATAGGGCGTCACAATTCCGCCCGACGTTCCGAGCCCCTCATCGAGGCGTATACCAAAGCCTTGGGCCGGACGATAGGCTAAGATAACGCCCGTATCAGGAGCAAAGTTCTTCTGTGGATTTTCTGTCGTGATGCGGCACTGGATGGCAACCCCCCTCTGGCGAACATCATCCTGCGAACGAATACCTATGACGGGATGCGTCATACTACGGCCTGCCGGAAGAACGATCGACATCTGCACGAGGTCAACACCGGTAATCATTTCTGTCACGGTATGTTCGACTTGAATCCGGGGGTTCACTTCTAGGAAGTAGTGGGTGCCGTCCTCACTCACCAAAAATTCCACCGTGCCAACGCCAACATAAGCAACGGATTTAGCTATCTTAATGGCGTCTGCTAGAAGCCGCTCTCGCGTTTCTGAGCTGATGCCGAGGGCGGGGGCGATCTCAACCACCTTTTGATGACGGCGCTGCACCGAGCAGTCGCGTTCATAGAGATGGATCACTTGGCCTGTCATATCACCGGCGACCTGGACTTCGATATGCTTGGCATTGAGAATGCTTTTTTCGAGGTAGATTTCCGAACGGCCAAATGAACTCATGGCTTCCGATCGGGCCCGCTGAAAGGCTTCAATCAGTTCGCTTTCGGTGGTGACGATGCGAATTCCCTTGCCGCCCCCTCCTGATAGGGCCTTGAGGGTCACGGGATAGCCAAGGCCCTGGCTGACCTGCCGCGCTTCATCCAAGCTTTCCACGGGAGCTTCTGTTCCTGGAATGACCCGGACGCCGGCTTCCCGAGCTATTTGTTTGGCTGCGAGCTTGTCGCCGAAGAGGTGGAGGATGCGGGGCGATGGGCCACAGAAGAGGATGCTCTTTTCTGCACAAGCTGCGGCGAAGTCGGGATTCTCAGAAAGAAATCCGTAGCCCGGATGAATCATATCGATTTTCTTTTCAACCGCTAGCGCGACAATGTCTTGCCAGTTGAGATAGGCGCCGAGCGGATCACCTTTCTTACCAACCTTATAGGCCTCGTCGGCTTTGAATCGATGCATGGAGAAGCGGTCTTCGTAACTGTACAAGGCGATCGTCTGCATGTTGAGTTCGGTCGCGGCGCGAAAAATCCGGGTTGCAATTTCGCCCCGATTGGCAACTAGCAAGCGCTTGTTCATTATTGTTTTGCTAGGAGTGTCCATGGCAGCCTCTTGAGTACGGGGTGCTTGTATTAATTTCGATATTTGATCATCATCCACCTCACACTAGGGGAGTCCTGAAAGCTTGACTACTCGTTTTTCGGGGACTGGGTGTTAATTGGATTTTAGAAACCCTAAACTATTTAGGGAGAAGCTTGAGTCCTTGCGGCCTCGACCCCTACTCCATTCGTTGGTCAGGGACGCTCGCGCTTTTTTCTTTTGATCAGTCATCTTGATGTTGGTTAACGCGGGGATTTACTGCTTGGGTTGACTAGGAATGAGGCCGTTTTGAAAACAGTGAGCAGCCTTTCAGAATATTTTCAGAAAATGTGGGGATTTTTTCTAGATGGCGAGCCTCTGCAGCTCGTGGGCCTGTCCGATTCCCAAAAGCTCTTTGTCCTGCTCAATCTTCTTGAGGGCTGGCAGTCTTTACCTGCCGGGAAACGACTGATCTTGGTGCACAGCGATCCGAAGCAGCTGGCCTATTGGAACGAGCTGGTTCAGGTGAACAGCATCCCGCTCGGGTCTTGGCCTTCGTTAGAAATTCAATCGCAGCAGTTTTGGGGGTTCCAGCGCTATCTGCAGCAGAATCATCTGCGGGGCCCGCGCCTGCAGGCTTTGGCGGCCTTGGTCCTGCGCCACCGCGCGGCACCGGTGATCTGGTCGAGCTTCAGTGCCCTGGCGCAGTACGTAACGACTCCCGACGCCCTCCGGGCGGCTTCATTTGTTTTGCGGCAGGGTCAGGACTATGATCTCGATCAGCTCATTCAATCCCTTCTGGAGCGCGGCTTTAGGCAGGTTGAAGAAGTTGAGGAAGTCGGTCATTTCGCCGTGAAAGGGGGCATCGTCGATGTGTTCAGTCCAGCCGAATCGCAGGCGGCACGCTGTGATTTTTTTGCCGACACCCTACAAAAAATAAAACTATTCTCAGTAGATACTCAGCTGTCCACAGGTCTGATCGACGAGCTGTGGATAAGTTCCAACTGGGAGGAAGTTTTTCCTCTGACGGAGCGGCGGCAGGATGCTCAGCGCCTCTATGATGTTCTTCTGGCCGAGGCTGTGAGTCCTTCTGATCGACAGGGTCTGGTTGATGCCTTTGCCGACGGTCATATTCTCAAAGAAATGCCTATCCTGCTGCCCGCTCTACGCAAAAAGAACAGCACGCTACTTGATTTTCTTGAAAATGGTGATCGTCTGATCTTTCTTGAACCGATAGACGCCTGCCTTGCTAAGTACACACATTCCTTTGAACGCTGGGAAAAGGACTACGAGGAGGATAAGCTCCATAGACGCATTGTACTAAGCACGAGTGCCCACTTTTTACATCCTAAACTTCTGCAGAGGCAACTGTCTGCCAAAAATTTTGTAGAGTTTGGACTCAACCAAAGCCGAGCTGCCCTTCCCGAACTGCAGACGAGTTTGCATCCGCCAAGTCAATGGCGATTGCCAGCGGCCTCGACCGACAAGAGTGCTCTTCCCCTTTGGATTAAACATCTCGAGGATGCGGCGCGGCTCCACTCGGTATACATACTCGTCCGGCAGGAGGAGCATCTTCTGCGCCTGCGCAGTGTGCTTCAGCATCATAACTTGGCCTTTGATCAAAGTGATCAAAGGCTGGGCCGTCTGCTCCGCGAGTCAGTCCGGCAGCCAACCATCACACTTATGATCGGCAGCTTGCCCAACCTGCTCTGGGATGAGGTCAAAGGCATTCTGCTGCTGCCTGAGCATATTTTTTTTGGCGAACATTTTATTCCGGCTGTGGCTCGAAAAAAAGATGCAAAGAATGCCTTTCGCTCCTTTCAGGAGTTGACTCCAGGCTCCCTCGTGGTACACAGCGATCACGGCATCGGCAAATACCTCGGTATGAAGACTATGGCGGTCGGTGGCAGCACGACCGACTTTTTGGTGCTTGAGTATGCTGATCAGGATAAGCTTTACCTGCCTGTTTATCGCTTGGGCCTTTTGCAAAAATACTCAGCTGTCGAGTCCGGCGATCATGCGGCGCTCGATAAGCTGCGTAGTCCATCCTGGCAAAAAAGAAAGTCGCGCGCCAAAAGTTCTATCCGTGATATCGCCGATCAATTGCTGCGCCTTCATGCTCAAAGGCGGCTAGCCGAGCGGGCTGGCTACAGCGCTTTGAGTGACCTCTATTTTCAGTTTGAGGCGGATTTTCCCTACACCGAAACAGATGATCAGCAAAAGGCTATCGATGAAGTCAATGCCGATCTTAGCAGTGATTTGCCAATGGATCGCCTGATCTGTGGTGATGTGGGTTTTGGCAAAACCGAAGTGGCGCTGCGGGCCGCAATGCGGGTCGTGCTGGATGGCTTTCAGATTATGGTCCTTGCGCCCACCACTCTGCTCAGCTACCAGCATTACGAAACCTTTGCCAAGCGCTTTAAGCCCTATGGCATCGAGGTGGGAGTCGCCAATCGTTTTGTCAGGGCGGACAAGGTAAAGAGCAGTCTTGAGCGGTTTAGTTCGGGTTCGATCGACATTATGATAGGCACCCATCGTCTGCTATCGGGGGACGTGAAACCCAAAAATTTGGGGCTCCTTATTGTCGATGAAGAGCAGCGTTTTGGGGTGACGCATAAAGAAAAGCTAAAGGCCTATAAGGCCGCCTGCGACATCATCACGCTCACGGCCACCCCGATCCCGAGATCCCTGCACATGTCGCTGGTCGGGCTCAGGGATATTTCCATCATTGCCACGGCACCCATGGAAAGGCTTTCGATCAAGACTTATATCGCTCAATTTGATGCCGAGCTGGTGAAGCGGGCGATCCGTCTGGAGGTGCAACGGGGTGGCCAGATCTTTTTCGTTCACAATCGGGTGCAGGATATTCTCGAAATGTCGGCTTACCTTCGCTCGCTTGTGCCCGAAGTGACGATGACCATAGCCCATGGGCAGATGAAGGAGAATACGGTTGAGACGACGATCGTGGACTTCATCCAGCAAAAGTATTCCGTATTGGTCTGCACGACCATTATCGAGTCGGGAATCGATATGCCTAACGTCAATACCATCATCGTCAACGATGCCGACCGTTTTGGATTGGCCCAGCTCTATCAGATGCGGGGTCGCGTCGGACGATCGACGCGGCAATCCTATGCCTATTTCCTGACGAAATCGCCCCTCGCCAGCAATGAAGATGCCCGGCGGCGCCTGGAAATCCTGGCAACCCATCAGGAACTTGGGGTGGGCTTTCAGATCGCGAGCTACGATATGGAGCTGCGCGGCACCGGCAATATCCTTGGCGGTCAGCAGTCGGGGCATATGGACGATATCGGCTATGAGCTTTATCTCGATATGCTGGAAAAAGAGATGGCGACGCTGCGGGGCCAGGAGCGAGAGCCCGATATTGACCCCGAGATTAAAATCCCGTTGTCGGCTTCGCTCAGCGCCGACTATGTTACTCAGGAGCGACAGCGGCTTCTTCTTTATAAGAATCTATTCACAGCGAATGAAACCGAAGAAGTGGATCGATATCGGCGGGAAGCGATCGATCGCTTTGGCAATCTGCCTAAAGAGGCGTATAATCTCTTCCAGGTAGCTTCCCTCAAGGTTCTTCTGCGCAAGTTGCGGGTCGAGCAGATCCAAGCGCTCAAGCCGACCCTTTTTGAATTGCGTATGGGTCAGCTCAAGGCGGCTCAGATTCAATCGATCGGCATGGCTTGTGCCCGGCAAAGCCGCATCCTGAGTCTTACCCCCGACTTTAAGTTGATGGTAAACCTTGGCGACAAGGCGCTCGAGGATCCACTGCAGACCTTGATTGAGGTGCTTATCCCTCTCACGATTGCTTGAGGCCCTATGCTTAACATGAAGCGTTTGCTGTTTTTCTTTCTCTTCGTGGGCTGCTTTCTGTTGGGTGTTTATTTTTGGAAAATTCACCACACAGGCGCCTTTTTTTGGCGTAGCGATAACGACGAAATTGCTGCGGAAGATCTTGATTTTTCAGTCAATGTTGGAGATTATTTGGTAACGCGCGAAGAGGTGGAGTGGGAATACAAACTCAATATGGCCCAGGTGACGGCTGCCGAAATCGGTTCTTTTTCGGAGTCCAAGCCTATGGATGGCGGGAATCAAACGACCAGCGCTGGCATGGATCAACTCAGCAAAAAAACCAATTTGGAACTCTACAACAAGATCCTGGCCGATTTGATCGAACGCAAACTCCTTTATCAATTTGTCTCAACCGATGCCAAGTTCAGCTTAAAGGAGCCCTCGCGTTATAGCGCGTGTATTCAGGAATGGGTGGATACCAGCATCCGGCTTGCGGCAATGATCAAAAATGAAAAGGATAGGGAGCATCTCAAGGCTATGCTTTGTGAGAAGGCCATTCTCAATCAGTATGTCACCGATCGGGTGAATGCTGCTATCGCTGTGTCCGAGGCTGAGGTGCATGCCTATTACGACGAGCATAAGGCCGAATTTATGGAGCCGACTCGGATCGTTGTCAGGCAGATTTTGCTTGCGGACGAAGAGGATGCCAAAAAACTGCGGGCTCGGGTCAATCCCCAGAACTTTGCCCAACTTGCGCGCGAGCTGTCGATTGCTCCTGAGGCCACCAAAGGTGGGCTCTTGGGGCCCTTTGCCAAGGGTGATATGCCCTCCGTATTTGACATAGCATTTGAAATGCAGCCGGGAACGATACAGGGCATACTAAAGTCAACTTATGGTTTCCATATTCTTATGCTAGAAAAGAAGGTGCCACGTATCGACCTGAGTTTCGACGCGGCAAAACCGAAAATTACCAGAGACCTGACGCTCAAACGTCAGGAAGAGGAATATAAAAAATGGGTAGAATCAGCGCTCAATACCATTCCCATAAAAAGCTCACGGGCCTTTTAAAATCCCTGACATTGGTATCAGTCTTTACACTAAGCCAATCCGCACAGGCTGCGGAGCTTATTGATCGCCTGGCGGCTGAGGTCAATGGCTCGGCCATTACCCTTAGCGAGGCTAAGGCGAAGGTGGAAAAGGGCCAGTTGATCGAGATCTCTCCCTACCCTGCTAAGGAAACCGATGCGCCTTTGCAGGTGGCGATACAGGACTTGATCAATAAAAAGTTGATCCTGCAAAAGGCTGAGGAGTTGGAGATTGAAGTTACCGATGCGGCTTTGGAGGAAGAGATCGAGCGCTTTATGAAGGGTCGCAATCTCAATAAGGAGCAGTTGAACTCGGCTTTGGCAGAACAGAATATGACGTACGAACAATACAAAGAAGATTTTAAAACCCAGATGGTTATGAATCAGTTTCAGGGTCGTGAAATCGTCCCGCAGGTCAAGGTCTCCGATCGTGATGTGCAGCTTTACTACCTTCGCAATTCCGGAAGTGCCGCGGAAAACGTCAGGCTGATCCTCCGTCAGCTCCAAATCTCCATGCCACCCGACAGCGTCGCCTCGGTCAAGGAAGGCAAGCGCAGTCTTGTTGATAAAGCCTATCAGGAACTTGAAGGGGGAATGCCTTTCGAGCAGGTCGTTAAGATCTATTCCGACAATGATGAAGCCCGGAAAACGGGTGGATTGATGTCGAGTCTTTATGTGAAAGACCTGGCTCCGCTCTTTCAAGGTGCGGTTAAGGATTTGGACGAAGGCAAGTATTCCAAGCCTATTGAAACGCCGCTTGGCTATTTCATTTTTTATGTCGAGAAGAAAGAGTTTTCCGGCAGTGAAGAATATAAAAAGCAAAAGCCACAGCTCGAAAATGCCTTGCGGCAGGAAGAAATGGGGCGATTGCTGACGCGTTGGATTGAAGGGCAGAGAAAAAAGGCCGACATCAAGATCCTGCTGACGCCCTAACTTGAAAATCAGGACCCAATCAAAAAGACTTTGCTTATGGCAAAGTCTTTTTTTATAAAATATCGCCGGCCTTTAAAAACCTTTTTCTTTAAGATCAGCAAGCATGTCCGTATAAAATGTTAGGACATTGAATCCTGGCGTTATTCCCGGTGCAATGCCTAAGGCCCTATCCACTATAGCAAAGTGAGAAACCCCTCCAAACATGCCGTGGCCTACCACTCCCCGGTAATTTCCATAGATAGCAGAGGGTTCATCCACGGCGCCGTCATTTATCTTGGTGCCCACGGAAGCCATCATTTTAGAAGTTGTCCAAAGGGCTGGGTCTTGAATATATCCCGAGATATTTGCCGCCCAACTTTGGCAGTAGACATCGGGAATACCGCGCGCAAGATCGCCCATCTTGGCATTCCACTCTTCCATGACTTTGGGCGACAGCGCTGTCATCGACTGTTCGGCGCTGGAAGCCTTGGAATCTTTTTGACTAAAGCCGAAGATATCAAGGGCTATGAATACAAGTTTTTCGGAAAGTTTATCAAATCGCTCCAAAAGATAATCGGCGAGAACGCTACCGCGATGGGGGGTCGATAGAGTTGTGAATGAGGCCACGCGATCATTCAAGCTACGACCGTTTATAGTCAGGCCCTTATACTTATAGAACATAAAGCGAATATCAAGGCCACCTTTCGAATGCGCGATGACGTTGATCTTTTTATAGCCCAGCGTATCGGTCAGGTAGAGGATGCGATCTTTCAGCTGATCGGCATTCACATCTATGATAGAGAAGGCGTCCTGCCCTCCTTGATACACATCAACCTTACACTTACTTTTTAAGTGGTTTGGAATGCGGCCAAAATAATTTTGTCCAAGGACGGCATCGCGAAGGGCCACTCCATGCACGAGGAGAATAGGAAACCGCGTCTTGCAGGGATTGGGATCGACGGCTTGTGCAGCTTCGGGCGGGTCAATACTTTGATTTTGATTAGCCTCAATCACGGGCTCGGCAATAGGCTCGCCCGATTTGGTCAACAGATCATGGTCCGAAGTATCGAGCTCCGCTTCGGTTGGTGGGGTAAATTCGGTCTTTTTGTCGGCACATCGGGTGCCGAGTAGAGCAAGCCCTATAAACGCCAGCGCAGCAAAGCCTGGGGATTGAAGTTTCCATTCCATGTTTGGTCCAATCTTGGGGCGAGGTGGATGAGAACATTGTTCAAGGTTTATCCATAGGATAAGCGCTGGCGCTGAAGATATTGCTCCAGAGGGCGATAGGAATCGAATCGATATTTCTCGAACTTACTCTAAAGAAGCATCAAGCAATTTTTGCGCCACCTAGAGATGATCGAGGGCGAAGTCGGGCTTGGGCTGGGGAAGAGTCGGCGAAGTTTGCTAAAGCACAGAGCTTACAAAAGTGCATTCGTTTATATTTTTAGGGCATTGCCTTGTGAGCCCTCTGTCGGATGGATGGTTCAAGGCTCCTAAAATCATCGTAAGCCCAAACCAAATCTCGGTTTCCAAGGCGTAGGATTGGGGGCCAGTGATCATTTCTTTGTCGGCCTGAGATGATATTGTCTAGGGTTTGGGCAATGGCATTGAGTGCTTAGGAGCCGCTTTTTCGGATCTTTGTTCTCTTATGGGATGGGAATGTTTTGTGGATCCTGGCCCAGTTACCGTCCGAAGGAATGAAACCCAAGAATACAATCTTTGTCATGAGAATTGGGAAAGACCAGATCCTGATCAAAAAGATTTCCAAAGCTCGTGGCAAGAACGTCCCAAAAAACAGATGATTTTGGGTCTATATGGAGGTCTTATTTTTTAATGTAAATATGGGTCAGGTATAAGGGGCAGAGGACGATCCGCCCCTCACTGGATTTGTTTTTATAAGGCTCATAGGCATGTCTGTGGATTGTCCATTGACCTGGTTTATGCGAGAGGATGACAGGAACGACTGCATTTAATGCAGTAAATCATTAGGGATGGAGATGGAAAACTTGAACTAGTGTAAAAGAAGAATGGGGTGGGTAATGGGTTTCGAACCCACGTATGTCGGAATCACAATCCGATGCGTTAACCACTTCGCCATACCCACCATTCGCAGGCCTACTAACACGAATGTCATTAAGCTTAACCTTTGTCCAAAGACCTAAGGCCAAGGACACTGGAGGACCATAATAAAACCTATTTTCCCAGACGCGTAAACAAAATAATCAAACCAAGGAGTTTTACCCCACAAATTTCCCAAAAATCCATGCCGACTTGACCAGTTATCTTGGTATCCCGTAAGTAACGGTGCTCAGACCCTAGAAAAGTATCCAAGGTGACACTCTGCTTGCCAAGGCGGAAGTGCCATGGCTCCTTCAGTTTTCAGAGCCGACTCGACTGAGGAGCCCTGGCACCTTAAAACTTTCGGGCTATTTCCAAAATTCACGGAATGAAAAGCTTTCAAAAATCGCGTAGCAATCCATTTTGGATATCAAAGCTCAGCCTTTGTTCCTGACCCCAATTGTCTTCCTGATTGGAAACGCTAAGATAGAGATCGAAGGCTCCCTTATCTTTTAGGGCCAAATCAAAAAAGTCACTCTTGCTCAGGCCATCGCGGCCGTTGAGGTCGACCTCATAGACCTGGCGGTCTTCAGCGCTCGCCTTCGATTGACTGATTAACCTCAAAGGTTTAACCTCTTCGCTCAGCACAAAACGGCCAAGGGTTAGGGGTCCGTTCTCTTCAACCCGGATATAACCCTGTAGCTTTTCTTTCAGAGCGTCATTGCCGGTCACTTCAACGGAAGCAATTAAACGTGGACTTGGGTCCGGAGGCACCTGTCGCACGCTCAGGGTCAATTGTCTAAGCTGCGGACTATTCGATTCGTCGACATATCCACCTGGAGTAAAGGCGGCAAGCTTTTCCTCGGCGCTTTGATTCCTCTTTAAGGTCGGCAAGGCAATTTTGGTTTGAATCTTGCGATTATTCAGCTTTCCAAAGGCTTTTTTCGCTGATTTCATATCCGGCGTATCGGTCTTGTTATCATCGGGCGAGGTCGTAAAACCGACGACGGATGGGAGTTCAACCGGGGCGAGTTCGCTGATGGTATTTAAGAGTTCGGCCGGATGATTGGTGTCCATAAGCTGGCGGTAGGCGCTTAAAATCTCAGAGGGCTCAGTTGCCGCCGAAATTTTTTCCAGAGCATCACGTATCCTTTGCCCCTCATAGACATAGTCGGAATAACTGGTCTTCATATTAAAAAGCCTTAACGGCATCAAGGCAAATGACCCTAACCAGTTCAAGTAATAGGCCGAGCCCCTTGACTCCGTTTGCCGGGCCCAATATTTCTCATCAAGTCCAAAGGACTGAGCATAGGCCCTCCAAAACGCTGCCGGTTCTAGGCGGCCAATGTTCTTTAAAGTCTCCTGATTGATATAGACATGAGCAAAGGCTTCAAAGCGGCCCAAATGAGTCGGAGGAACATCTTTTTCAAAAGCTGTATCCATTGGATTTTGAAAGGCCTGCTCACGGCGAAAGCGATCCTCCAGATCGCTCGCATAGAGGGGAATGGCCGGCACCTGATTGAGCGGCAGATGAGAAAAATGTCTCAGCATCTCGACGGAACGCGCATAATCCCCGCTGTCGTGAAATCTATCGATGATCCGAAGGTTGGCGACCAGATAATTGGGTTCTTGAAGGTCCATTGCTTTGTAAAAGGTTTCATTGTTTTGAACTTTTTTAAGAACTGGCAGACCATAGCGAAAGTTTACATCAACCGTCTCAGCGCCCGTCAAAACGTTCCAGTCTCGATCCTGGACGGCATGCTCCGCCTCAAGTGTGACGATTTCCCCGCTGTCATCGATCCGTGTGATTTCACCATCGTTGATGCGATTGCGCTTTTGACTTTGCAGGACAAACAAACTCCTGGCATTGCGGGCGCTGTCTTCGTCGCGATTACTGATCCGGCGAAACTGAAAATGCACGCCGCTTTCATCCGCCTGAGCGCTGCGCATGCTGGTGCTTTTGGCAAGGGAGAGGTCCCCATTAAGAGCTTTATTTAAAGCCTCACGAGCATCTTTTTTACTAAGGTCGAAGGTATAGAGTTCATCCTTTTGTAAAATCTTCGAGCGCTCCATTTCAAAGTCGATAGGAGCTATGGTGGCGATCGATCCGGTCCACCATTTCACCAGATTGTGAAAGATCTGATAGCGTTTTCCAAGACTTATGTCAACGATTCCTCCCACTTGCCTTATCTCCGAGACGGCAAGCCACACTTCATTTTCACGAGTATGCAGGATACTGATTTGATGCTCTCCTTCTAAAAAACCACCGACTGGAATCCCAAAGTCCAAATCACCAAGGCTCAACGATTCCTGAAGATGCTTAAGGGGCTTTCCAGCCACATCGATGGCAAGGCCTGCTGATCCCGAAAGGCCGTAGCTCCGCACGGTTCCAAGCGGCATTGCCAGCGCTTGATCGGAATTTTTGGGGAACAAAAAGGGTGTCTCAAGGTAAGAGATAGGATCGTAGAGCTCTTCCGGGTTGAACGAGGGCGGTAGTATGCGGGTTAGCAGGGGTAGACCGCCAAACCAATTGTTGGCAAGTTCCCGCCATCCCGAGCGTGTCTGGCTGTTAGCCTTGCGCTGGGCATCGCTGCGGTAGCTGACGTTGGTCAAAAAGAGTTTATTTTGATCCCGAAACGTCAGCGGCAGGCCGCGGATCTTCCCAAGCCCTTTCAATATTTCTGGACCGATCCGGAATCGATCAAAGACAACATAGGTGCCGATGCCCGTCGATTGAACCTCACGTTCATAGCTGGCTCGCGCACTGAGCGTGTCACTCACCGAAAGGCTCGCGGTCTGGTCCATAATAGAATAAAAAAGGCTTTCCATTAAGGATTCGACGGTGCGGTTGATTTCGCCAGCGTTAGAAGCGAGGCTGCTAGCGATCGCATGGTTTTGAATGCTGCGATTCAAAATCTCAAAGCCAGGGGCCTGATTGGTTTCGTCCTTTCGAAATTCCTTCGAAATCGTCGACCGATAGCCACTGATCTGGGAGTGGCCGTAGGGGCTCCACAGCAAGGCCATGACACATAAAAAGCAATATCGCGTCATAGATTTCTCAAAAGATGGGTTTGTAGGGTAAGCGCATAGTTGAGATTGATGAGACCCACCCAGTTGGAGCGGCGGTAGTTGCGTTCTCTCTCGTACTGGAGTGCCCCACCCAAGACCAGGTCCGGGCTCAGATTTCGTCCTATCGACAGGGCCATGCGCCATGAGTCATGCCTTAAGTCATCATATTCAAAGGTCCAGAGATCGTCACCGCTGCGGTTTTGGTAGACAAAGCGGAAAAGCTGCTGATAGCTCTGTGTTCGCCAATTCTCAGCCACCCGCACCCATTCGAGGCTGGTGACGTCGTCGTTATAAAAGACGATCGTTGCCAGCCCCATTTTGCCGACCGTGCTGCCCCCATGGTTTTGATAGGAGCCAATAAGTTTGGTGCCACCGAGAAGGTCAAGATGCTGGGTCGCGCGCAGCGTGAAGGCAGAAAACTCCCTATCGGCAAGTTTATCAGGATTCTTATTGGTTCCTCCGAGGTCCAGAGTAAAGTCGCTTTTAAGGCGCCATCGAAACACCGCCCCATTTACACTCCTGTCCCAAAACCCTTCCGTTCGCTGGGGCAGTTCGTAGGGCAAAATCTCGTGATGAAGGCCAAACGGCAAGGGTAATCGGCCGATCGAGAGCTGAACTGGGTCTTCTAGCTTATGACCGAAATGAATAAAGCCTTGATCGGTACTTCTGTCAAAGCCAGTTTCAGCAGCACCCGTCTTCTGCTTTTGATAGTAGCCTTTGACGTATCCTTTAAAATGCAGGGAAACTTTGCGCCATAAAAAATAAGACGTGTCCGTGTCGATTACCGAAGCGGCGGCGGCCGTCGCCCCTTCGCTTTCTGCTCCCAAACCAAACAGATGAAAATTATTCACGCTACAGAAGGCGCTTTTAATGTCCTTTAAGGTCTCGTTTTCCTCAAGAACGCAGCGACCGTAGGCGAGATCCGTCGATAAAAACCAAATACACGCAAAAAGAGACTGGCTTTTGAATGCTTGCAAACCCTGCCCCCTGCGAAAAATGAGTATGACTAAATAACCAAGTGTGAGGCGTGAAACGATGCAAACCCTGCCCCCTGCGAAAAATGAGTATGACTAAATAACCAAGTGTGAGGCGTGAAACGATGCAAACCCTGCCTCAGAAACTCTGCCTAAGAAGAGGCGACGGGTGAAGCTGATAAAATACGAAAACCAATGAGAAAGAAAAGTCGTCTCATAATCAGGAAATATATTGACACCAAGTCGGCCCGGGTCTATAAGTTGGCCTCCACAAATGAGGTAAGCCTGCATCAAAGCAAGCCCATGCCACCGCAAAAGTCTGCCTAAGTCCGACTTGCCTCGTTTAATCGTCATCCTAATCAAATTGACTAGGTTTGGGAAGTATGAGCAGTCAAAACATCAGAATCCGTCTTAAAGGTTACGATCACCGATTGCTAGATCAATCTGCAGTTGAGATCGTCGAGCGAGCAAAGCGAACCGGAGCAAGAGTAGCTGGGCCAATCCCATTGCCAACCTCTATCAATCGCTACACAGTGCTGCGCAGTCCACACGTAGACAAGAAGTCCCGAGAGCAGTTCGAAATCAGAACTCACAAGCGAGTACTCGACATCATGGATGCGAAAGCTCAAACGATTGACGCTCTAATGAAGCTCGATCTTGCTGCAGGCGTTGATGTAGAAATCAAGCTTTACTAAGCAGCAGGCGCCGAAGAGTCGTCGTTCTGAACAGTCGCCTTTGGGAACCGAATCACTCAACGACAGGTTGAATATAAGTCATGACAATTCACGGACTAATCGCAAAAAAAGTGGGTATGACCCGAGTTTTGGATGCTGAAGGGCAAATGATCCCAGTAACCCTGCTGAAGATCGAAGGCCAAAAGGTTACTAAGCTTCTGACGCCAGAACGCGATGGTTACCACGGCATCCAATTAGGTTACTACGAAAAAGCAGAACGCAAATTGACGAAGCCCGACGTGAGTCGTCTTCGCAAAGTTGGAGTTTCTGAGAGCTTCAGTCGCTTTAAAGAATTCCGCACCGAAGGCCCAGTTGATGGTTTGCAAATTGGCAGCTCCATCAACGTTTCCCTTTACGCAGAGGTTTCTTCGGTCGACGTCACGGGTATTACCAAGGGCCACGGCTTTGAGGGCGCTATCACACGATGGAACCACGCCGGTGGTCGCCGATCACACGGTTCGCATTTCGGTCGCTTACCGGGTTCTCTTGGAATGCGTACGACCCCAGGTCGCGTATTCAAAAACAAGGAAGTTCCTGGCCACATGGGTTGCGACCAAGTGACGATTCAAAATCTCAAAGTCGTAGACGTAGACGTTGAAGCGAATGTTATTGCGCTTAAGGGTTCCGTACCAGGATCTCGCAACGGTTTCGTGATCGTCAAACCTTCAGTGAAAGCCAAAGAGCCTAAAAAATAAGGGTTCTGGGGGAATGGTTTAAATGCAACTACAAGTTAAGAACATTCAAGGTAAAGCAGTAAAGACGATCGATCTACCCGATTCGATCTACAAGGTTGAGCTTAACGAACACGTTTTGCACCACGTTGTAAAGGCTCATCTTGCCAACCAACGCCAGGGTACACACGCAACGAAAACACGTTCGTATGTAAGCGGCGGCGGTAAGAAGCCGTACAAACAAAAAGGTACAGGTGGTGCCCGTTCTGGTTCGACTCGCGCCAACATCTATCCAGGTGGCGCTCAGTCGCACGGTCCACAGCCCCGTGACTACCGTCTCAAAGTAAACAAGCAAGTCAAAACACTTGCCTTGAAAATCGCTTTGTCTGACAAAGTAGCTGCTGGCAAGTTGATCGTTGTTGATAGCCTTGGCTTCGACACATACTCAACAAAAGCTGTTGTTACGGCATTGAAAGCACTCGAGGCTCCAAAGGCCCTACTGGCTGATGTAGTTGGCGATGGATTCCTCTACCGCTCTGCGCGCAACATCCATGGCGCAACAGCGATAGCAGTTTCAGAATTCAACGTTGTCGACCTTCTTCGTTACGAAGCGCTGATTATCAGCGAAAAAGGTCTTGAGGCTCTAAACGCTCGTATCGGCGTGGAGGCATAAAATGAATCCTTTTTATGTAATCGTAAAACCTTTGCTTACTGAAAAAAGCAACCAGGTTCGTGAACAAGAAAACAAGTACACGTTTATCATTCGCAAAGAAGCGTCTAAAGCAGACGTGAGAAAAGCGATCTCGGCGATGTGGAATATTGATGTTCTAGCTGTTAGAACACTCATCCAACGCGGAAAATTTAAACGTCGCGGATCCAAGTACTCACAGACAAGTCTGACCAAAAAAGCGGTCGTGACTTTGGCTGAGGGTGTGAAGCTCCCGATCTTTGAAGATCAATAACGGAGAACGCGAACATGGCAGTTAAGCTTTACAAACCAACGTCTCCATCACGCCGTGGTGCATCCGTTGTTGATTATTCGGTGCTTGACCGAGTTGAGCCTTATAGTTTGCTCCTTGAGTCTATAAGCAATCAAGGCGGCCGTAACAATACCGGCCGTATTACGGTCAGACACCAAGGTGGGGGCGGACGCCAACACTATCGTATCATCGACTTCAAACGCTCGAAGCGCGATGTTCCCGGTAAGGTTGAATACATCGAGTATGATCCCAACCGTACTTCGTTCATCGCCCGTATCCTTTATGCTGACGGCGAACGTCGCTATATTCTTGCCCCTAACGGCTTGAAAAAAGGTGATCCCGTACTCGCTGCGGCTGTTGTCGATGTCAAAGTCGGTAACGCGATGCCACTGAAAAGCATTCCGCTTGGAACAGCCGTTCACAATGTCGAATTGAAGGCAGGCAAAGGTGGCCAAATGGCTCGCTCCGCAGGCGCTTCTGTTCAGTTGGTCGGCCGTGTAGATGGTCATGCTCAGCTTCGGCTTCCGAGCGGTGAGATGCGCCGTGTTCGTGAAGAGTGCTTTGCTACCATCGGTTCGGTATCGAACGCTGATCATATCAACGTTTCTATCGGTAAAGCTGGTCGAAACCGTTGGAAAGGTATTCGCCCAACTGTTCGTGGTGTAGTCATGAACCCAGTTGATCACCCTCATGGTGGTGGTGAAGGTCGTACTTCTGGTGGTCGCCACCCGGTATCTCCTTGGGGTCTACCGACTAAAGGTCACAAGACTCGCCATAACAAACGAACTGATAAAGACATCATTCGTCGTAGAAACGCCAAGTAAACGGAGGTATGTTCAATGGCTCGTTCGGTTAAAAAAGGCCCTTTTGTGGACAGCTATCTCATGAAGAAAGCTGACGTGGCACTTAAAGACAAGAAGCCAATCAAGACGTGGAGCCGTCGCTCCACTATAGTTCCTGACTTCGTTGGTCTGAACTTCCTTGTTCACAATGGCAAGAAGTTTGTTCCGGTTTTTGTCTCAGAAAATATGGTCGGCCACAAGTTGGGCGAGTTTGCACCTACCCGTACCTACTACGGCCATGGTTCAGACAAAAAAGGTAAGAAGTAACGGATAGGGAGCTAGGCCTTGGAACGTTCATATAAAGCTGTCCTTAGGGACATTCGTGTAACACCCCGCAAAGCGCGGTTGGTAACAGATCTAGTGAGAGGAAAGCCAGTTTCCGTGGCTCTCGATATGCTGAAGGCAACTCAAAAGAAAACCGCTCCGTTGTTGGCGAAGTTAATTCAGTCAGCGATGGCGAATGCAACTAGCACATCAACAGTAGATGTTGACCGTTTAGTTGTTCAGTTTGTCTACGTAGACGAAGGCCAAAAGTTGAAGCGCTTCTTGCCACGTGCGC